>CALUOH010000030.1 GCA_944322025.1 uncultured Bacteroidales bacterium | reverse complement strand
CAAAAACGGCTAACAAGTGATAAAGAAAATCGGGCAAAATTGCGACAGTTAAATAAATATAAATCTTTCTTTGACATACATGAAGCTAGGTTTTCCATTGTGATTTCTAGAAATTGCTTATTAAAATACCCTTATTTGTACCATAAAACTATAAATAGCTGATATTCATTGTATATTATATTTGAGGAAGTGAAATAAGTATCGGTAAACGACGATAACCATCAATAGTAAAATAGGGTGTAGCTCAATGAGTTACACCCTATTTTCATTTCTCTGCACAAGAATACACCCATCATGCCCTCCGCCACACCCACCTCTCAAGTTTGCCATTCCGCTCACCTTTCGCTATCTTTGTAGAAGATAGGATGCGTCTCGGCATAACTAGATTGAGAACAAGTTCTCATTTGTCTCTGCACTCGACTTTCGCTATCTTTGTGCCATCGCACAAGACATAATCACCCATAGAACAATTCCAGCAAACATGATTGTTCTGCAATCGGTTTTCGCTATCTTTGCAACTGCAATCGCAATATCTCCATAATATCTGTACATCAAACATGGAATTCATTGAAACCCACAATATTACAGGACTGATAATCGGAGCTGCCACATTCGCCACAATAGGGCTTTTCCACCCGCTGGTGATTAAGGGAGAATACTACATAGGCGCAAAATGCAAATACATCTTTCTCGCGCTCGGGCTAATCATGCTCGTCTTCTCGCTCTTAGCAGACAACGTGTTGGCGCAGTCACTTCTGGCGGTCGTCTCCTTCTCCTCGTTCTGGAGCATCCATGAAGTAGAAGAACAAGTCAAACGGGTAGAGAAAGGATGGTTTCCAAGAAATCCCAAACGCGATATAAAACAACAATAAAAAAGAGTTACACCATGTACTGGAAACTATATTTAACCATATTAACCGCTGCGTGCATTGCCACTGGGACGAACGCCGCCGATGAAAGGCCGGGCAAACGGCACAAGGCGGGGAATGCCGTCACTGATGTCCGCCCGGCAGAGATTACCGACTACGCAGCAACAGACATGAGCAGACTCATCCCGTGGAACGATGCGCTTGGAGACTTCATGGCCAACCAGCACGACACCATAGCCCATGCGTTGAAATCATACGGACTACCGGAAGAGTATGCGTTTCTCCCCTTCGCGATGACCACTCTTGACAGGGGATACACCTCTGAATACAACGCCGGAGTGTGGGGACTGACCCTCCCGGTAGCCCGCCATTACGGCCTGAGGGCCGATGCTGACGGCTATGACGAACGTTTTGACCCAATGAAATCGTCAGTTGCCGCAATAGAGTACCTCTCAGACCTTTACCTCGAATACGACGGCGATTTCTGGTACACGATCCTGGCTTTTGCCAACTCCCCGGCGGAACTGAACGATGCCATCGCAAGAAACGGGGGAAAGCCATGTTCCGTATGGGAGATATACAGCCGCAGGATGGTGGAGAATGTAGACATAGTGACACGCATGGTAGCCCTGATGCAGACGGCCGGCCTATGCGGCAAAGGAGAATGCACCGCACAGCCGACACTGCACACGGAACGCATATCATTGGAGATACCGCTGAAAATCAGTGCTGTATGCGAATCGGTAGGCTTGTGCCGAGACAGTTTCCTTATGTACAACCCGGCCATAAGGCCGACCGCAAAATATCTGAAACCGACATTCGACATTTATCTTCCGGAAACGCTTACCGCCCGCTTCTCAATGTGTGCGGACTCCCTGACTGCCGCTGCAAAGGCGGAACAGGACTCTATCATGGCCGCCGAAAAGCGCAGGCAGGAGATGATAGCCAAAGCGAGGGCGGCAGAAAACAGCGCGAAGATTTATAAAGTCAAGGCGGGCGACACCCTCGGCCATATCGCCATGAGGAACAATGTAACCGTGGCGCAGCTCAAAAAGTGGAACCACCTGCGCTCCGATATGCTTCAGATTGGACAGAAGATAAAGATATACCGCTGATACACACAAGAAAGGCCGCCCGATAAAGAGCGGCCTTTCTTATATATTGTGCCTTACATTATGCTTTCAGGAATGCTATCTGCTGTGCCCGGGGCAGACGGCACATAGTCCGACCCGTTCTCCTGACGGTAAAGGTAGTAATCGTATGCCGACTTTATGGCATCGAACAACATATCCCCGATTTTCTGCGAACCCAGCGGCGTAAAATGCACATAGTCAGCCCCCGCCAACGGCGGATTAGCCGCCACCCATTGCTCCATCGACCCCGCGCCGCCCATCGCGCGGAACATATCCCAATACGCCACCCCGTTCGCGAGGCACATCGCTCTCAGACTGTCGTTCAGCTCCGGCAGTATCGGGTACGTAGCCAGCTTCCCGCCCGCCTTTGTAGTCATGTCCGACGGGCCGATGAAAAGAATACGGCTCTGCGGTGCCACACTCCTCAGATATCCAATCTGCCTGCGCAGCGACGCGCAATATCCCGCCACAGGCTCCCCGCTCTTCAGATACGGCACACTGTTACCCCCGTACTGCAATATTATAAGCGGCACATCATACTCCGCGAAAAACGGCTCCAGCGTCTCCCGCCCCATACTCGTAAACACAGTGCCTGAGCACCCCCTCATCGGTATATTGTCCACAGCCACGCCGCCCCTCTTCGAGTCCAGCATAAAGCCGTACAGCTCAGCACTTCCCGTCGTCGTCACCTCCGCGCCAGCACAGCTGTCCGGCAGCTCGAAAGCCACGAACTTCATCCCCCCGCCTGCCGCCACTCTCCTCCGCTCCGTCTCACCTCCGGACCTCACCGTTATATCCACATCCGCGCTGTCATTCATGAGCATCACAGTCAACTTGCTGAACACCTTCGTATTCTCCTCCGTAGCCTTCAGGTTAATGCGGAAGAACGTCGTCGTCGCGCTCCCCGCCAGAGTCGCCATCTGCCCCGCCGGCCCGTACCGCCGCTGCGGATGCTTCTGCTCCGGCCCCCCGTACACCAGCCGGCGCGGCAGCTCCACATCGCACCTCTGCCCCACCGCCGACGTCGGCACGCTCTGGTACGCCGGCACCATCCCCGCGCCATAGCCGCCGAACAGCCCCTGCAAGTCCGCACGCACCCTACCCGTGATGCGGTCCTCCTCTATCTGCGAATCCCCGTAATGCAATATCCTAACACACCTCTCACCCGCACCCTCTAACGCAGCAAACACACCGTCCATCCACTCCACCGAATCCCCCGGAAACGCTATCCCGCCCTGACGGTTCACCACGGCATACCTGCGCTTCATCCTCTCGTCCATCTTCTGCGCCGCGATATACGCCCTTATCTTCTCCGCATCCCCCGAAGCGTCATACGCCTCCTCCTCGTCCGGCGCGAGCACCTCCTCCGCATCCGCAAATTTGAGGCTCACACCCCACACCGTCACACCCTCCTTGGGATACACAAAACCCAACAGCGCGACAAACGCCGTCGTCAACAAAATAAAGATAGTCACCTTATATGCCTTCATCAGCCTTATAACATATTGATTTATAACTTCCTCCGCACCCGCGCGGATGCACCTCCCCGCCGCGGACGGATGCCAAGCAAATGTACATATATTTACTCGCATCCGCAAGGCATCCACCGCCTCCCCGCCTCCCTCACCCCCTTCCACCCTCCTGCCCCTCCCAAATATTAATCAGAGTTAAAACACGTACTCTCGAGCCAGCAGCTACGGACACCCTCCGAAGCCACTCCATACCCTCTCCCTCCCCATCAGCCGTCCAATTCTTAATCAGAGTTAAAAACACGTACTCTCGACGGAACAGCTACGGACACCATACGGACATCCTCCCCATCCCCTCGCGGGAAAAACACCCCTTCCTCCCCCCTCTGCATGACCCCTCAGACAATAAAAATCGTCCTGTTGCGCGATACTCTCGGAATATTTTCTTAAATTTGCACGGTTAAAGCGTCAGTGTGCATCATCCCACACGCTGCGCCCCAGTGCTCCATGCGAGGCCGTGACGGTGCGCATGACACTGAGACAAAAGCATTTATTAATCAGATAACTAAGACATTAGACTTATGAGTTTGAAAATTGTAGTTCTTGCAAAGCAAGTGCCTGACACACGCAATGTAGGAAAGGACGCAATGAAGGCCGACGGGACGGTCAACCGCGCCGCCCTGCCCGCCATCTACAATCCCGAAGATTTGAACGCATTGGAACAGGCCCTGCGCCTGAAAGATAAGCACGAGGGTACGACAGTCCATGTGCTCACCATGGGGCCAGCCCGCGCGGCCGACATCATCCGCGAAAGCATGTTCCGTGGTGCCGACGGCGGCTATCTCCTCAGCGGACGCGAGTTCGCCGGCTCTGACACACTCGCCACGTCCTACGCCCTCTCTTGCGCTATACGCAAACTCGGCAAAGTGGACATCATCATCTGCGGCCGTCAGGCCATCGACGGCGACACGGCTCAGGTTGGCCCGCAGGTAGCCGAGAAACTCGGCTTGCCGCAAGTGACCTACGCCGAAGAGATACTCGACGTGGAGGACGGCGCAATAACAGTGAAACGCCGTCTGGAGCGCGGTGTCGAGACCGTAAAAGGCAAGCTTCCCATGCTTGTGACCGTCAACGGCTCTGCCGCACCTTGCCGCCCGCGCCACGCGAAACTGACGCTGAAATACAAGTTTGCCAAGACGGCCTCCGAAGTTCAGGAAGCTGGCGAGGACTATGCCGAAAGGTTCTGCTGCCGCCCCTATCTGAAGATAGAGGAGTGGGGCGTGAACGACATAGAGCACGACCCGAAGTGGCTCGGCATGAGCGGTTCGCCTACTAAGGTGAAACAGATTGAGAGTGTGGTATTCACGGCCAAGGAGAGCCGCCGCCTCACCCCCGCTGACGCGGAGATTGACGCGCTGATGAAAGAACTCATCACCAACCACACGATAGGATAACTGGCAGATTTTATTAACCGATAAAAAAGACTACTTCGATGAACAATATATTTGTATATCTGGAAATAGAAGACGGGCATGTGGCTGATGTCAGCCTCGAACTGCTGACCAAGGGGCGCACGCTCGCCAATCAGCTCGGCTGCAAACTTGAGGCTGTCGGCATAGGCTACGGCCTCGACGGCGTTGGCGCACAGGTGTTCCCCTACGGTGTAGACCGTCTGCATCTGGCTGACGACAAGCGTCTTAAATACTACACCTCGCTGCCTCATACCAGTATTGTGGTGAAACTCTTCAAGGAGGAGAAGCCGCAGATAGCCCTGCTCGGGGCGACATCCACCGGCCGCGACCTCGGCCCGCGTGTCTCCTCTGCCCTCTTCAGCGGCCTCACCGCCGACTGCACCATGCTCGAGATAGGCAGCTACGAGGACAAGAAGAACAACAAGACCTATGACAATCTCCTCTATCAGATACGCCCGGCCTTCGGCGGCAACATCGTGGCTACTATCGTGAACCCCGAATGCCGTCCGCAGATGGCCACTGTCCGCGAGGGCGTGATGAAAAAGGAGGTGTTCGACCCCGCTTATAAGGGCGAGACCGTGAAGCTTGATGTCTCCAAATATGTCTCTGATGAGGACTTCGTGATAGAGGTCATCGACCGCCAGATGGAGAAATCGAAGCTCAACATCAAGTCAGCTCCCATCATCGTTGCCGGAGGCTACGGCATGGGCAGCGCGGAGAACTTCCAGATGCTCTATGAGCTGGCCGAGGTGCTTGGCGGTGAGGTAGGCGCGTCACGTGCCGCTGTCGATGCAGGTTTCTGTGAACACGAACGCCAGATAGGGCAGACCGGTGTCACTGTCCGTCCGAAGCTCTACATCGCCTGCGGCATATCCGGACAGATACAGCACATTGCCGGTATGCAGGACAGCTCTATCATCATTGCGGTGAACAACGATGAGAACGCCCCGATTAACACCATAGCCGACTATGTGATTACCGGCAATGTGGAGGACGTGGTGCCGAAACTCATAAAATACTATAAAGCTAACACGAAGTAAAAAAAACATCTAATTCATCATATCCCATGAACTTCTATAAAGAAAATCCGGCATTGAAATTCCAGTTGTCACATCCGCTGATGCACAAGATAGTGGATTTGAAGGAACAGGGTTATGCCGACAAGGATAAATACGACTACGCTCCGCAGGATTTTGAGGATGCGATAGACAGCTACGACAGGATACTTGAGATTATAGGCGAGATATGCGGCGAGATTATCGCCCCGAATGCAGAGGACGTTGACCACGAAGGGCCTCAGGTGATAAACAACCGCGTGAAATATGCCCGCGGCACTCAGGAGAACCACGATGCCCTCACTAAGGCAGGCCTTTACGGCATGGCATTGCCGCGCCAATACGGCGGTCTTAATGTCTCGATGGTGCCTTACGTCATGGCGGCCGAACTCGTCAGCCGTGCCGATGCCGGCTTCGCCAACATATGGGGCTTGCAGGACTGCGCAGAGACGATAGCCGAGTTTGCAGACGAGGATATCAAGGCGGAGTTCCTCCCGCGCGTATGCAAGGGCGAGACCTGCTCTATGGACCTCACTGAGCCTGACGCGGGTTCTGACCTGCAGGCAGTTCAGCTTAAAGCTACATACAACGAGGCCGACGGCATGTGGTATCTCAACGGCGTTAAACGCTTCATCACCAACGGCGACGCGCAGATAAAACTCGTGCTCGCACGCTCTGAGGCAGGCACTAACGACGGCCGTGGCCTCTCATACTTCGTTTGTGACAATAAGCACGATGACCGCATCAAGGTACGCCGCATAGAGAACAAACTGGGCATCAAAGGTTCGCCCACATGTGAGCTTGTATTTACTAACGCCCCCGCCAAGCTGGTCGGTACACGCCGCATGGGTCTCATCAAGTATGTGATGTCGCTCATGAACGGAGCGCGTCTCGGTGTCGGCGCACAGTCGGTCGGCCTCTCTGCCGCCGCTTACGAGGAGGCATTGGCCTACGCGAAAGACAGGAAGCAGTTCGGCAAGGCCATAATAGAGTTCCCCGCCGTCTATGAGATGGTATCCATGATAAAGGCGAAACTCGATGCTTCGCGTGCGCTCCTCTATGAGTGCACACGCTTCGTGGATGTCTACAAGGCGTATGAGATGCTTGAGCAGTCGCGCAAGCTCACCCCCGAGGAGAAAGCCGAATATAAGGAGTATCAGAAACTCGCCGATGCCTTTACCCCGCTGTTGAAGATGTTCGCCAGCGAGTTCGCCAACCAGAACGCATACGACTGCATACAGGTGCACGGCGGTTCGGGCTTCATGAAAGACTATGCGTGCGAACGCCTCTACCGCGATGCCCGCATCCTCACCATCTACGAGGGTACGTCCCAGCTCCAGACAGTTGCGGCCATACGCCACGTCACCACTGGCGGGTATCTCAAGCAGATACGCGCTTATGAGGCTATGGACATCAATCCTGAGTTCACCGCACTGAAAGAGCGTCTCGTCAAGATGACGGCTCTCTACGAGCAGGCTGTAAATGCCGTACATGAAGCCAAGGACCAAGAGTATCTCGACTTCGTGGCACGCCGTCTGGTCGAGATGGCAGGGCACATCATCATGGGCTACCTGCTCATCATTGACGCTACACGCGATGATATGTTCCGCAAGTCGGCGTTCATCTATCTCAACTACGGCGAGGCGGAAGTGAAGAAGCACGCCGAGTTCATCGCCACATTTAACCGTGACAATATAGACCTATACAAGTAATTGTTTTTCATGAATTTTGTAGTTGGGGCGGATGCCGAAGTGATTTCGGCATCCGCTTTTTTTGTCCTTTATGACCGTCCGGGACCGTACACCGCGAACACAGAAATACCTCTCTGCCAATGTATCATGGCAGAGAGGTATTTTCTCTTGTGGATATCAGAACTGGAAGTAGATGAACGCCTGCAAGTCCGCCGTGATGAACTGATAGATGACGAATACAGCCACTACTACTAACAGTGCTATCACCGGCACCGGCAGCAGGGCGAAATTGACCCTGTACCAACGTTTCCAGTGTTCTGGCAGCCAGTGGATTATCATGCCGAGCAGGAAGACAAGAAATATGCGGCGATACTCCCAGCAGATGTCGGGGATTACCCCTAAGTTCCATGCCGAACCCATCTGATGCACCATGTTCTTGGCCGTGTTCCACGCCGTTTCGTTGGCTATTGCCGGGTCAAGGTTAGACCCCGAACGGAAGAAGAGGCGCGTGAAGCTGACGAACATGAAAGTCTGGAATATGCCCCACACCATGCCTATTTTCTCAAAGGGATATTTGCAGCGCGTCAGTCCGTATATCCACCGTATGAGCGTACCGGTCAGAGTAATGGCGAACCATACGAACAGTACATTCCATACCGGCGCGGGCATGAAGCGCACAGCCGCATAGAGCAGAGCCGTGACGGCGGCAGTCATGATGAGCCTCACCGTGGGCGACCATCCTTTCCACATCTTGTAGACCACTATGCCTATGCCGTTCAGCCCGCCCCATATCATGAAGTTCCAGCTTGCGCCGTGCCACAGGCCGCCGAGCAGCATCGTCACCATGGTATTCAGGTATGTGATTATCTTGAGCCGCCGCGCGGGCTGCACTATGCTCCATACGGCGATGAAGAGCGTGATGCCTGCTACTATGGCAGCCGCCCACCATGAGCCGGAGAGTATGACCCCGATGATGGCTATCAGCGTTATCCAGAAGAATGTGCCGAAAGAGGCGTTACGGTTGCCTCCGAGGGGGATGTAGAGATAGTCCTGAAGCCATTTGGAGAGAGATATGTGCCACCGTTTCCAGAAGTTGGCCGCGTTCTGCGCCTTGTAGGGCGAATTGAAGTTCTGCGGTAGGTAGAAGCCCATGAGCATGGCCACGCCGATGGCTATGTCCGTGTACCCGGAGAAGTCGGCGTAGACTTGCAGCGAGTATGTCAGCAGAGCCATCATATTCTCGAAGCCGGAGAAGAGCAAGGGGTTCTCGAAGACGCGGTCTATGAAGTTCACGGCAAGATAGTCGCTGAGTATTATCTTCTTGGCAAGACCGTTGAGTATCCAGAATACCGCGATGCCGAACTGCCGCCGCCCGAGGAAGAAGGGTTTGTATATCTGCGGTACAAACTCATTTGCACGCACTATAGGCCCGGCGACCAGCTGAGGGAAGAAACTCACATAGAAGCCGAAGTCGAGTATGTTCTTTACAGGTTCTATCCGGCGGCGGTAGACATCCACGGAATAGGATATGGTCTGGAATGTGTAGAACGATATGCCCACGGGCAAGATAATCTGGTCTACGTTGAAGCGGTTTGTGCCGGTAATGGCGTTGCCTGCTGCGGCGAACACGTCGTATATCTCGAACGATGAGCCAAAGAGGTTGTTCACCAAGTCGGTGAAGAAGTAGGCGTATTTGAAGTAGGAGAGTACGCTGAGGTTGAGCACTACGCTCAGAATCATCCACGCCTTACGCCCCCATTCGTGCCGGGAGCGGTGTATCAGCTTGGCTATGAAGAAATCAGAGACCGTGGAGAAGAGCAGTATCAGTACAAACAGCCCGCTTGTCTTGTAGTAGAAGAAGAGGCTTACGAAGAACAGGAACGTGTTGCGCAGCAGCAGGCGGCTGTGTATGGTGGAGAAGACGAGATAGACTATGGCGAAGAACGCCCAGAAATAGAACTGCGTGAACAGCAGCGGCGAACTGTCGTCAAACGCGAATGTCTTTGTCAGAAATGGCAGTATGGACTCCATGTGAATAGTTTGGCTGTCGGTGTTATAGCGTGTTATATGGTTGAGCTATTAAGTTTCAGTCTTGCTCCTGCCGGAGGTGCTGGCCGTCTCAGTCTGCCCTGCTGTTTCTCTTCGGTCATGCGCATTTTTACACTGTTACAATTTGTAACGGCGTGATTTCTCTCGTCAGTCAGATCTCTCTTTAAGGAGTGCCGATATATCTGTGGATTGGCACTATCTGTCTGTACACTTGCCGCATCGACAATGGAGAAATACCATTTCTCCTCATCGTCTTTCCGGACGGCGTACTCCCTTGCGCTGTCAGACAGCTTCACACCCTCTTTTCTTGTCATGGTACTATTTATACAGGTAGTCCAACACTATGGCGTTGTACAGCATATCGCCCAGCAACTCATAACCCTCCGGGGTGAAATGCACCTTGTCGGGGCGGGCCAGTCCCGCTTTCTGCCACAGGCTCATTGAGCCGAGACCGCCCATGATGTCAAACATATTCCACACCGCCCCTCCGTGTTCGCGGGCAATCGAGAAGAACGCCTTTTCCACGAGCGGGCCGTTTTTGTTGGGGATGCGCGAGCGGTGGCTGACGCGGTAGCAGCAGTCGTTGTTTGTGATGAAAAGCAGGGCGCACCCCGGCGATACGCGTTCTATGCGTTCTATGAGGTCGTTATAGTTGTTCTTGAAGGCTGTTGTGTCAAACTGTCCGTATGGCACGTTCGCATCGTTGATGCCTATGCCGAAGATTACGAGGTCGGGCTTTACGAGATTTAGTTCCTTCTCGAAATTGCCGCAGCGTAGCCATGAAGGCACTGCCGCACCGTTCACCCCCACAGAGTGGTAAGTGATGCCGGTGAGGTCATTCTCCGGTATCAGAGCCGACAGGCGGAAAGTCACACTCTCCTTTTTCAGCCCTTGGAACTCGATGTGTACAGAGTCGGTATATGCAGGAAGATGATAGATGTAGCATTCTTCAGACGGTAGATACTCACCTCCGACATGTTCGCCCTCCACCGTGAGTTGCGGGACGAACGCGCTGTCCGTGCAGCTTCCAACTATGCGCAGCGTGTTGAACTGCCAGAACCCGGCTATGTCCTTGTTGAGTTTGACGGATAGCGATGCCAGAGGGTCGTCCGTAGTGGCTATGTAGCCCGTCAGGCCGAGGGCGCATCCGTCTTCGCGTCCCACATTTTTGCGGGTCTCCCACTGCCCGGTGTATGCTATGCGGTAGCTCCCCGGCCCGTTGGTTCGTGCCATGCGGTATGGAAACAGCACTCCGCGCTCCGCACCGTTACCGGGACCGAGCGTCGCGAGGTTCATTCTCATCCTGTTGGAAAACACGTCCGCCTGCACGTGCGACCCCCCTATATGCAGCACCGATATGTCGCCCTGTCCGAACACCATCAGCGAGTCCAGTTTGTTGTACAGCCGTTCCATGCGTGCGCTGTCGCCCGGATAGACTATGCGGTTTTTGCCGTAGTCTATGAACGGGTGCTGCGGCAGCTGCCTGAGCAGTGTCTGCGCCGGGCAAGGGATGCAGTAGAGCGCGGCACAGAGGGCAATTGAGAGTATGCCGTATAGAGATGATTTCAGTTTGTCCATTGTACTTAGAAGCCGTGGCTTTTTCGTGTGCAAAGATAGCGAAAGGTGAGCGCAGAGCCAAATATGAACTTGTTCATTTATTCGGCTCTGCCGAGACGCAGCCTATCTTGCGTTTACGCAGAGATAGCGAAAGGTGAGCGCAAAAGCATCAAGTTTAGCGGAATGTTTTCGCCTGACCGCAGCCTATTTTCGCGGGAGCCAAGAGGGAGAGAGCCGAGGGTGGGGCTGATGTGGCAGTCCGGAGGCCAGAGGGGATGGGGAGGATGTCCGTATGGTGTCCGTAGCTGTTCCGTCGAGAGTACGTATTTTTAACTCTAATTAAGGTTTGGGGAAAGGTCAGGGGAAGAGAGGGGAAAAGAACGGGGAAAGGAGAACGAGGGACGTGGCGGTGGTGATGAAAGGTTAGCCGGAGGGTGAACAAAGAGAGAAAGGAGTAAAGAAAGGGACGGCGAAGATGGTGCGGAGGGAAAGAGACCGGAGGCATAGAAGAGCGGACGGAGAGGAGCAGGAGGGGACGGGAGAAAGGGAACGGGGGAAACGCCAATCGGCGCACATGGGGATGTGCGCCGATTGGTGTGTTTGAGGGAGTAGGGGTCAGTAGACCAAACGGACGTTGTCGACCCAGAGGGCGTTGCCTATCGCGCCGTAGAAGGCGGGGTAGCAGCCTGCGGTTATCATGAGTATGATGTGCGTGGGCTGTTCACTATCGTCTGCCCAGCCGACTTCCTCTATCTTCACCATCTTGCCTTTCGAGTTGCGTGCCTTGAACTGCCCTCCGTCGGGGAAGAGGCCCATGTATTTGCGGAAGAATGGCTTGTGGGTGATGTCGCCGTAGTGGATGTTGACGCGGTAGTCGTTGTGCCAGTGAGGTATGGAACGGGCGAAGCGGTGGCGTGCAGTGCCTACGCGCTTGGCGTAGATGTTGCCTTTCTCGTCCTCCCATCGTTTCTGCAAATATACATAGACTTCCGGCTCGTCGTGACCCTCTATTGTAGAGACACTGAGACCCAGTGCCTTTGTCACTTCGTGCACGTCGGAGACGCGGGCTTTGAGGTCAAGCATCACGGCCTTGGGCCTTTCGGTGAAGGGTATGCCCATGTCGATGCTGCCGTAGGGGTCGTTCGCGCTGCGCACCGGCTCGTTGACCGCTCCGAGGAAGAGTGTGCCGGCGATGCAGACTTTCACGTCGACTACGCCCAAGACCTCGACTGTCTCCATCTTCGTGTCGAGGCGCGCGCACCATCCGTCGCCGCGCTGTTCGGGCTGTGTGGTGCAAGCGGCCTTGGCTATGCCGACGACGTTGGCGTAGGCGTTGGATATGCCCCATATTGTCTGGCTGTAATCGTATGGCTCGTTGGCCTCTATCGTGTCAGAGGGGGCGCATACGTATATGGTCTTGGTCTTGCCGCCGAGGAGGGCGGACTCTTTGATGCGACGGACGCACCACTGCTCCATGTCGCCGTAGGGGAGCGGCACTACCTTCTCCTCGGCATGGAGGCAGAGCGCGGGCAGCAGGGCGGCAGCGGCCGCCAATATCCCGATGGTTCTCATGCGGCTCACTCCTCCCATCCGTCGAATATCTCTTCACCGTAGACGTCGTTCTCCTCTTTGCCGTGGAGCGGATACCACACCTGCGCGAAGAAGGGGTTTCCCTTGGCAATCTCGCCGTACCGCCACGGTGTGGGGAGGCACTCGGGGCACCAGTGTCCGCCCAGCAGTATGAGTGCGGGCGAGGCCTTGAACCTGTGGCCGAACTGGCATTCCCATTCGAGGGGTGTGCGGAAGTCGCCTTTCTCCATAGTGGAGCTGAGGCATTTGCCGCCACGGAACGCGGCAGCCTGACGCATGTCCTCGATGGTCCACTCGGAGCGCGGCTTCTTCTCGTCATAGCCGTGGTCGAGGTAGACGGGCTTGTCGGAGGGGCGGCTGAGGTCCTGCTGCTCCCAGCGGGGGATGGCCGCCCACCGCTCCTTGGAGCCGTAGTAGGCGCGGATGCGCGGCTCCACGTTGTTCTTTATCCACCACTGTGTGCCCCATTTCTTTTTGTATGCCATGGGGCGCATGCCAAGCTTGATGAGGAAGGGGGGCACTATCTTCGCCAGATGGTAGTATTTCGGCACTTTGCTGCTCATGCGGCGGAAGTACTCCTCCACCGGGACATTGGCGCGGAAGTGCAGATAGTCTTCCAGCACCTGCGAGTCGGTGTACCACTGTCCGTGGAAGTTGCGCAGCACGAACCACTCGGGGTTGAATATCTTCTGGGGGGGGGGGCATGATATTGCTTTCAGCAGGAGGCACTCGAACTCATAGTTGCTGAGGCGGTACTGCGCGCCGCTGCCTATGTTGTAGAACCTGCACCAGAAGTCATCGGGCAGCCCGTCCTCGCAGAGGTTTGCCAAGAGGCGGCCGGAGTCCTCCACCGTGCACCATTCGAGGACACCGCGCAGGGGGACGTGGAACATTATGGGGTCGTAGTTTTTCAATATCTCCGGATAGAGTATGCCGGTCTGGCGGAGCGACACCCAATATTTCAGCCCCGACTCGGCGAATGTCCGCTCGGCCACGGTCTTCGATATGGCGTAGTGGTCATAGACGGATATGCATATAGGGTCGCCCGTGCGCCCCCAGTGTATAGGCTCATTGCGGTCAGAGGTCTGCGCCACGGTGCCTATGTAGCATACCTTCACGCGGTCAGGCTCGGGCTGCGCCTTGACGGCACGCACCACGTTCTCCGCCGCCGCGACGTTTACTCTGCGGGTGCGGTTCGGGTAGTAGTCTGTCGAGGGGGACACGAGGCCGCCCACATGGAGCACATAGTCCGCCCCGCTGACCCCGCGCAGCACGTCGTCGTAGTTAGTCAGGTCGCCCCACACTATGTTTATCTTGCCCTCCACGGGAGCCAACAGCTTGCGGTTCTTGTCGCTCGGACGTGCCAGCACGGTAAGCTCGAAGCGGTCGGTCCGCCCGAGGAACTCCTGCACGGCCGCCCAGCCCATAGTGCCGGTAGCTCCCGTCAGGAACACACGTTTCTTTGTCTTGGTCATATTCTTATGTTTGTTTTATATACGGTACTGAATAAACGCCGCGCCCGCGCACCGGCAGCGGCCCGCGCTAAGAGGATTCGCGGTACATCTTGGGTGTCATGTTCACATTGGCCTTGAAGAACTTGTTGAAAAAGGCTATGTTGTCGAAGCCGAGCGAGAGTGCTATCTCCTTCACCTGCAAGTTGGTCGACTTGAGCTGCGCCTTCGCGTCGGTGATTATAGCGTCGGTGATGAACTTGGCAGCCGTCTGCCCCGACGCCTGCTTGATGGTCGTGCAGAGGTGAGGCAACGTGATGCCCATCTTGTCAGCATAGAACGAGAGCTTGTGCTCCTTGGTATAGTACTTCATCACGAGAGCGTAGAACTCCTTGTACAACGTGATTTTGCGGTCCTCGCTCCGCCCAGAGGCCTCGGCCGCCACATTCTTCGACATCAGCACCTGCACCATGATGCCAAGCACTGCCGTCATAATATCCGACGTGAGCACGCCCGCCCCAGACATCTTTATAAGCAGACGGAACGCGTCGGCGAATGTCTCCCCGACATTCGCCATCACGGACATGCGAGGCAGTATGCCCACCTTGTGCGATATGTCATTAATCAGCGAGGAGACAACATACGACTTCTTCGCGAGGAACTCCGAAGAGAACCCGACATAGTAGACCAGCGCGTCATCCGACACCTCCTTTATCCGGAAAAACACATTGCCCGTAAGTATCACGACATCATTCTCCCGGAACTCATACTCCGTGATGTTGACCGTGGCTCGCGCTGTGCCACGCGCCACGAACGCCACTACCCCCGCCTTTATCTTGCAGGGGAAACGCCCGTACTCATTGAGCAACTTACCTTCAGCCACCCCGACTATATAGTCTATCGGTATGTCGAGAAGCGGTATCTTCAATCCGTCACCCATAACACTATTATTGACAGTCCGTACCCTCTGATGCCCCTGTCCGCAGCAGCACCGTGGAAAGGGCATCAGTTTACGTCCGCAAAAATACAACATTCTGCCTAATTGCGCACAAATTAATTAACAAAAGAATATCACATAATAAATTCCGGCTGCATTCCTTTCATATCCGGCAAGATTACGATTAAAAAGAGAATATACAATCCCAATTATCCGTCTTGCCCGTGAAAAGACACAGTCGTACCTTTGCGCCGTCAAAATGCAAAGTGGCGGAGGACGCCACAGCTTGTTAAACCTAAAACAGACAAATCAGAGAAAAACATCATGACAACAAAAAGACTCTTCGCGCTCATCGCGGGCATAGCCTGCTGCGCGGCAACAGCATTCGCTGCCGACACACACATCGGCACGTACAGAGGCAAGCTCTCCATGAGCTTGGGCAGCACACCTACCGACCTCGGTATAAGCAATGTGGAGATATTCCCCGGAAGCACCGACGGGAGTGTCACATTCGTACTGCCCGACTTCAACTTCCTCGGCTATCTCGCCCTCGGCGACATAGTGCTCGTCGACGTACCGGTGACCGACGGCAAGCTCACTCTCGACTCATACCCCCTCTACGTGCCTGCGCTCGAAGTTCTCGAACAGGCGCTTGTCGACGTCAAGTTTACTGACGGCTCGGCGTTCGAGGGCGACAGCCTCAAAGCGAACCTCGCCATCGCCATACCCGGATTGGGCGATGTCCCCGTCACATTCGCGGGCGGACGCATCACCTCCGGCTTCGATGTCCCGAACAGCGACTTCGAGGAGTGGGAAGAGGTTACATCTGAGGTAGAGCCCTCTGTGTCGGGACAAGAGCCTATACACTGGAACTCATTCGTCTCTGCCTCCTCGGCAAACGCTCTTACAAACATGGCCATTAATGCCGACCAGCTACGCGACTCACTCATAACGCGCCCCGGCAGCACAGGCAAAAAGAGCGCGCTCGTGACATCCAAATGGCAACTCATAGTAGCAGCCAACGGCAACCTTACAACCGGACGCATCAATGCGGGAAGCATAACAGCAACTGACCCTGCGAACACCAACAAGTCAATACCCTCAAACCCCGACGAGTTCAAATGCCCCTTCTACGGCAACCCCGACTCGCTCTCCGTATGGGTCAAATACCGCCCTGCGGACGGCAACATTGACAGCGCGGTAAACATGGCTGGGGTAAAGGCCGTCATTCACCGCAACCTCTACTATCAAGACCCTGAGGACTCCACAGAAGTGGACGGCGTAAACCAGCCGAAATATGACACAGTGAAAGTAGCGGAGGCGGTCACCTCCTACAAGGCGGTAGAGGGCTACGCATGGCAGCGTCTCTCCATCCCCTTCAACTACCTCGGCTCTGAACAGGCCCCGAAGGACAGCGCTAAGTGGATTATCGTATCTTTCTCCACAAACCTCACACCCGGAGGGGGCACAACATCAGGCGGACTCGGCAAACCGACACTGCTCGACTCCATCTTCGTCGACGACCTCAGCATCATCTACAACCCCGCGCGCCTCGCCTCGCTCAAACTCGGAGATGAGACCATAGCCCTCACCCCCGGCACATACAGCTACCAGAGCAAACAGCAGTTCAACGACACAACACTCACAGTCGAGGCCATAGCCGAAGACGGCGCGGGAGTCAAGGCCATAACGGCATTCAGCCGCAACACCTCGAAGATGACCGTCATAGTACGTGGCGGTGACTACGCCATAAACCAGACCAACGTAGAGATTTACACCGTAGAGTTCGCCAAGGGTGGCAGCACCGCCGTTGAAGGCATAGAGGACGACAGCCGTGCCGACCTCATCTACACCGACGGCCGCACCCTCCGCATAGAGACCCCCTACATCGGGGAAATCAGCATCTACACCGTCGACGGCCGCCTCGTCTGCACCACAGCCGGGCGCACCGTCACACTGCCGCAGGCGGGCATATTCCTCGTCCGCATAGACGGCAGCACATACAAGGCGGTAGTACGCTGACCGCCATCGCGGCTCACCCCGCAGGCATAAATACAGAGAGCCATGCCGTCACGGATGTGTGACTGCATGGCTCTCCCTTTTCCCCCGCCCTCCGTACCAACTGCCCGTCCCCCCCCCACCTCCGCACACATCGCCCTCACACCCCTCATTCCGCAAATGCTAATCAGAGTTAAAAACACGTACTCTCGCCGAAGCGGCTACGGACACCCTCCGAAGCCCCACCCTACACTCAGGCCACCTTCTTCCTACCCCTCAGCCCCTCCAATTCTTAAACAAGGTTAAAAACACGTACTCTCGAGCCAGCGGCAGGTCAGCCCCTACGGACACCCTCCCCGCCCCCTCCGCGAACAAGACACTGGTTTGATTTGGCAGCTCCCCCCATTTTTCGTACCTTTGCAGGCAAACAGTCATACATGGCAACCATAATAATGTTAGAGACATCGGGCAGGCTCTGCTCCGCCGCCGTGGCAAAAGACGGCCGCACACTCCTCAGCAGGACAAGCGGGGAAGAGCACGCGCATGCCACGCACCTGCCCCTTTTCCTGCAAGAGATGCTTGACTTCCTGAAAGGGAGGGGCGAAAAGCCCGGAGCCGTAGCCGTCAGCGGCGGCCCCGGCTCATACACCGGGCTGCGCATAGGGGTCTCCTGCGCCAAAGGAGTCTGCTACGCACTCGGCATACCACTCATAGCTGTAGACACCCTCGCCCTCATAGCCCGCACGGCCGCAGAGAGTGCAGCCCCCGGAGCGGACACACTGCTCTGCCCCATGATTGACGCACGGCGCATGGAAGTCTACACCGCCACATTCGACAGCGCGCTTGCCCCCGTAGACGTAGCGCGGCCTGAAATCATCGACGGCAACTCATTCGCCGGGCAGCTATCCGCGCACAAAGTCATCTTCTGCGGCAGCGGAGCGGACAAATGCCGTGTGGTCATCACCCATCCCAACGCCATATTCCTCAGCGGCATAGAGCCGCACGCTGCGGCCATGGCCTCCATAGCCCAAACCATGTTCGACAGAGGCCAATTCTCCGACGTGGCATACTACGAACCAAACTATCTCAAAGAGTTTCAGACTACTACACCAAAAAAGAACATATTGTAAATGAGCGAAAGTATTAAATTCTCGCCCCGCACCGAGCTGATTATGCCGGAGTACGGGCGTAACATACAGCACATGGTCGAACTGGCAATGTCGATAGAAGACCGCGCCGAGCGCAACCGCTGCGCACGCACCATCATTGACTGCATGGGCAACATGTACCCCTACCTGCGCGACGTGGACGGCTTCAAGCACAAGCTATGGGACCATCTCGCCATCATGTCGGGCTACCGCCTCGACATAGACTACCCCTATGACATAATAAAGCCGGAAAAGCTGCGCGCACGCCCCGACAAACTGACAGTACAGACCACCCCCATACACTTCCGCCACTACGGACGCACACTGGAAAGGCTCATAAAGCGCGTGGCCGACGATGAGAACATACCCAACCGCGACGAGTGCATACGCATCATAGCCAACCAGATGAAACGCTGCTACATGACTTGGAACAGGGAAGTAATTGACGACAGTGTGATATTCGAAGACCTGCGCACACTCTCCGGGGGAAAAATAAACCTGACGGCTGAGACATGCCGCCCCCTCGGCCGCTACGGCAACAACACACCCGTGCGCCGCACCGGGCAGAACGGCAACGCATATCAGCACAACAGGAACAACCAGCAGCAGAACAACTATACGCGCCGCCGCACGAACAACGGCTGAGCCTGCCTCCGCGTGCGGCTACCTCGTGCCGGTCATCTGCCCGTAATCAGGCAGCTCCGGCAGGAACACGGGACGGCCGCCCGACGGGCCGATATGGCAGCACACATGCGTGACGCCGTTGCTCACAATGAGATACGGCACATTGAGCCGCATGTTGTACACGGCTATCTGGTCGAAAACGCTCTGCGTGATGCGCACCTCCTGCGCCTTGAACTCCATTATGGCGACAGGGGTCGCGCGTTCGTCATAGACAATGGCGTCACACCGGCGCGAAAGGCCGTTGTATACGATACTGGTCTCGCAGCTGATGCGTGAGAGGGGCACGCCCTTGACGGCGATGAAATACGCAGTCATGTTCTGCCGCACCCACTCTTCGGGCGTGAGTGCCACCCACTTGCGCCTCACAGGGTCGAAGATGTCAAGCCCCCCGCGCACGGCGGCACGGCGTATCTTGAAGTCAGGCCGGAAACCCGGCAGCTCTATCGGTAGGAAACTGATTTCTGTCATAAAGGATATTTGCCAGCACACGGCACAAAGATAGCCCATTTCATGACGATGGGCAAGAGGTAGAGGTATATGAAAACAAAAGACGATATAGTAAAAGACTGGCTCGTGCGCTACACCAAGCGTCCGCTCAGTGACTTCGCGCCATACATACTGCTCACCAACTTCAACAACTACGTCGAACTCTTCGCGGGCAAATTCGGCGTAGAGGTGATAGGCAGGGATGGCAACATGCCCAACGCATCGGCCAGCGGCATGACCATAATCAACTTCGGCATCGGCAGCCCCAATGCCGCCCTCATCATGGACCTGCTCTCCGCCGTAAGCCCAAAGGCCGTACTCTTCCTCGGGAAATGCGGCGGGCTGAAGGACAAGAACCATGTGGGCGACTACATACTGCCCAGCGCAGCCATACGCGGCGAGGGAACATCAAACGACTACTTCCCCCCCGAAGTGCCGGCCCTCCCGGCCTTCAACCTCCAGCGTGCCGTCTCGTCAAACATACGCGACATAGGTAAAGACTACTGGACAGGCACTGTCTACACCACAAACCGCCGCGTCTGGGAGCACGACGAGGCATTCCGCCAGAAACTGCGCGACGTGCGCTCCATAGGTGTCGACATGGAGACCGCCACTCTCTTCTCAGTCGGCTTCCACAACTCCATCCCCACAGGCGCACTACTGCTCATCTCCGACATGCCGATGCGCGATGACGGCATCAAGACTTCGCAGAGCGACCGCATGGTCACAAGCAACTTCGTTGAAGAGCACCTCACCATAGGCATCCGCTCGATAGAGTCGTTGCAGCACAACAGCCGCACCATCAAACACCTGCGCTACGAATAAAACCTCAATGAGATGGCCAGACAGACAGTGACATACGAACAGGTGATGGCGTCGCTCCGAAAGGGTGACTACAAGCCCGTCTACCTCCTCATGGGCGAAGAGGACTTCTTCATAGACACCATAGCCGACTACATAAAGGACAACATACTCACGGAAGACGAGAAGACCTTCGACCTCAGCATACTATACGGCAAGGACATAGACTGCAACCAGCTCATCATGGCCGCCAAACGCTACCCCATGATGGCACGGCGGCAGGTCATAATCGTGCGCGAGGCGCAGAACATCCGCGACCTTGCCAACATAAGCCTCTATCTCAAACAGCCGCAGCAGACCACCATACTCGTACTCTGCCACAAGCACTCCACTGCCGACATGCGCAAGAAGTTCGTGGCCGACATAGAGAAGGCAGGGGTTGTCTTCGTCTCGAAACGGCTCTATGACAACCAGGTGCCGCAATGGATAAGCCGCTACGCCGGCTCTCTCGGCATGAAGATAGAGCCCAAGGCGGCTAACATGATAAGCGAGTTCCTTGGCTCTGACCTCAGCAAGATAGCCAACGAGATAGGCAAACTACCCATAATACTGAAAGAGCGGGGCACGGACCTCATCACGGCCGATGTGGTAGAGAACAACATAGGCATAAGCAAGGACTACAACAACTTTGAACTCGTCAACGCCATAATCAGCCGCGACATAGTGAAGTCCAACCGCATAATAGACCACTTCGCACGCGACCCCAAGAACAACCCTCTCGTGGTCACGACATCCGTGCTGTTCAACTTCTTCTCGAACCTGATGCTCTACCTCTGGCTCAAGGACAAAAGCCCGCAGAACGTCGCCGCCGAACTGAAAATCAACCCATACTTCGTCGCCGACTACCGCAACGCGGCCCAATACTACAACTCAGGCCGCACGTTGCAGGCCATCGGCATACTGCGCGACATGGACGCGCGTTCCAAGGGATTCGGTGTCGGCCCGTCGGCCAATGACCGCGACATACTGCGCGAAGCCATATTCAAAATACTGCACCTATGACAAAGACAGTTTTCACTACGAGAATGCCGCTGGGCTGGTTCGCCGCCCTGCCGACGCACAACATCATGATGCCCGCCGGTGAAGCCCTCTCTACGGAAGAGACAGACAGGGAACTGGCGGACTGCGACATACTGGTATCCACCTTCTCGTTTCCCGTGACGGCGGACATCATAGCCTCCGCACCACGCCTCAGGCTCATTGCCAACCTCGGCGTAGGCTACAATAACATAGACATCGCGGCGGCCACGTTACGCGGCATAATGGTCACTAACACTCCGCAGCCGGTCATAGAGCCAACGGCAGAACACACGTTTGCCCTGATGCTCGGCATAGCCCACCGCATGGCGGAGCTTGACCGCAAGATGCGTCTGCCGCAGTCGCCCATACGCTTCGGCGTGATGGAGAACCTCGGCACTGCCATATCGGGCAAGAGGCTAGGCATCATCGGCATGGGGCGCATAGGTCAGTCCGTGGCACGCAAGGCCGCCGCGTTCGGCATGACTGTCGCCTACCACAACCGTCACCGTCTGCCCGAAGAGAAGGAGGCTGAGCTGCACACCGAATACATGCCCTTGGACAGGCTGCTTGGCACATCAGACATCATAACGCTCCACATGCCGTACACCCCGGAATCGCATCACATCATCGACAGCCGCGCACTGTCGCTCATGAAGCCCTCGGCCATACTCGTCAACACCGCCCGCGGGGCATGTGTGGACGAACACGCGCTTGCCGCCCACTTGGCGGAGAGGAAGATTTGGGGAGCTGCGCTCGATGTGTACGAACATGAGCCGGTGGTATCGCCCGAACTCTACACACTCGACAATGTGCTGCTTGCGCCACACACAGGCACTGCCACAGTAGAGTGCCGGCAGGCAATGGCAAGCTGCGTGTGCGACAATATCCGGGCATTCGTCAGCGGCCGATATGAAGAAATGGACTGGGTAAACAAATTTTAATGCACTGACAGGCAATATATCCGGACTTCTGCCGTTCTATGTATGTAACTAAAAAACATACAGCCTATGACGGAAAAATTTACCCACGGACTATCCGGAACAATGGCAAAACGCAAGGCGGCGGCTTTACAGCCCAAGCAGTCCACATTGGACAATATCCTTGCTTTCGCGTCTGCCTACAAGGCGGAAAAAAGTGCCGACGGCACATTGTGCGACATGCTGCTCAACTGAACAGCAGCCAGTTGTTCCAAAAAAATGGCCGGCCCTCACAAACGGGCCGGCTCTTTTTTTGCATCTGCGGCACTGCACACAACATTTTTTTGTAATTTTGCAGGCCGAAACAGATAACCGTAAATATATCATGGAAAGACTTCTTTCTCCCTCCCTGCTCTCTGCCGACTTCGGCAACCTCGCGAGGGATATTGACGCCATAAACAGCAGCGGTGCAGACTGGCTCCACATCGATGTGATGGATGGCGTGTTCGTACCGAACATATCGTTCGGATTTCCAGTCCTGAAATATGTATCGCGCCTGTGCTGCAAGCCGCTTGACGTACACCTCATGATAGTCGAGCCGGACAAGTTCATAAACGAGGTCAGGGAGACCGGTGCCTTTATGATGAACGTCCACTATGAGGCCTGCACACACCTGCACCGCACCGTACAGCGCATACACGCCGCAGGAATGAAGGCAGGCGTGACGCTCAACCCCCACACACCCGTGGAGTTTCTCGAAGACATCATAACCGATGTGGATATGGTGCTGCTCATGTCAGTCAACCCCGGCTTCGGAGGCCAGACTTTCATAGAGAACACATACGGCAAGCTGAAAAGGCTCAGAGACATGATTGACCGCAAAGGGTGCAATACAATGATACAGATTGACGGGGGCGTAAACCTCGGCAACGCCGGCAGGCTCTATGCCGGGGGGGCTGACTGCCTCGTGGCTGGAAACGCCGTATTCGGCAGCGGAGACATCATTGGTACAATCGCAAAATTCAAAAACTTATAATATAACCCGATGGCTGTTACAATAAAAGAAGTAACCTCAAAAGCTGAACTCAAATCCTTCATCCGTTTCGCGACGGAACTATATAAAGACTGCCCTAACTACTGTCCGTGCATTGAGATGGACGAGATGAACACCTTCAACCCGAAGGTAAACCCGGCGTTGGAGGTGTGCGAATACAAGAACTTCCTCGCATACCGCGACGGTAAAATCGTCGGACGGATATCCGGACTGATAAACTATAAGGCCAACGAGCACTGGAACAAGAAGAAAGTACGCTTCGGATGGTTCGACTTCATAGATGACTATGAAGTGTCGGAGGCATTGCTCAATGCCGTCGCGGAGTGGGGCAAGGCGAAGGGCATGACCGAAATGAACGGCCCGGTGGGGTTCACCGACTTCGACCATCAGGGGCTGCTCCTCGAAGGGTACGAGCACGATTCGCCCATGGCGAGCCTCTACAACTACCCGTACTACCCCGCCCATTTCGAGCGGTACGGCCTCGTGAAGGAGGCGGACTGGATAGAATACCGCGTGTTCATTCCCGACTCCGTGCCGGAAAAAATGGAGCGCGTGGCAAAGATAGTGATGGAACGCTACAACCTCAGGGTAGCCAAGATTAGGAACGTCAAGGAGCTGACAAAACGCTTCCCCAACTACGAATACATCGACGTTATAGACCAGGCTTACAGGCCGCTCTATAACTTCCAGCCCTTCACCCAGAAGCAGAAGGAGTATTACAGCAAGATGTATTTCCCCATGCTGAACTTCGACTTCGTGACAGTGGTGGTCAACGAGAAGGACGAGATAGTGGGCGTGGGCGTAGGCATGCCCGACATATCCGACGCGCTCAGACGGTGCCGCGGGCGGCTCTTCCCCACGGGGTGGTATCACATACTGAAAGCCCTGAGGACGAAAAAGATAAAGGTATTCGACCTGCTGCTCATAGCCGTCCGTCCCGACTATCAGAACAAGGGGGTCAACGCCATATTCTTCTATGACCAGACGCCCTACTTCATAAAGTACGGGGTGAAGTATGCGGAGACCACAGCCATACTCGAAGACAACACGAAGAACAGGTCAAACTGGGAGTACTTCGACTCCATACAGCACAAACGCCGCAGGGCGTACATCAAGCCGCTCTAACACCCGCAGGCCTATAAACGGCAAGGGGGCTGAAACTCGCTACGGTTTCAGCCCCCTTGCCGTTTATATACCGGTCTCCCGCCGGATTACAGCAGATAGTTCTTGCTTATCGACTCGTTGCTGTACACGCTCTGGATAGTGTCGGCGAAGAGGTCGGCTATCGAAATCACCTTTACTTTCGGGCACTTCGAGACATCGAACGGGATGGAGTCAGTGAATATGAGCTGCTCCATCCTGGAGTTCATCACGTTCTCTATGGCGTTGCCCGACATGACTGGGTGAGTGACCATTGCGCGGACGCTGAGCGCACCGTTGTCCATCATCAGGTTTGCGGCCTTGCAGAGTGTGTTGGCAGTGTCGGCAATGTCGTCCACTATCAGGACATTCTTGCCCTTAACGTCGCCGATGATGCTCATGTTGCTCACCACGTTGGCCTTTTCGCGGGTCTTGTGGCAAAGAACGAGCGGCACATCGAGATGCTTGGCATAGGTGTGCGCACGCTTGGAGCCGCCGACATCAGGCGACGCTATCACGAGGTTTTCCAGATTTAGGCTCTTGATGAACGGTACGAAGATGGTGCTGGCGTATAGGTGGTCAACCGGCACATCGAAGAAGCCCTGTATCTGGTCGGCGTGCAGGTCCATCGTGATGATGCGGTCCACGCCCGCCGCGCTGAGGAGGTCGGCTATGAGCTTAGCTCCTATCGCCACGCGGGGCTTGTCCTTGCGGTCCTGACGCGCCCATCCGAAATATGGCATCACGGCGATAATCTTATATGCCGAGGCACGCTTTGCGGCATCAATCATCAAGAGGAGCTCCATCAGATTGTCGGACGAGGGGAACGTGGACTGCACGAGGTAGACGTAGCGTCCGCGCACTGTCTCGTCGTACCAGACGGTGAACTCGCCGTCGGAAAAACGCTGGTAGGTCACCTGACCCAGTTCGCAGCCAAGCGACTTGCAGATCTTCTCGGCAAGATAGCGGCTCGCCGTGCCCGAAAAGACCTTAAATGGTAATGTAGACATAGACTATTGAGATTATTTTTAGAGATATAGTTATTCTTCCACAGCAGGCATCATCGTGATGCACAGACCGGTAGCGCAACTGCAACACGCCGGCAGATTTACCCTGAAACCTGAGTGCAAAGGTACAAAAAGAGGACGGAAAAGCAACGGCCTGAGCGGCATGTTTTTCCGTCCTTCAGATATGTACCTCTACAGCCATTCTGCCTACTCGCGGCTCTGCCTCCAAAGGTCGAAGATGCTGTCGGTGAGGATGAGGCGGTAGTCTTCCTCGGAACGAGAGCCATCCGTATATGTGTCGTACCCTACGAACTCAATGCATACTATAGAGTCCAAACATATATCAGTGTTGGGTTTAATATCCTCACAGGGAATATGCCAACACCCACATACAGTATCTTCGCAAAAGACGTACAATGTGTCACGTGTCGCTCTGTCATAAACGACAAACCCGTCGAAGAACAAATCGCACTGACCGAAATTGAATTTAGAGGCATCCCCGCATAGAATAATCGAATCTTCATTGAACAAGTCTATGCCTTCCCATCTTGAAGACTTGACCACCAATTCATGACTGCTGTCATTTTTAATCGTTACATAGGACTCGCAAAACTTGTCTACCTGTATGCAAGACACTACACTTAACGACAAGAACAAAATCAAGATGTATTTCATAAGCCGCGCCTCCTATTTGTAAAGTTCACGGATACCATTTATATCGCCTTGGGACAATTTACGCGAAGCCTCCCAAGTATCTCCATTCTTTTTACGCATAGCGTCTATATAATTTCCATCGCCATCATTAAGGCCAGAACCATAAAGCATTATAGATTCAAAATCAAATGAGCCAAATGTCCTTAGCGCAACGCACTTCCTATAGTCTGATTTCCACGAACTAGGGATGTCTTTCATAAAAACATCAATATAATCATCACGATCAGGACGTTGATGTTCATGATGAAGTCCCAAAGTATGACCAAGTTCATGTAAATATGTTCGCGGATTAGATGCCTTGTCATTTTCAAAATTCAGAATTGCCCATGGCACCATTCCCAATGAGGACTGTCCAGCATACTTCTTACCATATTTAACATCAACAAATGAATGATAGTTACATCCTATGCCCCATGTGGTCTTGTTCCAACCATTGTTTTTTATTTTCTTGAAAGATAATTTATAATCAGAAGCCTTACGCCATTCTTCCATGGCAGATTCAAGATAAGCAACGTGTTTAGATTTTTCAAAATCTTTACTATATCTATAACGTACAGTATTATTACTCCACAATAGATGTAAGGTATAACGTGCACACTCAAGGGGAAGATATTCTGTCACTGGTGGTAAACTTCCAGACGGTCTATCACTTCCATTGTCCGTCTCGTCCAATCCCGTTTCAGGACGGCCGAATTCTTTCCAATGCATGGCCTCCAGTTTACACATGACGTATGGATAGTCGTCTGTCTCATACATAAGATCCCACTCGTCAGTACCGCTGAAATCCATGCCGGGATAGTTATGTATAGCGTTATACATATGGCTATAAAGTTCATTTATAGACTTATCAACCGTTGTACCCTCGGGCTGGTCCTCGAAATGGGGATTCCACTGCTCGATGACACTAAGTTTCTCTTCAAACGGCAACGCCCACGCCTCTTCCTGGGACATAATGCCCGCACGATAGATAAGCTCGCTGGCCCAATAGGTAACTACGCAGGTGTATGGACGCTGGGGATCATACTCCAACTGCGGAAACCACGCTGCATAAGCGGATTTGGTAGCGGGATAATACAAGCCCGTGTCAAGGCCATCACTGTTTTCTTCACAAGCAAACATGGCAAACGCCATAACTGCACACAGAATGAACTTAAAAAGTTTTTTCATGGTGATTTTTGTTTATGGATTTAATAATGTGATTAACTGAGGCAAATATACGCATAAAGATTTAAACGCACAAGGTTTACAGGCATGAAAATATAGCAGATTTATATTTTGAATGGGGATTAAGAGGGTTAAAGGCACTGAAAAAGCAAATAAAGGACATGGAGATGACGGTTTTCTGCAAGGGCAGGGATAGCATACACATAAGGAGAAGGTAGCCGGGAGTCAGTTGGAGAGTACGTGTTTTTAAGTTTTATTTAGTCTTTGGGTACAGGAATGGATGGCGGAGGGATAGGGAGAGGGTGGCTGGGAGTTGGCCTGAGAGTACGTGTTTTTAACTTTGATTTACAAAACAGAGGGAGGGCATATAGATGAATTGCGAAGAAGCGGTGCGCAGAACGATGATTTTGTTGTAATTTTGTATCTGATGACGCAAGGCCGGATTAACATCGGCAGAGACAGCGTACACAAGGAGGACGGCCGACAGGCACAGGCGGTGACCGCTCATATTTCAAGGTATCAGTAAAAGGTAAAATCATGAGACTTACGTTCAAAATCAACTACTACACCCGGTGGGGCCAGCAGCTGTACGTGGTCGGGAACATACCTGAACTCGGCGACGGCGACGAGGCGAAAGCCTTCCCGCTGCAATACGCCCCGCAGCAGGAGTGGAGCGGCAGCATCGAGACCCGAGGCGACAAGCCATTCACCTTGAGATACAGGTATATAGTCAAAGAGAGCAACGGCGGGGAGACGCTGCGCGAATGGGGAGGCGAGAGGACGATGGAAGTAGGTGCGAAGGAGAGGGAGTGCGTTTTCATCGACGCATGGAACAGCATATCAGACCCCAACAACACATTCACTACCACGCCGTTCACCGATGTGCTGCTGCGGGGAAAATGCAAGCCCTGCACGGGGGAGAGACCACAGCGCGTGACGCACGAGTTTTCGGTCAAAGCCCCGCTGCTCTCCGGCGACGAGGCCGTCTGCATAGTGGGCGACTGCCCGCAGCTCGGCGGGTGGCGCACCGACGCACCCCTGCTGCTCGACAACAGCGCATTCCCCCTGTGGAAAACAGGCATCGACGCATCAGGCTGGAAAGGCGACATACACTACAAATACGGCATATACAACCGCGCCGACCGTACATTCCACTGCTTCGAGGATGGGGCGGACCGCATAGTCCCGGCCACGCCGGAGGGGGGCAGGGTTGTCGTCTCCGACACATTCATCCGCACAGGCGGCACATGGCGCGGGGCGGGCGTGGGCATACCCGTCTTCTCGCTGCGCTCGCACCGCTCGTTCGGCTGCGGCGACTTCTCGGACTTCAAGCTGATGGCCGACTGGGCGGCAAGGACGGGGCTGAAGCTCATACAGGTGCTGCCGCTCAACGACACGATAGGCACCCACACGGAGGCCGACGTGCTGCCCTACGCCGCCATATCGGCCTTCGCGCTCAACCCCCTCTTCATGGACATAGCGCGGCTGCCGCTGTCGGAGGGTAACGCGCTCCGCGCGGAGTATGCCCGGCTGCAACCGGAGCTGAACGCCAAGCCGGCGATGGACTACCTGAGCGTCATCGGCTTCAAGCTGAGATACATAGCCGAGTCGTACAGGGAGAACAAGGCGGCATTTCTGAAGGACAAGGAGTTCAAGGCGTTCTACAAGGACAACGAATACTGGCTGAAGCCCTACGCGGTGTACTGCTGCCTGCGCGACGCGAAAGGCACGTGCGACTACCGCCAGTGGGGAGAATACAGCAGCTACACGGCGGGCATGGCCGACATGCTCTCCGCGCCCACGCACGCATGGTTTGACAACATAGCGGTATGGTGGTACACGCAGTATCACCTGCACATACAGCTCCGCGAGGCAGTGGAGTACGCCCACACGCTGGGCATAGTGGTGAAGGGCGACATACCCATCGGGGTGAATGCCAACAGCGTCGACACATGGGTGTCGCCGGAGCTGTTCCACATGGACATGCAGGCCGGCGCGCCGCCCGACATGTTCGCCGTCAAGGGTCAGAACTGGGCTCTGCCGACATACAACTGGGAAGAGATGGAGCGCACGGGGTTCGAGTGGTGGAAACGCCGCTTCACGCAGATGGCGCGCTACTTCGACGCGTTCCGCATAGACCACATACTCGGCTTCTTCCGCATCTGGCAGATACCGATGGCGCACGAGGAGGGCATCATGGGCTACCTCAACCCCTCAGTGCCGCTCTATGTGGAGGAGTTCGAGAGCCGTGGCGTGTGGTTTGACTATGAGCGTTTTACAAAGCCCTATATCACAGACGAGATACTGTGGAGCAACTTCGGCGAGGAGGCCGACTGGGTGCGTGAGAACTGCCTGTATATAGAATACGGGTTCGCGTACAGGCTCAAGCCGGAATACTCGCAGCAGAAGCAGATTAAGAGACTGTACGAGGAGGGGAAGATAACAGAGAGGGTGAAATGGGGGCTGTATGACCTCATTTCAAATGTGCTTCTCTTCGAGGTGCCGGGCAGCGGCGGGCGGCAGTACTACCCGCGCTTCGGACTACAGACCCTGCCCACATACGCCGCACTCGACGACCGCCAGAAGAGGGTGTTCGACGAGCTGTATGTGGACTACTTCTACCGCCGCCAAGACGACGGATGGTATCACTCGGGCAAGAAGAAACTCGCGCAGCTGAAAGCGGCATCGAACATGCTCATCTGCGGTGAGGACCTCGGCATGATGACCCGCTGCGTGACGGCAGTGATGAAAGAACTATCGATACTAAGCCTCGAAGTGCAGCGTGCGCCGAAGACGGACAAGAGAGAGTTCTTCCATCCGGCCGACGCGCCGTACCTCTCCGTGGTGACACCGTCGACGCACGACATGAGCACCATCCGCGGATGGTGGGAGGAGGACCGCGAAGTGACGCGCCGTTTCTACAACAACGAGCTTGGCCACTGGGGCGACGCACCCTATTTCGCAGAGTGGTGGGTGTGCCGCGACATACTGTTGCAGCACCTCTACTCGCCCGCCATGTGGAGCATATTCCAATGGCAGGATCTCATGAGCATATCGCCAGAACTGCGACGCGAAAACCCGCACGACGAGCGCATCAATGTACCGTCCGACTCGCTCAAAAGCTGGCGTTACCGCATGCACATAGCCCTCGAAGAGCTGATGGAAGAGGAGGAGTTCAACTCCACGCTCAGGAATTACATAGAGCAGTCTGGCCGCTGAACACAACTGGACAGACACAGCCATCCTCCGCACCCCTGCCTACGCACTGGTGCGGAGGATGTTTTACAACATACTTTCCTCCATATACCGCCGTTTTGAGTTACAAGATATTATTAGTAATTTTGCAGACGGAATGCAGGTTGTCTGCCGCACAGACAACTCGCAGATTGTCAACAAGAAAGCAAGTATAAATCAACCACATACTTATTCATTCCGCACATGAACATATCGTACAACTGGCTTAAAGAGTATATAGGCACTGACATCGCACCAGAGAAACTCGGCGACATACTGACCTCCATAGGACTGGAGACAGGGACAGTCGAAAAGGTACAGACCATCAAAGGGGGGCTGGAAGGTCTCGTGGTCGGGGAAGTGCTCACGTGCGCAGACCACGAAAACTCGGACCATCTGCATGTGACCACAGTCAACACAGGCACGGAGACGCTCCAGATAGTGTGCGGCGCACCCAATGTCGCCGCCGGGCAGAAAGTCATCGTGGCAACTATCGGCACAAAGCTCTATGACGGGGACGAATGTATCACCATCAAGAAGTCGAAGATGCGCGGCGTGGAATCATTCGGCATGATATGCGCAGAGGACGAGATAGGTGTCGGCACATCGCACGACGGCATCATCGTGCTGCCGCAGGATACCCCCGTGGGCATGAGCGCGAAAGAGTATTACGGCATTAAGGACGACTACATACTGGAAGTGGACATCACGCCGAACCGCGCGGATGCCATATCGCACTACGGCGTGGCACGTGACCTCGCCGCATACTTCAAGTCACACGGCGTTGACGGCGCGCAGCTTGTACGCCCCGATGTTTCCGGCTTTGCCGTGGACAACCACGACACACGCCTTGACGTTCAGGTGATTAGTCATGACCGTTGCCCGCGCTACTCAGGCGTGACAGTCAAGGGGGTGAAGGTAGGGCCGTCACCCAAATGGCTGCAAGAGAGGCTGAGCGTGATAGGCTTGCGCCCGATAAACAACGTGGTGGACGTGACAAACTATATACTCCACTCGTTCGGACAGCCGCTCCATGCATTCGATGTGGCAAAAATCAAGGGCAGCCGCATAGAGGTCAAGACAGTACAGGAGGGCACTAAGTTCGTGACGCTCGACGGCGTGGAGCGCGAACTCCACAGTGAGGATTTGATGATATGCAATGCGGAAGAGCCGATGTGCATAGCCGGAGTGTTCGGAGGACTTGCCAGCGGCGTGACCGAAGCAACGACAGAGGTATTCATAGAAAGCGCGTATTTCAATCCCGTGTCCATACGCAAGACGGCACGCCGCCACGGGCTTAACACCGATGCAAGTTTCCGCTATGAGCGCGGCATAGACCCGCACAACACTATATACACACTGAAATATGCGGCCATGCTTATCAAGGAGGTCGCAGGGGGAGAGATATCGAGTGACATCGTTGACATATACCCCACCCCGATAGACGATTTCAAGGTGAGCCTGAGCTACGGTAAAGTGAACAGCCTCATAGGGAAAGAGCTTTCGCACGAAGAGATAAAGACCATACTGGCAGCCCTCGAAATAACGGTTGACAGCGAGACGGACGGAGTGATGCAGCTCACAGTGCCGGCGTACCGCGTGGACGTACAGCGGGACGTGGACGTGATAGAGGACATACTCCGCATATACGGGTACAACAATGTGGAGATAAGCGACAAGCTGCACTCCAACATCACATACGCCACACGGCCAGACAGCCACAAGATGCAGAACCTCATATCCGAACAGCTGACTGCCAACGGATTCTACGAGATAATGAACAACTCGCTGACCAAGAGCGCGTATTACAGTGCAGAGGACATATATCCCGCGTCGCATTGCGTGAGGATAATGAACTCGCTCAGCTCCGACCTTGACGTGATGAGGCAGACGCTCCTGTTTGGCGGACTGGAAACGATAGCGCACAACGCGCACCGCCAGTATGCCGACCTGAAACTATACGAATTCGGCAACTGCTACAGCTACAACGCCGAAAACAAAAAGGAGGGTGAACCGCTCAGCGCATACACGGAAGAGTATCATCTCGGCATCTGGATAACAGGTCGTAAGAATGCTCTCAACTGGGCGGTGAAAGACACCATGTCGACGTTCTATCTGTTGAAAGCACATGTGCAGAACATACTCGTCCGGATGGGGCTTGACCTGAAGAGGCTTTCTGTAGCGGAGGCTGGCGACACACTGATGCCCGATGCTCTCGAGATGCGTACAGCGGATGGCAAACTCCTTGTCCGGCTCGGCATAGTTTCCCGCAAGACATTGAAACTCTTTGACATAGACAACAATGTGTTCTATGCCGACATTGAATGGAAAACCCTGCTCCGCGAGAGCGCAAAGCACAAAATAAGCTACACGGAGATAGCAAAATACCCAGAAGTGAAGCGCGACCTCGCCCTGCTGATAGACAAGAGCGTCACGTTCGCCGACATTGAACGCATAGCATTCGAGACTGAAAAGAGACTGCTCAAATCCATAAACCTTTTCGATGTGTACGAGGGCAAAAACCTTGAAGCAGGCAAGAAGTCGTATGCTGTAAACTTCACCATTCAGGATACGGAAAAAACTCTGAACGACAAACAGATAGACTCTATAATGCAGAAGCTCGTCAAGGCGTTCACCGAAAAGGCGGGCGCAAAGTTGAGATGAGCCTGACGCTGAAAGAGGCAATACTAAGTGAGTTTCCGCACACTCCCACACGGGAGCAAGCGGAGTGCATAGACCGTCTGTGCCATTTCTGTACAGCCCCAATAGACCATAAGGCGTTTATACTGAAAGGGTATGCGGGGACGGGCAAGACTTCGGTCATATCGGCACTGATACGTGCGCTTCACCGTTTCGGACACGGGACAGTGCTGCTCGCACCCACAGGCCGGGCAGCGAAAGTACTCGCAGGATATTCACATCACAGCGCGTACTCCATACACAAGGTGATATACCGCCAGAAGTCAAGTGCGGATGTGGTCTTCGGACTGAATTATAACAGCCACAAGAACACTCTGTTCATCATAGACGAAGCCTCGATGATAACGAACATGGACGGAGGAGGCGCACTCTTTGGCTCAGGACGGCTGCTTGATGACCTGATAGAGTATATCTATTCGGGAGATAACTGTCAGGCAGTATTCATCGGAGACACGGCACAGCTGCTGCCACTCGGACAAACCTATTCGCCCGCACTGGAAGCCCCGGTCATTGCCGGCTACGGTCTTGAAGTCCATGAATATACGTTGCGCGAAGTGCTCAGGCAGACGGCAGACAGCGGTATACTGTACAACGCCACGTTACTGCGCAAACACATAACAGAGGATGATGGGAATACACCTGCACTCGACATGTCGTACAACGACATACGCCGTGTAGAAGGAGAAGAGCTGATAGACACCATCAACGCAGCATACCGCGAAGCGGGATCAGAGCACTGTATCGTGCTGACTTACTCGAACAAACGCAGTACACTGTACAACAGAGGCATACGTAACCAGGTGCTGTATAAGGAAGAGGAGATTGCCAACGGCGACTATATACTGATAACAAAAAACAACTATTATTGGAGCCAGCCGTATGAGAACCTCGACTTCATAGCCAACGGCGAGATTGCCGAGATTATCCGCATACGCCGCCATACGGAAATGTACGGTTTCCGTTTCGCGGATGTCACGATGAGGCTCACAGACTATGACATGGAGATTGACGCACGTATACTGCTTGACTCGCTATACACAGACAACCAGCAGTCTGTCAACGCACTGAACCAACGTCTGCTCGAAACAGTGGCAGAAGACTATACAGAGATAACCAACAAACGCAAGTTTTGGGAAGAGATGCGCAAAAACGAATATTACAATGCCCTGCAAGTGAAGTTCGCATATGCCATCACATGCCACAAGGCACAGGGCGGACAGTGGGAACATGTTTTTGTCGACCAAGGATATCTGACGGAAGAAAACATCGACCGGGGATATCTGCAATGGCTCTATACGGCATTTACCCGTGCAACAAAGAAACTGTATCTGGTAAATTTTTCCAATTTCTTTTTTCAAGAAAGATAAACTGTAAATCAAGGGAATACACTCTTTATCAGTGTACAAGAAAGAGAATAAACACCGACTTTATTAACTGTAACAATATGAAAAAATCTGCTTTCTGGCATGTCGCTCTCGGTGCGATACTGGCGGTAATTATACCGGCCTGTACCAACTTAAACCTCGACGATATAGACAATGCCAACTTCGACACATCTATCGCAGCCCCAATCGGCTCCACGTCCATAGGTGTAAACGACCTTTTGTCTCAGATGGACACGACTCTCATCACAACAGACGAAACCACAGGCCAAATTGCCGTCGTATGGCAAGGCGACAGAATACAACAGGAAATTTCATTGGATGACTACTCGCCGGAACCTGTCAACATAACCAGTTCCATAGACTTGAAAGAGCACGAGCCATTCAAAAGTGCCTTTGAGGAAACTCCGGAAGAAATAGACCGTGGTATAAAAGTCCCAATAGACGGGCCTCAGTACATAAATTCTGACATACAGATAGATTACAACTATGAAGACTTCATCAAGGAGAGCGAGATAAGTCTCGACATAGACAGTATGCTCATGGCAAAAGGAGTGTTCGACATTGAGGTCACTGTCAGAGGCGTAAGTATAAATGACGAGAACCCTATCACAGTCGAACTCACATTCCCTTATGTGACTGACAACGGCACAAACATAGTCAGACACACCATGTCATCACCGCGCGAGACAATACAGTTCGAAATGAATGATTTCACAGTAGAGTTTATTGATGGACAACTGACTCTGCCCATAATGGTCACGTTCACTGTCGAGTCATATAACGACAATCTATATGCCAACCGCAACGCCACAGTAAACTTAGATACAGAACTTGCCATAAGCGGCTGCAAGAAAGTATGGGGTTTGGTACACAACGACAGTCCGCTTTACACCGACCGAATAGACATAGAGATGCCCGAACTGCCGTTCCTATCATCTGGCGATAACCATATAAAGTTCGCCGACCCAAGCATGAAAATAACAGTGCAGACAGACCTTGACATGCCGATTATACTAACCATTGACAGCATGTATGCACAGAACGCTGACGGGAATACCGTAAATGCAGACTTTGGCAACAGCAACAGATTGGAACACATGATAGAACGTCCCGCAGCTCCCGGCGATATGTCTCTGAGTGAAATTACGTTTGACAATAATATGGGTAGCCTCGGCAAGCTGCTTGCCATCAATCCGAACAAACTCCACGCCCGCTACTCGATAACAGCCGGCGATGATGGCAATGAACATATAATTCCCTTGCCATCTCACGTGATGATAGACATGGAGGCAGAAATACCTCTGGCCTTCGACGCCGGAACATCTTTTTCAATAAAAGACACCGTCCATGATATTGACATATCCGCAGCAACCAACACAGAAGGGCTTGACATCCAACAAGTCCGACTCTATCTTGACATCACAAATATGATGCCCATATCGTTGAATGCAAAAGTCATATTTGTCAGTGAAGACGGACAAAGTACACCGTACAACGGAACAATCGAGATTCCATCGGCAGATGTGAATGCAGAAGGTGAAACTACCGAAGCATCTCTGACGACCCAGATACTTGAATTCACAGGCAGCGACATAGATGCCGTAATGAACGCAAAAGACATTGTATTTGAAGTGACAGTACAAGGTAAAACTCCTGACTCAAAAATAAGGCTGCGCACATCAGATAACATCTCTTTCAAAATAAGCGCATTCGCTAAAGCTGGTATCAACGTTGACCTTAACAACCTGTAATTATGAAAATCAGACATATAGTTATCACGTTAATTTTAGCGGCCGTATTCATACCTCTGAAAGCCCAGAATACAAACACTGTGTATTTCATGGAAGAGATTGCCGAGCGTAACAATCTCAACCCAGCATTCATGCCTAACTGCAAATTCTATTTCGACTTTGTAGTGATGCCGAATTTCTATTTGAAAGCCGGGACCAACTCATTCACGCTTAACAGTATGATATACAATAAGAACGGACAGACGCAATCGTTCCTCTCTTCACCTGAGGCACTTGACCGCTTCTACCGTTCCATACGTCCGACAACCAGTGCAGGCGTAGAGTTCGGGCTAAACCTGCTCTCTTTCGGGTTTCAAGTAAAAGAAAAGCACTATGTGACATTCGATTTAGGTCTCCACGCCGATGTCAACGCATACTTGCCCAAAGACCTTTTCCGTCTTGTCCTTTACGGCACACCGGATGCTGACGGCGTAAACAGCTTCAATTTCAGGTCACTCGGAGTGGACATGATGCTCTACTCGTCTGTCGCCGTTGGATACATGAATAAAATCAATGACCAGTGGACAGTCGGCGGTAAGGCCAAATTCTTGATGGGATATGCATCGATGGCAACATCCATCAACGACATGGGACTGGATGCTTCACGCGACAACTGGACACTCACGACCAAAGGACGTATAAACGCCTCTTTGCCAATAATGTTCAGCACAGATGCCAACGGCTACCTTGACCCCTCTACTATTGGATTTGACTCTCCGGAGTCAATGCTGTCACTCCTATACCTACCAGCAGGAATGGGTGCAGCAATCGATCTCGGTGTAACATATAAACCGATAAAGCATCTGACCGTATCAGCCGCCATTACCGACCTTGGATTTATCCACTGGAACAAGAATTCCATACTCGGCACTATGGATGGATCTTACACAGTAGATGAAGTCATAGATTTCACCCCGTCCGAAGACGGTTCGGTATCTGCCGAACTTAATGGAGAACTGGCAGACTTGGGCAACGAAATACTCGGCAACATGAAAATGTCTGAGGGCAAAGCATATAACCAAATGCTGAGAGCCAACTTTATCATAGGCGCAGAATATGGTATACTACGTAACAAAATCAGTTTCGGTGCACTTTCCCGCACACGCTTCAATAACACGCACGTAAGCGAAGAAGTCACCATCGCCGCAAACTTCCGCCCAGCAGACTGGTTTAAGACCTCACTCTCTTACTCTTTCGTCGACGGACGTTGGGGAACAATCGGTATAGGTCTGAACCTAAGGACTGGCATGTTCAACACATATATAATAGCAGACTACCTGCCAATAACGTGGGCTAATGTAAACTCGACAAAATACGGCATAAACAATATACCTCTGCCAACCAGACTTCAGCAGTTCAACATACAAGCAGGGTGGTCTTGGAATATCGGCCGCTTTTCAAGCGACAAAGATAATGACGGTGTATACAACCGTAAAGACCGCTGCAAAGAGACTAATATCAAATACTTGCAATCCTTATGTCCCGGGCTGAAAAAGAAAGAGCTTGTTGACAAACATGGATGTACACTCGACCAAGACCAAGATGGAATACCAGACTGCTTTGACCGTTGTCCAGACACTCCAACTGGCGTAGAGACAGACTCTGTAGGTTGTCCTGTCGACACAGACCATGACGGTATAGCAGACTATATCGATATGTGTCCCAATACTCCAGAGAACGTAGAAATTGACTCAAAAGGCTGTCCGCTCGATGCCGATGCCGACGGTGTACCTGACTACATAGACCGTTGCCCAGAAACGCCTAACAATGTCGTTGTAGATTCAGTAGGCTGTCCGATTGATTCTGACGGCGATGGTGTGCCTGATTATCTTGACAAATGTCCTGATACTCCAGAAGAGGCTTACTCATCTGTAGATGAGAACGGTTGTCCAAAAGACGCAGACCATGACGGTGTAGCAGACTATATTGACAAATGTCCCGACACACGCCCTAACCTCGAAGTCGACAGTTTCGGTTGTCCGATTGACTCCGATGGAGACAATGTGCCTGACAGTATTGACCGTTGCCCGGACACTGCCGGACCAGCATCGAATTCTGGTTGCCCAGAACTGACCAAAGAAGTCAAAAGTCTGCTCACAAAAGCAATGACAGGCATCGAGTTCCAGACAAGCAGTGACATAATCAAGAAATCATCGTATCCCATACTCGACCAGATTGTCGCCGTAATGGAACTGAACCCTGAATACAGACTTGCGATAAAAGGCTATACGGACAATACCGGCAAAGCATCGCTGAACCTCGAACTGTCTAAAAAGCGTGCAGCATCAGTCATGGCCTACATGATTTCAAAAGGTATAAGCGCAACACGCATGACCTCAGAGGGCTACGGCGACGCAAACCCGATAGCATCAAACAAGACAGCAGCAGGAAGGGCAAAGAACCGTCGCGTAGAATTTGAAATCTCATACGAGAAAGTCACATACGAAAAAGTGATTAATCCTGAACTCCAAGACAGTACGACAGTTAAATAACATTAGAGACATAAACAAGACACTACCGGATATTGATGTCCGGTTGTGTCTTACTTTTATAATATGACTATCAAACTCATGCCTAACATACGCGCAATATCCATAAATACAATAGCATCTCTCAATGCAAATCTGAACGCTCTGTCCGCCATTTTTCTAATGGTAACATGGATACGTTTCAATGGTATTTTTATTATAGGATATTGGATATTTTTCATTACAGCCGCGATAGACATAATACTAAACAAAAAATATCATAGTTTCCAATGGTGCAAAGACAAATGGATATACATTGCAATGATAGCCTTTTTCGCCATCGTTCCACTATGGCAATTGGCAATCAATCCAGACTTCACCCATAGATTTTATATTAAAGAGATAGAAACCCACTTGCCCTTTCTTGGTATAGGCATAATAGGACTATTCGGTCTAAATAACAAAATAAAACTCATACATGTAGGTTTCGCGATAGTGATAGCTGCCAATCTGGTAGAACTATATATCCTGTCAAAAGCAGGATTCCTAAATATCATACAAAGCGAAAATCGCTTTCAGCTTATAGAAGCTGCAAGTATTACCTATGTAAATAGTCACATGGTGGTCAATATGTACTTCAACACTGCACTTCTATTTGCCATATATCTGTTATCGAGAAGAAAAATAAACTATAAGGTAAAGACAATACTACTGATACTTACAATACCTATCACAGGTCAATTGTTCATCAGCGATGGAAGAACAGGTTTTACCACCACTATAATAATTATCGGTTGTGTCATAATTTACAATCTTTGGAAATGGAATCACCGTATAATATGGATATCACTACCCATAGTGATTATCGTATCTATATTAATATTACTGCAACATCCACGATTTGAAGGCCTTTTAGGAGACCCACGTTTTTGTACATGGGAATTGGGAATAAATATGTTCTGTAACAGACCTATGGGATATGGTGCCATTGACGGGCACCGCATATTTGCAGAATCATATTTCGCACATTGTCCGCACGATTGGTTTCACGACGTATTTCCCGTCAATCCTGACATATATCTCATGCATCCGCACAATGTATTCCTTGAATCAGGTATAAATTATGGCATAACAGGTATAATACTGAGTCTCGCGGTATACATTCTCCCTTTGTGTTTTGCGGAGAACCTACGTAAACCGTTTATTTTCTGCTTTTTCCTCATAATGTTTGCAGAAGCTATGGTAGATGTCTACAGTGCTATTCCATCAATAGCATACGCCTTAGGAATCATAATATTGCTTCAAGGGAAATGGACTAACTGACCATTATATATGGGAAAGAAAAGAAGTGGGACAAAATCATAAGTGGCGAGGAGCTGGATGCATGTAATCCCACTGTTCAATGTGAACCATATGAAAAATCTTGGCTAATACCCTGTTGGCATAATATAACCAATAAATAGCCTGCACATTACTGCCATATAGCGCAGCTACCACATTCATAAGGTGTTGTCGGCTTACTGTATCAAACTTATACCTCCGTATCTTGCGTATGAGACTACCTACTCGCATTACACGTCTGTATCTCCCTATATCATATAGAGAAAACATCATTTTGACATATTCTACCTCCTCTTCCAGGTATGCCGTGTTCTTCCTGCCGACATTGGTCACACACATACTGTGCCGTCTGAATCTGTTCAGTCTTTCGTTAAGGATTATCACATCTCCAGTCATCGCCATTCTAGTCCAAAAAAACCAGTCACCTGCATACCTATACCGCACAACTAAATCTATAATTTCGCACACATCTCCACTATTTCTAAAAACCACACCACTGGCATTATATATATGATTATCCCATATCTGGCAATGCTTATTAAACTCATTCCCATCATACAGATAGTATGTATCTGGCACAATACCCCTTCTATGCCAATGGTCTGCATCAGTATCCGTATACGGATTAGAGCATTCATCCACGAGTATTGAAGCTGAAAAACAGATTACAGCCTCTTCATGCCTTTCCATAAGTTCCACGCACCTCTCCAAAAAACGGCTATCAGCACTGTCATCACTCTCCGCTATCCATATATATTTACCACGAGCAAACCCTATACCCTTGCGCCACTGCACAAAAGGATTACCAGAATTAATCTCATTGAGATACAAATGCGAAACGGCAGGATGCTCTGCATATTTACGTAGCATATCAATGCTATTGTCTGTCGATGCATCATCAAGCAGAATTATCTCATAATCTGTAAATGTCTGTGTGAATATGCTCCACATCCGTTCTTCAAGGAAACGAGCATAATTATAATTAGGCACAATGATAGAAACCATCGGCGCAGACTTTTCATGAGTGTTCATTTTCTCTTGTGCTTAAATATCATGCGGAAAAAGCGATACGCTTTCTTATAAGCTGTGGTATAATGCGTTATGAGATAACGGCGAGTATAGAGCCCTATACCCAAAACTCCTGCGCCTACATTATCGAATGGTCTTATTCTCTCTATAATATCATTTATGCTGTGCTCCGTACCGTCCGTCATCATGAGATGGTTTACTGAATGCACTGCACGCTTGATAAGACGCTTTTTTGCATCAGGATAATAACCGTGTTCCATCATGAAAAGCAACTTAGCGTGTTCAGCAACAAAACTGTCATACTCTTTTTTCTCATTGTACAACTGTCTCGAAATGCCAGCTGGACGATATATGTAATGATACTTAGGTTGTCCATATAACACCACTTTACTAGCCCTATCCATTATCTTATACATCACTGCTATATCTTCGAAATAAACTCCTATTGGGAATCGGAGACCGTCCTCAAATAATTCCTTGCGATATAATTTATCCCACGCATAGTTTTTCATCAACTTATCTTCACCCAATAAATCCATGGCCTCTTTATGACAGAGAACGAGAGGCTTTGGTGTGAAACGCTGAACAACAGAACGTCCTGGACCATCAAAATAATTACCACACACAGACATATCCGCCCCATATTCCAACATTAACCCATACAAGAATTCATACATATCAGGCTCAATCCAGTCATCACTGTCCACGAAACCTATTAACGCACCCGATGCGGCATCTATACCAACATTACGTGCGGCACTTAATCCACCATTCTCTGTGTGAAAAACACGTATACGGTTATCCCTGACTGCCAACTCATCACACAAAACGCCAGACCCGTCAGTCGATCCGTCATCAATGATCAGTATTTCAAGATTTCTATATGTCTGGTTTATTATGGAAACCACACAACGTTCAACATAGTCCTTTACATTGTAAACCGGGACTATAACAGACAACAGGGGTTTACAATCTACTGTTTCCGTATATTTCATAATAGTATTATGTTTATAGTCAAATCAGATCACAATTCACCTAGTTCAAACATGACATCATGACGCTTCTGGTATCTTTTCCAGAATTTTCGTCGGCACTGCAAGGCTATTTCGAGGCAACGCACAGCATCAAAACCGCGCACAGAGGCATATTCTGCTACAACTATCTCAAAAAACGGCCGTTGACCCCACAAACGTGCAAAACTGGCACAACCATCATACATACCTACACGTCCGAAACGCATACGATTAATGTCAACCAACGAAAATACAACCTCACCATCATTATCATCGAACAGAATGTTACCCGGTGAATAGTCTTTATGGTATACACCTCTCTCATGCAACATGGCCGTAAATCGCGCAAAAGCAAGCAATATATGTTCCCTGCCCTCCACTCCTCCGCAGCCAAACTCGTAAAATGTACGGGAAAAAGCAAGTTGTTCCGTAATAAGATAACTGTAACCGATAAGGCCGTATCGTTTCTCTATCATGAACGCAAGTGGCTCCGGCGTACCGATTCCCATTTGCCGCAAGCGAATACCGTTATTATATGCCCTAACCGCCTTAGGTTTACGAATGAAACTATAAATCAAACGATTATACCATTTAGGCACACAATAACGCTTTACATTAAGCAACTTTTGCGTTCCTGCAAAATCTGCCTCAATCACCTTTATCTGATTACGTTTGTCATATATAACCGTACCCGAATGTTCAAAAGTTTCTGGAAGATGAGACACAAATCCTCTCATATATTCACCAGCACATACTATCATAAAATTATTATGCATCAGTATCTCCAAATTAACCCACGTTTTGATACAGTAAACATGACCCCGACTGAATTTCCAAACTGGGAACCGAAGTCCATGCCTAAACTTAAACCGAAATCAAGCCCCCAAGCCCTCTCAAAATGTTTTTTTACCTCAAACAACAATGCCATATTGTCACTGTAACGAAGGGAGGCATAAGTCCCGTAATTTTTAACAAAAGATGCCAGAATCCTATATTCATAACCGTATATATCACCATTAACTCCAAAATGGTGTAGTAATACCCGATTATTCTGAGTTGAAACAGCAGCCTCAATATCTTCATTATATACAGGCGAAGTGATGAAAGGAGTTCCTATCGTATGGTAGAAATAATTCCAACCGTTACGGTATATAGAATTATTAAAATAGTTATCGCTTCCGCCATATACTATACCGTCCCGGTCATGAAAAGGCCCAGACTGATGTGTCGTTTTAAGGAACTCATAAACAATTGACCTTATAAAAGGGAAACGCTTTTGACTAACAGAAATACCCCACAATCCATCGTACACATTCATTGCGTTCCACATAATACGTACCGGCCCGTCCTCAAAAATCATCTCCCAATACGCTTTCACGACCCAATCATCCCATTTAACATCAAGCGTAAGCACCTGACTTCCTATGTGATTACCCTCAGCATTTATCTGGTCATTGGCCATCACTCCTCCACTACGCACAAGAAATATGTTCTTAAAATTTCCGAACGAAGAACCTAACTCACCATATACCGGAGACCAACCACCCCACTGCGCTGCATGATGAAATTCATAGCCAACATTGACGGGCAAGCGGCCACCAACACGTATTCCAGCAAACTTGTGGTGCATATATGCATTCTTCACATATACATTATCAACAAACCATCCGTGGGTAATTCCCCCTTTTACTTCCAAATAGCCGAACAAGAACGGAAAAGGTACATAATCCTCAATTCCGACAAACACATGTGGCATAGGCCGACTATTACGAGAGAATAACATTCCTCCAGAACTAAGACTGCCATTAGGATTATAATATCCAAACATGGTCGGCTTTATACCTACGCGCACATCAAACACCAGCAGTCTTGCAGATGCATATAGCTGGCGGATTAACAGCTCTGGTGATAGCGTAGATGCCTGTCCTTGAAGCTCTATTCCGAAATCATAATCTATCCATCGGTTTCCTTGTGTCCTCTCTTTGCCTATATAAAGGGCTATATTTCCACTAAACGGTGACACAGAAACCATTCCGTCCTTATTACTCGAAAACCAGAACGGCGCATACTTGCCAGATGAAGCCACAGCAGACAGACCTACCCCCCACATGATAGAGTCATTTCTGCCTGTATGCCATGTATAGTCTGTATAGCCACTCAACGACTTTCGCAAGACATTGTTTACAGCAAATACATCTACCGTACATACAGTCACACAGCACACTGTTATAATATACAAGAGTTTAAGTCCAAACCCTCTCATGTCACTCTACGGTATTATCATTCGATAAAAATCAGCAAGCACCTCGCCCTCCTCATTTTCACCCAATCCTACATAGGCCACACCGTCAACTTCAAAAGCCACTAGATTCTCCACACCGCTTTTTGGCAGATACCCCCGCAACACCCATTTGTCTGCATCCGGCAGATACTCACAAATCTCATCACTAACCTTAATCGCATACCACTCCCTGCCGCCAATCATAAAAAAATGGCCATCCACTGTCAACTGCGATGCCATTTGCCTGCCTTCGCTATGCATATATGATGCCCGTCTCTCCCATTTTCCTGAATTCTCTATATATTCATGCCAATCAGAACACAGACCTGCATAATATCGTCCATTTACAACACCTGCAATCGTTTCTCCGGCCGGTGACATATACGGCCATTCCATATCAATCCACTCATCTCTATCAATATCATATAGATATGCTTCATTAGTAAAGAAACTAAAGAAGCCGAAACATACCACTATTCCACTCTCGCATACAAATGCAGATGCCCCCGCCGTATTCAATGTCGGATAATCCGCCTTGCGCTCCCATACACCATTCAGCGAATTATACATCCACCAATCACGCTGATACGAATCTTCCTTATACACTCCACCACCGTTATATCCCAATCCGACAAACACTTTATCGTCCACCACTTGCGCCACAGCGTTAACCCGTGCCTTAAACGGAGGGTCAGGCAATCTGGTCCAGTCGTTAGCCGTTGGATCATACTTCCAAAAATCAGACAGGTATCCTCCTTTAGCAGAAGTGCGCCCACCCAAAACATAGCCATTCCCGCCTACAGCAAACGAAACAGCAGAGGCTCTCCCAACCGGAATAGAGGCCACCTGTTCAAAACTGACAGGCTCTACCGGTTCTATCTGTGAACAAGCAGTGAACAAGATGACGACAATCACCAGCAAAAAACACCATAAACTCTTACAATAAGAATTATTCATCATCATCCATTCATGAATCATACAATAAAACGAGGCAGACGGTCGTAAAAACATCCGCACCTACCCCGTTTTGCCAATATATTAAATTATTATAGTATCAATAGCTGCGGGCAAACAAGACAAGACGCTTCGTAGTGCGACCTGTAAGCATACATTTACCTTCTGACTCTGCCTCATGCAGCAATATGCAACGTATAGTTGCTTTAGTCTCCTCCTTGATTCTATCCTCGTCTTCGGGAGAACCGTCCCAATAACAACGGAGAAAACCTCCCTTTTCAATCTCAGTCTTGAAAGTCGCATAGTCGGCCACATCGCGTGTCACAGAATCACGGAACGCCACAGCCTTTCTATATATATTAAATTGTATCTCGTCAAGCAACATCTGGACATGCGCAACAATGCCTTCCACAGGACGGGTCTCTTTCTCAAGGGTATCGCGACGCATCACCTCGACTGTACCGTTCTCAAGGTCACGTCCACCCATAGCAAGACGCACAGGAATACCTTTCAATTCATATTCTGAGAATTTCCAACCCGGTTTCTTGTTGTCTGCATTATCATACTTCACACTAATACCAAGTTTTTTCAGTGCCTCTACTATCGGCGCAACCTTCTCCGATATAGCATCAAGTTGCTCAATACTTTTGTAAATCGGTACTATAACGACCTGTATAGGAGCGAGCTTAGGAGGCAACACAAGGCCATTGTTATCAGAGTGTGCCATAATAAGAGCACCCATAAGACGAGTCGACACGCCCCATGATGTAGCCCATACATATTCCAACTTATTATCTTTATTAACAAATTGTACGTCAAACGCCTTGGCGAAGTTCTGTCCGAGGAAATGCGATGTGCCAGCCTGCAATGCCTTACCGTCCTGCATCATGGCCTCTATACAGAATGTCTCAACAGCTCCAGCGAAACGTTCGTTGGCAGACTTCACTCCCTTAACCACAGGTACAGCCATAAACTCCTCAGCAAATGTAGCGTAGACCTCAAGCATACGCTTAGCTTCTTCCATCGCCTCGGCCTCAGTGGCATGAGCAGTATGCCCCTCCTGCCAAAGGAACTCTGCCGTACGTAAGAAAAGCCTTGTACGCATCTCCCAACGCACAACATTAGCCCACTGGTTACACAATATAGGCAAATCACGGTACGACTGTATCCACCCTTTGTACGTATTCCATATTATAGTCTCCGATGTCGGGCGAACTATCAGTTCTTCCTCAAGGCGAGCCTCCGGATCAACAACAACTCCTGTCCCATCCGGATTTGTTTTCAGTCTGTAATGCGTTACGACTGCACACTCCTTGGCAAAACCCTCCACATGATCCGCCTCCTTGCTGAGGAACGATTTTGGAATGAACAGAGGAAAATATGCATTAACGTGTCCCGTTTCCTTAAACATATCATCCAGCTTTCTCTGTATCTTTTCCCAAATGGCATAACCATACGGTTTGATAACCATGCAACCACGGACTGCCGAATTTTCTGCCAAATCAGCCTTCACCACCAAATCGTTATACCACTGTGAATAATTTTCCTCACGAGAGGTCAGTTCTTTCAACTCTTTTGCCATATTGCTATACTATATGTATGATTGGTTTTTATTTGAAATATTACAAAATCGTATAGACAGTGTTTTCTTCCACGACCATCTCCTCCAACGAAAGTCCCTGCCACAAAAACAGACTACCGCTATAGCCATATTCCAACGGATATGTCACCAAACTTGGCAGATAATCACCAACCATAGGTTTCCGTTTTATCTCCGATGTTATAACACCGTTATAAAACGCCGTTGAAGCCGTCTCAAAGCGGCACATTGCCAAGGGAAATACTGATATTACCACGCCATTCACATCCTTATCCACTACAGCGTTAGATATTACGGTATCCGCATCTATCACCACCCTATTTGCGGCCACTTTTTTTACCATAATATTTCAGTTTCTCTTCCGTTTTTACAGAGAACTGCGCAGCCGAGTCCTGTCTCGCTTTTAGCTTGCGCTTATAAGATGAAGACAAGGCATGCTCATAAAAATTGTACACACGGTACAAATGCACTGAATCCACTTCTAACGATGATACCTTTTCCAACGAATCTATCAACACAGCTGTCAACGACTGTGGACAGACCGTATCGGACAAACGTATGGTCAGACTATAACGACGCAATACAGAATCAGTTCTAATCCCACAAGAAAGCGTATCACACTTGTCTTCTTCTTTCTTCACAACCAAATACAGAAGCCTCCTCACTGTATCTGGATCATAAGCTCTCATTCTCAGCGTAAGACGGTAATGGTCACCACACTCCAAATTAACATTGCTGCAATAAAACTCCAAATCATTACTATCGAATGCAGAACGTCTTACTGCACTGTATGTCAAACAAGGCCGTTTGTCCCAAATATTCAACGAGTCTATAGAATCAAGAAACGTCGGCTTTTCATCAGGATGGTACACATAATTTTCTATATCCTTTGCCAAAGAATCAAGACGATTCTCCACAATGTCATACACCTCTATATACTTCTCCGGATGAAGAGCATACCACTCCACGGAACGGTCAAAATCCTCCTTTGTTATACCATGCTTTTCAAACACGCTGTTGCTATACAGATGCTTTGGCATTTTCGATATTTTCTTTTGGCTCAATTCAACAGCACTTTCGGTTATATGCACATCTGTAAGTACATCGGCCATCTGCTGCTTGTCCATAACATCCGATGGTCTCCTATCGCATGCAATAAACAATAGACAAAACAAAACACATAGCAAGTAACGGCACATCATAGGTCCGTTTTTTTCGGAGGAAAACAGACATTCCAGGACTCGTTAAACGAATGACGGAAAAATAGTATTATCGCAAATACACCTATCGTTATATACGAGTCAGCAAGATTAAATATCGGTCCAAAAAACACATCGCCGCCGACAAACGGCATCCATTCAGGGAATGTAAACAGAGGGAAGTAGAACATATCAACCACCTTACCCATCAAGAACGGAGCATACCCTCCGCCATCAGGCAGCAGTACAGCCACCTGAAAAGATGTACTTTCACTAAATATCAGCCCATAGAATAAACAATCGAAGATATTGCCCACAGCTCCAGCAAGAATTAGTGCCACTATATATATATAGCGCTGGGAAAAACCCCGTTTTACCATACGCCACATATAATAAAATATGAATATGGCAAACACTATCCTGAATATAGTCAGCACATACTTGCTTCCCAATGTCAACCCGAAGGCCATACCGGGATTTTCGACAAACAATATCTTGAACCACGGGAATATCTCATGGCTCTCGCCTATTGTCATCGTTGTCTTCACATAAAATTTCAACAACTGATCAAATATGAGCAGACATACTATGAACAATAGGGGCAATATCTTCCGTTTCATCATTCCTTATGCAAACATAACGTTCTTAACGTTACATAGGCGCACATATAAGGAGCACCCTCATTTATTCTTGTTCTTCGCCTCGATACTCAATGTGGCATGCGGCACTGCGCGCAGTCTTTCCTTCGGTATCAATTTACCCGTTTCACGGCAAACGCCATAAGTTTTGTTCTCTATCCTCACGAGAGCCGATTTCAGATGCTGTATAAACTGCATCTGGCGTTGAGCCAGCAGGCCGGCAGACTCCTTGGAAAGCGTTGATGCTCCCTCCTCCAAAGTTTTGAACGTTGGAGACGTGTCATTTACATCATTACCTTCCGCATTACTTATAGCCGTTCTAAGCTCTTCATACTCATGCTGAGCCTTTTCCAACTTCTCAAGTATAAGCGTCTTGAACTCTTCGAGTTCAGCATCGGAATAACGTGTTTTCTCTGACATAGTTATTAGATATCTTTATTAGTTTATAGTTACACACTTTTCTCCGTTATCCAGCATTAACCCTTGTCTTGATTTTCTTATACAGGTCAGAAGCAAAAACGAAGTCGTCTAGTGCCTTGCACTCCGACGTGAAAATATCGTCCTTAGATCCCTCCCAAGCCTTATGACCTTTGTCTATAAGAATAATGTGCGCGCCTATCTCCATTATCGAGTTCATGTCGTGCGTATTGACAATGGTGGTTATGTTATATTCTTCCGTAATCTCCTCTATCAGTCTATCTATCACAAGTGAAGTCACCGGGTCAAGTCCCGAATTAGGCTCATCGCAAAAAAGGTATTTCGGGTTAAGAGTAATTGCACGCGCTATGGCCACCCTCTTCTGCATACCACCGCTTATCTCACCGGGATACTTGTCATACGCCGTCTGCGGGATGTTTACCCTTGACAGGCAGAACCGGGCTCTTTTCCGCATCTCCTCCCTGCTAATGGCAGAAAACATTTCAAGCGGGAAAAGCACATTATCCATTATAGTAAGCGAATCAAACAGTGCCGCACCCTGAAACAACATGCCCACTTCACGCCTAAGCATCTTCTTCTCGCTCTGCGGCATGTCAGGCAAATTGCGTCCGTCATACATCACCGCACCACTATCCACATCAAACAAGCCTATTATACACTTCATAAGTACCGTCTTTCCAGAACCACTCTGTCCAATAATCTGGTTGACCTTACCTGGCAAGAATACAGTTGATATGTCTTCCAGTACGCTCTTACCATCAAACGATTTTGATACACCCTTAACTTCAATCATAACGCATCAGGTAAGTATAATATTCGTCAAGACTATATTTGACAACAGCACAAGCACACTGCTGTTTACCACAGCATGGGTACTAGCGCGCCCGACAGCCAGTGCACCACCATAAGCATAGTAGCCGTAAAATGACGATACAGACGCTATTATGAAGCCGAAAAACAGTGACTTTATTACAGAATACGTATAATAAAACGGTATAAAAGCATATTGTATTCCGTATATGAAATCAGACATTGTTATAAGGTCTGAGAACTGCGCCACACACGCGCCGCCAATCAAGCCGAAACCAACGCAAAGTGTGACAAGGACTGGCATGAAAAGCACCAATGCTATAATTTTGGGAAGTATAAGATAGTTGGCTGAGTTCACACCCATAATCTCCATGGCATCTATCTGCTCCGACACCCTCATGCTGCCGAGTTCCGACGCAATATTAGAACCTACCTTACCTGCAAGGAGAAGGCTCATTATTGTAGACGAAAACTCGAGGAGAAACGTATCACGCAGAACGAGACCCGTACTATAACGCGGCAAAAGCGGATTTTCCGTATTGAGGACAGTCTGTACAGTCATGATGACACCCATGAATATGGATATAATTACAATAATGCCAATCGAATCCACGCCCAATTTTTCTATTTCACGCGGGATTTGCTTAATGAACATCCGAAAATTATCCGGTTTAGCAAATGCCCTCTTCATCAATAGGAGATATTCGCCAACTTCCTGTAAAAACTTTTTTATCATCCCGCAGTACAGATTTGCCCGCAAAGATAGTAAAACTTATCGAGTACACAAACAAAAAGACCTTCCGTTTTGCAGAAGGTCTTTTGTTTCATATACGGTAAAACCGTCAGTTTTTTCAGTAACTCTGACGCTGTGTAGCCGCATAGTTTATTTTCAAGGCATATGCACGGCGCAAAGCCTGCTTCACGTCCGTGATTATACCCATTTTAGTCTCGCGGTCAGCCTTTATCGACACAGTCAAAAGGTTCTGTTCGTCCTCTCTCATGGCGGAACGCTCATTCACTATGAAGTTTTCAATCTGATCAACCTCAGCGAAAGCATCGTCCAGCTGTATACGTGTCTCTTTACCGTATTGAGAGTGAAATTCCTTATTCGGCGTACCTATATATACGTAGCGCACAAGAGATTTCTTTTCCAGTTTCTGCAACTCAGTAGCCTCCGGCGGTCTGATATTCACTTTATAAGTCACCTCACGTATCGAAGTGGATGCCATAAAGAAGAACAACAACATAAACACAATATCAGGCAAAGAGGCAGTGCTTATGGCAGGAGCCTTTTTCTTTCCATCTTTTCTGATTTTAGCCATTATTTTCTTCCTCCATAATTTTTAGGTTCAGCCTCAGAAATCTTCTGTTGATACACAGTCTGCACAGCCTCTTGCTGCTCTGTACTAAGTTCCCCGTATGGCATTCCGAAATTCTCACGGGAAAACTCATCCCTCACCTCGTTATATGCCGCCACGAGTTCATTCTGAACCTCGATATATTTCTGATATTCGGTACCACGGTCATTCTGTAATGAAATCACATGGTTTTTCGTAGTCATGAACGTCACATTCTTGCCATTCACATTAACATTTACCGGTACCAGTTCTGGCAGATTATCCAGATTAGCCTCATTTTTCAGAAACTCTTTCGTCTTTTCTCTCAATTCACGCACATCCAGAGGCTCACCCTCAACAAGCAACTGGTTGCTGCTGTTGATAAGCACCGTGAAGATATTGCGTTCCTTGACTTCGACATCCTGTTTCTCCATGTTCGGCGGAAGCGGAGGCGGCAATCTTCTGGCCAATCCCTTATCTGTCGACATGGTAGTCGTCACAAGGAAGAAGATGAGGAGCAAAAAGGCGATATCTGCCATTGAACTTGCATTGATTTCCTGTACTTCCCTTTTTCCCATATTCTTTATTTATAATGCCGGGACTGCTTAGTCCCGGCATATAAGTTGATTTATTTCAGTTTAGAATAGAGGGCAGAACCGAACATAGCCAATACTGTCCCGCCCAACAAAATATACATCACATAGAGGCACATGTCCGAGAACTGTGCCATGAAACCTTCATTGGCAGTACCCTCATAACCTATAATCTCAATCTTTTCAGGAGAACCGAGATTCCAAGAAATCAAGATTATGACCACAAGAGCCACAAGGATGGCCAACGATTTGAGACCTTTCTTCGGTTCGTCCTTAAAGTTTATTATGAAGCGTACCAATGTCACCAAAATGGTCACAGCGAGCGCTATCGCGCACAATACATAACACCAGATTATCAAAGTGTTTGTAAAGTCCGGGGCATTTAGCTCTTCTCCGTTAATGATTTCGGAGTGACTGCCGCCGAAGAAGAAGAGTCCCGCTACGATGAGGGAAAGCCCGAAGAGCACCCACATCAGTATCTTAGGGAATATCTTTACAAATTTACGCATAACAGATTATTTGTTTACTTTGAATACTTAACCACGACATCAAGCAGTGATATAGAAGAGTCCTCCATATCGCTTACCATAGCCTCAATACGAGAGAGGATGTAGTTGTAGAACAACTGGAGTATGATGGCAACGATAAGACCGAAGACAGTAGTCAACAGAGCGACCTTAATACCACCGGCAACGACAGTTGCGGAGATATCACCAGCCTGCTGAATCCTATCGAACGCCTGAATCATTCCGACCACAGTACCCATGAATCCGAACATAGGAGCGAGTGCGATGAAGAGGGATATCCAAGAAGTGTTCTTTTCAAGGAGACCCAGCTGTACAGAGCCGTAAGAGGCAACGGTTTTCTCAACGACATCCACACCCTCACTATAACGGGAAAGACCCTGATAGAAGATAGAAGCGACAGGGCCACGTGTATTACGGCAAACATCGATTGCAGCCTCTACGCCACCAGTTGCCCAAGCTTCGTCTATTTTGTTGATGAGTTTTTTAGAGTTGATAGAAGCAAGGTTCAGATAAATGATGCGCTCGATGCAGATAGCCAAACCGAAGATAAGGCAGAAAGCCACAGGAGCCATCCACATAGCATCACCCTCGATGAACTTTGTCTTAAGAGCCTTGTGCATGCTGACTTCCTCTTCTACCGCTGCTTCTGTCACTTCCTCGATAACGGCGGGAGCAGAAGCGGCTGCCGCAGAGTCAACCTGAGCAGAGTCAGCAGCCGGCGCAGCAGGAGTTGATTCTTGAGCCATAACGTTCGCAGCAACCCCACAACCGAGGAATGCCACAATTGTCATCATTGCAAATACTTTTTTCATTGTTGTTGTTTTTAAAGTTAATAATTTTATTCGTGATATACTTCAAATTACAATAAAGCGGAGAGAGCGGGATTCGAACCCGCGATACACTTTTGGTGTACACACGCTTTCCAGGCGTGCCTCTTCAGCCACTCGAGCATCTCTCCAAATCAGGCCGGACGTAGCCCTACAAAATCGGCTGCAAATTAATAAATAGTAACGGATTAGGAATCACTTTGCCGCCATTTTTTATATTAAATATTCTTTATTTCCAAAGAGCGTGATTTTCAAGAGAATAACCCTCACGAAGTCCCTCTCAGGCGTACTCAAAACCGAAAACGGGAGGGATTATCGCTCCAATTTAAAAAGTTCTTGTGCATTTTTTGTAGTCATTTCATCCACTTTTTGCGCGGTGATGCTGAAAACCGAGGCAATTTTGTCGCGCACGGCAGCCATATAAGCAGGCTCATTCCGCTTGCCACGGTAAGGCACGGGCGAGAGATACGGCGCATCGGTTTCGAGCAGCAGCCTGTCGGGCGACAGCCTCGACAGCACGTCCGGCAGCGAGGAGTTCTTATATGTGACCACACCGCCTATGCCAAGATAGAATCCAAGGGATATGGCTTTCTTCGCCTCCTCTATCCCGCCGCCGAAACAGTGGAAGACCCCGTGCAGCTCCCTGCCCTGAAACCGTTTCAGGGAGGCGAAGAGTTCGGCGAATGCCTTCCGTGTATGTATTATCAACGGCAAGCCATAAGCGAGCGACATTTCAACCTGACTCTCGAACGCCTCTATCTGCAAGTCCTTATAAGTGGTGTCCCAATAGAGGTCTATGCCAACCTCACCGACAGCGCGGTATGCCCCAGTGCGCAACTCACTGTCTACAAGAGCCAAGCCGGCCGCGAAGCTTTCCGTCACACTGGTGGGGTGAAGCCCCATAGCCATATATGTACAGTCCGCATAAAGTGAGTGCGCCTGCTTCATGCGGTCTATCGTGGTTGTGTCCACATTGACAAGCATGATGCTCTCCACGCCGGCCTCCTTTGCAGCCGACATGACGGCATCCCTGTCACCGTCATACTCTTCCCCGTAAATATGCGAATGTGTATCTATCATATTCCCAATCAATTAATCTTGCATCGTCCTATTTATCCCGGCGAACATCCGTTCCGCCGCCGAGAGCGAGTCGGCCTTGCCGACATCCATAATCCGCACACCGGGCATCTCGCAAGCGCGTATGGTGTGCGTTGCGGCGGCAGAGAGGTAAAAGTCTATTATGGAGAACTTCTCAGGAAAGGCTTCCATCATCCGCACGGCTTCGGGCGATATAATATGTATGCCGGAAAAGGCGCGGCGCAGACATTGCGCCGGGTCTATCACGCCATAGGGGGGCTTTACCTCGCCCGTCTTCACATTAGTCCAGCCCTTCAGCACGCCGTCCGCACCGAAGAGCAGATAGCGGGAGGTCTCCCTGTCCGAGACAAGCAGGGTAGCAATATCGCCACTGCGGTGCATGGAGCAGAAACGCCTCAAATCAAGGTTGGAGATAATGTCCACATTGTGCACGAGTACAGGTTCATCTCCAGACAAATAAGGCGCTGCATGGCGTATCGCGCCGCCAGTATCGCGCAGCATGTCGCGCTCATCGGATACACTAACAGGCACGCCGTAGTCCCTATCGGCCAGATGCTCCAATATCTGCTCCGCGAAATGGTGCACATTCACAATCAACTCACTGCACCCCGCAGCGACAAGCCGCTCCGCCACTATGTCAAGCAACGGACGACCGCAGAGCGGCACGAGTGCCTTCGGGCGTGTGTCAGTATAAGGCCGCAAGCGAGTGCCGAGACCGGCAGCAAGTATAAACCCTTTCATCTTCCCCGTATGATTTTATCCACTCCCTGTTCCCTATGTATCAGCCGCACATCGGCACCGAACTTCGCCGCGATGTGTTCCGCCGTACGTTCGGCGCAATAGACAGAGCGGTGCTGTCCGCCCGTGCAACCGAACGCCACCATCATGTCAGTGAAGCCGCGCCCGATGAATTGCGCGGCGTGCGCATCCACAAGGCGGTAGACGCTCTCCAGAAAAGCGAACACCCCGCCGTCGTCCTCTATGAACTTCACCACCCCGGCATCCATGCCGGTCAGGTTCTTATACCGCTCATAACGGCCGGGGTTATTGAGCGCACGGCAGTCGAACACGTAGCCGCCCCCATTGCCGGAGTCATCGTCCGGCAGACCTTTTTTATATGAGAAGCTGTAAACCCGCACGGTCAAACGCTTCCTTTCCTGCCCAGCGAGACGCGAGAGCATGGCGGAGAGCACATCCGTCAGATAAGGGTATTCAGCAAAGGGGCGTTCAAGCAGCGCACGCAGATTGCCGAGCGCGAAAGGTATGCTCTCAATGAAATGCGGCTTTCGCTCAAACCAGCCACGGTAGCCGTATGCGCCGAGTACCTGCAATGTGCGGAAGAGCACAAAATGGCGGAGACGGTCACGGAACTCCGCCTCATCCACAGCCACATATCGGCGCAAGGCGGCGATGTATGCAGAGACAAGACGCTCTTTCAGGCCGGCGGGATAGCCGGCTTTCGCCTGCCAAACGAACGAGGCAACATCGTAATGCACCGGGCCGCGACGTCCACCCTGAAAGTCAATGAAGTAGGGTACGCCGTCTTTCAGCATCACATTGCGCGACTGGAAGTCGCGGTACATGAAGGCAACGCAGGTCTCCCCGGTCAGCAAGTCCGCCATACGCTGGAAGTCGTCCTCCAAGCGCGTCTCCAAGAAGTCAGTGCCAGAGGGTTTCAGGAAGCAGTATTTGAAGTAGTTGAGGTCGAACATCACCGTCCTGCGGTCGAAGTCGGGCTGGGGGTAGCAGACGGAGAAGTCGAGACCTTCGGCACCGCGCATCTGAATGTCGGCGAGAGCCTCCACAGTCCTGACGAGGAGCGGCTCTACCCCACTGCCGCCAATGCCGCCGGAGAGTGCACCGAAGAGGGTCGTGTCGCCGAGGTCCTCCTGTATATATGCTGTCATGTCGTCCGCCACGGCATAGACTTCCGGGACGTTCAACCCCCTGCTCCTGAAATGGCGGGCTATGGTCACAAAGGCGCGGTTCTCCTCCACCGATGTGCCCAATACGCCCACGGCGGTGCGTCCGCCGCGCCCCGACAGCCTGAAATAGCGGCGGTTAGAGCCGGACTGGGGCAAGGGAACGACAGAGAGAGGCTCTTCGCCCGCACAGCGCACATAAAGCTCCCTGAGTTTTTCCTCCGACATTGGCATGAAGTATTCTGATTTATAATGACGGACTTACCCCGCTATCGGAACGGCAGTAAAACCGGATGCGAAGATAGTCATTTTATCGATACGAAGCAACAGCAAAAAGAGAGGCGCGCAGCCGCTGCGGCCGTGCGCCCCGATATGTCATCCGTCCACGCAGGCTTCCGCAGGAGTGCGGAAATGCCTGCGGGATAGTCACTTGCTGGTCATGATGTCAAGTACCATCCTGTCCGTGGCCGCCATGCCGTCACGGCCTATGGCAGTCATGTTGTGAATGGACTTGTCCACACTGCGGTCAATGATGCCCTCGACTTCCGTCACGGAGCGGTTTTCAACGGCGAGGATGGCACACATGACGGCCGTGCTCGCACCGCTTGCCACTTTAAGCGCGCAGCTGGGCTTCGCGCCGTCGCAGAGCATGCCGGTGAGGCTCGCCACCATGTTCTTCACGGCGTAGGATACCTGCTCATAACCGCCGCCCATCATATATGTAAGGGCGCATGCGGAGCCAGTGGCGGCAACGACACAGCCGCAGAGCGCGCTGAGACGGCCAAGGCTCTGCTTGATGTATATCACAGTCAAGTGGCTGAGCGCGAGGGCGCGTATGAGCGTGTCCTCCGGGATGTTGTTGTCCTCGGCATAGACTACCACGGGCATTGTGGCGGATATGCCCTGATTGCCGCTGCCGGAGTTGCTCATCACGGGGATGGGCGCGCCGGCCATGCGTGCATCGCAGGCGGCGGCAGTGGCGGACATGATGTGCATGTGAGTGGTGTTGCCAAAGATGTTGTGCTTGCCTATGCTTTCGCGGATGGTGCGGCCAAGCGCGTGGCCGTAGTCGCCTTTGAGAGAGGCATCGGAGACGGCCTTGTTCAGTTCCCTGGTTTTAAGGATGAAGCGGAGGTCGTCTATGGGTGTCGTGGTGGCGAACTCGTAGACCTTTTCGAGTGTGAGTTCGGGGTCTTTGCTGTCCGCGCCCTCAGCAGAGGAGGTGAGGGGGGTGTCTTTGAGTACACGGCCGTTCTCTTCGAGATAGATGAAGTTGGTGTGAGAGCCTGCGATGACGGCTTTCGCGCTACGGCCGGCAGCGCGGCACTCGACTTCGATGAATAGCTTTTCGGGGGTGTCCTTATGCTCGATGGTGATGCGCTTCTCTTCGATGAAGCGGCGGCCCTCTGCGACAGCTTCGGGGGTGGTGTCACGGAGGACTTCAAGCTGGTAGGAGGATTTGCCTATCAGCGCACCGAGGGCGACGGCGATGGGGAGGCCAATCATGCCTGTGCCGGGTATGCCTACGCCCATGGCGTTCTTAAGGATGTTCGCGCTCAGCTTGAGGTTTATCTTCTCGGGCCTTGTGCCAAGCAGCTCTGTGGCCTTTGCCACGCAGAGCGATACGGCTATCGGCTCGGTGCAGCCTATGGCCGGAATCACTTCCCTGTTTATCAGGGCTATAATCTCTTTTCTCTCCTCTGTCGTCATAATCTGTAGGATGATGGGGCGGGGACGTATGCCCTGCCTGTAAAATACGGTGCAAAAGTCGGTAAAATACGGCATATACACAACGGATGTCACACTAAAATAGATTAAATAGTTCGGGGGAGGCTCCGGAGGCGTTCCGTAGCCGCTGGCTCGAGAGTACGTGGTTTTAACTCTGTTTTACATTTGGGCAGGGGTGGGAGGGGAGGGAAAAATGGGGCGGGTGTGTTTGGGGTACGGGTATTTTGGAGTAACTTTGCAGCGGAGTAATAAACCCAAAACGGTCATTAGAACGTTTGAGTAAACTCTTTGGCTGCTTTCCGGTTTCTGCCGGCATTTTTTCTCCGTCTTTCCCTCGACATAGCCCGCTATGCCTTCGGAACAGTACGGGAAAAACTGCTCGCCATAAACTCGGATATCAGCTCAAAGCCTAACGCCCGATTTGGGTTTAACAGTTTTGATTGTTTTGATTTTCAAATTGTTATGAGAAGACTTTCACGCAGGACGATATTCGCGCTGGTGCTGCTGGCAGTGGCGGTGTTCTTTTTGGTGAAGCAGCCGACGGAGAAGGAGGCTAAAAGGGAGTATGTGAGGCACGAGGGTTTCGCATTCGGGACGATGTACCATATAACGTACGCGTCGCCGGAGGGGAAGGTGCTGACGGAGAATATAGAGAGGGCTCTGGCGGAGGTGGACAGCTCGCTGTCGATGTTCAACAGGGAGAGCCTGCTGTACCGCATCAACGCGGGGGATACGACGGTGAGGGCGGACTCGATGTTCATGAAGGTGTGGAGGCGCGGCATGCAGGTGAGCCGGACGACGGGGGGGGCGTTTGACATGACTGTGGCCCCGCTGGTGAACCTGTGGGGGTTCGGCATAGAGGAGAGGAGCGACGTGACGGCGGCGGAGGTGGACAGCGTGAGGAGGTATGTGGGGTATGAGATGGTGAGCGTGGATGGGGAGGGGCGAGTGAGGAAGCGTTATCCGGAGATGAAGATTGACGCGAGCGCGATAGCGAAGGGTTTCGCGTGCGATGTGGTGGCGGATACGCTGAGGGCGCAGGGGTGCACGGCGTATTGTGTGGAGATAGGGGGTGAGGTGAGCGTGAGCGGTGTGAACGCGGAGGGGGGCGCGTGGAGGATTGGGATAAACAAGCCGGTGGAGGATTCGCTGTGCATGTCGAATGAGCTTCAGGATGTGGTGCTGATGAGGAAGGGGGGTATGGCGACGTCGGGGAATTACAGGAATTTCTATGAGGAGGGGGGACGGAAGTTCTCGCACACGATAAACCCGAAGACGGGATACCCGGAGAGGAGGTCGATACTGAGCGCGACGATTGTGGCGGATGACTGCATGACTGCGGACGCGTATGCTACGGCGTGCATGGTGATGGGGGTGGATTCGGCGAAGGCTATCTGCGAGAGGTACAGCGACATTAAGGGCTACATTATATATGACGAGGGGGGGGAGATGCGGACGTGGAAGAGCGCGGATTTCCCGGAGTGCGTGAAGAGGAGGTGAGCGGAGGGCGCGGGAGGGTGCGCCGCAGGGTCACTTGAGCCTTATGGCGAAGCGTTTCATGCGTTCGTCGATGAGGTGTGAGGGGACTATCATCTTTATGACGTCGGCGACGGCGTTGAGCATGCGCTCTTTTACGTAGTCTTCGCGGACGACGATGGATACTTCGCGTACGGCGGGGGGATTGAGGACGGGGCGCGTGCGGAGGCGCTGCTCTTCGTTGAGGAACTGGACGTGGAGTTCGGGGATGAGCGTGTAGCCGCCGTTGCAGTCGACTATTTTTACGAGTGTATCTATTGCGCCAGCCTCATAGATGTGGTTGGCGTTGTTTTTCATGTGGCAGTAGATGGCGACCTGATTGCGGAGGCAGTGGCCTTCCTGCAAGACCCACATGCCCTCTTCGGGGGGATTTGGGGGGAATATCTCGTTGTCGAGGAGGGGGTTGTTTTCGCCTATGTATGCTACGAAGTGTTCGTAGTAGAGGGGTATTTCGAGCAGGGAGTGGTGTTCGAGGGGTGTGGCGAGTATTGCCATGTCGAGTGCGCCCTGTTCGAGGTTTTTGATGATGTTGGCGGTGGTCATTTCGTTGACCGTGAGTGTGACGGTGGGGTTTTTCCTGGTGAACAGGCCGATGAAGCGGGGGACGATGTAGGGAGCGATGGTGGGTATGATGCCGAGTTTGAGTGAGCCGTTGAGGGATGAGGTTTCGTCGGTGACGATTTCGCCTATGCGGTTCATCTCGTTGAGCGTGCGTTCGGCCTGACGGATGATTTTTTCGCCTATGGGTGTGGGCGCGATGGGGTGGCGTGCGCGGTCAAATATCTTTACGTCGAGTTCGTCCTCGAGTTTCTGTATCATTGTGCTGAGTGTGGGCTGAGAGACGCCGCATTCTTCGGCTGCGTTGGAGAAGTGGCGGTGGCGGTTGAGCGCGACGATGTACTGTATTTGCTGGATTGTCATAGATATATAGATTTTGTCGATATGCTTATAGACTGTATCAATTGTAAAAACGCACTATATATAATACCTTTGGCGTAAGCAAGTATCCAAATCCGTCGATGGTACTTTCGCGTAGAGGTATTTGTAAGAAAGATTAAGCACCGAGTGTCGGAGCCGTCAAGACGGATGACGGTTCCGATTTTTTTTGTGCCTATGCGTGCCGCACGTGCGCGGGGTTTGCCGCGACGCGCGGGGTACGGTGTGCGAAGTTAGCGGAAATAGTCCAGAGGCGCAAAGAAAAGGGGGTGTTTTTTTGAATAATTTTCGTTGAGGCGCGGCGAGAGGAGGTAAGGTTTTAGGAGTGCGGGTGCGCGAGGGGCGCGGAGGGATGTGATGAGGGTATGGTGAGGGCGCAGTGGGGGCTGTCAGCGGGCAGGGGAGGGGCCGGAGGGTGAGGGCGGGGATGAGGGGTGGCGGGCTTCGTGGTAGAGCTGCGCGCGGCGGAGGGTGACTTCCGCCCAGCGGCTGTGGGGCTTGATGGCGCGGATAAGTTGCTCACGCTTAGGGGTGTTGTCTTCGAGGAGCTCCTGCCGCTCGCGCTCGGCACGGCGGCGACGCTCTTCGGCGACGCGGCGCATGCGGGCGATGTCCTCGGAGCGGAGGGCATCCTCCACGCGGAGACGGCGGATGTGGTGGGCTATGCAGGCACCGCGGGCTGTCTTGTAGCCGAGTTCGGCGGCGTGGGTGTCCCAGTAGAGGCGGCGTGCGGGGTCGGCCAACTCGCTCTTAGCCAAGGCTGTAGCGCGGGAGAGGAGGCTGCGGGAGCGGAGCTGCGCCTCGGTGTCGGGCTGGCGTATCCCGACGGGGCAGATGGTGTAGACACGGCCCCAACGGACTGTGATGCGCAGTCCGGAGGGGCGCATGCGCCGCCTGACGTAGGGGACGTAGCCGAGTGATACGA
>CALUOH010000029.1 GCA_944322025.1 uncultured Bacteroidales bacterium | reverse complement strand
TGTGTGCCCATCTCCATGAGGTAGGCTATCTTGTATGTGAGTACGCGGGTTTTGCCTGAGCCTGCTCCCGCTACGATGATGGACGGGCCGTCATTGTAGAGGACGGCTTCTTTCTGTGACGGGTTCAGTAGGGTGTCAAGTTCCATAGGCTGTTTCGGTATGATGTTTCTACGAAAGTGCAAAGTTAGGGAAAATAACCGAGATACGGGGATAACGGCTGGAGGGGTTTTGCGGTTTTCTTCGGGTGAGGGGGCGGTTGTCGGCGGAGGGTGTCTGCGACGGGGAGCGGGTGCTGGGCTTGACCTTGGAGGAGTAGAGAAGGCGGCCTGCGGGTAAGGCGAAAGTACGTGTTTTGAGGGGGAGCGGGTGCGGCGGGGCTTCGGAGGAGCTTCGGGAGGGCTGGCTGATGGCTTCGGCGAGAGTACGTGTTTTTAACTTCAATTTACATAGTGAACCCGAGGTGAGTTGATAGAGGAAAAAGTGGACGAGGCGGGAATGGCAGAGGAGGGCGTGGCACGTGATTTCAAAGAAGGAGTGAGTTTTCAAGGAGATAGTGGTTTGCAAGAATTACAAATCGTTTTTTTTTTTTTGTATATGCTAATAGAAATGTAAATACCTTTGTATTGAGAATGAGAGTGTATATGTTGAAAGTCGGTTTATTAACAGTTGACCATAAGATTATATAGAAAATGGAAGAGAGAAATTACCTTAAAATCGTGTGGATAGTGGCTTTCGCGGCCTTTGCGGGAGTGAGCTGCTGGGCTACGGCAGAGTCGTTTCACCTGCTGCTGCCGAGCTGGCCTGTGGCGATGTGCTGGATAGTCACCATAGGCTTTTTCATCATAGCTTCGTTCGGGACTAAGATGATAGTGGACAGTCTGAACCCAAACGTGTATGTGGATAAGCGCGGCACACTATTGGTTATGGGTGTGCTGATCACGCTGGTGTTCTGGCTGATATGCAGTATGCCGACGAATACGCACACGCTGTTCTACCATTCGGTGATAAACGACATGGTATCGACGGACATAGCGACCACGCGGGGCTACTTGGGACAGGTGGAGAACAACACGAACAACAAGACGCAGGCGGCACTCAAAGTGGATGCATTGGAGAACGAGATCGAGGTGCTGCTGGGGGAGCTGGAGGCGGAGATAAAGAACGAGGCCAATCCCGGTTTCGGGGAGAAGTCGAAGGAGATATTGAGGAAGTTCGCCCCGCTTCTGGGAGTGTCGAAAGTAGAGCCGCTCACATACACATCGACAACCAAGAGCGGAAGGGAGAAGCTGTGCGACGCGTACAGGGCAAAAATATACACACTGGCGAAATCACGGGCAACGGTCATCATGAAGAATATCTTAGAGCCAAGCCCGGAGAACCTGAAGATGGTCAAGAGGGACATGGAAAACCTCAACAGGGTGCAGAAGGCCGTCACTGACGGTACACTCGACCTGATGAGGGCAAAGGACATACTGGAAGTTTGCGACAAGCTGAACGTGGCATACAATACGGTTAAGCAGAACAGGGATTTCGTGAACTTCGCGTCGAAGGCCGACGAGGAGGCGTATACGGCGGACACACCGGTGACGAGGGTGAAGAGGATGGTGAGCGTGGTGGACGTGTGGAAGGATTTCGTGAAAGGGGAGTACAAAGGGCGCGGGTTTGTCTTTTGGGTGGTCATCTCGGTGCTGATAGACGTGGCGGCGTTTGTGTTCTTCGATTTGGCATTCAAGAAGGTGGAGGATTAAATGACGAGATAGAAAACGAGATAAAGAGATATGGCAGAATTTGATTTCGGAAACGACAGCAGCCGTGCAGGAGGTGCGGAGAGCTGGCAGGACGAGAGTGCCGCTGGAGTTAGCGGTACGGCGGAAACGGGTTACGACGGCGGGACAGGCAGTAGTGGCATGGGCGAGACGGATGCGGCGGGGATGACCTCGATGGAGTACAGCGACCCGAACAAGATAAGCGTGACGATAGCCGACAAGGACGCTCCGCTTGTGGTGCTGTTCGGCTCGCAGACGTGCGGCAAGACGATGACGCTGGTGCGGCTGACACGCTACTTGTGGAGCAAGGGCTACACGGTGAAGCCGGACACGGCGTTCCGCCCGCTGTACGACAAGAATTACAGCGAGATGTGCGAGAACTTCGACAGCATGATAAACAGCGAGGACGCAGCCCGTTCGACCAGTAAAATCAACTATATGCTGGTCAAGGTGTATGACCGGACGGGCAGGACGCTGTGCCAGATACTGGAGGCTCCGGGAGAGCATTATTTCAAGCCGGAGAAGCCGGACGAGGAGTTTCCGAAGTATGTGAACGCCATCATCAGCAGCAATAACAGGAAGATATGGGTTGTCATGCTTGAGCCTGACGACACGAACAGGAATATGGACGTGCAGAGGCGCAAAGCATACGTGAGGAAAGTGCATAAGCTGAAAACGAGTATAGCGGCGCGGGACAAGGTGATTTTCCTGTTCAACAAGATAGACAGGACACCGTATGTGGTCAGGCCGGGGGAAGTGAAGTACGCGGCGGCCAAGAGGCAGATAGGGTACTCGTATCCTGACCTGTTCGTTCCGTTCACGAACCAGAACCCAATCACGAAACTGTGGAAACCGTATAACTTTGACTTCGTGGCATTCCAGACCGGGTCGTACTCGGAGGCGGCGGACGGGACAATGGCATTCGTGCCCGGGGCGGACGTGTATCCGGCGAAACTGTGGAAATTCATATTGAAAGGCATAAAGGGGTAAAACGACTATGGATGTAGAACTGTTTATGAGCGGGACTCCCGCAGGGGAGAGCTTCTGGGGGAAGGAGGAGGAGAGGAAATATTTCAGCACTTTCTATAACGGCAGCAAGGACAAGCCCAAGATGCTTGTACAGGTGAGAAAGGCGCAGAGCGGGAAGACGTATTGCTACTACAACTATCTGGTGTATGACGGAGTGGTGGCAAGCGACGGACGCGCCGGATCGTTTTTCTGCGTATCGCTCAGGACGGACTGCTATTGCCGGGAGTATGGAAATATGTACAGTCTGCTGGACGGCATATTCCGCGAGAGGATAGCGGGGCATTTCCTGAAAAGGACGCAGGGAGGTGCGCTGAAATATGAGATAGCGAACTTCGATAGTGTCTCGGCCGAGATAAAGGGTATATTCGAGGAGGTCATGAGACGTATGAAAGGGTTGTTTTCTGCGGAGAGCTTTACGGGGCTTGACGGGTTTGCAAAGCAGAGCAACGCGGTAGCGAAAGTAAACTTGTACGACTGCACTGAGGAGACAATACTCGGATATGTGAAGAAGTACGGGGCGGTGGAACTGTCGCCATATTTCCCGTCGGAGAAGGAGTCGGCAGCGAGAAGAGAGGGCGAGGCCAAGCTGAAGGCGGCCAATGAGGCGTTTGAAAAGGAGAGGGGGGAGATGAACAAAGAGTACGAGGCTAAGGTCAGGAGCGTCAATAGTAAATTGGAAAATGAGCAATCAAGGCTGAACGGGATAATAGAGACGGAACGGAGCAATATGGAAAAGCTGCAGCGCGACATAAAGAAGCGGGAGGCGGAGATAGATGGACTGAAGAGCTATGTTCAGCGGCTGGAAGAAGAGGTGAAGAAAAGGGACAAGACAGCCAGAGAGGTAATAGATTTGTTAGGAAAGCAGTTGCCAGATCAGAGTAGTGTGCAGCCGCAAACTACTGAAAAGAGGAAAAGTGGGCATAGGTTCAACAAGACAGAGAACATGCAGGCAGAGAGTGAGGAAAAGGAGAGGTGGATACCAGCAGCAAGCAAAGAGGTGGAAAAGCTGAGGCAGAGATTGCTTATAGTCGTTATATTGCTGCTGTTGCTGGTGGTAGTTGCAGTCATCGTGAAGGAGTTCTTCTGATAAGGAGATGTCTGCGACAGGCAGAGCGCAGAAGGCGGAACAGATACAGACGAAGAAGTGAGGACACAGTGTATTAATTTAATCTGAAGAAGATATGAGAGTGAAGTGCAGATGGGTGACGGCGGCACTGATAGTGCTGCTTGCTCTTTTTTCGTCGTGTGGCAGAGGGGAGAAGAAGAGGAGCGTGGTGTATGTGGAGGCTGAGGACTTTGATACCGAGGTGGGGGATTATGCAAGGAGCGGCGATGAAGTGGTCATACCGTTCAGGGAAGAGGGCGGACTGAAATATGTGGACGTGACGGTGAACGGCATGGATGTGGATATGATATTCGACACAGGATGCTCATCAACGCTTATATCTATGGCGGAGGCGAACTATCTGTACCAAAAAGGGCTGTTGGAGGAAGGGGATGTGTTGGGCTTGGCGCAGGCCGTGATAGCGGACGGGAGCATAGTGGAGAATGCGGTGGTGAACCTGCGGGAGGTGGTGATAGGCGGGCAGATAGTGTGCAGAGACGTGACGGCCACTGTGTCAGCAAACCCGAAAGCTCCGCTGCTATTGGGTAACGAGGTGCTGGACAGAGTGGCGACAATAGAGATAGACAATTGGAACAAGGCGTTGATTTTCAAACTGAAATAGGAGAGAAGATGAACGCAACGGTATATGTGTTCAGCAAGCTGAACGGGAGGTACAGCCAGTATCCGGACGACTACACGAGGGGGCTGTTCGAGAAGTTTCAGTCGATGTCGGGGGCGGGGGCGAAGATGATGATACACAGGGACGGGGAGCTGATGTACTACGGCTATATCCGACAGCTGACGAGGAAGGAGGATTATATGGGCTTCTGCATACTGCTCAACGGAGTGATGCTGACGGGGATTGAGCCGCTGGCTGTGCTGTTAGAGAAAGTTTATGACGCGGCAAACGTGTTCTTCACAGTGGAGATGGCAGAGAGTGTGTCGGCAATGATAAAGGAGGGCGTGGCAGAGATGGAGTGTGTGGCATTGCCGCCAGTGGCATACGGGATATCAAATGAGGAGACGAAGCGGTTTGCAGATGTGAAGGATAATGAAGCGATAGTGGGCGCGGCGGCGAAGTATCCATGGGTAGTGGTGGATATTAATGTGAAGAGAAGGGCATCAGGCAAAAGGGAGGAGGTAACGCCATCGCGAGAAAAGACGACCAATGGCAGTAAAAACAGAAATATAGTTTTTGTGGTTGCAATAGCCATATTGTCGGTGACTTTAATCGTGAGTCTGGTGGCTCTTCGTAATTCTAATATAGAGAAAAGGAATGAGATGGAGAAGAGAGATGAGGTGGAGAAGATGCTGGCGACAGAAAAGGTGAACTATGAAATGGAGAAGAGCGAGAGGATAAGAATAGAAGCTAAGTATAAAGTGTTTAAGGAGGATGTGGGGGCAGATGTGCCGATAATCATAACCAAGGTGGAGGTGGCTAACATAGATGATGATAGCGATATTGAGACCGACTATGGGAAGAAAATATATAGCTGGAATAGTATGTATCTGAAGCCGAAGATATATTACAAGCTTGTGGGAGGGCCTAAGAGCATTACACTGAGAGTGAAGCTGTACTATCCGTCAGGCGATTTGAGCCAAGGGGATTCGTCTCCATCTGATTGTTCATATACCAGTGATATTCATGTTTCCAATACGGGCGTTGCAGTGTTGTCCGGTTGGGGGAATAGTCAGCGAGGCAATTATCGATCGGGATGGTATCGTTTTGAGTTCTGGTATGGGGATATGTGCTTGGGGAGCAAGAGGTTTTACATTTGGTGAGGGGGAGTGACATAAAGGAGGGGGTGCGCTGCGGCATGGCTGCGGCGCACTTTTTTGAGTGGGGATAGGTCTCGGGGGGGGGGGGGACAAGGGTACGTGTTTAGGAGGCGGAGACTGGGTGAGGATAGGGCGAAAGTACGTGTTTTGAGAAAGGGAGCGAAAGGGAGTGGCGGGGATATGAGAAATCCCGCAACGGCATGGGGGGAGGTGTGCCGCTGCGGGATTTGATGTATAGCGGGGGTCAGAGCTGCGGCTCTACCCAGAAGTCGAAGTCCCATGAGTCGAAGTAGAGGTTGCCCCCATTCCATTCGACTTCGCCGCGCTGGAAGTCGACGGGCTCGCTGCGCTCGAATTGCTTTTTGGGCCAGAGTTCGCCGCCCCAGCCTTTGTTTACAATCATGCGGAAGGCGTCGATGCCGCCGAAGTAGAAGTAACGCTGCTCTTCGGTCTTGCCCCACCGCTGTATGCCGAATGAGGGGTCGACGGGTATCCAACCGAGACCGGGGATGAAGATGTCGGCCCAGTCGTGGTAGTTCTCGTATCCTGGAATGAGGCTGAAGCCGCTCTGCCAGCGTGCGGGTATGCCGAGTATGCGGCAGAGTGTGATGAAGAGCATGGTGACCTGTCCGCAGTCGCCTCCGCCGCGGCGGACGACGTATTCGGGTATGCAGTCTATGGTGGAGTATTCGCGTGCGGATATCCACGGATAGTGTTTGCTTATGTGGTCGAATATGGCGCGTGCCATGAAGTAGGGTCTGTCCTCGCGGCCTACAATCCTGTGGGCAAGGTCTTTGAGCGCGTCGGTAAAGACGATGTGCGGTGCCTGTTCCATGAGGTGCGGCAAGAGGTTTTCGGCCTGAGTGTCAACGGACCTGTGCTCGAAGCCTTTGGGCAGCGGGTGGAATTCGGCAGCGGTCTTGAAGGGGACGCTGTTGTATATGACAGTGGGCGTGCCGGCTACGGTGTTCTTGCATGTGAAGCGTGCGGCGTGTATGCTTTTTGCCAATATCTCATTGCTCTCTTCGAGTACCTGACGGTGTATGTCGGCACGTGGCATGGGCATCCAGCAGTGGAGCTCCACTCCGGCGGGTACGGCATCGGGGTGCACCGTTATGCGGCTGTAAAATGTCCAGCGATGGGGCAAGGCCATGTATTCCATGGGTGACCTGTATTCCTCGTCGGGGACAATGCGCTCGTCTATCTCGCCGATGAATGGTGTCACGGGCAGTCCGGAAATGAGCCGTGAGGAGCCGCGCAGCTGTGATTTTACGGTCTTGATTACAGCGGGGATGTGCAGTGAGAGCACATAGGCGCGTCCGGCGCGCTCCTTCCCCTCTTTCTGTTCGCGTATTTCGCGCGCCTCCTTGTTGAGGCGCATGAAATTTTTCACGGCCTGACGGAAGTACCTTTTCTCTCCGCCGACTGTTTCATAGTCCAGTTCACCTGATTTTTCCCATTCGGAAAGCATGTCTCCGTTGAGGTCGGGGTAGTAGACTTTCAGTTCACGGATAATCTCGTCTTTTGTCTTATTGAAGTCCAGCGCAATCCTGCGCGCCTTTTCTTCTGTGCCGAGCTTTTTCATAGTTTTATGATTTAGAGTTATGCGCAAATATAACGAATATATATGGGATATACAAGGTTTAACCAAATTATTTTTAAGCAATTATTTTTAAGCACGGAAAAAGGCCTGGCTTCTTATTCCGAGGTTGTGCGGCGAGGTCTCTTATGTCGGCTGATTGTAGTAACTTTGCGGAGTGTTAAGCCTGAAACGGTCATTGGGGAGTTTATCTAAGCCGTTTTGCATTCAGTTTTTGCCGGCATCTTTGGGTACAGACGAACAAGGTAGGATTTTCAGTTCGGTAATGCCAATAAAACGGGCCTATTAGCATTGTACCTGATGAAAGCAGTCTTTTTTCTGTTGTGAAAAAGGTAGTATAGCGGGCTATGTGACTATTTTCACGACAGGGAAATAGCGGCAGAATGGCTCATAATAGGTGTACAATTAATTTAGAATTACTTATATAGATTATCACATATGGAAACAAAGGAGCTTAGAGTCATCAGGGCGGATAAAGGACTGGGTAATGCAAAGCCCGTGTATATTGTGGAATATAACGGTAAGGAACAACGGGTGTCTATGTTTAATTTCCAAAAAGACAGGCCAGTGCCGGCGACAATCAGATGCATCGTTGAGAACAATGCCCTTAAGCAGGATTACCGGACTTTAATGGATGAGTTTTATGAAGCGGGCAAATCTTATTTATTCCGAATCAAGGCGCGGAGAGCCAGTTTAAGATATTACGAACTGGAGGATGACCGGTTGGAGGGGGACAATCTGGCTTTGAACTTATCATTTACGAATAGTTTTGATAATCTGGAAGTTGCGAAAATAGTACAATGCCAGGTGACAGAGTTGACAGACAAGAAACCTCTCCTTGTGCTTGTTGATGCGAACCCGAGCCTGATTAAATTCCTGAGTCTGGAGGCAGTGTTTGGACCTGACCGTTCTGTACAGGCGTGGCTGGAGACCATTTTTACCGAAGGATATCTACAAGAGGCAGCTGAACTATACGGTAAGGCGGACGGGCGGTGGATATGCTTTTTCGCCAAAGAGATGGAGAGAATCATTTACAGCCTCCTGCTTTCGCGGCGGGCGGACAAAGAAAATATACTTATCAACTTATGTGCGGGGTGGGTCAATACCGTGGAGCACTCTTCTTTCATGGCCAAGTTGTCCGGGAAAGAAAAGAAGCAGGAATATGTTTCATGGCTGACCCGTTCCATTGAGGTCTGTGAAGACTGTAAAGACGCACTGTCATTGTCGGAGAAGGAGGAAAAAGTCAAGGAAATCATCTCTACATTGAACCCGGATTATTATCAGTACAGACCGGAAAGACGGCTCCGGTTCTTATCATGTATATTTTCTCTTTGCCCTGAGGTGCTCAAAAGGAACATGGCTTTCCTTTTGGAGCAAATCGGTTGTATCGGAGAGGAGGAGTGTTCTTCAGAAAGGATATATATATCCATCAAGTCTCTGCTGCTGATGTGTTTCAATGTTTCGGCCGACCAATGGATGGACCGGCTTTCCATTCCTAATGAAGCCATAAGGGAGATTAAGTTCGGAATACTCTCCCTATGCTATCTGATAAAGATAATGCTCCGCAGGGGGGAGAAAGAGGCGGTCGGTTATGCCAGCAGGCTGTATGTGCTGCTTTCCCTGTGCGCGAATGATGACAAGGAGAGTGTTAAAGCCTTAAAGAATGCGTATAAATGCCTGTTCTCCGACATACGGTCCGTTTTCCATTTCAAGTGGGAGTCACTGGACAGCATTGTCCGCTCCGGATTGTATCTGTTCGGCAGAGACAATATATCGGCAGACCAGGAGAAGAGCCTGATTTATGACAACCGCTATTCCTGTTGCGAACTCTCGGCAAATGAGATCAGGCTGTATCCATGCAATTACCGTGACGGATGGACTGATTTCAAAGTGTCGGATGGTCTGGATGCCCGGGTATGCTATAACAAAAGCCTTTCCCGGCTGGAGACGGAAGGGGATTTCCTGTCTGTCAGAAATGCATGGAAAGATGTGCATAACACCTTTTTTTCTCCAGTAAAAAGGGTAGAACAGCGGAATCCTGTGTTAGTGGACGGGAATGCAGTGGACATTTATATTACAAAAATAGCCGATAACAGGGAGTCGGCCCTATGTAAAGCTGTCGGGTATGAGGAGGAAGGGATTATTTCGTTCAGGAATCTGTTTTTCTACGCAAGGCCGAGCCTGACACTGGAAGACTTCACCGGAACGGACGGGACACCGTTGGTGTTTCCAGCCATATGTGAAAATGCGGACGGCAACATAGCCTTCATGTCCGAGCCCTACAAAAAGGAGTATGCGTACGAGATGCTTGAGGAGGGGACAGAGGTGGAGTGTTCGGTGATACAAGAAAATAAAAACGACAAAAGCGGGAAGTATCCATATATCTGCGTCACAGAGCAGGAGCTGTTCATCTTTCTGAGTACGGACGGGAGAAAGCTGGAGTGCGGGGCACTGGTCAAGGTTACCATTACAAAAATGCTTAATAACGGGAATGCGCTGGCCTGTCTGGAAGAGGTTATCAGGGAGAATGGCCATTCATACGGCAAGGAGGCTTATGTCTCTTATCTCAAGGGGTTCAATCGGTGGCGTTATGGAGAGGAAATGACATTGCAGAAGATGGAGGAGCATGACGCGGAGGGCCTTGCTCCGGCCAACTACCCTTCTCGCCGTAGAACTTCGACCGGTGAGATAGAGATGCAGTGCATAGCTCACATATTGGCCAGGCTTTCGGAATTTGAGAAGAACCCGAGAAGGAGGTATGGATACCTGTTTATCAGCAGTATGCTGGCGCATCTTATCGGAGACGGGAGATATGAGGATCTGTTGGGACTGCACATGAAGTTTGTTGAGGTGCTATATAATTTTTCTTTGAACAACAGGCTTCAGGAATCGGATCTGACAGATTTCGCGGAGGCGGCCGCAGACAGGCTCTCGGCATCATCAGAGGCGAAAGAGATGATAAATATACTTTCCATCCTAAGTAAGGTGGGGAACAGGTGTAAGCATCATGAGCTGGACAAGACCCTCCTTGGCTATCTGGAGGGCTCCGCACCGGTCGAGAAAGAGCTGGCACGGCTGATTCTTTCCAATAATCTCTTGTCCAATTTCCATAATTTAGAGCTGCAAGACAGGGTGTTGGATGAGATAGGAAATATTGTCGGAGTGGATGTCGTCAAGTCGAAAAAAGTCCATATAGGAGAAGAAGGGCAGACGCAGGAGTTCAAGACTTCACTTGTATTTCCACCGAATAATGGCGGCAATGAAGATTTGGAACGTCAATCAGAGAATATCCTTCGCGTAATTTTTGCGATGATGAATGCCAAAGGGGGTGTACTGTATATCGGAGTGAATGATGACGGCAATGTGGTAGGACTTTATGATGACTTGCATTATTTCGCTGATTCAGCGACGGCATATAATGAGATGAAGGCCAAGGATAAGTTTGAGAACCATTTCAGTTGTATGCTGGCAAACAGCATAGGAGCAGAGAATGCATCCAAATTCAATTACGGCTTCGAGGAGCATGATGGCTACAATGTTTTCCGGGTAGAAATCCCTGTACTGTATGTTGATGAGAACAACTTGTATCGTGTGGGAAATACGGTGCAGGAGAAGCGATGAACAAATAGGCGGCATGCGGATATCGCTGTCATAATGCTATGTTTCGTATGTCACGTTTTTTCGTTACTTTTGCAGTCCTGTCAGCCTTTGTGGCTGCCGCGTACGGTGTCTCGGACGTACATCTTTTGGGCGAGACTTGACAAAAATACTTAACATTAATACTAAACCAGACATGAAGAAAATTTTTCTGTGTGCGCTTGCACTATTGGGGACGTTCGGAGTGAACGCCCAGACTACGGAGCAGAAGCCTGAGGCGAAGGAGGAGGGCTTTGAGTTTACGACGGTGAAAGAGATTCCCATCACATCAATCAAGGATCAGCACCGCTCGTCCACATGCTGGAGCTTTTCGGCTCTCGGTTTTATCGAAGCGGAACTGCTGAGGCAGGGCAAAGGGGAGTATGATTTTTCGGAGATGTATGTGGTTCATCATACGATGGTAGACAGGGCGGTGAATTATGTGCGCCTGCATGGGAACAGTTCGTTTCTGCCGGGAGGTGCGTTTTCTGACATACTTTATTGTATAGACAACTACGGTCTTGTCCGTCAGCAGGATATGCCGGGCATCATGTACGGAGACTCGTTGCCTGTGCACAATGAACTGGACGCTGTGGCGGGTGCATATGTGGATGCGATAGCAAAAGGGAGACACAAGAAGCTCACTCCGGTGTGGAAGGATGGTCTCTCTGCCATATATGACACGTATCTCGGCGAGTGCCCGGAGACGATAGAGGTGGACGGCAAGCAGATGACCCCGAAAGAGTTCACCGAGAGCCTCGGACTGAAGAGCAGCGACTATGTGTCGCTAACATCGTACACTCATCACCCTTTCTATACGCAGTTCGCGATAGAGATACCGGACAACTGGAGGAACGCGCTGTCGTACAATCTGCCGATAGACGAGCTTATGGAGGTGATGCGCTATGCGATAGATAACGGTTATACATTCGCATGGGGTGCTGATGTGAGCGAGCAGGGCTTTACCCGTGACGGCATAGCGGTGATGCCCGATGCGGCACGTGGTGCGGAACTTACCGGTTCTGACATGGCGCGCTGGACGGGCATGACCCCGGCGGACAAGCGGAAGGAGCTGACTTCAAGACCTCTGCCAGAGATGGAGGTGACTCAGGAAATGCGCCAGGAGGCGTTTGACAACTGGGAGACAACCGATGACCACGGTATGTTGATATACGGCATAGCGAAAGACCAGAACGGCAAGCCTTATTTCATGGTGAAGAACTCTTGGGGCTTCTCTGGTGCTTATAAAGGTATCTGGTATGCATCGGAGGCATTCGTGAAGTACAAGACTATGAATATAGTGCTGCACAAGGACGCTCTCCCGAAGGCGATTGCGAAGAAACTGGGCATAAAGTAAAGGTACGTTTCAATAAAAAAGATGTGCGGGTCAGAGAACTATTCTCACTGACCCGCACTTCTTTTTGTATGCTGCAATCAGAGGTTTTATTTCCGCAGCTTAGCCATGAATCGCTCCGCTGTAACGATGAAACGCTCGTGGACGGCTGTGCCTATGATGTCTCCGTCGGCGTTAGTGCACGTGATTTCAAACGTGAGCTTGCGCCCGTTGGCAGCGGTCTGCCGTGCGGTGCATGTTATAGTCTCACCTATGGCAGAGGCTTTCGTGTGCTGTACGTTAATGGAGATACCAACGGTGGTGTCTTCGGGTTGCAGTCCTTGTGCGGCGATTGCCATTGCCGTATTTTCCATCCAAGCTACCATTATTGGAGTGGCGAGTACGGGCAGGGCTCCTGAGCCTATGCGCTCCGCAGTGTCGTGTGGAGTCACTTTGAAACTTTTCGTCAATGAGAGACTTTCCATTTGTCAGTTTTTTATGTCAGACCAAAATGTCAGAAGCGGACGTAACCTCCTATAGCGAGGTTAGAGCTGTCAACAGAGAGGCCGAACGCGTTGACACCCGCAGTGTAGCTGTATCCGAGGAAACCGCACCGCGCCATCAGTGTGAAGTGGTCGGTTATGTCAACCGTTATGCCCGGCTTGACGCCTACGCTTGTGATGAAATAGTCATTTAATGCACCCATGGTGAAGCCCATGTCTATGAACAGCGCGAATTTGCCCATGCGTAGAGGTGTGTACCGTGCGTATGGAGAAAGAGTGAACTGGTATGCGGTGTATCCGTCGGCTGTGAGTGTGGTCACTCCCAGCGCGCCTCCTATGCCCCACTTGTCAGTGAAGGCGTAGTTCACTTCTGGAGTCAGGGTGAACTGGAAGCCCGTATAGTCCTCGTAGTACAAGCCGATGCCGCCGCCTATCTGCCACGGGAGAGAGGGTGACGAGGCCTTTTCCTGCTGCGCAAATGCCAATGCCGGAATGATACACATCAGTGCGATGATAAATCTTTTACTTGCCATAGTATATACGTTTTGTTTGTTGTAAAAAAACAGAGATAGGGACACCGGTTAGTGTGCCCCTATCCGAATTGATGTATTTCCCGGTTGTCGGATTAGTCTTTCAGTTTGGCGCAGATGAACTCGCGGTTCAGGCGCGCTATGTTGCTGAGAGATACGTTCTTCGGGCATTCTGCGGCACATGCGCCGGTGTTGGTGCAGTTGCCGAAGCCGAGTTCGTCCATCTTGCCGAGCATTGCCTTGACGCGGCGTGCAGCTTCTACCTTGCCCTGCGGGAGGAGAGCGAACTGGCTCACCTTGGCAGCGACGAAGAGCATGGCCGAACCGTTCTTGCAGGCTGCCGCGCAAGCGCCGCAACCGATGCAGGAGGCAGCGTCCATGGCCTCGTCGGCTGCCTTCTTTGCGATGGGTATTGCGTTTGCGTCAGGCATTCCGCCTGTGTTTACGGATATGTATCCGCCTGCCTGCATGATTTTGTCGTAAGCGCGGCGGTCTACCATAAGGTCTTTGATTACCGGGAATGCGTGGGAACGCCACGGCTCTATGGTGATTGTCTCACCGTCGTGGAACTTGCGCATGTGGAGCTGGCAGGTGGTCACGCCGCTGTCGGGCCCGTGCGGATGCCCGTTGATGTAGAGTGAACACATGCCGCAGATACCCTCGCGGCAGTCGTGGTCAAATGCCACAGGTTCCTTGTGCTCAGAGATGAGTTTCTCGTTGAGCACATCGAGCATTTCGAGGAATGAGCTGTCTGTCGATATGTTATTCAGCTCATACGTTTCGAAAGCGCCTTTTGCTTTCGGTCCGGCCTGACGCCAGACTTTCAATTTTATATTTATAGTCTTATCCATGATAGATTACGCTTTATAGTTACGGGTTTGACGAACAACGAATTCATAGTCAAGCGGTTCTTTGAGGAGCTTGGGTTCTTTGCCTTCGCCCTCATACTGCCAGCAGGAGACGTAGGAGAATTTGTCATCCTGACGTAGTGCCTCGCCTTCGGGAGTCTGGTACTCCTCTCGGAAGTGTCCGCCGCAGGATTCTTCGCGGAGAAGCGCGTCGCGCGCCATGAGTTCGCCTATCTCGATGAAGTCTGCCAGGCGGAGTGCTTTTTCAAGTTCGACGTTGAGGTCGTTGCGGCGTCCCGGAATGTAGACTTCGCTCCAGAAGGTCTTGCGGATTTCCTTGATTTTTTCCAGAGCTGTTTTGAGGCCTTCGGCAGTGCGTCCCATGCCGACGAACTCCCACATGACGAGGCCAAGCTCGCGGTGGATGCTGTCCACAGAGCGAGAGCCTTGAATTTTCATCAGTCGGTCTATTTTGTCGTTCACGGCCTTTTCAGCCTCTGCAAACTCTGGACGGTCGGTGCTGAAGCGCGGTACCTGTATCTGGTCTGCGAGGTAGTTCTGTATGGTGTACGGCAGGACGAAGTAGCCGTCGGCGAGACCCTGCATGAGAGCAGAAGCACCGAGACGGTTAGCTCCGTGGTCGGAGAAGTTGGCTTCGCCGATGCAGAAGAGACCCTGTATGGAGGTCTGGAGTTCGTAGTCTACCCAGATACCGCCCATCGTATAGTGGATGGCGGGGAATATCATCATCGGGGTCTCGTAGGGGTTCTCATCCACGATTTTCTCGTACATCTGGAAGAGGTTTCCGTAGCGAGCCTCGACGACATCGCGGCCGAGACGTTCGATGGCGTATTTGAAGTCGAGGTAAACGGCAAGGCCGGTGGCGTTTACGCCGAAGCCGGCATCGCAACGCTCTTTGGCAGCGCGTGAAGCCACGTCACGCGGCACGAGGTTTCCGAAAGCGGGATAGCGGCGTTCGAGATAGAAGTCGCGGTCCTCGTCGGGTATGTCGGTCGGTTTTTTCTTTCCAGCGCGGATGGCCTCGGCATCCTCTTTCTTTTTCGGTACCCAGATGCGTCCGTCGTTGCGGAGAGACTCTGACATGAGGGTCAGTTTAGACTGGAATGTGCCGTGAACGGGGATACAAGTAGGGTGTATCTGCGCGAAGCAGGGGTTTGCGAACCAAGCGCCTTTCCTATAAGCCTGAAGTGCGGCGGAGCCGTTTGAGGCCATGGCGTTTGTGGAGAGGAAGAAGGTGTTGCCGTATCCTCCAGTGCCTATTACGACGGCGTGAGCAGCGAAGCGTTCGAGTTCGCCGGTAATGAGGTTACGGGCTATGATGCCTCGTGCGCGACCCTCGATGATTACGAGGTCCACCATCTCATAGCGGGTGTACATTTTAACCGTTCCTTTGTGTATCTGGCGGCTGAGGGCGGAGTATGCGCCGAGCAGGAGCTGCTGTCCAGTCTGGCCTTTGGCGTAGAAAGTGCGGCTCACCTGCGCACCGCCGAAGGAGCGGTTGTCGAGTAGTCCGCCGTACTCGCGGGCGAAAGGTACGCCCTGAGCGACGCACTGGTCGATGATGGAGTTGGAGACTTCGGCGAGGCGGTATACGTTGGCCTCGCGTGCGCGGTAGTCACCGCCCTTTATTGTGTCGTAGAAGAGACGGTAGACAGAGTCGCCGTCGTTCTGGTAGTTCTTTGCGGCATTGATACCTCCCTGTGCGGCGATTGAGTGTGCGCGGCGCGGGGAGTCCTGAATGCAGAAGTTGAGCACATGGAAACCGAGTTCGCCGAGTGAAGCGGCTGCGGAAGCACCGGCGAGACCCGTTCCGACTACGATGATGTCGAGGCGGCGTTTGTTGGCCGGGTTCACGAGTTTCTGATGCGCTTTGTAATTGGTCCATTTTTCAGCCAATGGGCCTTCGGGTATCTTAGCGGTGATGATGTCACCTTTAAGAAGTTCATCTATTCTAGCCATGTTATAGTATTTATTGTATTAGACAAAGTGTTATGCGGCACATGCGGCACCACCGCACAGGCCGGCGAAGAGGTAATACACTACGACGGCGGCAAACATGAGTACTATGATTGTCGCGACGATTTTGGAGATGCACTTCCAGCGGGGCATCCAGATGCTGTTGTTCCAGCCGAGGGTGTGCATGGCGCTCCAGACACCGTGTGTGAGGTGGAACCACAGGGCGGCGAGCCATACGAGGTAGAGTACTGCATAGACCGGGCAAGCGAAGAGTTCGCGCACGTATCCGGCACCGTCAGTGACCCGAGAGAGGTCGACATCTGCTCCGGCCATGTGCTGGAGCTCTACGAACTGCATTTTGAACCAGAAGTTGTAGAGGTGCAGGAAGATGAAGCATACGATGATGATGCCGAGGACGAGCATGTTTTTAGATGCCCATTCCACATCTTTCTGGCGCTCGGTGACCGCATAGCGTTCTTTTCCGCGCGCGCGGTAGTTCTGCACTGAGAGGATGAAGGCGTAGACTATGTGTACTACCACAAGGAACGCCAATCCCAATGTGCCAACCAGCGCGTACCAGTTAGCTCCCAAGAATTCACAAATAGCGTTGTAGGCTTCAGGAGAGAAGATGACTACAACGTTCATTGTCGCATGAAACAACAGGAACAGCACGAGGGCCGCTCCCGTAACGCCCATCACAACTTTTCTTCCCACAGAAGAGTTTGATAACCACGTCATAAAATAAAGGTTTTAGTTAGTAAATATGATTATTTGATTAAGAGACTGCCTGGTGCAAAACCGGGACAAAGTTACCTTATTTGTACAGACTCTGCAAGGAAAATGGCGAAATTTTTCTTTAATGAGGCGGGATAGGGGCGTAACGGTGTGGAGGATGGGGCGTTGCCGTATGGGGTGCGGTAGCGTGCGTGGAGGGGAAGGGTGCGCCGGAAGTGGGGATGGGCTACGGTGGGGGTCCGTAGGAGCTCCCTGGCCGTTCCGTCGAGAGTACGTGTTTTTAACCACTTTTTGCATTTGAGCGGGAGAGGGGAGAGCAGAACGGGAGGGGAGTGTCCGGATGGGGGATGGGGGAGGTGTCAATGAGGTGTGAGCGGGAGAGGGGGAGAGGGAACGTGAGGGGAGGGTCCGGACGGGGGGATGGGGGGAGGCGGTAGAGTTGCACATACAGTTATTTAGTGTGCAGGAATGGGAGGATCAGATGAAATTTCTCAATTTTCAGACGTTTTTGCTTTGGCATTTCGGAAATTTTCTTATACCTTTGCCTCCGAACTTTTACCTTAGGCTAATAACGAGTTGAAAACTATAATTCCGAGATGAAAAGGTCGGATGACTTTCATGAAAAACGCGTAGAATACGCTGCTACGGCACACTCCTGCTGTATGTTAATGTTTGTAAACGGGGGGGGGTGGTACAGACACTCCTCTGAGACCTTTCTGCGGGGCATTCCCGGTTATTTTTTCCGAAAATCATGCTATAGAGCTTTCCCTGTCACGAGGTGGCGGGGATGTTATGCCTGTGTTTCGTGAGGCTTTTTTCATGTGCGGCCGCGTGTGTCCGCACATGAAAAAAGCCTCACGCGGTCTGTCATGTGAATGATACAACAAAATAATAATACGATATATATAGATAATGTAATCCATACCAAGTCTATGTCTATGAATAAATCCAAGTGTATTAATAGAGGGATTTCGGCGGTCTTACTTACAGTGGCCGTCGTGTGCGGGCTGGTGTCGGCGCAGGCGCAGACATCGCTGCAGGTGCCGTACTACTGCGGATTTGAGGATGCGGCAGAGAACGCCAACTGGGTGTCGGT
>CALUOH010000028.1 GCA_944322025.1 uncultured Bacteroidales bacterium | reverse complement strand
TAAGTGGAATTATTGCTCTAATATACTGATTTTCAAGGAGATTACAAAATAAAACAATGAGATAATCAACTGAATTACAAACTTTTAAAACTTGAATCAGATGCTATTTTCAACTCCTGATTCGCATATATAACTAATGTATAGCTATCGGCCGCCGCATTCGCCTCCCCGTTGCAGCCTCTCTTCTTGACGTATCCGCCTGCCCGCGAGGTATGGTGAAATGCTCTCTCTCGGCTGTGTCGGCATCACCATATCGGTAAAATATGTTATATTTTCCTTGATTGACAGGTCTGATGCTTCGTATTACAATGCTTTTTTGTACTTTTGCAAGTCAATGTTATATTATGCACTGCTTGTACATGCAGTGAAAAAGGAAGAATTTATAATTAAAACACACTACAACGTTATGAGAAAGACTATTGTTTTGTCCCTCTTGGCTGTAATGTCCTTGGGGTGTTTCGCTCAGCTGCCGTCCGTCTCCTTGAAAGACATGGATGGCAAGCCGGTTAATACGAGCGAGTTGAATAATGATGGCAAACCGTTTATTATCAGCTTCTTTGCTACATGGTGTAAGCCCTGTCAGAAAGAGTTGAACGCTATAAACGACGTTTATGTTGACTGGCAGGACGAGACTGGTGTCAAGCTGGTTGCCGTTTCTATTGACCAGGGTCAGAACATACAGAAAGTTAAGCCGCTTGTAAACAGCAACGGCTGGGAGTATGAAGTGCTGCTCGACCCGAACGGAGACTTCAAGCGTGCCATGAACGTGCAGAATATCCCGGCCGTCTTCGTCATTGACGGTAACGGCAAGATAGTCTACACCCACACAAGCTACACTCCCGGCTCTGAGGAAAAGCTGATTGAGAAGGTTCGCGAACTTATTAAGTGATTCTGATGCCGCGGATGAAAAGGTTTTTGACAACTCTTCTGTGCTGCGTGTTGCTCTCTGCTTTGGGTACGGCGCAGGCGCAGGAGGGGCAGGGTGTTACACTCTCCGGAAGCTTGCAGACTGACATGCTTTTCCCTGAGGTGGATACGCTTATAGGCACACCCGATCACTATGATGCCAATTTCCTGTCGAACACGTTTCTCGACCTCACTTTGAGTAGCCAGTATGTGACTGCGGGTGCACGTCTCGAGTTGTTGAACAATCCGCTGCCCGGCTTCGAAAGCGCGTATGCCGGCGCGGGCATCCCGCATTTCTATGTGACGGGACGATATAAGATGGTGGAGCTTACGGTGGGAGACTTCTATGAACAGTTCGGTTCGGGTTTCATACTCCGTAGCTATGAGGACAGGCCGCTTGCCATTGACAATGCGTTGCGCGGTGCGCGTCTATCGGTCAACCCCTATAAGGGTATACGCATCAAGGCTCTCGGTGGTATGCAGCGCAAGTACTGGAACTTCAACAGCTCTAACGGCTTCGGATTTGATTACAGCAAAGGGGCTGTGATGGGTGCTGACCTCGAACTGAGTTTTGAGGAGTGGATACCGCAGATGATGGAGAACGACTATCGCCTCCTCTTCGGAGCGTCGTATGTGAGCAAGTATGAGCCTGAGACTGATATATATTTCGGCGGTGTTGACGGATTGCAGCGTCTGAACCTGCCCGAGTTCGTGGGGGCGGCTGATTTCCGCATCAACTTCTCGAAAGGCGGCTGGAATGTCTTGGCGGAGTATGCCTACAAGGCTAACGACCCGTCCTTCGACAACGGTTACATATACAAGCCCGGTAGCGCGGTTATGCTCTCTGCTTCCTATTCGCAGAGGGGCATGAGTTTCCTCGTTCAGGCAAAGAGGAGCGACAACATGTCGTTCCGCAGTTCGCGTTCGCAGTCCGGTTCGGCGGCTTTCATCAATAATCTGCCCGCCTTTTCGATGACGCACACTTACGCCCTTGCAGCCATGTACCCTTACGCCACTCAGCCTGACGGCGAATGGGCGTTTCAGGCCGAGGCGCGCTACAATTTTAAGCGCGGCACTCCGCTCGGAGGTAAGTATGGTACTAACACCCGTATAACCGCATCTTATATCCACTCTCTTGACAAGGAATGGATACGTGGTGTGGGCGGTGTCTATCAGGGAACTGACGGATACACCTCCAAGTTCTTCGGCTTCGGCGATGACATGTACTATCTCGATGTGAATGTGGAGATAAGCAAGAAGTTGCACCGCACGTTCCAGTTCACGGCCATGTATATGTACCAGATATACAATCAGACCGTTGTAGAGGGTCACATGCACGAATCCAATTTCGCCGGGGCTAAGCCGGGCGACCTCGTGAAGTCCAACATCGCCATTCTCGAACTGGTCTACAAGCCCATAAGCAAGGTGGGTATGCGTGCGGAGGTGCAGTATCTCCACACGAAGCAGGACCGTGGGCAGTGGGTCTATGCACTCTATGAGCTCTCTCTCTTCCATGACTTGATGATTGAGATTTCGGACATGTATAATATAGACGAGACGAAGCAGCACTATTACAAGGCCTCTGTGGCTTACAGCTGGGGCGCTCACCGCGTGCAGGTGGCCTATGGTCGTACACGCGCCGGATACAACTGTTCGGGTGGTGTCTGCCGCTATGTCCCGGCCAGCAAGGGTCTGACTGTCTCTTATAATGTGAACTTCTAAGGGGGGAGGACGAATGAGTATGTTGAAACATTTTATTATATCACTTTGTGCCGTCGTGGCGTTTGCCGCTTGTGAGGTTATACCTGAGGGCGAACGCTCTGAGCCTGTGGTTGTCGGTGAGACGAGAAGGGTTGTCCTGCTCGAGGAGTTTACAGGTGTGCGGTGTACCAACTGCCCTTCGGCGGCGAGAATAGCGCATGACCTCTTGGCGGAATATCCCGACAATCTCGTTGTTGTCGGCATGCACGGCACTAATACAGGCACCTATGGTGAGCCGTTTGAGGGAGAGCAGGATTTCCGTATTTCGGAAGTGAACGAATATTTCCTTGCCGTCGGCGGAACTCCGACTCAGGGTTATCCTTGTGGTATGGTCAACCGCGCCGTCTCAGACAATGCCATAGACCCTGATGGAATACTGTTGAACTACGACGTGTGGGCTACTGAGGTAGTGCGTGCGCTCCTTGTGCCGCCCGTTGCCGATTTGTACATAGAGCGTGTGGACGATGCCTCTTTGCCCGACAGCGTTGTGAAGGTAGCAGTCTCCGTTGAGTCGCTTGAGGCGATTGACCATCAGGTCTCTCTCGTTGTCGAGCTTGTCGAGGACGGCATAATAGGCTCTCAGGTTGATGATGGCGTGACTAATCCCAACTATGAGCATAACCATGTGCTGCGTACTGTCGTAAACGGCACGTGGGGAGAGTCTGTCACCATGCCCGAAGTAGGACAGACATCCACTCCGAGAGAGTTTGAGATAACCATACGTGACCCGTGGGTCAAGGACAACTGTTCGGTAGTTGCTTACATTTACAATTCCGAGACGCGCGGCGACGTGATGCAGGCGGCGATACTGCCGCTCGGCGAGGCCTCTACCCATTGAATTTAAATACGAATTACTAACCTATTAATACAGATTTATTATGAGAACAAAATTCTATTTTTTGCTTGCGGCAGCCGCATTGCTGTTCGCGGCTTGTGAAGAGAAAGAAGTAAAACCCGATGAGCCTGTAATAAAAGTTTATCAGGGTAGTGTTACAGCGGCTGACGGTACAGAGTTGACAGACAATACAACAATCACAGTATCTGAACTCAATGATCAGGGGCAGGTAATCTTTGATGGATATGTAGAAAACATCACTGATGATTACGAGAACATCATGGTGAGGGTTCAGCTCGATGGCGATGCGTCACAGGAGCTGTGTCAGGCGGACGGTACTTGTCTGCCGACGTCCACTGAATATCGCTTGGCGGAAGATTTGAGGTCTACTGACTATGCAGGCTTCTCAGCTCACTGCAAACCGAATGACGCTACAAAGGCAGCTGAGTTCAAGGCTGTATATACCTTCTACGCGGAAGAGTATCCGGAAAACACGGTTACTGTCAACGTAGTATATCAGTACACTCCCGCTGAATAATCGGCGCGTTCATTCAGTTTAGACATTGGCGGACGGGACTTCTCTCCCGTCCGTTTTTTTATTGCCACTCCCCATCTCTGTTTCCTCCACTCCAATTCCAATGGCCATTCTGGTAGTATATCCTATAACGCATCTAACCTCTTGGTTCACATAGGGTTTAGCTACCCCTCAGCTATCTCGCCGCTATCCTCTCCCTACCCTCAAGCCAGCGGAAAGACAGAATCTCGCCTTTTTTCATCTAAAACGTTCAATATTGACACTTCATCTTCCTGTTTCCTGTTTTGCCCATTGCACCCCGTACCGTCAGGTGTCTCTGTGCCATCCGCATCCCTCGCCTCAATACCCCATGAAATCGTCTAAACAGTTGATAGACAAAAAAAATATGCTTTACCCTTTGCCGTGTCAGAAAATAGTCGTACCTTTGCAAGCCCGTTTGATGGGTGGATTCAAAAATAATTAAAGTCATAAAATCAGAAAGAAATGCCTACAATTCAGCAATTAGTTAGAAAAGGAAGGGTTACTCTGGAGGAGAAAAGTAAAGCTCCGGCACTTGATTCGTGCCCGCAGCGTCGCGGCGTGTGCGTGCGTGTTTATACCACCACGCCTAAGAAGCCTAACTCCGCCATGCGTAAGGTGGCGCGTGTGCGTCTCACGAACTCTAAGGAGGTCAACGCTTATATACCGGGCGAGGGTCACAACTTGCAGGAGCACTCCATCGTGATGGTGCGTGGCGGTCGTGTGAAGGACCTCCCGGGTGTACGCTATCACATCGTCCGCGGCACTCTTGACACAGCAGGTGTTGCTGGCCGCACTCAGCGTCGTTCCAAATACGGTGCGAAGCGTCCGAAGCCGGGTCAGGCTGCTCCCGCTAAGAAGAAATAAACAGCCCGAATACAACAAACCATTTCCTTTTTCTAAAAGAGACATCTTGTTTTAATTAACTTTTTAATTAATCAAGTTTTTGATTTTTGGTCCTGATAAAGGTTGAGTAAACCGGTTCGGAGGAACTTAGGTTGAAGCTTACAGCCAAAGCAAAAACGTAAATTTATAACAATGAGAAAAGCGACTCCCAAAAAGCGTGTGATCCTCCCGGATCCCGTTTTTAACGAAGTGATGGTGACAAAGTTCGTCAACCACTTGATGTACGATGGCAAGAAGAGCATCGCGTTCAGCATATTCTACGGCGCGCTCGACATCGTGAAGAACAAACTTCCCAACGAAGAGAAGACTCCTCTCGATATATGGAAGAAGGCGCTTGAGAACGTGACTCCGCAGGTGGAGGTTAAGTCTCGCCGTGTCGGTGGCGCTACTTTCCAGGTTCCGACAGAGATTCGTCCCGACAGGAAAGAATCGATTTCAATGAAAAACCTTATTAACTACGCCCGCAAAAGGTCTGGCCACTCCATGGCCGAGAAGCTCGCGGCTGAGATTGTCGACGGCTTCAACAGTCAGGGCGGCGCATTCAAGCGTAAGGAGGAGATTCACCGTATGGCGGAGGCTAACCGTGCATTCGCACATTTCCGTTTCTAATTTGTAATATAAAAAGATAAGGATATAGCAAATGGCAAAACACAATTTGGCTCTTACTCGTAATATCGGTATCATGGCGCACATCGATGCCGGTAAGACGACTACTTCAGAGCGTATTTTGTTCTATACAGGTCTGACCCACAAGATTGGCGAGGTGCATGACGGCGCGGCCACCATGGACTGGATGGCTCAGGAGCAGGAGCGTGGTATAACCATCACTTCTGCCGCTACGACTACGCGTTGGAACTATGCCGGCCAGCAGTACCGCATTAACCTGATTGACACTCCGGGGCACGTGGACTTCACTGCCGAGGTAGAGCGTTCGCTCCGCATACTCGACGGTGCTGTCGCGACATTCTGTGCTGTGGGCGGTGTTGAGCCGCAGTCCGAGACCGTATGGCGTCAGGCTGATAAATATAGCGTGCCGCGTATCGGCTATGTCAACAAGATGGACCGCTCCGGTGCTAACTTCTTCGATGTCGTAAGGCAGATACGTGAGGTTCTCGGTGCTAACCCGTGCCCGATTCAGATTCCTATCGGCGCAGAGGAGAATTTCAGGGGTATAGTTGACCTCGTCCGCATGAAGGCCATCTATTGGCACGATGAGACAATGGGTGCTGATTACAGCGTTGAGGATATTCCTTCCGACCTTCTCGCCGAGGCTGAGGAGTGGCGTGACAAGATGCTTGAGGCTGTCGCTTCTTCTGATGACGCTCTGATGGAGAAATATTTCTCTGACCCGTCGACTATCACGGAGGATGAGATTCGTGCAGCAATACGCAAGGCTACCTTGAAGATGGAGATGAACCCGATAATCTGTGGCTCGTCGTTCAAGAACAAGGGTGTGCAGCCTCTGCTCGATGCAGTCTGCCAGTATCTTCCGTCTCCTCTTGATATACCGGAGATAGTAGGTCACGACCCGAAAGATGAGACTGTGACTATATCTCGTAAGCCGTCTGACGATGAGCCTCTGACAGCTCTCGCGTTCAAGATTGCGACAGACCCGTATGTCGGCCGTCTCTGCTATTTCAGAGTATATTCCGGTAAGGTATTGGCCGGTTCCTATATATTCAACTCGCGCACGAATAAGAAAGAGCGTATCTCGCGCCTTTTCCAGATGCACTCTAACAAGCAGAACCCCGTTGAGGAGGTATGCGCTGGTGATATAGGTGCAGGCGTAGGCTTCAAGGATATCCGTACTGGCGATACTCTTTGCGATGAGAACGCTCCTATTGTGCTTGAGTCCATAGACTTCCCGGAGCCAGTGATTGGTATAGCCGTTGAGCCTAAGTCTCAGGCTGACCTTGATAAGCTCGGCGTTGGTCTCAGCAAACTTGCTGAGGAAGACCCGACATTTACTGTGAGAACGGACGAGCAGTCTGGCCAGACGGTCATTTCTGGTATGGGTGAGCTTCACCTTGAGATTATTATTGACCGTCTGAAACGCGAGTTCAAGGTAGAGTGTAATCAGGGTCGTCCGCAGGTTTCTTATAAGGAGTCTATTAAAGATACTGTCGATCTCCGTGAGGTCTATAAGAAACAGTCTGGCGGTCGTGGTAAGTACGCTGATATCATTGTTAAGGTTGGCCCGGTAGATGAGGACTTTGTTGGTACGCTTCAGTTCATCGATGAGGTCAAGGGCGGTAACATACCTAAGGAGTTCATCCCGTCTGTGCAGAAAGGCTTCCAGATGGCCATGAAGAATGGTGTGCTTGCTGGCTTCCCGGTTGACACTCTGAAAGTTGTCCTTGTGGATGGTTCTTTCCACCCTGTTGACTCTGACCAGCTCTCATTCGAAATCTGTGCCCAGATAGCATTCAAGAACGCTTGTGCTAAGGCACATCCGGTGCTGCTTGAGCCTATAATGAAGCTCGAAGTTGTTACTCCGGAGGAGAGCATGGGTGATGTGATTGGCGACCTTAATAAGCGTCGCGGCCAGGTAGAGGGCATGGAGTCCAGCCGTACTGGCGCACGTATTGTCAAGGCTAAAGTTCCATTGGCTGAGCTCTTCGGTTATGTGACCGCTCTCCGCACCATCACTTCCGGACGTGCTACTTCATCAATGGAGTTCTCTCACTATGCTGAAGTTTCTTCTTCTATCGCTAAGGAGGTAGTTGCTGAGGCAAAAGGTAGGGTAGATTTGCTCTGATAACAAGCATTATAAAACGGCAGGGAGTTAGCGAATGACTCTTAACTCCCTGCTTATAATACTGATAAAATAAACAAACACTAAAAGACAGATGAGTCAGAAAATCAGAATTAAACTTAAATCTTACGATCACAATCTCGTAGATAAGTCTGCGGAGAAAATTGTAAAGACAGTCAAGGCGGCTGGAGCTACAGTGAGCGGCCCGATACCCTTGCCAACTCACAGGAGAATTTTTACTGTCAACCGTTCGACATTCGTTAATAAGAAGTCGCGTGAGCAGTTTGAACTCTCTTCTTATAAGCGTCTTATTGACATTTACAGTTCTACGGCCAAGACTGTTGATGCACTTATGAAACTGGAATTGCCTTCGGGTGTTGACGTTGAAATTAAGGTGTCGTAAGTTTTTAGTAGTATAAGAAACAGGTTCATGCTTGGCACGCTTAGTCTTTTAAGCCTATGCTGAGCCTATAAATCTTTAACTAAATAATTATTCAAAATGCCAGGATTAATTGGAAGAAAAATCGGAATGACTTCCGTGTTCAGTGCAGAAGGCAAAAATCTGCCCTGTACTGTAATTGAAGTAGGTCCTTGCGTTGTCACTCAGATTAAGAACATGGAGAGGGATGGCTATGAGGCTGTCCAGCTTGCATTCGGTGACAAAAAGGAAAAGAACACAAATAAGGCCGAGATGGGTCGCTTCGCTGCTGCGGGTGTATCCCCTAAAAGACATTTGGTCGAGTTCAAGGGCTTTGAAAAAGAATTTAAGTTGGGTGATGCCATCACGGTTGATTTCTTTAATGAGAATGATTGGGTGGACATCGTTGGTACATCAAAGGGAAAAGGCTTTCAGGGTGTTGTGAAACGCCATGGTTTCGGTGGAGTTGGTCAGACTACTCATGGCCAGCACAACCGTCTTCGCGCTCCGGGTTCTCTCGGTGCTTCGTCTTATCCCTCAAAGGTTATGAAAGGTATGCGCATGGCAGGTCGTACAGGTGGTGACCGCGTGACTGTGCAGAACTTGCAGGTTATTAAAGTGATTCCGGAACACAATCTTTTGCTTGTTAAAGGTTCAGTGCCCGGTGCTAAAGGTTCAATCGTTTTAATTGAGAAGTAATGGAACTGAGTGTATATAACATCAAAGGAGAAGACACCGGTAGAAAAGTCACATTGAACGATTCTATTTTCGGTATTGAGCCAAATGACCATGCGATCTATTTGGATGTGAAACAGTATTTGGCTAATCAGCGTCAGGGTACTCACAAAGCAAAACAGCGTTCGGAACTTTCTGGTTCAACGCGAAAGCTCGGCCGTCAAAAAGGTGGCGGAGGAGCACGTCGCGGTGACATCAATTCTCCGCTGTTGTCTGGTGGTGCTCGTGTGTTCGGCCCGGTTCCCCGTGATTATAGGTTCAAGTTGAACAAGAAACTGAAACAGCTTGCACGTAAGTCGGCTTTCACATACAAGGCAGCGCAGGGAGAAATCATCGTGCTGGACAGTCTTAATTTTGAAGCCCCCAAAACGAAAAATTTCGTAGCAATGGCTAATAATCTGAAAATCGACAACAAAAAGACGTTGGTGATTTTACCTGAGCCGAATAAATTCGTATATTTGTCAGCTAGAAATTTGCAGAAAGTTAATGTTGTAACTGTTTCTGAATTAAATACTTATACGATTCTGAACTGTTCGGCTTTGGTGCTGACTGAAGCATCTCTTGCTGGTATTGACCAACATTTTAATGCATAAGGGAGGTAAAAAATGGGAATTATATTGAAACCAATCGTCACTGAGAAGATGATGTCGATCAGCGAGAAATATAATCGTTTCGGTTTCAGGGTACTTCACTCTGCTAACAAGATTGAGATTAAGAAAGCCGTTGAAGAAATGTACAATGTAACCGTGATAAAAGTTAATACCTCTAATTATCATGGCAAAAAGAAAAGCCGTTATACGAAGGCTGGTGTAATCAATGGAATGACTGCCACATACAAAAAGGCGATTGTTACATTGAAAGAAGGAGATAAAATAGATTTTTATAGCAACATTTAATAGACTGAAATGGCTGTACGTAAACTAAACCCCACTACACCGGGGCAGAGGCATAAAATTATTGGAGCATTCGATACGATTACTGCGAGTACTCCAGAGAAATCTCTTGTTGTAGGTCGTGCTAAAACCGGTGGCCGTAATAATTCCGGTAAAATGACTATGCGCTATATCGGTGGCGGACACAAGAGAAGATATAGAGTAATTGATTTCAAACGTAGCAAAGACTCTATCCCAGCAAAGGTGAAATCCATAGAATACGATCCAAACCGTTCTGCTCGTATCGCTTTGCTTTATTATGTTGATGGAGAAAAACGCTACATTCTTGCACCGAATGGATTGCAGGTAGGACAGATGTTGCAGTCGGGAGCGCAGGCAGCTCCTGAGGTTGGTAATGCTCTTCCGTTGGAGAATATACCTCTAGGTACGATTGTACATAACATCGAACTTCGTCCAGGTCAGGGCGCAGCTCTTGTTCGTTCTGCCGGGACTTTTGCACAGATTACATCCCGTGAGGGCAAATATGTGATAGTGAAATTACCTTCAGGTGAAACCCGTAAAATCCTCGGTACTTGTCGCGCTACGGTCGGTGCTGTCGGCAATGCGGATCATGCTCTCGAAAAGTCAGGTAAGGCAGGTCGTACTCGTTGGTTGGGACGTCGTCCCCGTGTACGTGGTGTTGCCATGAACCCGGTTGATCACCCAATGGGCGGTGGTGAAGGCCGTGCTTCTGGCGGACATCCGCGCTCGCGCAAAGGCTTGTTGGCTAAGGGAAAGAAAACCCGTTCGCCGAAGAAGCTTTCGAGCCAATATATTATTGAAAGAAGGAAAAAATAATCGATAAAAGAACAGTAGATAATATGAGTCGTTCGTTAAAAAAAGGACCGTATATAAACCTGAAACTCGAGAAGAAGGTATTGGCGATGAATGAGAGCGGTAAAAAGTCTGTAATTAAGACTTGGGCGCGCGCTTCGATGATTTCGCCTGATTTCGTCGGTCATACAATTGCAGTTCACAACGGTAATAAGTTTATCCCCGTATATATCACTGAAAATATGGTAGGCCACAAGCTCGGCGAGTTTTCTCCTACCCGCACTTTCCGTGGTCATGGCGGTAATAAAAAGAAATAATCTTACCCGTTGAATTTAAATTCGTATAATAAAAAATTGGAATAAAATGGGTGCAAGAAAAAGAATAGCTGCCGAAAAAAGAAAGGAAGCCCTCAAATCAGTCTACTTTGCCAAATTGAACAATGTGCCGACTTCTCCACGCAAAATGCGCCTTGTGGCGGACATGATTCGTGGAATGGAAGTTTATCGTGCCCTCAGTGTTCTGAAGTTTTCTACAAAAGAGGCTTCTGTGAGAATGGAGAAACTTCTTCGTTCCGCTATTAATAACTGGGAACAGAAAACTGACCAGAAAGCGGAAAACGCAAACTTATATGTGAGCAAAATATATGTAGATTCTGCACGTATGCTTAAAAGGTTGCGTACAGCTCCGCAGGGACGTGGATACCGTATCCGTAAACGCTCTAACCACGTTACGCTGTTTGTTGATACAAGAAATAATAACGAAAATCAAGACTAAGCAAGATGGGACAGAAAACTAATCCTATTAGCAACCGCCTGGGAATCATTCGCGGTTGGGATTCTAACTGGTATGGTGGAGATAATTATGGCGACACCCTGCTTGAAGATAGTAAGATAAGAAAATATCTCAATGTCCGTCTTGCTAATGCCAGTCTTTCTAGAATCGTAATTGAACGTACACTGAAACTTGTTACTATTACTGTTTGCACGGCTCGTCCGGGTATGGTTATCGGTAAGGGAGGACAGGATGTTGATAAGTTGAAGGAAGAGCTGAAAAAGATCACCGACAAAGATGTACAGATAAACATTTTTGAGGTTAAGCGTCCTGATCTCGATGCTGTGATTGTTGCTCGTGATATAGCTCGTAAGATTGAGGGTAAAATGGCTTATCGTAGAGCTGTCAAACTCGCCATAGCAAATACGATGCGTATGGGTGCTGAAGGTATAAAGGTACTTGTGTCTGGTCGTCTGAATGGTGCAGAAATAGCTCGTTCAGAGATGTACAAGGAAGGACGTACACCCTTACATACTTTCCGTGCAGATATTGACTATTGTCATGCAGAGGCTCTTACGAAAGTAGGAATCATCGGAATAAAGGTGTGGATTTGCCGAGGAGAAATTTATGGCAAGAGAGACTTGGCTCCTCAGTTTAATACAGTAAAGGAACCTGGTAGCCGTAACGCAGTGAACAGTGATAGAGCAGGAAAGCCTTTCAGAAAAAGAAAAAAATAACTTATTGAACAAATTTGAATCAGACAAATTATGTTACAACCTAAAAAGACAAAATTCAGAAGACAGCAGAAAGGGCGTATGAAAGGTTTCGCCCAAAGGGGCAATCAGCTGGCGTTCGGTTCTTTTGGCATTAAGTCGTTACAGTCCAAATGGATAACTGGCCGTCAGATTGAAGCTGCTCGTATTGCTGTGACTCGTTATATGCAGCGTCAGGGTCAGATATGGATTCGTATTTTCCCGGACAAACCTATTACAAAGAAACCGGCCGAGGTACGTATGGGTAAAGGTAAAGGTTCGCCAGAGGGATTTGTCGCTCCTGTTACACCTGGTAGGATGATAATCGAAGTTGAGGGTGTACCTTTCGACATAGCTAAAGAGGCTCTGAGACTTGCGGCTCAAAAGCTGCCGGTTACAACTAAATTCGTCGTTCGTCGTGACTATGACCCTTCTCAAAACGTATAAAGGATTATGAAAACAAGAGAAATTAGAGAGTTAACAACGTCTGAAATTAAGGACAGACTTAAAGAAGAGAGGGTCAATCTTGACCGTTTGGTGCTTAGCCATAGCATTTCTCCACTTGATAATCCGTCGATGATAAGGGAGACCCGCAGGACTATTGCTCGTTTCGAGACGGAATTGCGTAAACGTGAACTTAATCAACAATAATGTTTATCCGTATGGAAATGGAAACAAGAAATTTAAGAAAAGAAAGAGTAGGTGTTGTTTTCAGCAATAAAATGGATAAAACCATTACTGTTGCTGTTAAATGGAAAGAAAAACACCCCATCTATGGTAAATTTGTAAATAAAACAAAGAAATACCATGCTCATGATGAGAAGAACGAGTGTAATATAGGTGATACAGTACGTATCATGGAGACGCGTCCTTTGAGCAAGACTAAAAGATGGAGATTAGTTGAAATTATCGAAAGAGCCAAGTAATTATGATACAACAAGAGACTAGACTTAGAGTAGCCGATAACAGTGGAGCAAAAGAGGTTTTGTGTATACGTGTTTTGGGCGGTACTGGCAAACGTTACGCTACAATCGGTGACGTTATCGTAGTTGCAGTAAAGAGTGCTATACCTTCTGGAGATATCAAGAAAGGTGCTGTTTCTAAAGCTGTTGTTGTCCGTACAAAGAAGGAGGTTCGTCGTGCCGATGGGTCTTATATCCGTTTCGATGACAACGCATGTGTTCTGCTTAACAATGCTGGCGAGATTCGTGGCAGCCGTATATTCGGTCCTGTTGCCAGAGAACTCCGTGCGTCTAATATGAAAATCATTTCACTCGCACCTGAAGTGCTCTAATTTAGAAAAACTGTTTAGTAATGAGTAAACTACACATAAAGAAAGGTGACACTGTGTATGTCAATGCCGGAGAGGATAAGGGCATGACTGGGCGTGTGCTGAAAGTCATAGTGGACAAAAAGCGCGCTATCGTTGAAGGTGTCAACATGGTATCGAAGAGTACCAAGCCTAATGCAAAGAACCCACAGGGTGGTATAGTAAAACAGGAGGCATCCATACATATTTCGAACCTCAATCCTGTCGATCCAAAAACAGGAAAGCCTACTAGAATTGGTAGAAGAAAAAATGAGGCTGGTAAATTGGTGCGTTACGCTAAAAAATCAGGGGAGGAGATTAAGTAAAATGAATACAAACAGTCTAAAACAGGATTATAAGGAGCGTATTGTTCCAGTTTTGACGAAACAGTTTGGTTACGGGACTATCATGCAGGTACCTCGCCTCGAGAAGATAGTGTTGAATCAGGGTTTGGGTATCGCTGTGTCGGACAAAAAGATAATAGATACGGCAATTGCAGAAATGACTGCTATTACAGGTCAGAAAGCCGTACAAACGCTTTCTAAAAAAGACATTGCGAACTTCAAGTTACGTAAGAAAATGCCAGTAGGTGTTCGTGTGACACTTAGAGACAAGAAAATGTATGAGTTTCTTGAGCGTCTTGTACGTGTAGCTCTCCCTCGTATCCGTGACTTCAAAGGTATTGAGACTAAATTTGATGGACGAGGAAACTATACTCTTGGCATCACAGAGCAGATTATTTTTCCAGAAATAAATATTGACAGTATCTCGCGTATTCTTGGTATGAATATTACATTCGTTACTACCGCGAAGACTGATGAGGAAGGTTTTGCTCTCCTGAAAGAATTTGGTTTACCGTTTAAGAAAAACTAAAACAAGGAATAGTAATGGCTAAAGAATCAATGAAAGCTCGCGAGGTTAAGCGTGCAAAACTAGTTGCCAAATATGCGGCCAAGCGTGAGAAATTTCTCGCTGAGGGCAATTACGAGGCACTTCAGACCTTGCCTAAGAATGCTTGCTATGTCCGTTTGCATAATCGTTGCAAAATTACTGGACGTCCGAAAGGATATATGCGCCAGTTCGGCATTTCGCGTATACAGTTCCGGGAGATGGCAGCTGCTGGTCTCATACCTGGCGTTAAAAAAGCAAGTTGGTAATCAATGGTCACTCTCCATTGGATAAATGTGAGAGTGCTCGGTGATATCACTCGTAATGTGGTGCATATACAGACTATTTACTAAATATTGTCCCGGTAGTCGGGATTAATTTAATTGTTATTTTTATGACAGATCCAATTGCAGATTACTTAACCAGATTAAGGAATGCCATAAGTGCCAATCACCGTGTGGTTGAGGTGCCGGCTTCCAACCTGAAGAAGGAAATCACGAAAGTTCTATTTGAAAAAGGGTACATCCTTAATTACAAATTTGTAGAAGATGGACCTCAGGGTACTATAAAGATCGCATTGAAATATGACCCTGTAAACAAAGTCAATGCAATCAAGAAATTGATTCGCGTTTCAACGCCAGGTTTGCGTCGTTATACGGGTTATCGTGAGATGCCTCGTGTTTTGAACGGACTAGGTATTGCTATACTTTCGACATCTAAGGGAGTTATGACCGACAAGGAGGCTCGTGAGGCCAAAATCGGAGGTGAGGTTTTATGTTTCATCTATTAATTTTATGGAGGAATAGAAATGTCAAGAATAGGAAAATTACCGGTTCATATCCCTGCTGGAGTAACTCTCTCCGTAAATAATAACCTCGTTACGGTAAAAGGCCCGAAAGGTGAACTGAAACAAGAAATTAATCCGATAATAAAAATTGAAGTAGATGGTGACATGTGTCATGTGACCAGACCTGATGATGAGAAAGAAAGCCGCGCCATGCATGGCCTTTATCGTGCTCTTATACATAACATGGTGGTTGGCGTGTCGGAAGGTTATAAAAAAACGCTTGAACTTGTCGGTGTAGGTTATCGTGCCTCCAACAACGGGCAGGTGCTTGAACTTGCGTTGGGTTATACACATATGATATATCTCGGTCTTGCTCCTGAAATTAAAGTGCAGACAATTTCGGAACGCAACCAGAACCCGCTTATTGTTCTTGAAAGTTGCGATAAACAACTCCTTGGTCAGGTATGTGCCAAGATACGTTCATTCCGTAAGCCAGAACCTTATAAGGGTAAGGGAGTTAAGTTCCAAGGAGAGGTTATTCGTCGTAAGGCTGGTAAGACAGCAGGTAAATAAAATCGCGTAAATCTGTGTGACTATGATTAAGAAAATAGAAAGAAGAATTAAAATAAAGGCTCATATTCGCCGTAAGGTGTTTGGTACTATTCAAAGACCACGTCTGACTGTCTTTCGCAGCAACTTACAGATATATGCTCAGGTGATAGATGACGTTCATGGCAAGACTCTTGCTAGTGCATCGTCTCTCTGTATAAAGGATAAAATGACAAAATGTGAGCAGGCAGCCAAAGTCGGAGAGATGGTGGCAAAGAAAGCCCAAGAGGCAGGTATAAATACTGTGGTGTTTGATCGTAACGGATATCTTTACCATGGTCGTGTTAAACAATTGGCAGATGCAGCACGTAATGCTGGCCTTAAATTCTAACAAGCTATGACAGAATTAAATAACAGAGTAAAATCAACAAACGATATTGAACTAGTTGATCGTCTAGTTGCTGTAAATCGTGTGACCAAGGTTACTAAAGGTGGCCGTGCATTCAGTTTTGCTGCAATAGTAGTTGTCGGAAATGGAGATGGTGTTGTTGGTTGGGGGCTCGGCAAGGCTGGTGAGGTTACGGCAGCTATTTCAAAGGGTATTGAGGCTGCAAAGAAGAACTTAATCAAAGTTCCTGTTCTAAAAGGTACTATACCTCACGAGCAGGAAGCACGATTTGGTGGTGCATCAGTATATATTCAGCCTGCATCTCATGGTACTGGAGTAAAGGCGGGCGGCGCGATGCGTGCAGTTCTCGAATCTGTAGGCATTACTGATGTCCTTGCCAAGTCAAAAGGTTCGTCTAATCCTCATAATTTGGTTAAAGCTACATTCGCTGCACTTTCTGAATTGCGAGATGCCTATACCGTCGCGCAGAATCGTGGTGTTTCTATGGAAAAAGTGTTTAAAGGTTAATTCTCATCATTATGGCGACTATAAAAGTTCAACAAATTAGAAGCAGAATAAAATGTCCCAAAAACCAAAAATTGAATTTGGATGCGCTTGGGCTTAGAAAAATCAATGCCGTAGTAGAACATGAGGATAATCCCTCTATACGCGGAATGATTGAAAAAGTAAAACACCTCGTGAAGGTCATTGATTAATACTTATAAACTAAAAGAACTATGGACTTAAGTACTATAAAACCAGCAGCTGGTTCTGTGAAGAATGGCAAAAGAATAGGTCGTGGCCCGGGTTCGGGTAAAGGTGGTACCTCTACTCGTGGTCACAAAGGTGCTAAATCGCGTTCTGGCTATTCGCATAAGATCGGTTTTGAGGGTGGTCAAATGCCATTGCAGCGCCGTCTGCCGAAATTTGGTTTCAAGAACAGGAACCGTGTTGAATACAAGGCTATCAATCTCGATACCCTACAGAGTATTGCAGAGAAAAATAATCTCACAAAGATTGACGTAAAAGTTCTCATTGAGACTGGTTATCTGTCTAAAAATGGACTGGTAAAAATACTCGGTAACGGTGAGCTGAAAAATAAACTTGAAGTAGAAGCACACGCTTTTTCTAAATCAGCAGAGGCAGCAATTATTGCTGCTGGAGGTAGCGTGCTAAAATTATAATACGATGAAATTCATAGAGACCTTAAAGAATATCTGGAAGATTGAGGAACTCCGTTCCAAAATCCTGACCACTTTGCTTTTTGTTCTGATATATCGTTTTGGATCATTTGTGGTTCTGCCGGGTATTGATCCAGAAGCACTGGTAGCCCTGAAGTCTCAGACGAGCGGCGGGTTAATGTCGCTGCTGGATATGTTTTCTGGCGGTGCATTTTCTAATGCTTCTATTTTTGCATTAGGAATCATGCCATACATTACGGCCTCTATTGTCGTGCAGCTTCTTACAATTGCTATCCCTTACTTCCAGAAAATGCAGCGAGAGGGAGAGAGCGGGCGTCGCAAGATGAATCAGCTTACTCGTTACCTGACGGTGGCTATTCTTCTCCTGCAAGGACCATCATATCTTGTGAACCTTAAAGTGCAGTTAGGTCATGCAGGGGCAGCCATGCCGGCTGGTGTATGGTTTTCTGTCTCGTCAACCATTATCTTGTGTGCCGGTTCAATGTTTGTCATGTGGCTTGGTGAACGTATGACTGATCGCGGCATAGGAAATGGTATATCGATGCTTATCATGATTGGTATCATTGCCCGTTTCCCTGGTGCTCTTTTGCAGGAATTCACATCAAAGCTCAATGACGCGGGCGGTGGTCTCGTTATGTTCCTTGCTGAAATTGTTGTCTTGCTATTGGTCATAGCTGCTTGTATTCTTCTCGTACAAGGAACGAGAAAGGTGCCGGTACAATATGCAAAACGCATGGTTGGTAATAAACAGTATGGGGGGGTTCGTCAGTATATCCCATTGAAAGTCAATGCTGCGGGTGTCATGCCTATAATATTTGCTCAGGCCATTATGATGATTCCTATTATGATAGCAGGTTTCAATGCTGATAATGTTGGAAATTTCATGAGGCTTTTCATGGACAATACGAGTTTTTTGTATAACTTTGTATTTGCAATCTTGATTATTGTGTTTACCTATTTCTATACGGCTATCACGATTAATCCTACGCAGATGGCTGAGGAAATGAAGATAAACAACGGTTTTATCCCCGGTGTGAAACCAGGTAAGAAAACTGCTGAGTATTTAGACAATATAATGGATCGTATTACACTCCCTGGTTCGTTTTTCCTTGCGATTGTTGCTATTTTGCCCGCCTTTGCAAGTATATTCGGAGTGACGAGTGAGTTTTCGCAGTTTTATGGTGGAACTTCACTGCTTATTCTTGTCGGAGTTGTTCTTGATACGTTGCAGCAGATTGAAAGTCACTTATTGATGCGCCATTATGACGGACTTATGGAGTCTGGGCGTATCAAAGGGCGTACCGGTTCGATTGCAGCATATTGAAGATGATATATTTAAAGACCCAAGAAGAGATAGAATTGCTTCGAGAGAGCAGTCTCCTGGTGAGTAAAACCCTGGCCGAATTAGCTAAGATAATCCGGCCAGGGATTACTACTGCCAAATTGGATGAGGTGGCCGAAGAGTTTATCCGTGACAACGGAGCTACTCCAGCTTTTAAGGGCTATGGAGGATTCCCCGCATCTATATGTACATCTGTGAATGACCAGATAGTGCATGGCATACCATCGGATAAGGTTGTGTTGAAAGAGGGCGATATGATTTCTGTCGACTGTGGAACTTTCAAGAATGGCTTTGTTGGTGATTCTGCTTATACCTTTGCTGTAGGAGAGGTTGATCCAGAAGTGGAGCGTCTAATGCTGACTACTAAAGAATCTCTTTTTATAGGCATAGGGCAGGCTGTTGAGGGAAAGCGTGTCGGAGATATCGGATATGCGATTCAGTCGTATTGTGAGGAACGTGGATTTTCAGTAGTCAGAGAAATGGTGGGTCATGGAGTCGGACATAAAATGCATGAGGATCCTCAGGTTCCTAATTATGGCCGTAGGGGAACTGGCTCTATGCTCCGCGATGGTATGGTCATCTGTATCGAACCCATGATATGTCAAGGTAAAAAGGATCTTGTCTTCGAGCGTGATGGTTGGACAACTCGAACTAGAGATGGTAAATGTGCCGCGCATTATGAACATGCCGTGGCTATTCATAAAGGCAAGGCCGATATTTTATCCGATTTCGGAATTATTGAAGAGGTTTTACGTAAGCAATCACATTGATTTATGGCTAAACAAGCTGCTATAGAACAGGATGGAACGATAGTTGAGGCATTGTCGAATGCAATGTTCCGTGTTGAATTGGAGAACGGGCATGAGATAACGGCTCACATATCGGGTAAGATGCGGATGCACTACATACGTATATTGCCTGGCGACAAGGTAAAGGTTGAAATGTCTCCTTATGACTTGACTAAGGGGCGTATCTCATTTAGATACAAGTAAATTTTCTATTATTATAATGTTATGAAAGTAAGAGCTTCTATTAAAAAGCGTACTCCCGACTGCAAGATTGTCCGCAGGAAGGGGCGTTTGTATGTTATTAACAAGAAAGACCCTAAGTGCAAGATGCGTCAGGGTTAATTTTAAAATTTAGTTTATGGCTATAAGAATCGTTGGAGTAGATTTGCCCCAAAACAAACGTGGGGAAGTTGGATTGACTTATATCTACGGAATAGGTCGCAGTAGTGCACGCAAGATTTTAGCGGAGGCCGGTGTTAATTTGGACACAAAAGTTCAAGATTGGACAGATGATGAGGCTGCTAGAATCCGTGAAATTATCGGAGCAAAATATAAGGTTGAAGGAGATCTTCGCTCTGAAATTCAGTTGAACATCAAGCGATTGATGGATATTGGTTGTTACAGGGGGATACGTCATCGTCTCGGTTTGCCATTGCGTGGACAGAGCACTAAGAACAATGCGCGTACACGTAAAGGTAAAAAGAAAACAGTTGCTAATAAGAAAAAGGCGACCAAGTAACTAACGGCTTAAAATTTAGAAGTTGAAATGGCAAAGAAAACAGTAACAACCAAGAAAAGGGTAGTTAAAGTTGATGGAGTAGGACAGCTTCATGTCCACTCATCGTTTAATAATATCATAGTAACCATCGCCAATAGCGAAGGTCAGGTGATATCTTGGTCTTCTGCTGGAAAAATGGGTTTCCGCGGATCTAAGAAGAATACTCCCTATGCTGCGCAGATGGCAGCGCAGGATTGCGCTAAGGTAGCTTTTGATCTCGGGCTGAGAAAGGTGAAGGCATATGTAAAAGGTCCTGGAAACGGCCGGGAGTCTGCTATTCGTACAGTACATGGAGCTGGCATAGAAGTGACGGAAATAATAGATGTCACTCCGCTGCCGCATAATGGATGTCGTCCTGCTAAACGAAGAAGAGTATAATAACACATGTAAATTTATAAGACAATGGCAAGATATACTGGACCAAAATCAAAAATAGCACGCAGATTTGGCGAACCTATTTTCGGGCCTGATAAGGCACAAGCGCGCAGAAACTATGCTCCGGGACAGCACGGTAACGCACGTAAGCGCAAACCGTCGGAATATGGTGTTCAGCTCAATGAGAAACAGAAAGCCAAATATACATATGGTGTCCTTGAAAGACAGTTCCGCAACATGTTCGCCAAGGCGCAGTCTAAGAAAGGTATCACTGGTGAGATATTGCTCCAAATGCTGGAATCTCGTCTTGACAATGTGGTTTATCGTCTCGGCATAGCTCCGACACGTGCTGCTGCGCGTCAGTTGGTCTCGCACAAGCATATCACTGTTGATGGTTCTGTGGTTAATATACCTTCGTATTCTCTGAAACAGGGACAGATTGTGGCTGTGCGTGAAAAGGATAAATCAATGCAGGTAATAAATGAGGCCTTGAACGGCTTCAACCACAGCAAATACCCATGGCTGGAATGGGATGACAAGACAATGTCAGGCAAGTTCCTTCATAGGCCGGAGCGTGCAGATATTCCGGAAAACATCAGAGAGCAGTTAATCGTTGAGTTGTACTCTAAATAATAAGTGAATTATGGCAATATTAGCATTTCAGAAGCCAGATAAGGTAATCATGTTGGAAGCGAACGATTTCTTCGGTAAATTTGGATTTCGTCCGCTTGAGCCTGGTTTCGGTATTACAATAGGTAATGCTTTGCGCCGTATTCTCCTTTCTTCTCTTGAAGGTTATGCAATATCCTGCATCAAAATAGACGGTGTGGAACATGAGTTTGCCACAATTCCGGGTGTTATTGATGATGTGACAAATATTATCCTTAACCTGAAACAGGTTCGTCTGAAAAAAACTGTGGAAGAAACTGAGGGCGAGACTTTCAGCATCAGTATTTCTGGCGTTGAAGAGTTGAAGGCAGGTGATTTTGACAAATTCATGACAGGCTTTGAGGTTCTCAATCCGGATTTGGTAATTTGTCGCATGGATGCTTCTGCAACTATAAACATGGAGCTGACCATTACTCATGGGCGTGGTTATCTTCCCGCCGATGAGAATAGGATGGTTGCACCCGAAATAGGAGTCATACCTATCGATGCAATATATACTCCGATACGTAATGTCAAGTATGTTGCAGAGCCTTTCCGCGTAGAGCAGAAGACTGACTATGAGAACCTTATCATCGAAATAACGACTGATGGTTCTATTCACCCTAAAGAGGCTCTTAAAGAGGCTGCCCGTATACTTATTCATCACTTTATGCTCTTCTCTGATGAGCGTATAGCGATTGAGCTTAATGACGGAAAGGGTGGAGAGGAGTTTAATGAGGAGATACTTCACATGCGCCAGTTGCTTAAAAGCAAACTGACAGATTTGGATCTCTCTGTTCGTGCTCTTAATTGCCTTAAAGCAGCTGACGTGGAGACGCTTGGCGACCTCTGTAAAATTAACAGGGCAGAACTTCTTAAGTTCCGCAATTTCGGTAAGAAATCACTTACAGAACTCGATGACAAATTGGCAAGCCTGAACTTGTCGTTCGGCATGGATTTGTCAAAGTATAAATTAGATAAAGAATAAAACAAATGAGACACAATAAGAATTTCAATCATTTGGGGCGTACCGCATCTCACCGTGCGGCAATGTTGTCAAATATGGCGACTTCGCTGATTATGCACAAGCGGATATCCACTACAACCGCGAAAGCTAAGGCTCTGAAACGTTATATCGAGCCGTTGCTTACGAAATCTAAGATGGACACTACACACTCGCGTCGTCTTGTTTTCCAGAAACTCCGCAATAAGGAGGCTGTAACCGAGCTGTTCCGTGAGATATCTCAGAAGATAGCAAACCGTCCTGGTGGTTACACCCGTATACTTCGTACGGGTTTCCGTCAGGGTGATGCTGCTGAGATGTGTATAATAGAGCTTGTTGATTACAACGAGAACATGCTTGTCGAGAAAGCAGCTAAGAAAACCACTCGCACACGTCGTAGTAGGAAGAGTGCTGCTCCCGCAGCTGCACCTGTGGCAGAAGAACCTGCTAATGCTGAGGTTGCTGAGTAAGGAATGAATCTTTTTTAAGGATAAGAGAAAAAGGTCGCTATACTGCTGGTATGGCGGCCTTTTTGATTATATGGCAATGTGATGTTTATGGACATAAACGAAATATGCCTAGTTTTGTTTGCCATGACGTGAGACCTCTGCAAAACTAAAAACGCGTTGCTGAACATCAAAATGTTATGTGGTGAAAAACGAACTTTTGCAGAGGTTTCGGTAATATTCAGTCTGCCGGTCACACATTGTATGACCGGCAAACAGAGCATGCACCTTTCAATATTCGATTTTGTCCTCTTTCTTTTCCCAGATTTCAAATGCGCGGATGGCATCGTATGCCATTACCTGCTGGGAAAGTAGCCGTCTGCGGTCAGGTTTAAGTTTGATTTCGTTGTATATGAATGAGTCGTTGAACCCTATTTTCGCCGCATCATGCTTCGAGTTGCCGTAGTATAGATGTCCTATGTGTGCCCAATAGATGGCACTTAGGCACATGGGGCATGGTTCGCATGATGAGTATATGTCGCACCCCGAGAGGTCGAATGTTCCGAGCTTACGGCATGCGCTACGTATGGCGTTGATTTCAGCGTGGGCGGTGGGGTCGTTTGTTAGTGTGACGCTGTTCCCGCATTCCGCTATTATTTCTCCGTCTTTGACTATGACAGCGGCGAATGGGCCTCCGCCTGCATTTATGTTCTGAATGGACAATTCTATTGCCCGCTTCATGAATTCAGGATTGTAGTTCATATATGCTGTTGTTTATTGGTTATTTTGTTATTCTATTACTTCCTCTTTGAGCCTCTCCGCATGTCCGGTAATCCTACGTCCTGTGGAAAAACAGCCCGTGTCGTCTTTGTTTATATTACAATCTTTTACTAACTTCGCGTCCATAATCAACATTCAGTATATGCGTGCGAGAAAAGTTCTGAAACTCTCTGACTTCCTGCGTGCCTCGCTTAGTGAGCCGCTTAATCGCGGCCTTGTGGCTATGGATGTATGCCGCGAATGGAGCAATATGCTTGGCGGGCACGTAGCGCAATATTCGTCCGATGCCGTGTTCAGGAATGGCGAACTTTCTGTACGCATACTCTCATCCGTACTGCGCAATGACCTGTACATGCAGAAAACACTCCTTGTCAATAAGCTCAATATGCGCTTGGGCAAAGACATTGTTAAGTCCATACGTTTTCGCTGACGGCGATAGCGTTATTTCCGTTTCTCTTCACGTTTGGCTTCCCTTGCTTTTCTGCGTTCGTCCTTTCGTGCCTGTTTCTGCTCCTTTTTGATAGCCTGTTTCTTCTCCTTCTCTATCTTTCTCTTCTCACGGTTGATTTTACTCCGTTCATATTGTTGTTTCCATTCTTGCCATAGTTCTGGCAATGAGTTAAAGCTTTCGCGGAATACAAGACCTATGCCTTGTGTAGTGAGCGATTTCTTAAACTCGCGATAGTCGTTTGTGTGCGTGTATGCCTTAGCACTCAGTTTGCCCGAACGTACGAGCTTATATTCAAAGTCAAAGTCACCTATGAATTTAGAACTGGACAGTACATCATCGCGGTATCCGACATTGCCGTTCAATACTATACGGTCGTTTGGCGTATAGAGAAAATTGAACTCATATTCGTTTGTCCTGTCCTGCCCTTCGCCTGTCGTGCGGAAATTAAGTCCGAAGTTCCAGTTCGTGAACATCTGCGATGCCCAGTTGTTCAGCTGTGATGAGAGTGTGGACGATACTACCGAGTACAATTCGTTCTGATTGATTATCGATGCCGTGTTGGTCGACTCTTGGTCTGTAAACTTGCCCAATATCAGGAGGCTGATTATCTGGCGGTTCATCAGCTCTGTCGTGTTGACCTTGTTTTTCAGCAGGCGGTTCAGCTCCTCGTCCGAGTTTGGCAGATTGAGGTCGAACTTGATGTTTGGCTGTGTCAGACTGCCGGTCAGGTTAAGCACGCACTGTATCGGCACGCTTGTTCGGCTGACGTTGACAAGTTCCTCCGGCTGCATGAGGTCTGACAGTGAGGCGGTCAACTGGTAATATGCGTTGATGTTTATGTCTGCGGAAAGCGGGTCGCCCGCCCATGAGAGTGAGCTTCCCTCCTGCACGTTAAAATATTTGCGTATGGCGTTCTGGAAATTGAACAGATACATCCCCTGCTCAATGTTGTACGTGCCGTACATTTTCAGGTCTGAGCTGTTCACGTCGAAGGCAATTCTTATGCTGCCTCCGCCCGTCGCTCTTATCATGTCGCCCGATTTTGAGTTGATGTTCAGCTGTATCTCGGCTTCCGGGGTCACGTCCAGCATGAGGTCGAGCATGAGGTTGGACTTCGGCTTTGCGATGGCCGCTATCTCTTCTGTCTCGTCGTCATCGGGTGATATGAACGTGATGAATGAGTTGTCTGCCGCGCTGTATTGGTCCATTGGGATTACCACCTTGGTATTTCTGTTGGTAGTCGCCCTGCAACTTATGTTTGTCCCTTGTTCATTGCCTGATATATTCACGCTTCCTGTGGCGTATGCCCTGCCGTAGAAACTTTCGCTCTTCTTTTTGTCCGTGTTGAGCACGAGCATATTGTCCATGGAGATGTCGATATTGTATGACATGTCACGGAAATACGAGTGCTCTATCCGTCCGTTGAGCGTCCCGTGGTTGCCCTCCGTGTCGGTCAAGGATATGTCGTTGAATGAAATCAGCTCTTTGGTCACCTTTATAGTGTCGGAGAAGAAATATTTTGTTTGCAGGAAGTCTATGCCCACCTCTCCTCCTTCCACGAACGCCGTGGTCTCCACTGCCACATTCTTGCTCTTCGTGATGCCGTATATGTGTACATTCCCCGTGGCCTTGCCGCGCACCTCGTCTAGCACCCCGGCCAGATAGTAGTTGAGGAATTGCAGGTCAAGCCCTGTTGCTTTGCCCACTATGTCGAGCGAGTCTTTGGCGAAGAAATACTTTCCCAGTATGACGGCCGACGTGTCCTGCTCTCCTTCGGGGACTACTGTGCCTCCGAAGACAAGGCTGCCGAGCTCATTGTCGAAATACGACGTGGCGTGCAGCCGCCCGAAGTACGATTTGTTGAACATGAAGCGGTCGCCGTATATGTCGGCTGTGAGTTGTGGTGTGCCGAATACGTCCTTGACCGACGCGTGTCCCGATACGTCGCCGCCGAAATGCAGGCTCTTGGCTGTCTCCTCCGGCAGCAGTTCGCTGATGTAGTCCAGACTTATCTGGTTCAGCTCCACGCTGATGCTGTCCTCCTTGTTGGCCGACGCCTTGCCGTCTATCGCTATCATCTGCTCTGCGCTGTGTATCTTCAGCTTGCGTATGTCGAAATTCTTCAGGTCGCTGACTATTTCACTCCTGTCTATATGCCACGGCTGGTCTTTGATTATAAGTTCGGACGGCAGTATCGACATCTTCACAAGCAGGGAGTCAGACTGTGTGCACGACAGCACTGTCCGGGTGATAATCTCGCCGTTGAGCATATTGCTGTCGCGTCTGTTATCTATGCTGATGGCGGCCATCACCGTGTCGTTCAGCGCGTTGATGCTCAGCCCGGCATACAGCGAGTCGTTCTTCATCTTTGTCTCTGCGCGGAATGTCAGGTTTATCTTCTCCCTGTTGTCCACTGAGAGCACTATGTTGTTTATGTCCGTTGTGCCGTTGCTCAGCTGGGGGACAGATATCCGTCCAATGAATGTGTTGTTGATGTCGTCATACTGGCCGTGTATGGTCGTCTGGCCTGTTGTTGACCACGGTATGTCGAGTATGTGCGTCAGCCTGTCTGTCGGTGCAATGTCTATGTGATAGAAAAACACGTTCTCCTCTCCCGGCTCTTTTATGTCCGTGCTGCTCTTGATTATGGGCATCTGCAACGACACTATCGACAGCAGGCTGTTTTTGAGTGACGATACGGTGTACATGCCCTGCATCTCGCCGTTGATTAGGTCGCTGCGTATCTCCACCCGGTTGTTGCCGTTGTTGCGCGAGTAGACGTGCAGGCTGTCTATGGTGTAACGCTCCCCGTGGTTTTCTATATCTATGGAGTCTATACTCAGTGAGCCGTTGAGGTTGTCCCACTGGCTGCCCTCAAACGCCGCGTCCATTTTCAGTGAGAGCCTGAGTTCTGGATATTCCTCCGTCAGGTGCAGCTTGTGGAAGTTCACGCTGTCTATGGCGGCGGTGAAGTGGCAGTACTTGTAGCTCTTGTCGAGCATCACTGCCCCGTTGAAGCGCAGGCTGCCGTTCTTGTCTTTGAGGCTTATGTCTCCGGAGAAATCCTTGTCGCTTATCTTCCCGCTGATGTTGATGCCTTTATAGCGGTAGCTGTTATACGATATGTGGTGTATGTCTATCGAGGCGAGGCTGTTGAATGCCGTCTGTTTCCCCGTTTGCACCTTTGCCGTGATGGAGAATGCCGCATCCCCTAGTCCGCTCTCCGGCAGCAGTCTCCCGAGCGCGAGGCGGTCTGTGCCGATTTTCCCGTTGATGAGCAGGCGTTTGAACTCCTTGTCCGCTTGCAGCGACACGTCCGTGCTGACGTTGCCTATCCCCGTATTCAGGTTGCCGTACAGCACCATGTTCCCAATGAAGCCCGATATGTTCCCCTTGTAGGTGCAGCTCCCAAGCCTCTCTGTCTCCTCCGGAAGGACAAACGGCTGCCCGCTCAGGTTGCCTATTATGTCCTGCACCGAACTCCTGTTGAATGTCAGCCTGCGTATGTCGCCGTAGAAGAACGTCTCTCCTATCTTCGGCAGTCCCGATGCCTGCGCGCTGCACTCGAACGTGATGTCGTTGCCGTACCTCACCCTTATCCCCTCTGCCTTGATGTTGTTTATCTTCCCGTTCACGCTCCCGCTCACCGTGAGCCTCTCCCTCATGTTGGCAAACTGCGGCACAAACGCCTTGAAGTCCGGCAGATACAGGCTGCTCCCGCTGATTTTCAGGTCACATGCCGACTGTGCCAGCCGCCTGCTCCTCTCCGACGCGCTGTCCGGACGCAATGTGGCCCTCTCTATCGCTATCCACGAGCGGGGTGTACCAGCCGAAAGACCGCTGACTGACAGCACTGTGTCCGACAGGTCAAACCCTAACGACATGCGGTCGAGTGCGAAGCCCGACTGTTCGCGCAGTGTGAGCTTCCCGATGTTCCCCCGCAGGAAATTCCCCTTGTCAAAGTCAATGTCCAGCTCAGCCCCTATGTCATAGATGCGCATGTCCCCCTGGCTGAACACACCCTCCTTCCCTTTCGGCGTGCGCATGTCGCGGTAGCCCACCTTGCCTCTCTCCAGTGAGACATGCTCTACCTCCAGATGCAGCCGCAGGTCGGGATTGGGCTTTATGTTCAGGTAGTCGATGAAGAACTCCATGTTGCTCACCCCCGCCGTGTCTGTCCGCAGGTTGGCGTAAAAGTCGTGCAGCCTCACACTGCTGATGATGATGCGCCCCTCTTTCAGCAGAGGCCTGAGACGCATGTGCGCGTAGAAATCCTCCGCATACAGCAGCGTGTCCCCGCTGAGGTCTTCTATGTACAGCCTTTCGATGCCCACGCGGTTGGGCAGCCTGATGTTCACATGCCCTATCTTCACGCTCGTGCCGAGTTCCCCCGTCAGCCATTCGGTCAGCCGCTTGACCACATAGTTCTGTATCTTGCTGTTGTTTAGCAAGATAACGGGTGTGACGAACAGAAACGTTAAACTTATCGCCACTATGGTCAATATCTTCGCTGTTTTTTTTATACCTTTGACTCCTCAATTTTACGGTTGGCGGCGACGCTCTCTTGCGGATTGGCGCGCCTTTCCGCTCGGGGCTACCCTTTGCAAAGTTACTGATTAATCGCCAATCCGCAATCGGCGCACCCCTTGGTTTGCTGTTTATTTTTACTAAGATAGGAAAATATTGTTGTATGAGTGTAGTGATTTTAGGTATAGAGTCGTCATGTGACGATACTTCGGCTGCCGTCATACGTGACGGTGTGCTTTTGTCCAACGTGACTGCCGGTCAGGCGGTCCATGAGGAGTATGGTGGCGTAGTGCCCGAACTCGCATCCCGCGCTCACCAGCAGAACATCATACCCGTCGTCGATGCCGCCCTCCGCCGCGCAGGGGTAGAGCAGACCGATGTGAGTGCCGTAGCCTTCACGCGCGGCCCCGGACTCCTCGGCTCGCTGCTCGTCGGCACATCCTTCGCCAAAGGCTTCGCCCAGTCCCTCGGCATCCCCCTGATTGATGTCAACCACCTTCAGGCGCACGTTCTCGCGCACTTCGTGGCAGAGAGTGGGGTAGAGCCGCGTTTCCCGCAGTTCCCCTTCCTCTGCCTCCTCGTCTCCGGCGGCAACTCGCAGATAATACTCGTCTCATCCTACCGTGACATGAAAGTCATCGGACAGACCATCGACGACGCCGCCGGCGAGGCATTCGACAAATGCGCCAAGGTCATGGGTCTTCCCTATCCCGGAGGCCCCCACATCGACCGCCTCGCAAAGTCCGGTGACCCCCTCAGGTTCACCTTCAGCAAACCGCACATCCCCGGCTACGATTACAGCTTCAGCGGACTGAAAACATCATTCCTCTACACACTCCGCGACGAGGTCAAAGCCAACCCCTCCTTCATCTCCGAAAACCTCCCCGACCTCTGCGCCTCACTGCAAAAGACAGTGATAGACATCCTCATGGACAAACTCTCCAAAGCCGCGAAAGACCTCCGCATCAGCCACATAGCCGTCGCCGGAGGTGTCTCCGCCAACTCCGCGCTGCGGCAGGCCTTCCTCGACTACGGCTCCAAGCACCGTTGCGACGTCTACATACCCAAATTCTCTTTCACCACAGACAATGCCGCAATGGTAGCCATAACAGGCTACTTCAAATACCTCGACGGCATCTTCTGCGACATATCCCTGCCCCCCTACGCACGCGTGACAGTATAGACTTCCCGTCCGTGACGGCAAAACAAAAAGGGCCTTTTCACAAAGGCCCTTTTTCAATGGTAATTTCTAGTATTAGTTTTTTAAGGTAAAAAAGATTAAGCTTATACGTCTGTTCGACCTACGCTGTAAAGTAAGCCTTTTTTCTTCATTGCGGCACAATTTTCTGACATGTTATAAAACATATTTCCGTAAAATTATTTTGATTTATAACCCCTCTTCCTATTCTTGTACTTTGTACGGCCTTTAATCCGCTGTCAGTTAGCTACATGTCCCGGCTTGACATTATAAGCCGCCCTCCGCTCCGCCCGAAAAATCCGCTCCCGTCCCCCATCCCTCCTCTTTTTGACCCCTCTTTTTTACGGAAATGCCGCTTTTGCTCCGCAAATCCTCTCCCGACATTTTCGCGCCAAAGCCATTTTCCCCTGCAAAACCTTACCTCTGTCCCCCTCCATCCACCCTTCCCTTTCCCTTTCAAACTCCCTCAATTATTTCCTCATATCCCTCTCGCCATCCTTGTGCGCAGCGGTCCATTTTCACCCCTGCCGTCTGCGCGGATTGAGCCCCCGCCCCTGCGGAACCCATACCTCCTGTCTGTTCTATTCGACCCGCAGTAAATGGTTATGACCATATGAGCGTGCTCAATGTTTGAAAAAAACATCCGTTACGTTTCTTGGTTTTGAAATAAAGTCGTATATTTGCAGTCCGAAATTCCGATGTAATGTGATATAAATCAAAAGTATAAAATAAACCAATTTAAAACTGTTATCAAAATGACTAAGGCAGACATCGTAAATGAGATTTCAAGATCTACTGGTTTGAATAAGGAGGACGTCCTGAACACTGTCGAGGCGTTTATGGAGTGCGTAAAAGATTCATTGGCCAAGAAAGACAATGTATATCTGAGAGGATTCGGCAGCTTCATCATCAAGGAACGCGCCGAAAAGACCGCGCGCAACATCTCAAAGAACATAACGATAAAGATACCTGCTCACAACATCCCGGCATTCAAACCTTCTAAGGAGTTTACTGCCAAAGTAAAGTGACTCGCTCTGAACACGGATAGACGTTTAATCATCAAATAAATTTACAACTATGCCAAGCGGTAAGAAAAGAAAAAGACATAAGATGTCAACTCACAAGCGTAAAAAAAGACTGAGAAAGGACAGACATAAGAAGAAAAAATAGGTCTTTGCACTCAGGATTTTGGTAAAAGCAAATTTAAAGTCTTACCGTTAATTGCGAGTCAGACTTTAAGTTTGTTTTTTTTTTGCCCATAGCCGGGCGCGGGCATACATCCCGCGCGGCGGGGCATTGCGGCGGTGCCCTTCCAACCGGCCGCCGTACCGGAAAGGAGAGGTCACTTTGGTAATAACATAACGCCAGCCCGCCTGAACGGACGGAACAAATCCGTCGGACTGGCGTTGACATAAATATATAGCAGTGACAAAAGAGTTAGTTATCAATGCGGAAAAAGACCAGATTTCCATAGCTTTATTGGAAGATGGCAGCCTCGTGGAGTTGCACAAGGACTCACTGACGCACTCGTTCGCTGTCGGCAACATATATTTGGGGCGGGTCAAAAAGATAATGCCCGGCCTGAATGCAGCCTTTGTCGACATAGGATGTGAGAAAGAGGCTTTTATCCATTATCATGACTTAGGGTCGCAGTTCCAGACACTCAACAACTACGTCTCGCAGATACTGAACGACAGGAAGCGCGAGCCTAAAGTCAAACGGCAGCCCGACATAGACAAGGACGGCAATATCAGCGGCATACTCCAGCAGGGGCAGTACATAATGGTTCAGGTGGTCAAGGAGTCTATCAGCACAAAAGGGCCGCGCCTGACGGGCGAGATATCCATCGCGGGGCGTAACATGGTGCTTCTGCCTTTCGGCGACAAGGTTTCAGTCTCGCAGAAAATCAGACAGGGCGAAGAGCGCACGCGCCTCAGAAAGCTGTTGCAGAGCATACGCACTCCTAATTTCGGCGTGATAGTCCGCACCGTGGCTGAAGGCAAGCGCGTGGCGGAGCTTGACGGGGAGTTGAAGCTGATGATGAAGCGGTGGGAGAAAGCCATCGCGGAGCTCAGAAAGTCGAGAGGTATATCGCTCCTGCTCGAAGAGAGCGGGCGCACCGTCTCCATATTGAGGGATTTGTTCAATCCCGAGTTCGCGGCCATACATGTTAACGACTATGCCGTCTTCGATGAGGTGCAGTCCTATGTGGAGATGATTGCCCCGGAGGTTAAGAACATTGTGAAGATGTACCGTGGCGAGCTCTCCATTTTCGACCACTTCGCCATCACGAAACAGATGAAGTCGCTCTTCGGGCGCACAGTGTCGTTCAAGCGCGGCGCATATCTGATACTTGACCAGGCGGAGGCCATGCATGTCATCGACGTGAACAGCGGCACGCGCACGCGCTCTAACCAGACTCAGGAAGAGAACGCTATAGAGGTCAATATGGCCGCTGCCGTGGAGATTGCCCGCCAGTTGCGCCTGCGCGATATAGGCGGCATAGTAGTCATAGACTTCATAGACATGTCTGAGGCGGCGAACAGGCAGAAACTCTTCGAACACATGGTCTCTCTCATGTCGACTGACAGGGCGAAGCACAACATACTTCCTCTGAGTAAGTTCGGACTGATGCAGATAACGCGCCAGCGCGTGCGTCCGGCCATGGTGGTTGACACTACGGAGAAGTGCCCGACTTGTAACGGCACAGGTCATGCAGGTCCGTCCATACTGGTAGTCGACCAGATAGAGGAGAAGATAGAGATGCTCGTCAAGACATTGAACATAAAGAAATTCGATGTCATAGTGCATCCGTTCATTTATGCGTATATGAAGAGGGGCTTGCCTTCACTTTGGACGAAATGGCTGCTGAAATATAGCCTGTCCATGCGGCTTGTCAGTTCCGATGAATCCGGACTGGTGGAGTATAGGTTCATAGATGCTTCCGGTGATACGATTAACCCGGTGGCTATGTGTAATTTGCTTGATAGCGAGAAACTTGTGAAGTCTGATATGTATAAGTGAGGCCTTGAATGGCTCTGGACTTTAATAAAACAGGGAGGCAAGATGAAATCTTGCCTCCCTGTTTTTGTGTCCCGTGGAGGGACGTATTTATTTCGCGTAGCTGACAGAGCGTGTCTCGCGGATGACGGTGATTTTCACCTGTCCGGGATAGGTCATCTCGTCCTGTATCTTCTTTGCTATGTCGTAAGAGAGTGTCTCGACGGTCTTGTCGTCCACTTTGTCTGCACCGACAATGACGCGGAGTTCGCGGCCGGCCTGTATGGCATAGGTCTTTATCACTCCGGGATATGAAAGCGCGAGGTTTTCGAGGTCATTGAGACGTTTGATGTATGCCTCCACAATCTCACGGCGTGCTCCGGGGCGTGCGCCGGAGATGGCATCGCAGACCTGTACGATGGGTGCAAGAAGTGTGGTCATCTCTATCTCGTCGTGGTGTGCGCCGATGGCGTTGCATACATCGGGCTTTTCCTTGTATTTTTCCGCGAGGTTCATGCCGAGTATTGCGTGTGGCAGTTCGGGCTGGTCATCGGGCACTTTGCCTATGTCGTGCAGGAGTCCGGCGCGTTTGGCTTTCTGCGGGTTGAGACCGAGTTCTGATGCCATGATGGCGCAGAGGTTGGCTGTCTCGCGTGCGTGCTGCAAGAGGTTCTGTCCGTAGGACGAGCGGTATTTCATCTTGCCGACGAGGCGTATGAGTTCGGGGTGCAGGCCGTGTATGCCGAGGTCTATCGTGGTGCGCTTGCCCACTTCGATAATCTCTTCCTCTACCTGCTTACGCGTTTTGGCAACCACCTCTTCTATGCGGGCGGGGTGTATGCGTCCGTCAACCACGAGCTGGTGCAGCGCGAGGCGCGCTATCTCACGGCGTACGGGGTCGAAGCCAGAAAGTACTATGGCCTCAGGGGTGTCGTCAACGATGATTTCCACACCAGTGGCGGCTTCGAGGGCGCGTATGTTGCGGCCCTCGCGGCCTATGATGCGGCCTTTCACCTCGTCGGATTCGATGTTGAACACCGTGACGGAGTTCTCTATCGCGGTCTCCGTGGCCACGCGCTGTATGGTCTGTACGATGATTTTCTTCGCCTCGCGGTTGGCCGTCATTTTAGCCTCCTCCATCATCTCGTTGACGTATGCCATGGCCTCTGTCTTGGCTTCGTCCTTGATGTTCTCAATCAGCTGCGCCTTTGCCTGCTCAGCCGAGAGGCCTGAAATGGCGGCGAGTTTCTCAGTCGCCTGAAAGTGCAGCTTCTCGAGCTCCTGTTTCTTCGCGTCGACGAGCTGAAGCTGCTTGTCGAGGTTGTCCTTGATGGCGTCAATCTCCGAGTTGCGGCGTTGAAGCTCATTCTGTTTCTGGTTGAGCGACTGCTCTTTCTGCTGTATGCGCGACTCCATCTGCTGCGCTTTTGTCTCGATGGCATGGATTTTCGCATTGCGGTCGGCCACCTCCTTTTCAAATTCGGCTTTCATGTTGAGGAATTTCTCCTTGGCTTCCAGCAGTTTGTTCCGTTTTATGGCTTCGCCTTTCTCTTCCGCCTGTTTCAGCGTATTTTTTGTTGCCGTGCGGGTAACGAAGTACCCGGCAAGCCCTCCGCCTATCAGGGCGGCTACTCCTATTAAAATCTCAGTCCACATGTGTTGGTTTTGTTGGTTAAGTGAATAAAAAACGCACACTCTCCGTCAGTGAGGCGGAAAATGCGCGATATAAAAATTTATATGGTTATAATAATGTATCCCGTTCAGGTTGCTGTCACGCCGGGGGAGTGTCACCCGACGGAGGTGCTGTTGTCTCCGAGAGCGGCGTCGATTGCGTCGGTCAGTCTTTTCATGGTGTTCAGCGGAGCGGACTGCTGCCTCTGTTCGAGTTTGCAGTATTCGACGGCAAACTCGTAGGCCACCATGTGAAGTATGTCGTCATAGGGAAAGGCGGAGAAACGCTTTGTGTAAACATTCAGCCTCTCTTTCAGCAGTGTGCATGCACGCCGGTACGCTTCTTCCTCGTCAGGATTGATGCGCAGTGCCGTGCAGAACCCGTTGATGTTGATTTTGATGGTTCTTTTTTCGCTTTCCTCACCGCCACTCTTGTTGTCCATATATGACAGACTGCTGACTTTATTTTTTCAGCAACGCTATACAAGTGTCTATATCACGCACTAGTTTGGAGATTCTGTTGTGTGCCTGCTTCTTGCTGTTTTCGGACAGCCCGAATGCCTTGGCCAGTTTCAGTCTCCCGTAGTCGTTTTTCAGTTTTACAATGTCGGCCCGCGCGCTTTCGAGTTCGCCGGTGCGTTTTTCGAGTTCAGCAGTGAGCCGTCTGTTGTCTGCCTGTGTCTGCTGCAACTTGTCAATCAGGGCGTGTATTTTGGCTGCAAACTCGTCGGGCGATTCGTGGCTGCTATACTCTTCCATTGTAAAAATTCAAACACACAAAGATACGAACTTTTTTTGATTTGACAAATTGTGTTGCATTTTTATTTGCGTTATGTCTTTGGGGTGTGTGCTGCGGCCGTCCGTGCCGTGAGTGTGTAGGGGGTGAGGTTGCGTTTGTGGCCTCTGTTGTGGCTGTGCGGCATGAGGTGACGGGGCGACTGGGTGGGGAGAGTGTCCGTATGGGCTCCGTAGCTGCTCCGTCGAGAGTACGTGTTTTTAACCTTGGTTAGCACTTGAGGAAAGGAGGGGTTTTGGAGGGAGGCAGCCCGGAGAAGGAAAGGGGTTGGGAAGAAGTCGGGGTGAAGCTTGGGTGAGGTGGGGAAGTGGCTTGGGAGGAGTTCCGTAGGGGCTGGCTGAGGGCTGGCGCGAGAGTACGTGTTTTTAACCTTAATTTGCAGATGGGCCAGAGGAGGGGTGAGGGGCTTGGGGAGGGAGGTTTCTGGTGAGTATTGCGGAGGCTGACGGGCGGGCCGGCTGAGGGGGACGTGGAGCAAATGGTCTATCTGCTTGTGGATTAAGAAAAAAACAGTTATCTTTGCACGGTAATTTTGAAATCACTTAACGGAACAATATTTTTATGGCAACTACTGCTGATTTTAGAAACGGAATGTGCCTAAATATAGACGGGCAATATTATTTCATTGTTGAATTTCTGCATGTTAAGCCGGGTAAGGGGCCGGCTTTCGTGCGCACGAAGCTGAAGAATGTGACTACGGGCCGCATACTCGACAAGACGTGGAACTCGGGTGTGAAGGTGGAGGAGGTGCGCATCGAGCGTCGTCCGTACCAGTATCTGTATAAGGACGATATGGGCTGTGTGCTGATGAATAACGAGACGTTCGAGCAGGTGACGATTTCGCCGGATCTTATCAACGGCGTGGCTTTCATGAAGGAGGGTGATAACCTTGAGGTGGTTGTGCATGCGGAGTCGGAGACGATACTTTACGCGGATATGCCGACGCACGTGGTTATGGAGGTGACGTATACGGAGCCGGGCCTGAAGGGGGATACGGCTACGAATACGTTGAAGCCGGCGACTGTGGAGAACGGGGCTGAGGTGCGTGTGCCGCTGTTTATCAATACGGGAGACAAAATCAAGATTGACACCCGCGACGGCTCATACGTGGAGCGTGTGCGTTCGTAATTTGAGTTTTTGGGGCCGGGCGGTTGTCCGGCCTTTTTTGTGTCTTGGGAGGAAGAAAAGAGAAGCGGTGTACCGGAAGTGTTGTTCACGGTACACCGCTTTTCTTTTGCCCTAAGGCAAAGTGTTATTTGTCGGCTACGGCGCGTCCTGCGCGGAGGGCGGCTATGTTGGCCTCGACGACAGCGTCGCCTTTTTTGCCGAAGATGCTGCGCACGGCGTTTTCGAGTTTTTCGATGTCTATTTTGAGGTATTTCGATGCGGCTCCGAGTACTACCATGTTAGCACCTTTGGGGTTTTTGACTTCTTTGGCTATCGCGTCGGCGTCGAGCAGTATGTGGTGGGGTATCTTTTTCACCTCGGCCAGTACCGCGTCGAAGTCGGGATAGTTTGGGATGTTGACGAATGGCTTTTCGTTTGTGATGACCCATCCGTCCTTGTGGAGGAATGGGAGGTAGCGGAGTGCCTCCATCGGCTCTACGGAGAGGATGATGTCACACTGTCCTTCGGGGATGAGGTCGGACGCTATGGGCTCGTCGCTGAGGCGGAGGTGCGACTGGACGTCGCCGCCGCGCTGGCTCATGCCGTGGGTCTCGGCCTGTTTCATGTACCAGCCCATCTCAAGGGCAGCTTCTGATATGATGGCGGCCGAGCTGAGAGCTCCCATGCCGCCGACACCGCACAATATAATGTCTATCTTCATAATGATGTCAGTTTAAGGTTGTTACTTTGTCTGGTTTTTCTTGGCCGCTTTGAGGCGTTTGTTGAGCGCGACTATGCATTCGCGGCGCGGGATGATGACCGATACGCCGTTGTAGCCTATCTCCTCTTTGAATACCTGTACGTTTTCCTCGAAGTATTTTTTGAGGGGGTTGATGACGCGGATGTGCTCCGGGGCTACGCCTATGCCCTGACAGATGCTCTCGATGCGGCCTGTGGCCGATGATTTCTGCGAGCCGGTCATGCCTGTAATCTCGTTGTCGAGGATGACTATTGTCACGTTGGCGTTGTCCACGCAGCAGTCGAGGAGGCCAGTCATGCCGCTGTGGGTGAAAGTGGAGTCGCCTATCACGGCAACAGACGGCAGGAGGTCGGCCTCCGACGCGCCTTTCGCCATTGTGATGGATGCACCCATGTCCACAGTGGAGTAGATGGCCTCGAATGGGGGTAGTGCGCCGAGTGTGTAGCAGCCTATGTCGGAGAACACGCGGCCTCCCGGGAATGACTTCATTGCCTCGTTGAGGGCAGTGTATGAGTCGATGTGCGGGCATCCGTCACAGAGCTTCGGCGGGCGCGGGGCTACGAGCGATGGTACGGGCATGCCTTCGGAGACGGTCATGCCGAGAGCCTTGCCCACGAGGTTGGGGCTGAGTTCGCCCGTGCGTGGCAGCGCACCGTCAAGACGGCCGTGAATTGGCTTGCCCCCACGGTTGAGCAGTCCGCGCAGCAGACGTTCGTAGAGAGGCTGTCCCTCTTCCAGTACGAGTATCTCGTCGCACTCGTCGAATAGGCGGTTAATCATCTTCTCCGGCATCGGGTACTGGCTTATCTTCACTACCGGGTGCGGGCATTTGCGGTCTGGATAGTTCTCCATGAGATAGTTGAACGCTATGCCGCATGCTATTATGCCGAGTTTCTTGTCCGTGCCGTCGATGTAGCGGTTGTATCCGCTTGTCTCAGAGGCTTCTATGAGGTGAGCCTGCTTGTCGAGCAACGCTTTGTACTGGCGGCGTGCCACGGCGGGCAGGAGAATGTACTGCATCTTGTCTGCGGGGTACGATTTCTCGTTCTGCGGGAGCATCTCTCTGCGCTCAACGCCGGCGCGGGAGTGCGCCATGCGTGTCGTGACGCGCATCATCACGGGTACTTTGTGCTTTTCTGAGAGTTCAAAGCCGTAGCGTACCATGTCGTATGCCTCCTGCTGGTTGGACGGTTCGAGTGCGGGTATGAGCGCGAAGTCGGCGTAGAAGCGCGAGTCCTGTTCGTTCTGGCTGGAGTGCATCGACGGGTCGTCCGCCGCGAGGTAGACCAGTCCGCCGTTTGTGCCGGTTATAGCTGAATTGACAAAGCAGTCCGCCGCAACGTTTATACCCACGTGCTTACAGCAGTAGAGCGCGCGTTTGCCGGCATAGCTCATGCCTAGAGCGGCCTCCATGGCGGTCTTCTCGTTGGCGCACCATTCGCTGCGTATGCCGCGCTCTTTCGCCAGCTTGGACTCTTGGATGTACTCTGTGATTTCGGTTGACGGGGTTCCGGGGTAGGCATACACGCCCGAAAGCCCGGCGTCAATCGCTCCCAAGGCGATGGCCTCATCGCCTAACAATAAAAGCTTTTCCATGTATTGATTCCTTAAAAATTAAGATATTTGTATTGGATATATTCCTCTGTTACTGCCTGTTGCCATAGTCGCGTGCGCCGAAAATCGAACTGCCCACGCGCACTATCGTAGCCCCCTCCTCGATGGCTATCGCGTAGTCCGACGACATGCCCATCGACAGGTGGCGGAAATGCGGTGCATTGCTAAACACCGTCTCTTTCAGCCGGTTGAATGTCTGCGCTATGGTGCGGAAGTCCTCTCTGATACGTGCCTCGTCATCGGTGTGCGAAGCCATGCCCATCACCCCGCAGATACGGGTGTGCGGGTGTGCGGCTATAAACTCCGGCGTGACGAGCGCGGCCGCCTCGTCGGGCGTGAATCCCTGCTTGCTCTCCTCAGCTGCCACATGCAGTTCTATCAGCACGTCCTGCACCTTGCCTGCCTTCGCCGCGCAACGCTCTATCTCGGCGAACAGCCGTTCGTTCGACACGCTGTGTATCAGTGTCGCTATTGGCACGACGCTCTTCACCTTGTTCGTCTGTAGGTTGCCTATGAAGTGCCACTCTATGTCCTGCGGCAGCTGCGGTGCTTTCTGCCGCATCTCCTGCGGGCGGTTCTCTCCGAACAGGCGTTCCCCCGCCGCGTATGCCTCCATGATGGCCTCGCACGGGTGGAACTTCGACACGCAGACAAGCTGCACCCCTTCGGGTATATGCCTGCGTATCTCCTTGATATTCTCTGCTATTGACATCCTGTTGCCCCTCCTCCTGCGGCCTACTGCTCCGGAGCTTCGTATTGGAACACGTCGAGTATGGCCGTCTCCGTCACGTTTGCTATCTCGTAGTCGCCCAGCGCGGTCTCCATGCCCTTGATGAGTGTGTCCACGGCATTCTTGAAGTCCGATGCCTGCACCATCATCGTCTGCGCTATGCGTTTCTCCACGCCCTTCTCCTCGTCCACCGAGAGGTAGTTCACCTTACAGCGATACCATTTGTCGCCATCCTCGTTGTAGAACATCTCCGCTATCTTGCACCGCTTGATGTTCGCCACAGTAAACTCCCCCGTGGCGAACGGCTGCACCTCCTTGCAGATGCGCGTCTCCGCCTCGGTGAACGAGAGCGCGTCGACGAGATAAGGCTCTGTCACCTTCTTTATCAGCCCGTCCTCGCCCGTGCGGTCAAACGTCACCTTACATTCAAACCATGTATTCATATATGTAGTATAAATCTGACAATAAAATCTCTCTCTCCGATTTCCGCCTCTCCTCACGGCAGAGGTCATGCACCGTGGCGCGTGTCAAAATACAAGCCTATTATCAAATCACCACTGCCAGTGTATGCGTTGTCTGTGTCCTAACCCCTTGTTTTACAAGGCTTCTCCTTAGCCTGCCGCTACCTTGCCGTTACCCCCTCTGCTACCCTCTCCTTAGCGGAAAGCACTTTTCCGGCCTTATTCTACGCAAAAGTGTCAGAACGTAAACCCCATCGTACAGATGCCTGTTTTACGCATCCGGCTGGGTCTCCGCGTCCTGCCCGTGTCCGTCGCGGGGGCTGTCCGCAGGCCGATACAGATACAAAGTTACAGTTTTTTCCCCGTCGGGCAAATTGTTTAGTGGAAAATACTTATCTTTGCCACTGAAAATATGGTAGGAGGTGAGTGTATGGACTAACGGAAGCCTGTTCGCTGGTTTTCTCTGCCACGTGCCGCACCCTCATTCTCACGTACAAAACTGTTTGCTATGAAAAAACTTTCCTTACTCCTCTTTCCGGTACTGCTGTTGGCTGCGTGTAGTTCGCGTGACGATGTACCGATGGGCGAATGCACCTATCTCTACGATGGGGTGAAGTTCACTTACAGACTTGAAAATGAGGCTGGTGAGAAATGTAATACATTCAAGGTGGGAGAGACAATAGAGATGGTCTTCGAGATAGAGAATTTGAGGAATGACACTCTCTGCCATACGGAATTGTATGTACACCACCCTGATTTTGACCGTAACTATTACGGCAAAGTATATGATTTGGACGGGAATGAGGTTTATAGCGCAGGATGGGCAAGGTCACATGTCGCTGGTGTAAATAAAATACCTCCGCATGGCTCATATAAGTACAGGTTAGGTTGTGCGCCGCATAGTGAGACTGACTTTTTGAAACCCGGAGAGTACTACACGGTCTATGCGGGCGACTTCCACACCTGTTGTGGTGAGATGGACTTTGTCCTGCCGAGGATGAAGATAGGTTTCACAGTTGAGTGATTGAAAGTTAAATCACTAATTATAAAATGTGTATTGTATGAGAAAAGTGTTTTTTCTTATGGCGGCTCTCGTGACAGTCGCCGTTTTCAGTTCTTGTGCGAAAAAGGCGGACGCTTCGGCGTTCGTAGGCAAAAGGCTTGACGCAGTGAGCCTCTATGGCAAGTCCATTGACCAGAAAGCCATGATGAAAGGGGTGTTTATGGTGCTCGACACTGCAAACAAGGTGAACGGCGCGGCCGGATGCAATAATTTCTTCGGCGGCTACGAGACCGAAGGTGATGCCATCAAGTTCGGTGCTGCCGGCATGACCCGTATGATGTGCGATCCCGCATCGATGGAGGCCGAGAGCCTGATGGTCAAGATGATGGGCGAGGCTGACCGCTTCTCTGTGGCTGACACAGCCGTGACGTTCTACAAGGGCGAGGAGGCGATAGCCGTTTTCGCTGTACGCGAGTGCTGCAAGGCTGAGTGCAAAAAGGCATGTGACAAGCCCTGCCAGAAACCTTGTGTAAAGGATAGTGCCGCATGCGAGAAAGCCAAGTGCTGCAAGGGTGACAGCGCGGCCTGTGCTAAAAAGCCATGCTGTAAGGACGGTATGCGCAAGTGCGTTAATGACAGCGCGAAGTGCTCGCAGGTAAAAGCTGCCTGCCCTAAGAGGGTGCAGATGCAGGCCATGAAGGTCAATGAGAACGCCGTTGCACAATAATACAGTGGTGCTATGAACCTGTTCTATGCACCTGATATAGAGACGACTCCTCTTCTGCCAGAAGAGGAGTCGTTGCATTGTGTGAAGGTCTTGCGTCACAAGACGGGCGATACCATACATCTTATAGATGGACGGGGAAGTCTGTATGAAGCTGAGATACTCGCTGCACATCCTAAGCGCACCGAGGTGCGGGTGCTGTCAGTTGTGCGAGAGTACGGCGCGCGCCGCTATTCGCTCCACATGGCCGTGGCACCGACTAAGAACATCGACCGTTTCGAGTGGTTCGTCGAGAAGGCCACGGAGATAGGGCTGGACGAACTTACCCCTGTCATCTGCCGCTATTCGGAGCGCAGGACGCTGAAAATGGAGCGTATAGAGAAGATACTCCTCTCCGCCTCAAAGCAGAGCCTCCATGCCAAAGTGCCGCGTCTGAACCCGGCAGTAGAGTTCTCCGATTTTGTGCCTGGGGTGAAGGCCGAAGGTCGTTTCATAGCCCATTGTTATGATATGGAGAAGCAATATCTGCTGCGTGCCTGTGTCGCTGCACGCGATGCTGTTGTCATGGTAGGCCCTGAGGGCGATTTCTCTGAAGATGAGGTGGGTGAGGCAGTGGCTGCGGGATTTGTGGGTGTCTCTCTTGGCGGCAGCCGCCTGCGGACAGAGACGGCGGGTGTAGTGGCTGCCCACCTTGTCGCCGTGGCCGATGCAGTCAGGAGGGGCGTGTAGCCTCCTGTCCCGCTGTTAGTTGCGGTAGATTCATTTCCCTGTGCGGCCGTCGTCGAGAATGGAGAATGCAGTTTTATTGATATTTAACTTACGGGATGTTGGTTTATAAAATAAACTACTCTATCTTTGCGGTGTCAAAGGACAAGCAGAAAGTTGACTGTATGTAGGCGAGAGCAAATCGCTTATATTTTCTATCTATAGTTTATAAAATAAACTGATTTGTAAAACCTCAAAGATGGGCTATGTAAATTGATTGTTTAACTATTAATACATTGGAATTATGGAAGAGAGAAAAATGACAGAGAAAGAGAGTTTGGAACTTATTTCTCAGATGATTACAAAGAGTAGGGCGAGGCTAGAAAAACAGGCTGGATGGCCTCTCGTGCTGTGGGGGGTGGCTTCTGCGCTTATTGGCGTAGTCGTATGGGCAGGAGTGAAGTACACTGGCGATAATGCGTGGTACTATCTGTGGTTCCTATTGCTGATAGGCTTTCCCATCCATTGGGTATGGGCGAAGAAGCATACGGATAACGTGCGTGACTATGTGACGGAGTCTGTCGGCTGGGTATGGTTTGTGTTTGGTGCCTCGTGTATGGTGTTTGCCGCACTTTATGCGTTGGGTATAAGGGTGTTGCCTATAAATATCTGTATCACTTTGCTGGTGGGATTTGCCACTACGGTTACGGGGATAATGCTGAAACGGCGGCTTGTGATGTTGGTAGGTGTACTGACTATATGCGTGTTTGTGCCGCTTTTGGCCGCTGTGGTTTCCGGTGTTGATATCATATTGGTGGCAGCGGGCATAGTGCTTTTGGACATTGTACTTCCGGGTGTTATTATGTGCCGTGGCGACCGCAGGAGGGGTGATTATGAGAGAGCTTGACCCGTTGCTTCACTCGGAACTGAGGCTGGCCATAGTGTCAATACTTATGGGTGTGGAAGAGGCTGACTTTGTCTATTTGCGCGAGGCGACCGGGGCAACGGCAGGCAATTTGAGTGTGCAGCTTGATAAGCTCGCTCAGGCGGGCTATATCGAGACAACGAAAGAGTTCGTAGGCAAGAAACCCCGCACTTCGTGCCGCATGACCGACACTGGGCGGCGTGCTTTTGCTGACTATGTGGATGCTTTGAAAGAGTATCTCAGGCTGTAAGGCATGGTTCTTACAGTACGTTTTGGGGCATGGTGCTATCTTGGTGTCATGCCTTTTTTGAGTGAGGTTATCGTTTTCGCGTGGATATTTTTTCCGGGTTCTTTGTCAGAAACTCTTTCCACCCACGGTATTTTATTTCAGGAACAGGCGATTTGCTTTGCAGGAAATGGCAGTACGCGGCGGCGAGGCCGTCGGTTGCATCGAGGTGCTGAGGTATAAGGTCTTGCGGAATGTGGAGCATGCGGCGCAGCATGTCTGCCACTTGTTCTTTCGATGCAGAACCGTTGCCTGTTATGGCCATCTTTATTTTCAGCGGTGCATATTCCGTAATGGGTATGTCGCGTAGCAGAGCTGCAGTGATTGCCACTCCTTGAGCGCGCCCCAGTTTTAGCATGGACTGCACGTTTTTTCCGAAAAACGGAGCTTCTATGGCAAGTTCATCGGGCAGATGTTCCTCTATAAGCCGGGTGACACTGCTGAATACTTCTCGGAGTGTCAGGTATGGGTCTTTGATTTTGTGCAAATCTATGACTCCTAGTGTCATGAGCGATGCCTTACTTCCGTCAGCGCGAATTACCCCGTAGCCCATGTATGTGGTGCCGGGGTCTATGCCCATTATAATCTTTTCCATGCTCAGATGATTTCCATTATCGTGCTGAACGGCAAGGCCTCTTCTCCGAATATCTGGAACAGGCGATTCTTAAATGATGTCTCATAGAGTGTCTGCCACCGTTCTATTTGCTTCATGTTCTGCGCCTTTATCTGATAGGCGAACGATGTGTGACCTTCTTCTGACGGACAGTGGATGCGCATGAGCGTAGGCTCGGAGAAACCCAGCTCGTCTGTAAGCATTGGTGTGAGTTCGCTGTTTATGAATTCCCTCCATTGCTCGAACCGGGAGTTCTTCACAAGGAATGTGGTGTTGTAAATATACATCTAAATTATAAATCTGAAAGGGTCAATGCAAAAAGCATTGGGCTTTACGCTATGTAAAACCCAATGCCTTAATGGTTTGTCTGTGCGGACACAGAATCAGTTCTCAGTGACAGGCTGTATCGATACGAACGATTTGTTGTTACGCTTTTTGCGGAATACAACTATGCCGTCAATGAGAGCGAACAATGTGTGGTCTCTGCCGAGGCCAACGTTTTCGCCGGGATTGTGAACTGTCCCGCGCTGACGGACGATGATGTTGCCCGCTTTTGCATACTGTCCGCCGAATATTTTCACTCCGAGTCGTTTGCTCTCTGACTCACGACCGTTTTTCGAACTACCAACTCCTTTCTTATGTGCCATTTCTTTTGAAAATTAAAACGGTTAAGCAACAATTTCTTTAATCATTAACTCGGTGAAGTTCTGACGGTGACCGTTGAGTTTGCGGTAACCTTTGCGGCGTTTCTTGTGGAATACAAGTACTTTATCGCCACGCACGTGCGAGAGAACTTCAGCCACTACCTTTGCACCCTCTACTTTGGGTGCGCCAACTGTTATTTGCCCCTCTTTGTCGATGAGCATCACATTGTCGAATTCTACCTGAGAGCCACGCTCAGCCTTTTCCATGCGGTGAACGAATAGACGTCTGCCCGCCTCTACCTTGAACTGCTGTCCGAGGATTTCTACAATTGCGTACATTTCTTTAATCGATGTATTTTAATGTATTACGACCGGGAGGTGAGTTTCACAGCGGGACTGTCCCGCCGCCATTGCTGCTTTGCAATACCTCTTTGCGAATCGGGTTGCAAATTTACTAACTTATTTTTGATTGTACAATATGCCGATGAAATTAAAATGCTACGTTAAATCCTGCCATTATATTGAAGCCCAATGTGTCATATCCGTAGAACCACTGGTAGTTGAGTTTGTCTGATGCGCCAAGTATGTTGTTTGCAGCCAGGAAAACAGTCCAGTCGCGGAGGAACGTGTACGATGCCGATATGTTGAGGTCGTAGATGTTACGCATATCTGCCGAGAGTATAGTGCCATTAGGCATCCGGAATCCGGCAGTGCGGCCTGTCGCAAGATAGAAGTCCGCTTTGAGGCGCAGTCCTTTGATTATCTCCGCATCTGTGCCGAATAGGACTTCGATTGTAGGTTTGTACCACGCCTTCATATCGGGGTTGTTCAGACTCCAGTGGTTGTAGTCGAACGCGGCGAAGAAATTGAACTTGTCGCGCAGTGTATAGTCCGCCCTTACTCCGACATTGAAGACCCCTGCGTTGGAGTATTCCGCTGTGAATGTGTTGTTAAATAATGCCGTGGAACTGTTATATAGGCTGTTGGCGTATGGTGTGGTTTCGTTGCGCAGGAAGTGCGCGTCAAGCATCATTCTGTAGCTCAAGTGGGCGTTGATGAGCAGTCCGCTCACCGGCTTTATGTCTATGCCAGCGAACGCGTCGAGCGGTGTGTATGTATTGTACTTCACTGCGCTGTACGGAGAGTAGTAGCGGCATTCGGCGAGTGTCGTAGAGAGAGTGTTCATCCTGTAATCTCCTCCTGCACCGGCATAGAAGCGGAGCAGGTTTCCGTGGTCGTATGTCAGCTTCACGTCGGGCATGGCATTGATTATCCTCCCGTTCAGGAACGAGAAGAAGAGCTTGGCACCCACGCGGAGTTTTAGATTATATTTTGCGAACTCCATGTCATATGCGGGAGATAGTCCGAGCACGGCATTGTTGTCAAGGTTTCTGCGGCTGATGGATGTGCTGTACAGAGCACTCATGAAGTCAAGACCAATACGCAGAGTATGTCCTCCGAGTTGCGTAGCCGCAATACCTGAGAGATTAATCTGGTGTTCAGACAAACCGTCGGATTGCAGTGCTGTCATGTCATAATTGAACGATGCATCGTATGTCCATCCTTGTGAGGGCGACAATGTACGTAGTCCTATTTCCGCTGTGGCATGATGGACTGAACGTATGCGCACACTTAAAGAACTGTCCACTACACTTGTTATAAAACCGTTGCCGTCAAGTGTGGCTGCATTGCCGTAATAGTTGTAATAGTCGTTGTTGTATCCCGCTGAGGCATATATGGCCATGTTGCGATTGAACTTGTGGTTAAAGTTGAACAGCAAATCCGTGTCAATAAACCGTTTGTCGGTATATATGCCGTTATGGTAGGCGTTTATGTCGAGATAGGTTCTGCCTGAGTTGATTATGGGGGTGAACGCCTGTGCGTTCCATTGCAAGGGATAGCCTATTGAGGCCGACGCATAACCTTCTTTGGGTGTCCTGCGCCTCATACTGTTAAACTCTGTGGGTTTCATCGGATGGAATTCTGAGCGCGGTGTTATATGTAGCGAGGCTACGCTGTACTCTATGTCGGATTTAGATACGGGAATGGCGTGTGCTTTCAGTTCTATGTCAGGACGTTTGGCTTCCTTTATTTCAGGAATATAGTCTTTTTCTATCTTTATGTTGCGAGAAATGAACGTTGTGTCCTGCACAGTTGTCTGTGTGCTGTCCGCAGGGACTGCGGGGTTACTTTTCATATCTACTGATGTAGTGTCTATATGTTGAGCGCGGACAATGAGGCATAGTGCCAATGCCGCTGCTGACAATATTATTTTTTTAATCATCGCTGTACCTTTATTCGTTTGTTTTTGACATGTAATGTATTATTGCAATATCGTCGCTTCCTCCCTTGACTGTATCGAGTCGAGCCGTTCGTTTATGAGCGGTCTGATGTCATTTGTTGTGTCAGTATAATTCTCTTGTAGCGAGATGAGATATTGTTTTGCCATGAAGTCGTCTCCTTTTGCGATGTATATGTCGGAAAGCAGGACAAAACATTTCGCGAGCCAGTACTGGTGCGGTGTGTTTTCCTGTATGAACTTCATTATTGTGCTCTCTGCGGTATCATAGTCCTGTTTTTCTGTCAGGTAGTCTGCATACATGTATGTTGCCTCGGCTCCCATTTCGTGGCGCACATCGCCAGAGAGGAGTACGAGATCCGTTGCAGCGGAGTCTTTCTCTTCGAGAGCCCAATAGGACTTGGCACGACAATAGCGTGCTTCTCGGACGAGGTTAATGTCGGATGTGTCAGCGGCGATTATCTCGGTGGCGATGTCTATAGCTTCTCTGTAATTGTCGGTATAGTAGTCACATCTGAGTATACCGAGGCGTGCAATGGATTTTTCTTCACTGCTGTTTGCCGTCCGCAAAAGTTGTCTGAAATAGTATGCCGCTTCGGAATATGCCTTCTGGTCATATGTGATTTCTGATGCACGGATTAGTGCTTTCTCCATGTATGAGTTGCCATCGTATTCAGTCAACTTGTCGTAGAACGACAACGCCTTGTCGTAGTCATGTAACGAGTAGTAACATTCGGCTATGTAATATTGTGCCGTGATGCAGTTAAGCGTTGGTATGTCACAGAATTTCACGATGTAATTATTGAGTGAAGCAATCGCTGTCTTGTAATCGCCTTTGGCATAGACTCTTTCGGCAGCGATGAATGTTATTGAGTCTTCCTGGCTGGGAGCAATGGTTGAAATTGTGCTCCCCGCGATAGACTCTCGATATGCCAGATAGTCATCTACCTTGTTGTGTTCGATGTATATGGACTGCATGCTTTCCAACGCGACTTTCGTCTCTTCGCTATTGGGGAATTTTTCCACTACATATTTGTATGCGTCTATAGCCTTTTGGGGTTCATTCATGTTGGCATAGACCATGCCTATTTCGAGGGCGGCCTTGCGTGTGAGCTGATTTTTCCCGCCGCGCTCCACAATTTTACGATATGTGTCAACTGCCTTGTCGTGGCGTTCCATTATGAAGTATGTACGCCCAAGCTCGTATGCCGCTATGTCTGCATAGTCTGACGCAGCGTATTTGTCAATGAGTTTGTTAAGCGATGCTATTTTCTCGTCGTACCTCTTTTGCAGTCCGAGTATGAAAGCGTACTGATAGAGGGCGTATGGGGCGGAGGCAGAGCCTGGATTCACTTTGGCATAGGTCTCCAATGCGCGGTTGAAGTCGCGTCTGTTGAAATAGTAGTCAGCCGTGCGGTTGAGCACATCGGGATAGAGCTTGTTGCGGTCAGCATTCTTTATGGACAGGAATTTGGAAAACCAGTTCATGGCCGTGTTGTAGTCTTTCGCTTCGAAGTATGAGTACCCCATAGTGTAGTACGCTTTGAGCACGTCGTTTACGTCCTTTGGCTGTGTCTTGTTCAAGTATGTTTCGATGTCCTTACGGCACAACTCCTGTTTGCCGAGGCGGTAGTATGTCTCACCGCGCCAAAGGAATGCCTGCGCAGAAAAGGAGTTAGGGGTGTATTCCGCTATCGACCTGCTGAAATAGTCTTCCGCTCCGGTGTAGTCTTTCGAGAGGAACGCGCTGACTCCCAACTGGAAGAGGGCGTTTTCTTTCGCCTGTCGGATTTGCGCGTTTGGTGTTTCCACTTTTTCTATCGAACGGAGAGCGGACGCATAGTCTTTCTCGTTCATATAGATGCTTGCCATGTGGCGGTAGACGGCATCGAGATGCTGAGACTCCGGATAGTGTGTTATGAAGTTCTCGAATGCGGTCAGTGCTTCTCCGAACGGGGTGTTGTCCTGATAGGTGGCCATGGCATAATTGTACGATGCGGTCTCTGTCATTGCGGGGTCGGAGCCGTTTTTGACGGCAGACTGGAATGCCATACGCGCATTGCTTATACTGTTGTCTTTCAGGTAACTGTATCCGATATAGAGATATGCGGCCTGTGCCAGCGAGTCCTGTCCGGCAGTCACAATGCCGAGCGACTTGACCGCCTCTGGATAGCGGTTTTCCCGATAATACGCCATGCCGAGCATGAACATGTCGGGGCGTTGTACCTTCTCTTCCGCTGAAGCGTATCGGCTGAGGTACCCGGCGGCTGATGCCCAGTCGCCGTTATAGTATGAGTTCTCTCCCAATATCCTGTATGCCTCGGAGTTGTATTTGCTTTCGGGGTAGCGGGCGATGAGCATTTTACCGTAATTCACGGCTCTATCCCTATCCCCCTTACGGTCGTATATTTGCAGTATGTGGTATCTTGCCGCTTCGCCGTAGCGTCCGGTAGTGTCGACTCTGCTGAAAAGCACTAGCGCATTGTCATAGTCTTTCATGCAGAATTCGGAGTAGGCGTGATAGTAGGCCGCATCGTCCCGGTATTTATTGTCTCCGCCGCTCAGAGCCTCAAAGATGGGGCTTGCCTGCGCATACTCACCGACGGTCATGCCTGCATAGGCTTTGGCGAAGAGGTAGTCGTTGTTTTCCTCCGCGTTGAGCTGATTGCCTTTCAGGCCATTGAACCATTTCAGTGCCTTCTCATAGTCTTTTTTCTCGTAGTATATGCGGCCTATCATGTAGCATACGCGGCCACGTACCGGGCTGTACGGGTAATCGTCCAGATAGCCGGTCAGCAGGTCGAGCGCATCCTTGTCCTTGAGCGTGAACGCGTTGCACGCCAGATAGTACCGTGCCATCTGGTAGGTGGAAGCATCGCTGTCGCCGTTCTCTTTTATATACCTTGTCAGATATGTCTTACTGACCCCGTGTTTGCCCTGTTCATAAAGCTCCTTTCCCCGGATGAAGTCCCTGTCCGGATTGTTGGCGGAGTATGTCTCCTGCGCATTTGCCCATACGGCGGATGAGAGGAGTGCCGCCAATAGTATTATCCCTTTTTTCATGTTATGGTTATAGTATTGATGTCTATGTGTGTACTGTGAGGAGCAACCCCAGCGGGCATATACTCCACGAGTACAAAGTTAATGTAATTCGGGTATATATGAAACTGAATTTTACTTGTTTTTATTCTTGCGCATATTGGGCGGGCAGCAGCCTGCCCCTGTTTGGCACGGATTATATCAGTCCTTCGTCTATGACCTTGCGCAGTGCGGTTTTCATAGAGTCGAACCCTATCATGCTGAAATCTATGTCATTGGCAGAGAAGAAGCGGGCCTCCTTCACGTCATCGGCACAGCATATATCGCCGAGGTCGTCCACCGTCACGCGGAAGAACAAGTCCAAGGTATGTACGGTATAGCCTGAATATGTATATCTGTTAGGGCGGGAGAAGAGGTAGCACACATCATGTACCTCTATGCCAAGTTCCTCATGCAGCTCCCTGCGCACGGCCTCCTCGGCTGTCTCGTCGAACTCGACAAAGCCGCCGGGCAGGTCGAGCATGCCCTTCTGCGGTTCTTCCGCCCTTGTGCAGAGCAGAATGCGCTTTTCACTGTCTGTGATGACTGCCGCCACTGCCGAGGCACAGTTGGCGTAGAACAGGAAGCCGCACTGTCGGCACATGTTACTGCGCAGGTCGTGATGTCCGAACAGTGCAGAGCCGCACTGGGGGCAATAGCGGAATGTCTCAAACGGGTGTGTCATATATCTATAAATCTGTATGAAAGGGTGTCGCCGTACGTCACTTCGAGGTATGACGCATTTTCCGCGCCGTCATTTATAGCGTCGAGTGTCACGTAGGTCACTCCATTCATTTCGCGTTCGTCGCGGTGGTGGTCATGTGACTGTATGAAAAGCTGCACGCTGTATTCTGCCGCCAGCCCGGCGAGGTAGATGGTCTCCTGTGTGGGCATGCTGCCTGTCGGGAACTGCGAGTAGTCAGAGAGCCAAAGGTTCGTATGGGTGAATATGGTGCAGTGGCGATATCGGTTACGGTTTTGGCGCAAGAGGTTTTCGAGCCACTCTTTCTGGCTACTGCCGAGCTGTGCGTTACCCGTGTCGAGGCATATGAAGAGGTCAGTGCCTCCGGAGGTCTTTACGTCAAAGCTGTAAAAGGAGCGTCCGAAGAGCGTCCGGTATACTTCCCACTGATTGAAGAAGAGGTCGTGATTGCCTATGGAGGTGAATATGTGCGGAGTCTCACTCCCATGGGTTTCGCTGTCGATAATCCTCCTTACCTCATAGAGGCCTCCTTCGCGGTCGGTGAGGTCGCCGTTAGCGATGACAATCAGCGGGTCGCCATTGCCCTCTACGGCAGAGCGGAGCATGGAGCGGAAGTTGTCCGCGCTGTCCATGCAGTGTATGTCGCCGCAGCACCAGACGGTGTAGGTGTCGGTGTCCGCTATGTCAATGTTGTCCGGCTCCGCCATGGCGGACGATTGCTCATAACGGATGTCCACGCCTGAACTCGGCGAGGCGAAGAAGCCTTTGACGTCATACTGTTCGCAGGCTGTCAACAGCACAGCGGCCAATGCCGCAATCATTATATCTCGCATATTACCCCCGCAGTTATCTCTATCCCATAAAACGATGCCGCTATGCTCATGGTTCCCGCCGGCCTGTATGCGGCGCGGAGGGTGGCGCGGTAGCGTGAGCCGCGCCTTTCATATACGGTGCAGTTTCCTTTCAGTATCAGTTCCGGTTCAAAGAAGTGCCCAGTGCGGAAGGGCTGTACGTTTGTGATTTGCAGCGCCATGTTCCACGGATGGCTTTTGGGGAATATCCTTCCCTCCACGTCATAGGCCATGTCGAGTGGCTCGTGTATCACTCCGTTGCCGTGCAGAGGGGCGAAGAGGCGCGTCAGTATGCCGATGCCGACGTAGAAGTAGTCGTGGTCGTAGGCGGCCATGAGCGCGGCGTCGAAGCCCTGCATCCCGGCGAAGGCGTATGCGGTGTACATGTAGTGGTTGCGCAGTCCCATGCGTCCCTGCCTGCCGAGCTTCCATCCGAAGTCGGCCCTAAGTTTCAGTGCGTAGCTGTCTGATGTGGAGGCCTGTGCGCCTGCGGAGAGCCATGCCCACGGGGCTACCGTGCCGGTGTATGTGAGTGCGGCAGTGCCGTAGGAGCGTTCGGCGGTGTTATATCCATAGCCCAGCTCCGGCACTAATGTGTGCCGCGCCCCGCTGCCAGTCAGCCCGCTGCCGCCGCATGCCGCCACGGAGGCGGGGCACTGCGCCACGGAGGAGAGCGTGCAGACCAGTATCAGTATGATTGCCAGTGAGGTTCTTGTTTTCATCGGGGTATGTTTTTCAGCTCCATGTCTTTGAATTGGCAAAGGTAATAAAAGTTCGGTTAGGAAACGGGCTTAATGGCACGTAATATGTGCGGGGGGCTGTGGACGGGGAGGGCGGAGCGGCGGCGGGTATATGAAATGGATACCGAGAAGATGAGTTGCTGTTTTCGGTACAAATTGAACGGATAAGCGCGAAGAATGCAGACTTGCTTGGTTGAGGGTAGCGGGGAGGTAGCTGAAAGGTGGCTGAGGGGTAGGTGAAGATTTTGGTTGTCAAAGGGTTGGATGCGCGATTTTGTGGGTATTGGCAGTGTGCATATTGAGGAGGATGTGCGTTTTGGTGCGGGAGAGTGTTGTGCGGATTTGCCGGGGGCTGGGGAGACGCTCCGTATGGTGTCCGTAGCCGCTCCATCGAGAGTACGACTTTTTAACCTTGATTAACTTAGAACCTAATGGCCGATTTGGGTTAAAAATGAGTATGGAGAGTGGGCGGTGCGGACGGATTTTTTCTTTTACCTTTGCGCCGCATTGTGCTATCCCTTGCGGGGCAGGACGATGGGAGATTCTTTAATTCAGGCTCGATGGACAGACTTCGCTTTTTCAGCATGGGCAGCGGCAGCAGCGGCAACTGCTATTATATAGGTACGGGGGAATATGGTTTCCTGATAGATGCGGGCATAGGCATCCGCGCCATAAAGAAGGCGTTGAAGGAGAGGGGGCTGTCGCTGGACAATATCTGGGGCGTGTTTATCACCCATGACCATACGGACCACATAAAGTGCGTGGGGACGCTGGCGTGCAAGTATTACCGTCCGATATACCTGACGGCGGACATGCACAAGGGGATTGACCGGAATTACCGCGTGACGGAGAAGCTGCCGCCGTCGGCGTGCATGTATTTCAACAAGGGGGAGCATATAGAGATACGTGATTTTCAGATACAGTCGTTTCCCGTGTCGCATGACGCGACGGACAGCGTGGGCTATTCATTCACGTACGGCGACCAGTGTTTTGTCATAGCGACGGACTTGGGGTATATAAACAAGGAGGCGGCAGACCACATAGCGAAGGCGGACTATCTGGTGCTGGAGGCCAACTATGACGAGAATATGCTGAAGAACGGGCCGTACCCGTATCCGCTGAAGCAGAGGGTGCGCTCGCACGTGGGGCATCTGAGCAATGAGCATGCGGCGCGTTTCCTCGCTGATAACCCGAACGGGCGGCTCTCGCATCTTTTTCTCTGCCACTTGTCGCAGGAGAACAATACGCCGGAGGTGGCGCGGGCGACTGTGGAGGAGGCACTGAGGGAGAAGGGTATAGAGCTGGAACTCATACAGCCACTCGACAGGATGCTGCCGTCGAAGGTGTATGTGTTCCGCCATTATAACCCCGCGCCATGAGCAGGGAGGGGCAGAGGCGGTGGTGACGGATGCATGAGATTAGGCGGTAAGGCTTTGGCGGACAGGAGTTTGGAGCGGTCGGAAATATTTTTATTCTTTTTTTGCGCACAACTGTTGTGCAATCCGGCGAAAAGCAGTAATTTTGCCGAGCATTTGAGGGACGGGAATCCGTCGGATGATGTGATATTCTTCCTTAGCTCAGTTGGTTAGAGCATCTGACTGTTAATCAGAGGGTCCTTGGTTCAAGTCCAAGAGGGAGAGCAAGAAAGAGGATGCGGAAGATTGCCGTGGGGTGGCCGTCAGAGGCTTTGGTGTAAGGCGGCAGTCGGATGTATCCGAATAGATATGGGTTAAAATTCTTCCTTAGCTCAGTTGGTTAGAGCATCTGACTGTTAATCAGAGGGTCCTTGGTTCAAGTCCAAGAGGGAGAGCGAGAGAGGAGAGCCGCGAGTGAAGATGAGCGGCTTTTTTCATGTCCATGTGGGTGGCCCGGGATTGCTCCGGCCATGAGTGCGTGATATGGCACGGCAGGCCATCACAATCCATGTAGACGGTAAAATCAAAACAGTTTCTAAGTTTCACGATGAGAAGAGTGCTCGGAATAGGCAATGCGCTTGTGGACATACTCTCCCTGACAGGGAGCGAGGCTGTGCCCTGCACTGCGGGTTACCCGAAGGGGAGTATGCAGCTGATAGGGGTGGAGACAATGCGCGCGATAGAGCATGCCGTGTCGCCACTGGAGCGGCATATCGTCACTGGCGGGTCGGCGGCCAACACCATAAACGGTGTGGCGAAGCTGGGCGCGGCGGCGGCATTCATAGGCAAGGTGGGGCGCGACGCGGAGGGCGATTTCTTCAAGAAGGATATGGAGGCGAACGGCGTGAGGCCCATGCTGCTATGCGGCGGACTGCCGTCGGGGCGGTGCAATGTGCTGGTTTCGGAGGACGGGGAGCGCACTATGTTTACATATCTGGGCGCGGCAAACGAACTGTGCGCCGAAGACCTCAGCCCCGAGATGTTCAGGGGGTATGACATATTCCATATAGAGGGTTATCTCGTGCAGAACCATGCGCTAATGGAGTGCGCGGGGCGTATGGCCAAGGAGGCGGGTCTCACGGTGTCGATAGACATGGCGAGTTTCAATATAGTGGAGGAGGAGCTTGACTTCCTCAAAGCGTTTGCAGAGAGGTACGTAGATGTCATATTCGCCAATGAGGAGGAGGCATACGCCTTTACCGGTATGCGCGGGGAGGGTGCGGCGGAGGCAATGGCCGCCTGCGCTGGTATTGCCGTGGTCAAGATGGGCAGCCGAGGGTCTGTAGTATGTTCGCGCGGGACAGTGGAACGTGTATCGCCTAATCCTGTGAAGTGCGTAGACGCTACCGGGGCGGGGGATATATATGCGTCGGGCTTTCTCTTCGGAATGGCGCACAGTCTGCCGCTCGGCGTGTGTGCGCGGCTGGGTGCGATGTGTGCGGAGGCAGTCATACAGAGAGTCGGCGCGAAGTTGCCGGAGAGCGAGTGGTCGCGGATAAAGGGCTGCTTTTCGTTATAGGCTATGGCCGCTGGCCGTGGTGGGGCAGAGTACGGATATGCGGTTTTTCCTTTCCCGTTTTGCCGTTGAGGATTACTCCAAATGTTAATAATTTCTTCGTCTGATGTCGCTACAGTGTCGGCAGACGGTGAATGACACTGTATTATATACCTTATTATTCACGCTTTTCTTTGTGCCAGACAGTAGGATGTGGCCTACTTTCATACATTAAATTTTCTTTGGTTATACTGAGATTGTATTAATTAGAATTAGGATTAAGTGCGTATTATTTTAGAACGGTCGTTCGAAAATAATATCTACCTTTGCGGCGTAACCCATGGAGGGAGTGCAGTTCGCATGTGGCTTGCCTGTCGGCAAGGCAATTGGACGAGATATGAAGATAACGAGGGAGATGATAATGAGCAAGGCATTTGCCGTTTACCTTGAACACGGGTATTCGGATGCGTCGGTGTCAATGTTGCAGGAGAAGATGCATATCGGGCGGGCGACCATGTATTATTATTTCCAATCGAAAGAGGAGCTGTTTATAGAGACGGTGAGGCATTTTGTCATTGAGGAGTGGGATAATACGATGAAGAGGATTGCAGAGAAAGCCTTGCCGCTCAGGGAGCTTCTGGAGTGGGTTGTGGAGTCGTTCAGACGGGTAAGGATGAGGATAGAGGAGTGTTCGCCAAGTTCTGACATGTCGAACCTCGGGGCGTTGCTGCAACATGCGTATGCCAATGACCGGAGACTGCGCGAGTATATCTGGAATCACCGTGGGGAGATGGCGTCGTTTGTGCGGGCTGCCATTATCCGAGGTGTGGAGTCCGGGGAGCTGAGGAATGACCTTGATGTGGACAAGATGGTCATGCTGTTCACCGATGTCCGGGAGAGCAGGGAGGCTGGCGTACACGTAAAGAGGAGTGTGGACGAAGAGGTCAGCTCGTACAGGGAGCTGCTTCTGTTCCTTTACGGGCTTATAAAGAGCGACAGGCAGGCGGCCGGAGAAACGGGATGTGTCAATGGAGATGTAAATAATCGGTAGGAGGATATGCTGCTCAAGAAGAAGTTTACTTGGAGAGATTTCCGCTACTGGATATTGTTCAGCTATCTGGGGTGGATGCATGATACCGTGTACTACCGCAGGATATACTTTGTGCATAAGGAGCGGGTGCCGCGTCCGGGTGAACCGCTTGTCGTGGTGGCCAACCATCAGAACGCCCTCAATGACCCTCTTGCGATAGAGTTCGGCTTCCGCAGCAGGATAGTGAGTATATTCGCGAGGGCCGATATTTTCTCCAATAAGTTTGTCGGCAACTTTATGAAGTTCCTGTATATACTGCCGGCATACAGGATGAAGACAGAGGGACTGGAGAGTGTGGGGCGTAACCGTGAGTCGTTTGACGAGGCGCACGACCGTCTGCTGCGCGGAGGTACAGTGGCCATTTTCCCTGAAGGGACGAATCAGGACAAGCATTGGCTGGGCGACTTCTCGCAGGGCTATCTGCGCATGGCGTTCGGGGCGGCGGAGAAGAGCGGTTTCACGGAGGAGATAAAGATATTGCCTACGGCGATACATTACAGCAACTACTTCCACATGCAGAGTGACATGATGATGGTCAGCGGCGAGCCAATATCGCTTATGCCGTATTATGAGCTTTACAAGGTGAAGCCGCGCACTGCCATGAGGGAGGTGAACCACAAGGTGAGGGATTCAGTGTCGGACATGATGCTGAACATCACCGACTTGGAGAACTATGACGCAATAGACTATCTGCGCGGCAGCTACGGTGTCAGGTTTGCACGCGACAACGGTTTCCGCCCCGGAGTATTGCCAGAGAAATTAGAGGCGGACAAGCTGTTTGTCTCACGCCTTGACGCGCTCAGGCAGGAGCATCCTGATGAAGCTGCCGAGATATACCGGGACGCGCTGAGACTGAAAGAGGTGACAGAAAAGTACCGTGTGCGCGATTGGAACTATGACCGTCGCTATGGCAAGGCGGCCAAGGTTTTGTGGGCGGCGATAATGGTGCTGTTGCTCCCGTTGTTCGTCTATGCGCTGATACCAAATGTGGTAGCATACTTCGCGCCGAAAAGGATAGTGGGCAAGTTTGACGCGATGGGCGGGCCGTTCAGGCTCTTCGCTGGTGGAATACAGTTTGCGCTGAACGCGCTGCTGGTGCTTCCCATATTGTACGGGGCGGTGTTTGTCATAGACCTGTTCTCTTACCATTGGATATATGCGGTGGCGCATCTGCTGGCGTTGCCGTGGCTGGGGGTGTTCGCGTGGCACTACCGCCTGTGGTATATCAAATGGAGGGGAGAGAGGCGTTTTGCGCGTGCGGCATCGTGCGGCGATATGCAGGAGGCTATCCGCCTGAGGGAGAGCCTGTGGAGCAGGCTTGACGAAGTGATGAAGAGGTGAGTGTGGCGGTATTGGCAATGGTGTAAATCATAAATTGAAAAATACGATATATGAATAGAGTAGTAATTACAGGGATGGGTATATATTCCTGTCTGGGTAAGGACTTGGATGAAGTCAGAGAGTCGCTCTACACAGGGCGGTCAGGTATAGTGTTTGACCCTGCACGCAAGGAGATGGGGTTCCGTTCGGCACTGACGGCGAAGCTGGAAGTGCCTGACTTGAAGAAGGAGCTTAGCAGAAGCCAGAGAGTCTATATGCCGGAACAGGCGAAGTATGCTTATTGCGCCACGGCACAGGCGTTGAAGAACGCCGGCATTGACCAGGACTATCTGGACAGCCATGAGGTTGGCGTCATGTACGGCAACGACAGCAGCGCGGAGCCTGTGGTCAAGGCCGTGGACACTATGCGCGAGAAGAAAGACACTACACTTGTAGGCTCTGGCGCGATATTCCAGTCGATGAACTCGACGGTGACCATGAACCTCGCCTGCATATTCAAGCTGAAAGGCATGAACCTCACGGTGTCCGGCGCATGTGCCAGCGGCTCTCACGCCATAGGTCTGGGTGCGCTGCTCATACGCAACGGTTTGCAGGAGATGGTCGTATGCGGCGGTGCGCAGGAGGTCAACCCCTTCTCGATAGGAAGTTTCGACGGCATCAGCGCATTCTCCGTACGTGAGGACAATCCGGCGGCGGCGAGCCGTCCGTTTGACCGCGACAGGGACGGTCTTGTGCCGGGCGGCGGTGCGGCCACGGTCATACTCGAAAGCTATGAGTCTGCTGTGCGCCGTGGTGCCCCAATACTCGGAGAGGTACTCGGCTACGGCTTCTCGTCGAACGGCGACCATATATCAGTGCCCAATGTGGACGGCCCGGCGCGTTCGCTCCGCATGGCGATAAAGGACGCGGGGATAGACCTGCGCGAGATAGGCTACATCAATGCCCATGCCACGAGTACTCCGGTGGGAGACAAGAATGAGGCCAAGGCCATATATGACGTGTTCGGAGACTACCGCGTGGAGGTAAGTTCAACGAAGTCACAGACCGGCCACGAGATGTGGATGGCAGGCGCGAGCGAGATAATATATTCGATGCTGATGATGAAGAACGGCTTCATTGCCCCGAACCTCAACTTCGAGAATCCGGATGAGGATTCCGCCAAACTGAATATCTCAGGCAAGAGGGTGGACAAGCATTTCGACATATTCCTCTCTAACTCGTTCGGCTTCGGAGGTACGAACAGTACGCTGATAGTCAAGAATATGTAGTCAGCACGGCAGCTGCCGGCTTAGGAGACAGAAGACTTATTTATTAACCGGCCCGCGTGAGTGGGCGCAAATTAAGATACACTATATGAATAAAGAAGAGATGATTGAGAAGGCGAATGCAGTAATCGCCGAAGAGTTTGAAGTGGAAGTGGCGGACCTTACTCCGGACGCGGACATCAAGGCTACGCTTGAACTGGACAGCCTGTCGCTCGTAGACCTCGTGGCTCTGATAGAGGAGACGTTCGGCGTGAAGCTGAAAGGCACGGACGTGAGCGGCGTGAAGACATTCGGTGCGCTGTACGATTTCATCTGGGAAAGGATAAACGCCTGAACGCGATGCGGAAAGAGTGTCTGTTCGAGGGCGATGAGATAAAGCGGTTCATCCCGCAGCGCGAGCCTATCGTCATGGTGGACAGTCTGTATGAGGCAGACGACACCCATGCGGAGACTGGACTGACGCTCAGGCCGGAGAACATCTTTGTACAGGAAGGACGTTTCATGGAGGCGGGGCTGATTGAGCATGAGGCTCAGTCGGCCTCCGTCCTTGCCGGATATAAGGCCGTCAGGCGCGGAGAGCCTGCGCCGGTGGGCTATATAGGCGAGATAAAGAAGTGCGTCATATCGCGTCTGCCGAAGACGGGGGAGAGCCTTGTGACGGAGATTGACATAGTGTCCGAGGTGGGCGACATATCGCTTGCGCGGGCGGTGACACGGGTGGACGGAGAGACTGTCTGCGAGTGCCAGATGAAGATATTCATTACAGACAAGTGACATGGCAGAGGAGAGAGGCGCGGACGGAGCGTTGAGGACGGCGGTGACTGTGCGGGTGAGGTTCAGCGAGGTGGATTCGATACGGATGGTGTGGCACGGGGCTTACGTCAAGTATCTCGAAGACGCACGCGAGGAGTTCGGACGGCAGTTTGGGCTGGCATATACTACGTATCTGAAAGAGGGGCTGCTCGCTCCGGTGGTGGATATGCACATAGCGTACAAGAGCGTGGCGACGATAGATGACGAACTGAGCGTGGAGATAGCATACCACAGGTGCCGCGGGAGCAAGCTGATGTTTGACTACACGATAACGCGCCCTGCGGACGGCGCACTGATAGCTACGGCGGAGACGACGCAGCTGTTTACCGATACGGAGGGCAACCTCATAGCCTCGACTCCGGAGTTCATAGAGAACTGGCGGGCGGCGCACGGCCTTTGACTGGGCAGCGGATTTTGTACCGGCTGCGTAAAACAGCTATCGGGACGATGAGCTGTACGTTTTGTCACTTTTTGAAAGAATAACGCGCAAGATGAGCGTTTTGCTTGCTTGAGGGTTGCTGCGGGGTAGCGGGAAGGTAGCGGGAGATTAGGTAAGGGTTGTGTATATCAATAGGTTAAGCCCGTAATTCTGCAACCATCAGGAGTGTGGAATAAAAGGGAGGAGTATATTTAGGAGAGTGTGAGTGGATGTTCCGCTACGGCGGGCATGAAGGTAATGACAGAGGAGAAAAGAAGATGTGTGGAATAGTAGGATATATAGGAAAGGGTGAGGCGTATCCGGTGCTGATTTCGGGGCTGAAACTTCTGGAATACAGGGGTTATGACAGTGCCGGGGTCGGTGTGCTGGACGAGAGGAAGGAGTTTCATCTGTACAAGGTGCAGGGCAATGTGTCGCGGCTGAAAGAGGTGGCTGATGTGCAGGAGCACGGCGGGCATGTCGGCATAGCGCATACACGGTGGGCTACGCACGGCGCGCCGAATGTGGCGAACGCCCATCCGCATCAGTCGCAGGACGGGCATATATCGCTGGTGCACAACGGTATAATAGAGAACTACACGGTGCTGAAAAGGGAGCTGGCAGGGCTGGGCTACGGCTTCAAGTCGGATACTGACAGTGAGGTGCTTGTGCAGTTCATCTCGTACAACAGGCAGAGATACCGCTGTCCGCTGGCGGAGGCGGTGCGCATAAGCCTGCACGGGGTGACGGGCTCGTTTGCCATAGCCGTGGTGGACGACCGTGAGCCGGAGGCTGTTGTCGTGGCGCGGCGCAGCTGCCCTCTGGCGGTGGGCGTGGGTAAGGACGGGAGCTATTACATAGCGTCGGACATAACCCCTATATTGCCGCACACGAAGGATGTGGTCTATCCGGACGATGACGAGATAGTACGCCTGTCGGCAGGCGGGGAGATGGAGATGATGAATATGGACGGCGTGCGGCTTACGCCTGCTGTGACGCATGTGGAGATGACGGCCGACCAGGTGGAGAAGGACGGCTATGACCATTACATGGAGAAAGAGATACACCAGCAGCCGCAGGTGATGAGGGAGTGCATGGCGGGGCGTGTGCTGCTTGGGGAGAACAGGATATACATCGAGGCGTTTGAGGCGAACAGGGAGCGGTTCATGAACGCGTCGCGCATTGTGATAGTGGCGTGCGGCACGTCGTGGCACGCGGGTCTCGTGGCGCGCTATGCGTTTGAGCAGTACGCGCATACGCCGTGTGTCGTGGAGTATGCCTCGGAGTACAGATACCGCCGTCCGGTGATACTGCCGACTGACGTGGTGGTGGTGATTTCTCAGTCGGGCGAGACGGCCGACTCGATAGCCGCCATTGGCCCGGCCAAGGAGCGCGGGGCGTTTGTCTATGCCGTGTGCAATGTGGACAACTCGACGATAGTGCGCATGGCGGACGCATGCACGCTCACCAAGGCGGGGATAGAGATAGGCGTGGCTTCGACGAAGGCGTTTACGGCGCAGGTGCTTGTGCTCACGATGCTCGCTGCGGAGATTGGCCGTGCCAAGGGCGTGATGGGCGGCGGGGAGTACAGCGCGTTGATAAACGACATGGTGCAGCTGCCCCAGTACATGGAGTACATACTCTCTGACGAGAGCGCGATAAGGCGTTTCGCCGCGACGCTCCTGCCGTGCCGCAGCATGCTCTATCTGGGGCGCGGCAACCAGTATCCGATAGCATTGGAGGGCGCACTGAAAATAAAGGAGATATCATATATACACGCCGAGGGTTACCCGATAGGGGAGATGAAGCACGGGCCTATCGCGCTGATTGAGCCGGAAGTGCCCTCTGTGGTGATAGCCACTAAGTGCGGCGAGTATGACAAGACGGTGTCGAACATACAGGAGATAATGGCACGGCAGGGGCGCATCACCGCCATCGCCACGAAGGGCGACACGGTGCTGGAGAAGATGGTGGACAACGTGATTTATGTGCCTGACACCCATCCGTTGCTCATGCCCATACTGACGGTAGTGCCGTTGCAGCTGCTGGCTTATCATGTGGCAGTGGGCAGGGGGTGCAATGTGGACCAGCCGCGCAACCTCGCCAAATCGGTGACGGTGGAGTAGTCGGCGGGCGCATCAGCATGGACGAAGATATACAAGTATAAAAAGCATAGGAAGTTATGAAGTACGCATTAGTGACCGGAGGCAGCCGCGGAATAGGCCGCGCGATATGCGTGAGGCTTGCGGCGGAGGGCTATTCGGTGATAATCAATTATGTGAGTAACGAAGACGAGGCGCGGCGCACTCTGGATATGGTGCGCGAGGCCGGAGGCGACGGCGAGCTGCTCCGCTTCGATGTAAGCGATGCAGGGCAGACGGCAGCCGCCATAGACCAGTGGAAGGAGCAGCATAAGGGGGAGAACATCTCCGTGCTTGTCAACAATGCAGGCATACGCCGCGACAACCTCCTGCCGCTCATGGAGGAGACCGACTGGTACAGGGTGATAGGCACATCGCTCAACGGATTCTACAACGTAACAAAGCAGGTGATACAGCCCATGATAAGGAAGAAGTTCGGGCGCGTCATTAACATGGCGTCAGTCTCCGGCATCATAGGCCTGCCCGGACAGACCAACTACTCGGCAAGCAAGGGTGGCATCATTGCCGCGACAAAGGCGCTTGCCAAAGAGGTCGCGCCGAAGAGGATAACGGTCAACGCCATTGCTCCGGGCTTCATCAAGACCGACATGGTGGAGGGGCTTGACGAGGAGGCCCTCGTGAAGACCATCCCCGCCGGACGCTTCGGCAATCCCGAGGAGGTGGCTGACCTTGTCGCATTCCTTGCATCCGAAAAGGCTTCCTACATAACAGGAGAGTGCATATCTATAACGGGAGGCCTGAACTGACGAATTTATAAGTGGACACAGTTGATGCAGCCGTCGACTGCTGGTTTTCAGCGGTCGGCGGCTTACATTGCATTTTAAGAAATAGGAAAATGGGCAATATGAGAAAAACAATGCTGGCCGTGCTGCTCCTTACCTTCGCCTTGGCAGCCCCGGCCATGACAAAGGAGCAGGCTATAAAGGCCGTGGCTCAGGCTAACAGTACCCTGAGCACACTCGAAAGCGATTTCGCGCAGGAGAAACTGATAAAGATGATGAACCGCACCGTCCCCTCTGCCGGACGGCTCTACTTCGACCGCACGGGCAAGCTGAACATGACATATTCCACTCCCGAGGGCAATGTCATTCTGATAAACGGCGATGACTTCATCGTGCGCAACGGGAAAAGGACAAACAGGTTCGACACAAGGAAAAACGACGGCATGAGGCTGCTGCGCAATGCGCTCCTCAACAGCTTCAAAGGCGATGTGCAGGCCATCGCGGACGAAAACTCCGCTCAGATCTCCTATTCACAGCAGGACGGGCTGCACGTATTCACCGTGACGGCCGCCGACAAGCGTCAGCTCTACAACGGCTTCATCATACGCTACGACTCCCGCACCATGCGTCTCTCCTCGTTGACCATCACAGAGGCCACAGGCAACAGCACCGACTACACCCTCACCGGTGAGCCCCGGCTCAACCACTCCCTCGACAACGGACTCTTCAACGTTAAACTTAAACCTTAGAGACACAGTATGATGCCATGAAACGTCTGGCCATTATAGGCGGCGGGGTCTCAGGCCTCGCCGCAGGCATATACGCACGCTTGTGCGGATTGGACTGTACCATATACGAACAGCACACGATAGTGGGCGGTGAGTTGTCAGGTTGGACACGCGGCGGTTGTCACATAGACAACTGCGTCCACTGGATGACCGGCACATCCCCCGACAGCGAACTCTACAACGTATGGCGCGAAGTCGGCGTACTCACCGGTGTTGAGGGAGAGACCATACAGAACGAGGCATTCCTCCGCGTCGAGACGGCCGGGGGCGAGCGTCTCGACATGTGGCAGGACCTCGACCGCCTGCACCGCGACATGCTGGCCGTCTCCCCCGAGGACAAGCCTATGACCGACAGGTTCATACGCGAGGTGAAAGCCTATCGCTGCGTAGAGCTGCCCTCAAAGTTCCCTCCCGGACAGCTCCCCCTCTCCGAGCTCTGGCGGCTCTTCAGGCGGATGCGGCGGCTGGCGAAGATACACAGGCGGTGCGGCAGAATCTCCATCGCCGACTACGCCGCGCAGTTCAAGAGCGACGTCATACGTAAGATGTTGACAGTCTACTTCCCCCCGCAGTACAACATCTCCTCGCTGATGTACGTATTGGCAATATTCTCCAACGGCAACGCCGCACTCCCGCGCGGAGGCTCTCTCGCCATGGCAATGCGCATGGCACGCCGCTACGAGGAGCTGGGCGGGCGCATCATCACCTCCCGCAAGGCGGTGAAGATAGAGATTGACGGCGGCAGGGCGCGCCGCGTGCTGTTCTCCAACGGCGACAGCGCGGACTTCGACTTCATCGTATGCGCGTGCGACACCGCCGTCACTTTCCACCGGCTCATCGGCAGCGACCGCATGGACAAGCTCTTCCGCCTCTGGTACGGCCTCCCGCGCAGCTACCCCGTCCACTCCTCACTCAACCTCTATTTCGACGTGGCAGACCCCTGCGCCATGCTCCCCGACACCTCCGTCTTTGAATGTGAGCCATACACCATAGCCGGACAGAAGCACGACACCGTGCTGCTCAAGAACTTCAACAGCGAACCCACATTCGCCCCCGAAGGCCACACCGTATTGCAGACACTCCACCTGCAATACGATGGCGAATACGAATTCTGGAGCCGCCTCCGCGCCTCCGACTTGGACGCCTACCGCCGTGAAAAGGCGCGCGTCGCCGCCCAAGTCATCGCCCGCATCGAGACCCGCTACCCCTCCCTGCGCGGCAGGCTGACATGCGTCGAGGCAGTCACCCCCGCCAGCTTCAACCGCTATTGCGGTGCATACCGTGGCTCATACATGAGCTTCATCCTCACTCCCCACGCCCCCAAAGTGGTCCATCGCGGAGTGCTCAAAGACATCTCCAACCTCTACCTCGCGGGGCAGTGGTTGCAGCCCCCCGGCGGACTGCCCAATGCCGTGCTGACAGGCAAGTTCGCCATACAACGCCTCTGCCGCAGGGAGCACATCCCCTTTGTCGGCTACGGCGTGACGTGGCGCTGATGCCCGCTGCACCTCTTCTCTCCCTCTCGTGAGGGCCTCTGCCCTCCGCATGGGCAGGACTGTGTGCCTCTCTTGGCTTTGTTTTTGTGATTATAATGTTGTCCCTCCCTCGGAACGCCTGCCTCGGCACGGCCTTCCGGGGGAGTTTTTTTCTCCCCCTCACGCGCACATCCATCCCCCTCCATCCCCTATGCCCTCCCGTCCTCATCTCCACCTCCTCCATCGCTCTTCCATTGTGGCGGCAGCCTTTTCCTTTCTCTACCTCCCTCCATAGCATAGAGCCACCCCTCTCTCCCCGCCCCTTCCTCTTCCCCTGCAAACACCCCCCCCTCCCCCCTATCCTCAACTGCTAAACAGAGTTAAAAACACGTACTCTCGACGGAGCGGCTACGGATACCCTACGGAGCCTCTCCACACCCTCACCCCACCCCTCAGCCCCTCAAACGCAAAAAGTGGTTAAAAAGACGTACTCTCGCGCCAGCGGCAGGCCAGCCCTAAGCCAACCCCTCCGAAGCCCTTACGCACCTCCTCCCCATCCCCTCGCGCTGACCTCGCATGGACTTCGCCCCGCCCTCTTCCCCTCTCATGACCCCTCCTGCGCATTATTCCTCTGAATTCTATCCGTATTTGGGCGAGTTTTCTTATCTTTGCAAAGCGCGTATTGTGCGGACTACATATAATGAAAACCAAATTTCTATTATGAGAATACCTTATTTGCTGATAGCGGCATTGTGTGTCTCCCTCTTTCTCGGGGGATGCACCATACAGAGAGCACCCGGAGCCTATGCAGTTGCCGGAGGAAAGAAAGAACCCGTAAAAGAGTCGCCCGTGCAGCCTGAGCAGCCCGTGGCCGACACTGAGTTGCCCCGTGAGGCGAAACCCGTGGCCCCTCCCGTGGAGGAGGAGAAGATAGTCTTCAAGGCCGATAAGCCCGAACCCGTGACCGTTGTCGAGCCCGAAGTCATAGAGACTGTCGCGCCTCTCCCCGTAGTCGACACCGTGCCCGCCGCGCCCCTCCCCGAGGAAAAGGAGGTGACCCGCGCCGAGCAGTTCACCGTGGTCGAGGCTCAGCCCGAAAACCCGCTCAAAGACTACAACGTCGTCATTGGCAGCTTCGGCCGCAGGGAGAATGCCGACGGCCTCAAACAGCGCATGACAGCCGAGGGCTACAAGCCCGTGATTGTGGTCAATGACAGGGGCATGTTCCGTGTGATACTTGCCTCGTTCGACACCTACAAGGAGGCACGTACGCAGATTGCTGCTGTAAAGGATAACTTTGCCGACGCTTGGGTGCTGGTACAGAAGTGAATGGCGGAACATCACGTGGCGTAACTATGGAGCAGATGAAACTCACGGTATTGGGCTGCGGGTCGGCATTGCCGCTGACCGGCTTTGGCCACTCCTCTCAGGTCTTGGAGTTCAGGAACAAGCAGTTCATGATAGACTGCGGCGAGGGGACGCAGGCTCGCATGGTGCGCTACCACCTCAAAACCGCGCGCCTCAACCACATATTCATATCCCATCTGCACGGCGACCACTGCTTCGGCCTCGTGGGGCTAATCTCCACGCTCGGTATGCTGGGTCGCACGGCCGACATTGAGATACACGCCCATCCGGAGCTCGAACGCCTCTATGCCCCGCTGATTGCTCACTTCTGCTCTGACTTCCCATTCTCCGTGAAGTTCCACTCATTCTCCCCGCACAGGAGCGAGGTAATATATGACGACCGCAGTGTCCGCGTCACGACCATCCCGTTGAAGCACAGGGTGCCGTCCAGCGGATTTCTCTTTGAGGAAAAGGAGGGCGAGAGGCATATCGTCCGGAAGATGACCGATGCTTACGGCGTGCCGGTAAGTTTCATGAAGGATTTGAAGGCGGGAGCCGATTTTGTGACTGCCGATGGCGAGGTTGTGCCTAACGCCCGCCTCACGCTGCCCCCCACGCCCCCCAAGAGGTACGCCTATTGTTCGGACACTGCATACAACGAGAAGATTATACCGCTCATTGAGGGCGTGGACTGTCTGTACCACGAGGCTACCTTCCTGACCGAGGACAGGGCGCGTATGGCAGCCACGCTCCACAGCTCGGCGGCGCAGGCTGCCACCATAGCGGCCAAAGCCGGTGTCAAGCGGCTGATTATAGGCCACTATTCGGCGCGGCACAATGGCGATACAGCCCCTTTCCTTGCTGAGGCGCAGGCTCTCTTTGCCGATACGTGCGCCGCCAAGGACGGCGATGTATTCTTTTTTTGAAAATCAGAATAGAGAAGGACTTATGTTTATGAAGAGGTTTTTGCTGTTTATACTGGGCTCATTGTCGGCTGTCGCTTTGTGCGGGCAGAGCCTTTCGCAGGCGGAAGGACTGTTCAACAGGGGCGAGTTCGATTCTGCATATATCGAATACAGCAGGCTTCTGGAGGCCAAGCCGAAAGACGCGCTGTTGCAATACAAGGCCGCGCGGTCGCTTTTTGAAGCCGGGCGTTATGATGAGGCTCTGCCCTATTTCAGGTTTGCGGCGGAGAAGAAGGTCTACCGCGCTTACCGCTACCTCGGCGAGACCTGCTTCCATCTGTACCGCTTCGATGATGCCCTTAGGGCCTACCGTACCTACACCGAAAAGCGGGGCGAGAAGATAGACAGCGCGGAGGCTGTGGCCGTAGAGGCCGCTGTTGCTAAGGCACGGCTCGGTGCGTCCATGCTGAACAGGGTGGAGGATGTCGCCATAATAGACAGTGTGAAGGTTGGCAAGGGGGAGTTCCTCTCTGCTTACGGCCTTAACCCTGATTTCGGTACAGTCAGATACACGCGGGAGATATTCCCCGGAGAGGGCAGTGCTGATGCCGTGGCGTTTGTCTCCGGGCGGGAAGACCGCATGGTCTTCGCGTCGGTAGAGGACAGCGTGCTGAACCTGAAAATATCCTATCAGCTGATAGACGGATGGAGCCGCCCCGCCCTTCTGGCTCGGGAACTGACTACTGGGGAGGATGAGAACTACCCCTTTGTCTTGTCCGACGGCGTGACCCTCTACTTCGCCTCCAAGGGCTTCAATTCTCTTGGGGGGTATGACATATTCATGTCGCGGTACAACTCCGCTACCGACGGCTACACATTGCCGCAGAATATAGGGATGCCGTTCAACTCCCCTGCAAACGACTATATGATGGTGGTCGATGAGCAGAGCCATGTGGGATGGTTTGCCACTGACCGGGGGCAGAAGCCTGACTCCGTGGTGGTCTACCGCTTTGTGCCGAATGCGGAGCGTACTCTGTTGCAGACTGCCGACACGGCCTATCTCAGGGATGTGGCGTGTCTGAAAACATGTCGTAAGGCCGATGCCCCTGCGGGATACGGTGAGTGGACGCATACCGGCAGGCCGTCTGTGCCTGCACGTGCTGCTGATGACGGCAAGGCATTCATCATCAGTGACGATGCTGTTTACTATGATGAGTCCGATTTTGTCAGTCCTGCGGCGGGGCAACTGTTTACGGACATGCGGGCGAAGGAGCGTGAGCTTGATGAGGCGCAGCGTACGCTCGACGGCAAACGCCGTGAATATATGAGTGCTGATGGCGATGCCGCTCAGGCGGAAAGCGAGATAATCGCGTTGGAGGCGGAGATAAACAAGTTGCAGCTTGAAATCCGGGCCTTGGCTAATGATGTCCGGGTCGAAGAGCTGAAAGCATTGGCTGCGGAGGATGGTCAGTAAATAAAATATAGTTTTATGGATATAGCATTGGTCGTAATTTTTATGTTGTTGGGGATATTGTTCTTCCTGTTGGAGATATTCCTGTTGCCGGGCATAACGGTAAGCGGAGTGGCCGGAGTGGCGTTTGTGGTCCTCTCTGTCTGGTGGGCTTTTGAGCATATAGGCATGATGGCTGGATGGATTACGCTGGCTGGAGGCCTATTGGCTTTCGTGTTTGCCGTGTGGGCATTCCTTAAAATGAAGGTCATAGAGCGTGTTTCCCTTACTAAGGAGATTGACGGGGTGGCCAATCCGTTGGAGCATGTCTCTGTCTCTGTTGGGGATAAGGGTGTGACGGTCACTCGTATGGCTCCTATCGGGATGGTGCGTATAAACGGCACTGATTTCGAGGCCAAGTCTGACGATGGACTGCTTGACCGTGGCACGGAGGTAGTGGTCTGCGAGGCGAACGCACATCATGTCATAGTAAGTAGGGTAAAAGACAATCAAAACTAAATAGTATCATTATGACAGTATTTGTTATTGTCGGCGTTGTGGTAATAGTACTGCTGCTCGCCGTGTTTTTCCATTTCGTGCCGTTCTTCCTGTGGATTTCGGCTAAGGCTTCCGGAGTGAATATATCGCTCATCCAGTTGTTCATGATGCGTATACGCCATGTGCCGCCCTCGACCATAGTCAATGCTATGATTGAGGCTCACAAGGCTGGCCTTAACAGCATTACACGCGATGACCTTGAAGCGCACTATCTTGCCGGCGGCCATGTGGTACGTGTGGTTCACGCGCTTGTCTCAGCTGCCAAGGCCAACATAGACCTATCGTTCAAGACTGCCACTGGTATAGACCTTGCAGGGCGTGATGTCTTTGAGGCTGTGCAGATGTCTGTCAATCCGAAAGTGATTGACACTCCGGTGGTCTCTTCCGTGGCGAAGGACGGTATACAGCTTCTCGCCAAGGCGCGTGTGACTGTGCGCGCCAATATCAAGCAGCTTGTCGGTGGTGCGGGCGAGGAGACTGTGCTTGCTCGTGTGGGTGAGGGAATAGTCTCGTCCATCGGTTCTTCGGAGACCCATAAGATGGTGCTTGAAAATCCGGACTCCATTTCCAAGCTCGTGTTGAGCAAGGGACTTGATGCGGGTACGGCGTTTGAGATACTCTCCATAGATATAGCTGATGTGGATGTCGGTAAGAACATCGGTGCTAAACTTCAGATGGATCAGGCCGAGGCGGACAAGAACATTGCTCAGGCGCGTGCCGAGGAACGCCGTGCGATGGCCATAGCTCTTGAACAGGAGATGAAGGCCAAGGCACAGGAGGCTCGCGCGAAAGTGATTGAGGCCGAAGCGGAAGTACCGTTGGCTATGGCGGAGGCGTTCCGTAGCGGAAATCTTGGAGTAATGGACTATTACCGTATGAAGAACATCGAGGCTGACACTCAGATGCGGGAGTCTATTGGCCGTCCCGCACAGCAAGGGAAACCCGAGAAGAAAGATAAGTAAAATAAACTGCAAGCCTCAACATAATCCAAGTTCACTTGGATTATGTTGAGGCGCAGCGTTTATTCTATACAAAGTATAAAACATATCGTAAATCAGAATTCTATGCAGATAGGAGATAAGATGCCCGAGGTACTTGGCACAGACCAGAACGGCAATGTGATAAAGGCCGCCGACTTGAAAGGGCAAAAGACAGTGTTGTATTTCTACCCTAAGGACATGACCTCTGGTTGTACGGCTCAAGCCTGTAACATAAGGGATAATTACAGGGAATTGCGCGATGCGGGTTACCGTGTGATAGGCGTAAGTGTGGACGATGCGGCCAAGCACCGTAAGTTCATCGAGAAGAACGGTTTGCCTTTCGACCTTATAGCCGATACGGACAAGAGCCTTGTCTCCGCTTTCGGAGTGTGGGCAGAGAAAAAGATGTACGGCAGGACATATATGGGTACGTTGCGTACCACATTCATCTTCAATGAGGAAGGGGTCTTGACGCATGTCATTGGCAGTAAGGAGGTTAAAACGTCCGACCATGCCAATCAGATAATGAAGGCCGTAGGCCTGAAATGAGAATAAAGACCAATATAATAACCATTAAAAATAAGATTATGGCAGATACAGAGCTAAGACAGCCGTCTCCAGAGAAACTGAAAGCCCTTCAACTGGCGTTAGAAAAAATTGAGAAAGATCATGGTAAAGGTACAATCATGAAACTCGGCGATGACCGGGTAGAGGATGTAAGTGTCATACCCACAGGGTCTATCGGGCTAAATGCCGCACTCGGTGTAGGCGGTTATCCTCGTGGACGTATCATAGAGATATACGGCCCTGAGTCGAGTGGTAAGACTACATTGGCTATACACGCCATAGCCGAAGCCCAGAAGCTTGGGGGCATAGCCGCTATCATCGATGCGGAACATGCGTTCGACCGTTTCTATGCTGAAAAGCTTGGTGTGGATACGGATAATCTGTTTATTTCGCAGCCGGACAACGGTGAGCAGGCTCTGGAAGTGGCAGACCAGCTCATCCGCTCATCCGCAATTGATATTATCGTGATAGATTCAGTGGCGGCACTGACTCCGAAATCGGAAATAGAAGGCGATATGGGGGACTCGAAAGTGGGACTCCAGGCACGGCTGATGTCTCAGGCTCTTAGGAAGTTGACGGCAAGCATAAACAAAACTAATACCACATGTATCTTCATCAACCAGTTGCGCGAAAAGATAGGTGTGATGTTCGGTAGCCCGGAAACGACCACGGGAGGTAATGCGCTTAAATTCTATGCGTCAGTGCGTCTCGACATACGTAAGATTGGAACTTTGAAGGACGGCGATACGGCCATAGGTAGCCAGACTCGCGTGAAGGTGACGAAGAATAAAGTAGCTCCCCCGTTCCGCAAGGCGGAGTTCGACATCATGTATGGCGAAGGCATATCGCGTTCTGGCGAACTGATAGATCTCGGTGTGGAACACGGCATAATCAAGAAGAGCGGCTCGTGGTTCAGCTATGGAGACACAAAACTCGGTCAGGGACGTGATGCCGCCAAGAAACTGATGGAGGATAACATAGAGCTTGCTGCCGAGATAGAGGAGAAAATCATGGAGGTGCTGAAAAACAAGTAAGCCGATATTGCGACATTTATACAGCCCGGATTTCTGTCCAAAGAGATGGAGCCCGGGCTTTTTGTGGATAATGATATGAGGAAGATAAGCGTATTGTTCATTTGTTTGGGTAACATCTGCCGTTCGCCAATGGCAGAGACTATCATGAGAAGATACCTCGTGGAGGCGGGTCTTGACGGGTGTGTTGAAGTTGATTCCGCAGGGTTGGAGAGTTATCACAATGGTGACCGTGCCGATTCTCGCATGAGGGCGCATGCCGCAAGACGTGGGTATGAGATAACGCATATATCGCGCCCTATGAGAGGCTGTGATTGGGAGCAATTCGACATGATAATAGGCATGGATACTCAGAATATGAGGGCGTTGGAACAACGTGCTCCGTCAGTTGCTCATACTAAGAAACTGAGCCGCATGACGAATTACTGTGACCGTTTCATGTTTGAGGAGGCTGTGCCGGACCCGTATTATGGTGGAGAGGAGGGGTTTGAATATGTGATTGATATTTTGGAGGATGCTTGTACAGGTCTTATGGCTGAACTGCGCAGGAAGTTATAGAAATAAGCTTGTTCAGTAGAGAGTAAAACGAGTGCCTTGCTGGTTATTCGAAGTTGAACACGAGAGTGAACATGCGTGACGTGAGGCGTGATAGCGCATCGTTATATTTCTGGTGCTCAGGGTCGAGATAACCGTTTTCGAGCTTGCGTTCGTCCCACGGAGTGTGTACGTTGTTAAACCCGATTGCAAACTTTATCTCAGGAGAGAAGCGGAAGTATTCGAAATATATGGTCCATCCGAATCCGAATTCGATGAAATAGTCGGTGTAGTCAAGCAGTACGGGCTTTGTCTTGTCATGAGCCAAGTCGAAATTGACGCCACCTCCGAAGAGCAGATAAGGCCGATAGTTTTTTATACGTACCGCGCTATACTTGATGTATATAGGTACGGTGATATATGTGGACTTTATGGTTGTCTTGAAGAGCTCGTCATCAAGGTCATTCATGTATGTGAGGGTACGCTCTCCGAGGTGCAGTGACGGCACAAGCCTGAGGTTGAAGTATTTGTGCAGGCGCAGGTCTCCTATGACCCCAACCGAGAATCCGGGTATCAGTGAGGACACTTCGCTCTGATATGTCTTGCCGTCGATGGATAGCATGGAGTTTTTTATGCCGAAGTCCATCACATTGATGCCTACATTGAATCCAAAATGTATCAGTTTATCGTCCGCGGTGAAGAGGTTCTGTGATTTTATGCTTAGCACGCAGAGCGACATCACTATATATATAACGGTTCTTTTCATCAAAGTAAAAACGTAATTGTCCTGGAAATATTGTGACATGGGCTGTACCTTGGCATGGGGTAAAAATAAAAGTCCTTTTTATTTTTGCTATATGTTCGGTTTGCACTATCTTTGCACCGCTAATTAGTACTAATCTAAATTTTCAAAAATCATGGCTTACGTAATTTCAGAAGATTGTATTGCTTGCGGTACTTGCATCAGCGAGTGTCCCGTAGAGGCTATTTCAGAGGGTGATATCTATAAGATTGACCCTGATGTATGCACTGAGTGCGGTACTTGCGCAAGTGTTTGCCCCTCGGAGGCTATCCACCCGGAGGCATAATCTTTACCACGACTAATCTAAGGCGCGGACGGTTTCTTGGCCGTCCGCGCCTTTTTGTTTTCACTGTCATTACTGTTCGATGTCCAGAAGCTCAATGGTGAATATGAGTGTGGCATACGGAGGTATGGCGTTTCCCGCTCCGCGCTCTCCATAGCCGAGCGTGTATGGCACGTAGAATGTGAACTTGGAGCCAACGGGCATGAGCTGTACTCCCTCCGTCCATCCTTTTATCACCTGATTTAGAGCAAACGTCAGCGGTTCACCACGCTGGTACGAACTGTCGAAGAGCGTGCCGTCAATCAGCCGGCCTTCGTAGTGGACTTTTACCCGGTCTGTCGCTTTAGGAAGTGCGCCGTTGCCCATGCGCTCTACCTTGTATTGCAGACCCGATGATGTGGTTATGATTCCATCCTTGGCGGCATTTTCTTTGAGGAACGCTTCGCCCTCGGCAGCCAGTCTGTCTGACTTTTCTTTCTCTATTGCCTGCATGGTGCTGATGAAATAGAGTTCTGCAGACTCGGCGGTCATCAGTGCGCTGTCGGAAAGTGACAGACCGTCGAGGGTACTGCTCCTGAATATTTCAAGGTCGAACGGCAGGTCGGGATTGTCCATTATTCCTTTCGACGAGGATAGCTGGGCGTATGAGCCGGCGCCTATACGCATAGCTTCGATGTAGATGGTGTCATGGCTTTTGTAGAGTTCGATGCCACGGCGGTAGCCGTCTCTGAATGTCTTGCAGTCTTTCCGGGAGGTGTCTCCACGCAGTACGTATTGTCGTATGACCGAGCCGTTAGCAATGGCAAACGCAGTATTCATGGAGTCGATTTTTGCCTTGGAGTGCTCGGCTGTGCCACGCGTGTGCTCCTGTATATAAGACTTTGCGATGTCTTGTGTCATGGACAGTTTCTTGGCATTGATACAGTTGAACAGCGTTTTCTCAAAAAGTTTCCTGTTGAACGGCATCAGAGAGTCGTTGAGGAGATAGCCCTTTTCAGTCTCGCGGCTCATTATTGCACCGAACTGGATGCCCTCTGTGTAGATGCGCTCTTCGGGGCTCAGGCTCTTGAATGTCTCTTCAAACCCTTTGGAGAATGCTTTCATCTTGGCTTCCGCGTCAGCCGAGTCAGACTTGAGCATGTAGCTGCGCATGCCTATCCCGTTGGTATAGCCGAAAGCGTAGTTAAGCGAGTCAACCTGCGATTTGAGCAGCAGCGGTCTCTCCTGTCCCTGAGCGGCAGCAGTGGCTACGGCCGTAGAAAGGAGCAGGGTGGCGAGTGTGGTTTTAAGGGTGTTCATAATATCTGGCTGTAACATGTTTCAGATAAAAATGCCGTCAGTATCGGCACTGTGGCGGTGTACTGACGGCATTTAGTTATGGATGTACTCTGTTTACTTTACAATTTCGAGGAGTTCGACATCGAATATGAGTGTGGCATAGGGCGGGATGTCCTGTCCTGCGCCGCGCTCTCCATAGCCGAGCGTGTAGGGTATGTAGAATGTGAACTTAGAGCCGACTGGCATGAGCTGTATGCCTTCTGTCCAGCCTTTGATGACCTGATTGAGGCCGAAGGTGGCAGGCTCTTTGCGCTCATAAGAGCTGTCGAATACAGTGCCGTCGATGAGGCGGCCTTCGTAGTTGACCTTAACCTTGTCAGTGGCTGTCGGCTTTGCACCGTCGCCCATGCGCACAACTTTGTATTGGAGACCCGACTCGGTGGTCACGACGCCTTCCTTGGTGGCGTTCTCTTTGAGGAACGCTTCGCCTTCGGCAGATTTCTCCTTTGCCTCGGCTTCCTGTATCTCTGTTATCTTTCCCTGAAAGTATGCCTCTGCCTCTTCGTTGGTCATGAGAGCGTTGTCAGCATGGTTTATACCGTCGAGTACTGCACTTTTGACGATGTCAAGATTATAGGGCAGCTCGGCTTTGTTCATTATGCCCTGAGCACCGCTTATCTGGCCAAACATGGATGAACCGAAGCGTAGACCTTCGAGGTACGGGGCGTTTTCCTCCCCGGCGAGTTTCTTGCCTTTTTCATAGCCGGCCTTGAAGTCCGTGATGTATTTGCCAGTGGAGTCTCCTTTGAGGATGTAGCGGTGTATGCTCGATGCGTTTGCCACGGCGACCGCTATGTTGAGCGAGTCAATCTGTCCGGCAGGGCGGGTTGCGGGCTTCGGCGCACCGAATGACATGTTCTTCATGAAATAAGATTGAGCTTCCCCGTCTGTCATGGGAACGGGTTTGCCTTCGAGGTAGTCGAAGATGGTCTTTTCTATGAGTGCCTCATTGATTTTGGCAGTGGAGTCGCCCATGAGAAATCCGTTCATGACATCCTGATGGAAGAGAGCACCGAAGCGGATAGCCTCATTTGCCACGAACTCTTTCTCCTCCATCTTTTTGAATGATTCATCGAACCCTTTGGCGAGCAGGGCTGCTTTCTCCCCGACGTTAACGGAGTCGTTTCTGAGTGTGTACTCGCGCATGCCGTAGCCGTTTAAAAAGCCGAAAGCGTAGTTCAGCGAGTCGATTTCAGTTTCTACCTTTACGTTTGCCGGGCCACCGCATCCTACAAACATCGGAGCGGCTATGACCGCAGCGGCAAACAGACCGATTAATTTTTTCATTTCAAGTTGTTTATGTGTTTAGTAATTAGACGTTATTTCTCTATACCGAGGAGTTCGACGTCGAAAATCAGCGCGGCGTAGGGAGGTATCATCTGCCCTGCTCCGTGTTCGCCGTAAGCGAGGTTGTAGGGGATGAAGAGCCTCCATTTTGAACCTACGGGCATGAGCTGCAATGCCTCTACCCAGCCCTGTATGACCTGTGTGACGCCGAATGTGGCGGGCTCTCCGCGCCGGATGGAGCTGTCGAAGATAGTGCCGTCGGTGAGCCGGCCTTCGTAGTGAACTTTCACCTTGTCAGAGGCGACGGGCTTCTGGCCTATGGCCGGAGTCAGCACTTCGTATTGCAGACCGCTCGGCAGCACTGTTACGCTGTCGCGCTTAGCGTTTTCGGCGAGGAAGTCCTCGCCTGCCTTGCGTGTGCCGGCGTGCGCCTCTTTCTTGTCGTTTTCCATTTTCGTGAAGTAAGCGTTGAGCAGGCGTTGTGCCTCGTCAAGCGCGATTTCCGGAGCCTTGCCTTCGCACATGGCTTCCACTCCTTTGGCGAATGATGTGTAGTCAAGGCCTTTGATGCCGCTCTGCGCCAAGTGCTGGCCGAAACTCAGGCCTATGGCGTAACTCGTTTTGTCCATCTTTTCTTTTATTGTTGTCAGGTTAGTTAATGCTGTGGCTTGTCAGCCGGAAAGTGAGGGCACTTTCGACTGAATGCGTGGCAAAGGTAGTGAAAAAAGGGCGCAATGCAAAGAGTGCCGCTCCTATTACAGTATCATATTGAAAAAAATATTACCTTTGTCACGGAGATGGGCGGCGGTCAGGCAGCGGCAACCGGACAGGTTGGCCGCTATCATGTACGGCTTGCGCTATCTTGGTTTGTGGCGAAGGTGCAGACTGGCGGGGCGAGATGAGGCGGGAGGTGCGCCGAGGGTTTGTGCGGTGTGCAATATGGGCAGTGCGGGGATGCGCTGTAAGTTATGTTACTTTTAGACCGAATCAGTCGCATAATTGGCGTTTTGCTAAGGAGAGGGTAGCGGGGGATAGCTGAAAGGTAGCGGGAGCTTAGGTGGATGGCTTGAGAGACAAGAGGTTAGACGGCTGCGCGGGCGGTGACTGGGAGTGGTGATTTGAGCTTTGGTGTGTGATTTGCATGACGTGGGTGTGCGAGGAGCAGAGCGGTTGTGCGGCTGCGGGGGTGGGAGGTGTGCGCCGCTTTGCGGGCGGAGAGTGATGTGTTGGATTATTTAGAAAATTCAATAGTGATATTATGACATTTACAGGGACTGCAAATGAGATTTTCAGGAGGTCGATAAGGGACTATCATGTGCATGACGATGTGGACGCTCCAATCAATAATCCCTACGAGGTGAGGAGCATAGAGTATTACCTCTATCTGAAGAACTGGATTGACACGGTGCAGTGGCATCTGGAGGACATTATCCGGGACCCGGAGATAGACCCGGTGGCGGCACTGGCTCTGAAGCGGCGCATAGACCGCTCGAACCAAGAGCGGACAGACCTCGTGGAGCTGATAGACAGCTATTTCTGGGAGAAGTACAACGGCGGGAGGAATGCCCTGCCGGGGGCTGTCATCAACACGGAGAGCCCGGCGTGGGCCATAGACCGGCTTTCAATCCTGCAATTGAAGATATACCATATGCGCATAGAGGTGGAGAGGACGGACTGCACGGAGGAGCACAGGGAGGCGTGCCGCGCCAAGCTGAATGTCCTGCTGGAACAGGAGCGTGACCTGTCCGCCGCGATAGATACCCTGCTGGAGGACTATGAGGCGGGGCGGCGCGTGATGAAGGTGTACAAGCAGATGAAGATGTATAATGACCCGGCCCTTAACCCGGTGCTCTATGCCTCGAAGGGATAGGCTGTCCCGACGAGGGAGGACGGGACGCGGGGAGACGCGGATGCTCGTCATGCGCTTTTCCGCGCTGGGCGATGTGGCTATGACCGTGCCCGTCGTGTGGTCACTCGCAAGGCAGTACCCCGATGTGGACATAACGGTGCTCAGCCGAGGGAGTATGGCTTCCGTTTTCGCGCTTATGCCTGAGAATGTGAGGTTTGTGGAGGCGGATTTCAAGGGCAGACATAAGGGGATAGCCGGGCTGTGGAGGCTGATGAGGGAGTTGCGGGTGTACAGGATAAACCGGGTGGCTGACTTGCATGGCGTATTGCGCAGCCATTTCCTGCGTATCATGTACGCGATGCGGGGCGTGCGCTGTGCCGTCATAGACAAAGGGCGCAGGGAGAAACGCCGCCTTGTGAAGCGGGGCTACCAGAAGTCCGCCCCGCTGAAGGGTACGCTGGAGAGGTATGAGGATGTGTTCCTGCGGCTCGGTTTCCCGGTGACACTCGAATTCGCGGGTTTCTGTTTCGGGGACAAACAGATAGCTGAGGCGGGAGTGGAGCTGCCTTCGGGGAGTTTCAATGTCGGTATAGCCCCGTTTGCAAAGCATGAGGGTAAGGCATATCCTCGGGAAAAGGTCTCGCAGCTAATCAAGGAGTTGCTGGGCAAGGGGGCAGGTGTGCGCATCTATCTTTTCGGCTCGGGAAAGGAAGAAGGGGAGGTATGCAGGCGGATTGAGGCAGAGAGCGAGGGGCGTGTGGTAAGTCTCGTGGGCAGATACAGTCTGGTGGAGGAGCTGATGTTCATGTCACGGCTTGATGTGATGCTGACGATGGACTCCGCCAATATGCATCTGGCCGCGCTGACGGGAACTAAGGTGGTGACGCTGTGGATGGCCACGCACCCATACGCCGGTTTTCTCGGCTACGGAGTGGATGAGGAGCTCGCTATACAACTGCCGTTGCCGTGCAGGCCGTGCTCGGTGTTCGGCAACAAACCGTGCAGGTATGGCAACTATCCATGCAAGGATATTTCTCCGTCGTATGTGGCAAGGCGCATAGTCAGTGCGGCAGGCGGAGCCGCGGGAATGGATATGGGAGCGGGCCAAAAAGATACGGCATCCGTATGAAAAACGGATGCCGCATGTCACTTTTTCAGTCGTGCCTGGATTAGCAGGCGAGTCATTTCACCGCATCGGCAAGCTCACGCCCGACTTTGAATTTGACCGTTTTCTTAGCGGGGACATTGATCTTTTCCTTAGTAGCGGGATTGATGGCAGTGCGTTCGCCGTGTTCTTTAATCGAGAATGTGCCGAAACCTACGAGGATGACTTTTTCGTTGGCAACGAGAGCACCGCTAATGCTTTCCACTACGGCATCGACAGCCTTTTTGGCATCTGCCTTGCTCAACCCGGTTTTCTCTGCGACAGAGACAATCAAATCTGTTTTGTTCATAGACTTATGGTATTAAAAATTTAAGAATATAGTTCCGACGGTCAACTGATAACGGGACAAAAATAGACGAAATAATTGTATTGTACAAATTTTATCGAAGAAAAAAATGAATTATATTGGTTGACGCACAAGAGACGGTGCGCTGTACATGTAGATACGGTGTGTCAGAGTGCGTTTGTCAGGATGAAAAACGAGAAGCTATGGAGTATGGAAGAATGAATACACCCCCTGTGGTGTTGAACCTTATAATAATCAATGTGATTTTTTGGGTGGCAGCGAGTTTTGTGCTGCCCAAGTTCGGTGTTGACCTCAATGACCTCCTCGGACTGCACTACTGGTCGTCCTCGGCTTTCAAGCCGTGGCAGTTTCTGACGTACATGTTCCTGCATGACACGACTTCGTTTTCCCACATATTCTTCAATATGTTCGGCCTCTGGATGTTCGGCGTGGTACTCGAAAGGGTGTGGGGCGGTAAGAAGTTCCTTCTTTTCTATCTGTTTACAGGAGTTGGTGCGGGAGTCATACAGGAGCTGACGTGGATGATTGACTTTGCCAAGTACGGGGAGATGTTCCGTATGGCGATGGAGAACAACGACGGCAGTTACCTTTCGTCCATTATCACGAACGCGAGTCAGATGACGCTGTCGGACATGGTGAGGTTGAAGGATGAGTTTTTCTCCATGCCGGTCACGGTGGGGGCATCGGGCGCACTGTTCGGCATACTGCTGGCGTTCGGGTGGCTATTCCCTGAGCAGAAGATGTTTATAATATTCTTTCCTGTGCCTATACCGGCGAGGATATTCGTGGCGTTATACGCTGTCATAGAGCTGTTGCTCGGAGTGTCGGGCTTCTCGGTAGACAACGTGGCGCACTTCGCCCATCTCGGCGGGATGATTTTTGCAGCTATACTGCTGTTGATATGGAAGAAACAAGGCAGGCTTTATAATTGATAGATATGGATATGAGTGATTTCTGGGCTTCTTTGAAAAGGCAGTGTGCCGAAGGGTCTTCGATGATACGGCTGCTTTATATAAATGTGGGGGTGTTCATAGTGCTGAAACTCGTCAGCGCGTGTCTGGTGCTATTCAATGTGTCGCCAGTGGTGTTCCAGAGCTATCTGGAGCTGCCGGCCTCGCTCCCGCTGCTGATACGTCAGCCGTGGACGCTTGTGACATACATGTTCATGCACTTGCAGGTGTTCCATCTGTTCTTCAACATGCTGTGCCTCTATTGGTTCGGCAGGATATTTCTCGAGTTCCATTCGCAGAAACAGCTTGTCGGCGTGTATATACTCGGCGGACTCGGAGGTGCACTGTTTTTTATATTGGCGTATAATCTGTTCCCATATTTCCGCGGCAGTGTGGATACTTCATTTCTTCTCGGTGCTTCGGCTTCAATCATGGGGGTGATAGTGTCGGCTGCCATGGCTGCGCCTAACTATCCTGTGAGGCTCTTCCTGTTCGGGGAGCTCAAGCTGAAATACATGGCCATAGTGATGGTGGTTATCAGTATGTTAGGAGTGACATCAGGCAATGCGGGCGGGGAGTTCGCGCATCTCGGCGGCGCAGCCATAGGATACCTTTACGCCACGGGCCTGAGGCGGGGCAAGGATATGTCGCGCCCGGTCAGCAAGCTGATGGACAAGCTGGCCAACCTGTTCAGGAGGAGGCCGAAAGTGAAGGTCTATAAGGACAACCGGAGCAAGTACCACTATGCCAAGAGTGATGCGGAGTATAACCAAGAGAAGGCCGCGAACAACGCTGCGATAGACAAGATACTCGACAAAATCAAGCGTTCGGGCTATGCGAGCCTGACTGCAGAGGAGAAACGCCAACTGTTCGACCGGAGCAAGAATTTATGATTAGGGGGCTGGTGAAACTGATAGCGTATGTGATTACGGTGGTGCTGCTTCTGCTGTACAGCGGTGCGCTGCTGGCTACAGTGGTGCCGCCGGAAATGACCGTGGTGTTCAGTTTCCTCGGTATGGGGTTGCCGATAGTGTGGCTGCTGCTGGTGCTGATAACGCTTTTCTGGCTGTTCAACCGCAAGTGGGGGGTGGCACTGCTATTGACGGCAGTGCTGGCCGTGAGTGCGCCCGCATGGCGAAACACGATAGTATTGCCTACGGAGAAGGTGCTCAGCCTGACGGACAAGCCGGTGAAGATAATGACATACAACATACACCTGTTCAACGGGTACAAGAGCTTCGAGGATATATGCGCGCTAATCAGGAGGGAAGACCCGGACATACTGTGCTTGCAGGAGTTCGGGTATTTCAACAGGAGGGAGAAGGGTGACGTGAGCGAGGCAGCCCTATTCCGGCAGTTCCGCAAGATGTTTCCTTACAGGCATATTTGGTATAAGAACAGCAAGGGTACATCGTCAAACGGCCTTGCGACTTTCTCGAAGTATCCGATAGTGAAGAAGGGGAATGTGGCATACGACTCCCAATACAATAATTCCATATATTCGGATGTCAGGGTAGGGCAGGATACGCTGAGGGTGATAAACAACCATCTGGAATCCAACCGGCTGACGCGGGAGCAGCGGCGTTGGGCAGAGAATCTCATTTCGGAGGAGTGGGAGACGGAGGAGTTTCTTTCGTCCACGAAGTCAGTGTCCATGACGTTGGGGGAGGCGGCGGTGCGCCGTGCAGCCCAAGCCGAAGCCGTGGGGCGCGAGGTGGAGGAGTCGCCATACAGAGTGGTGGTGTGCGGCGACTTCAACGATGTGTGCCAGTCGTACACGTACCATAGGATAAAGTCGGGGGGGCTGAAAGACGTGTATGCCGAGGCAGGCGGCTGGGGGTACTATTGGACTTATCACGAGAACATGATGTATTTTCCCATAGACCATATACTTGTTGACGAGAGCATAGACGTGAAAGAGGCCTGCGTCATAAAGGAGAAGTTTTCAGACCACTATCCGATGACGGCCGTGATATATCTGCCTGCGGAGTAGAGGCAGGGACGGCGGACGGGTGGCGGCGTGGGACGTGGCGCAGTGAGGGGGCGGAGGCTCATATGGGGAGTTGCTTGATGTGGCGGGGCAGGCCGGGCATGAGGCGGCTGAGGTGTAAAATAGACAATACGGCGATGCGCTTTACGTTTTGTCACTTTTGTGTCAATAAATGCAAGATAAGAACGAACCGCTAAGGAGAGGGTAGCGGAGGGGTAGCGGAAAGGTAAGGAGAGGTAAGGTGAATGCTAGGTATATCAGTGGGTTATAAGGGTGAAAACGTATGTAGTGAGAGTGGTAATTTGACGGAGATGTGCGATTTAGTGTGCGCTGATGTGTAAGAAGGCTGAGGAATTTGCAGATGATGTTGCGGATACGTTGATGGAGAGCAGAATAAAGAGTGCCCCGAACCATGAAAAATGGTTCGGGGCTTTGCTGTTGTATACGGCGTATTGCCCTGAAGCAGGTATGTCATTTAGCGGGCTTCAAGCCGTTGCGGAGCAGGAGGGCGTCGATGGTCGGCTCCTGTCCACGGAAACGCTTGTAGAGCGTCATGGGATGCTCAGAGCCTCCCTTCTCAAGGATGTTCTTGCGGAAGCTTGTGGCTGTCTTTTTGTCATATATGCCGTTTTTCTTGAAGAGGGAGAACGCATCGGCATCGAGTACCTCAGCCCATTTGTAGCTGTAATAGCCAGCCGCATAGCCTCCGGCGAAGATGTGCGAGAATGTGGTGCAACGGCCAGTGGCGGGTACGTCGGGCAGGACGTTGGCTTTGGCTGTGGATGTGCGCTCCATCTCAAGCACGTCGCCATCGTAGGGCGTGGTGATGGTGTGGTATGCCATGTCCTGAAGGCCGAAGCCGAGTTGGCGCAGGCATGCATATCCGCAGTTGAAGTTTGAGGCATCGATTATCTTCTGTACAAGTTCTGCGGGCATCTTCTCGCCAGTCTGATAGTGTACGGCGTATTCGTTGAGCCATTCAGTCTCCGTGGCCCAGTTCTCCATGATTTGCGACGGCAGTTCTACGAAGTCGCGATAGACGCTTGTGCCTGAGATGCTGGCGTATGTGCCTTTGGACAGCATGCCGTGGAGTGCGTGGCCGAACTCGTGGAGGAATGTCTCGGCTTCCTCGAATGTGAGGAGTGCGGGCTTGTCGTCAGTCGGGCGAGTGAAGTTCATCACTATCGTGATGTGCGGGCGCGAGTCACGGCCTTTTTCATCCTTATACTGAGCCTTGTACTCGGTCATCCACGCGCCGGCGCGCTTGCCTTTGCGGGGATGGAAGTCGGTGTAGAGGACGGCGAGATATTTGCCGTTGGCATCGGTCACATCATAGGCTTCTACCTCATCGTGGTAGACGGGTATCTTCTCGTTCTTATTGAATTTCAGACCGTAGAGCTTGCCGGCGAGGCCGAATACACCGCTTTTCACGTGTTCCAGTTCAAAATAGGGTTTGAGCATGTCCGCGTTGAGGTCGAACTTCTCGTTTTTCAGTTTCTCGCTGTAGTAGCTGAAATCCCACGGCTGTATCTTGAAATATCCGCCGTGGTTGTCGGCGTATGCCTGCACCTCGGCGAGTTCCTCTTCGGCCTTTGATGTGTATGCGTCGAGGAGCTGGTTGAGCAGGTTGTAGACGTTTGCGGGGTTTTCCGCCATGCGGTCGCGGAGCGCGTATTCCGCGTAGTTGGAGTAGCCGAAGAGTTTGGCAATTTCGAGGCGTGAGTTGATTATGGTGCTGATGTTCCCACGGTTGTCATATTTGCTGCCGTCCATGCACTGGGTGTTGAACGCCATCCATATCTCGCGGCGCAGGTCGCGGTTGTCGGCGTACATCATGATTGGCGTGTAGCAAGTGGCGCGGAGGTCGAGGAGCCATCCCTCCTTTCCTGCCTCTTCTGCATTCTTCTTTGCGGCGGAGAGTACGTTGTCGGGTATGCCGGATAGTACCTCCTTGTCCTTGATTAGCAGTGAGTAACCGTTCATCTCCTGCAATGCGTTCTGTGCGAACTGGAGGGATGCGAGGCTGAGTTTCTGCGAGAGCTCCTTGTATTGCTCTTTCTTGTCATCGGGCAGAGCCGCGCCGTTCATGGCGAAAGAGTCGTATGTCTTTTGGAGGAGCATCTTGTCCTCTGTGTTGAGTTTCAGTTTGTCACGCTGTTCGTATACGGCCTTGACGCGCGCGAAGAGCTTCTCGTTGAGCATGATGTTGTTGCTGTGCTCGGTGATTATGGGCGAGAATTCGAGAGAGAGTTTCTGCATCCCGTCGTTTGTCTCTGCGCTGTTTAGAGCATAGAAAACGGTGAGCACTTTGGTGTACAGCATGCCGGAACGCTCCAGTGCGACGATTGTGTTGTCGAAAGTCGGGGCAGCAGGGTTGTTTACAATGGCCTCTATCTCAGCGTTGTGCTGCTTGATGCCCTCTTGCAGGGCCGGCATGAAGTGTTCGTTCTTGAGCTTGTCGAACGGGAATGTCCCGTGCGGCGTTTCGGGTTTTGTAAAGAATGGGTTTTGTGCCATAAGCGATACGCTTACCAATAAGCTGATTACTAATGAATTGATTTTTCTCATGATAAATGGATTAAGTAATTATATATCTGTCTTTATTATCTTTGTCGAGACTGTGTAGCCCCGGCATTTGAGCACGGCGATGTAGAGGCCAGCGGGGCATGAGGAGAGGTCTATCAATGTGCCGTCCTCAGGCCGTCCGGCGTATGTGAGCGCACCGGCGGGGCTGTATATGAGCACCTCCTCGACATCATAGCGGCTGTCAATGTAAAACAGTCCAGTCGGTGACGGATTAGGATAGAGTGCACCAGCGTAGGCACCATCTTCATCTTCAGAGGTCTCGATGGGGGTGTCGTAGTGGTTGACAAAGAGTCTTCTGCCATGTCCGTACAGGCCTGTAAGGTTTGACGGGAGTGGCATATAGTCCTCATAGACCAACTCGTCGGACCAGAAAGAGAGTGTGCATTCGCCCTCTGTCATGCGGTCGCCAGTGTATGAGAAGACGCTTTTGTGCTGTTCTCTCCACCGCCGTCCGTCATGGCGGCTCGACACCCGTTCTGTCAAACGGTCGCCGTCGTACAAATATGCTGTCTTGTAGTCGGGCTTCCAGAATTCAGGTGCGCGAGTGTAGTGGATTTCCAATATCAATCTTCCGCTGTAGTCATATCTGTATTCCGTTTTGTCCACATCGCGCCAAGAGCAGTCAATGTTGCTCTGGCGGTTGTCAGAGAGCAGTCTGCCCGAACTGTCGAATATCCTTATAGCCCGGCCTGTTGCGGTTGTTATGCAGTCACGCTCTTCAAGCATAGTCACCGTGTCCCGCCCGTCAGCAGACGGTGTGGAAAATGTGGCTAGGAAAACGGATTGAGGTACGCCGCTTCCCGAATACGCTGTGCGCAGTGAGAGTAATCCCCCGTTGCCGTAGTAGGCATAGTTGTCCGTCTGGTATATTTCCATGTTGCTACTCACGGTGGTACGCTTGCAACTCTCCAGTCTGCCGGAGCGGTAGGTGATGGTTGCTTCGGAGCGTATGGAGTCACATCCTGTGCCGTATTCCGTTCTGATTTCACGTGTCAGTACGTTGTCGAGATAGCAGTAATCCGCTCTCATGCTCTCTCGCCAACCGTGGTTGCCCATAGTTCTGATTGTCCTACTGCTGACGTTGTGGCCATCGTAGGTGGTGAGGATGTATGCACTATCTGCCCAAGTCTCTCCGTTGGACGATATTGCGACAGTCGTCAATGTGGGGTCTCCGGAAGCGTTGTACGTGAATGACTTCTTGATGAATGACCCATTTCTCTCTATGGTAATGTCTTTGACCTGCGGCCTTTCCGCACATGCAGGCAGCACATACAGAAAGGCGGCAGTCAATATGACGATAACAGAGAGGCAGAGGGTCATTGGGACTCAAGTCATTTTCTGTTGTCCATCTCCTCTTTTGTCTTGAAGCGGAAACGCTCAGGGTCTGGGTCAACAAACTCACGTTTGTTGTATCCCTCAGCCGGATAGCCAGGACGCTGAATGTCGGCCGGTATGCCTTCGGGGGTGCGTTTGAACTCACCGTCTTGTTCCCCTTTGACAACTCCGTCCATGAACTTGACAATCAGGTATTCACCGAGATGTTTCCATGTGCGTATGGCCACGCGAGCCTGAGTCTTTGAAAAGTCTGTAAGGTATGGTACGACTTCAGCTGTGGACTCTTTATAGAGTTTCAGTGCCTGGGCATCGGCCATTTTTACCGCTTCGGAGAACTGCTCTTCAAGAGCACTCTGGCGTGCAGCCACTATAGGCATCATCTGTGAGTAGCGTCCATATACCATGTTGGCAATCCAGTTGTTTACCCAGAAGGCAGAACGCCAGCTGAATGAGAGCATATCACCATTGCCTTCGCGCATAGACTCCGGTACGTCGGTCATGCAGCTGTACATAGGTACATAGACATTGCATGTTGCGTCATCAAGGCCAAACCAGAGAAGTCCGCCAATGGGTGCAGGCAGCCAGCCGCGCATCTGTGCAACGAATGTGAAGCCTGTCTGTTGTGTGGCGGTAGGGCGTTCGTGGTAGTAGTCCACACTGTCGACTGTGAAGATGAGGGGTGTGGCACGGTATGGCGAATTGTATGGCCCGGCACCGATGCCCTGAGTCATGTCAAGCGGAGTGCCCTCATAATGGTCGCGCATGTAGCCTCTGAGGTCTTTGGCTGACACTTTCTTTGCAGGTTTAATCCACAGCGGCATACGTTCCTTAGTTTCGCCGTTGATATATGAATAGTATTTATCCATTTCGGGGTTCACGGCGCGGAAGAATGACCACACGCGGGCTTCGCATATACGCAGTCCGCTCCAGTCGAGAGGGTTGTATGTGTCGGAGAAACTGAACTCAGCGTCACTGCCGTTGAAATAGCCTTTTTCGCGTGCGAAAGAAATCACATCTTCGGCATAGACGGTTTCAACCCCGGGGTTGAATATTTTTTTCAGGTTCTTGTCCGATATGCTTTTGCCCTTGCTTCCTTTTTCAAGCTGGAATGTGGTGATGCGGGCCTGATTGGCGTGTGCTGACACACAGTCGGAGGGCATTAGCCGCGCTACCCAGACAGCACCCTTATTGCCTGGGCCTTTGCCTATCAGCTCCATAATCCATACCTCATTGGGGTCGGCGATGGAGAATGATTCTCCCGAGCTGTAATAACCGTATGTCTTTACCAGTTCAGCCATGGTTTTTATGGCTTCACGGGCGGTTTTCGCCCGCTGTAATGTGATGTATATAAGGCTGCCGTAGTCTATCATTCCAGTAGTGTCGACAAGCTCCGGGCGGCCTCCGAATGTTGTTTCTCCGATTGTAAGCTGGTGTTCGTTCATGTTTCCGATGACGTTATAAGTCTGTCGCGCTTCGGGTATCTCGCCGAGATATACAC
>CALUOH010000027.1 GCA_944322025.1 uncultured Bacteroidales bacterium | reverse complement strand
GCCTGACTGAAGCTACTTCTCCCTCTGGGATAGTTGGCAACATGTTCTCCGTACGCGGGTCTGTCTGCCCTACTTTCCAATATACAGTATGGCGGCTTGACTTCTCGTCCGGGCCGAAGTTTATGGCAGCTGACGTTGAAAAGTTATTCTTCCCGGCATCTCCGGTAAGGCACTCCACATTCGGGTTTTTGCTCTGGTCAAGCTCAACATAGTTCACGCAGTGGCTCTCCGGACAGAAAAGCAGCACATTATTGCAGCTCGCATACACACTCGTATCGCCCGAATTCGATATGCCTCTTACGCGGAAATCGTAAACTCCCTCGCCCAGACCCTCAAGCCTGTACTGCGGCGTTGTCGTCATCGGCTGCGCCACTGTCCATCTTTGCGACCCGCTCTGACGGTACTCCACCGAATAGTTCTCTGCGTATGACCCTAAGCTCTCCCATGAGAGTTCCGCTACATCGCACGATGCGTTGGCTGTCAGATTGACCGGGTACGGACAGGCGTTCGACCTTATCTGTATATTGTCCACGCACGCCCCTAACGTATTTGGCACTGAGTCCGTCCTGTCGTTCTGCCATACGAACGCGAGATAGAATGTCTGCGGCTGCGGAAGTGCGCGCGGGAACTCATAAAAGGCAGTCTCCCACTTGTCTCCCGTGCCTTGCAGGCGGGTCATAACGTTCCCGTCCGCCGTTGTCAGGCTGCACTGGCCGCCCCAGTTCGGGATAATGCTCGACCCCTGAACATCACTCGGGGGGGTATTCCCGGTAATGAGATACATGTACAGGCCGCTGTTTTCCGTAGCCTCGTTCATCCAGTCGAACGATATGACCCACCTCCCGGCAGGGAATGTTATCTCCCTGTACGCCACCACTACATTGCGCCTGAAGCCGAACTGTGCATTGACCGCACTGTCGTTCGAGATATATAGTGACCTTACGCCTTCCGAAGCCCTTGCTGTACCTACCCACCACATATCATTATAGTTTCGCCACTGATCCGGATCACCCGGAGCGAAATGCCACTGGCTCACCTCCGCCGCCTCGCTCTCTTCGAAACTGCATGTGTACGATGTGGTGAAACTCGGAGTCTGTGCCTGCACCATACCGGCACAGATACACAATATCATTATTATCAGGGAAGTGAAAGCCCCGTATATCTTACTATTACTCATATCTTTCTCTTTTTCCTTACTATATTATGTCTCAGTTACTTAACATTACCGTTGACTATCACTTTCTGCACTTTCTCCGTGCCATCCGCAAGCCTGAACTCCATGATATACACCCCGTCAGCCGACGGTGCGGTTATATCGGTCTGCCCGTTGACTATATCCGTCTGGCTGACAAGCATACCCGTCATTGTCCACATACGTGCCACACCGTCCACACTGCTCTTGACCGAGAATGTCCCGCCGGTAAAAGTGACTGTCGGCACGACGGTTATTTCGCTCGATGGATATTCGGTCGGTGTCACCGGACACGTATTGATTGACACGCCGTCCGCTCTTGTTATACGTGCGTAATACGAACCTGTAAAGTCCAGCCCATCCGGCATATAGAGATTTGACGAGTTCTGACCCTCTATCCTGACCCCGTTTTCGAACCATTCGTATGCCACGAAATCATATCCTCCGTTCCAGTCGCTGTTGCGTATGCCCAGCACATCGTTCCACCGCTGTAATATTATGCTGTCAGGATAAAGTATATTGATATTCAAAGGAATGGTGACATCATCGCAATCCATGCTACGGAACACTATCTCAGCCCTATATACTCCCGGTGTCATTCCCTCGTCCGGCAATTGGATTGATACTGACGAATCTTGCGGTGTAGCTTCCGTGACCCCTAAAAGCCCATCCAGTTCCTCATCTTCAAAACGCAAGTCATACGACGTGACAAGTCCGGAGGTCACCTCAAACGGTATCTCGGCTGCCGCATCATCAGCACAGGCATTCACCTCCGAGGGGACAGACATGTTAAGCGATTCATTGACTGTCAGGTCAAGCACATGTAGCATAGAATCGCACCCGTAGGCATTCTGCTCCATACGGCGGTATACCCCTGACTCGTAGAGATCCTCCCCGTAAAAGTCATACGGCAGTTTATCGGAACAGATGGTATCTCTGTCATTGATTGAGTCGAGTTCCTGAACATAAAGAGCCAGAGTCTCTATCCTCGGACAGCCGCTCACCGTGCTGCCTGTCGTGTCACTATAGAAACCGCTCTCGCGTATGTACCTATTGTCGAACATGATACCATCGCCCGCACAGATGTGCTCCACTATAGTGTCCCGCTCGGTATCGCCAGCCTCGACCTCAAACGGGAAGATTTTCTCGTCAGTACATGCATCAGCGAGATAGGCCTTCTGCACCACGTTGAAACTACCTCCCAAATCAGGGAATATTATCTCCGGATTCCACTCCTTGGTACGGTATATAGTATCATTCACCTGAGTATCAATAACGAACCATTCCAGCGAATCCACCATCGCTCCAGCCTCGGGATCTTCACCTCTAAGCACATAGCTCTTGTCAGTAAACGTCGCCACCGTCTGGCAGTTGGCCACACGGGTAGTATAGTCGGCATCGGCCACAGGCCAACGTACTGTAGCGTTGACAGTCAAGGTATAATAGCATTTCTGATTTGTCGGCTGGATTATATCACACTTATATGTGGCAGTATCAGTAGGGCCGTCCACAGCGTTGAACACCCTGTCCTCTGACAGAGTAACGTCCGGCTCTGAAGCCTTATACCACCGGTATAGGAATCCGAGCGGAGCCTGTAAGCGGTTATCCTCACTGTCTCCGCAACTCAGATGCTCTATCTCTCCCATTTCACAGCGCACCGTAAAATAGGCGTATCCGTAATGTCCCTTTTCCGAACAGTCATAAGTCGTGAAACGTATCCTTATATCCTCTCCATGATGCTCAGAAAGGTTAAGGCCGACGGTACTCCATGTCTTGTATTCGACGGTTATGCCGTCCTCACCCTGTGCCCTGCCCCATCCTTCACCGTCAGTGTAACCGGCGGAGAAATCCGCATCGCCACACATATCTTCGTCGAATGCCACATAACTGCCCGACTCCGTTCTCCTCATTGTCTGTAAAGTAAAGCGAGGCTGCGCTGCCTCCGCATGGTTAGGGTTCTGCATCACTATGGCGTAATTGATTAGCAGTATGGAATATTGGCTTGTATCCACATGCATGTCATATTCAATGGCCTCTGCCTGCGCCCCTATATCCCAGTTGCCCAAACGCACAGACGCTATATCATCGGGGGGAACGGTGTTCAGCCTTCCGCCCGTCCGAGGGTCAAGTTCATCCTTGTCATAGTGTACCGTATGGCGGCTTCTTATCGATGCATAGCCATGATCCACAGCCGTACGGTTCTGCAGCGGTGAGCCGAAAGTCCCTGCATAGCAGTTGTCCATCGTCAAGCCCAAGTAATCGATACACCTGTTTCCAGGATAGAACATGAACTTCTTGAACGACCGCCAAGGGCTAATGCCGTCACCACAGTTGGCACGCACATAGAAGCCCAGTTCGCCTTCGTTCATACCCTCTATCCGTATCTCGTTACCGGTGACACCGCTGAACGTCTGCCACTCCGCATCGTTAGAGGTCTTGCAGCGCACGTCATACGAATCGGCAGTGCCCGCCCAGCTCATAGTCACGCCGGTAGCGTCAGCGTTCATCTGTATGTCATCAGGGAGAGGACACGAGGTAGGCTGTATCTCTATATTGTCTATACATGCAGCAGTCTGAACAGGGGTGAAAACATAGTTCGTCCATACGAAGACCAACTTATAAGGCGTACCGTCAGATGTAACAGTGGTATTCGAAGTTCTCCACGTCTGCCCGTAGAGCCTTGTAGTATCGGAGTCAGGATAACGCAGGGCGTAACCTCTTGCAAATGTAGGGAAGCCGCAGCTCTGGTAGTTTGAGTTGGAGCGTACGTCATCAGGCATCCAACACACATAAAGGCCGTCGACAGTATCGCCACCCATAGCCTGCCAGTCGAACGACAGATTATATGTACCGGGGGCGAGTGTCATAGTCCTGCTGGCCACTACGTATTCCAGTTCATTAGTATAGCCTGCCGTCGCGCCTCCATCGTGGGATATATAAAGGGAATACCTGCCACCATTGTTTATTGCCGTATCAATCTCCCACCGGTTAGGGCAGTACGGGCCGTCGGGGCCAACATTGCGATGCCATGCCTCCCGTTCGTCCCTGTCTTCAAAATCACAGCTGTATGACGACAGTGACTGTGAGAACACACTACACAAGGAGACGAATAGAAATACCAATAATGTAGTTAATCGTAAAGTGTTTTTATTCATTTAGCTTATATATAGAGTTATCAATATTAATTAATCCTGAAATAAAGTACATTCCTTATCATACGACGTATTTCGATTTTAACATCTATGACCTCAACCGCAATTCGGGTTTAAAATTAACGCTTTATCCGTCCCGTTTATCGGCAAGCAACCACCGCAATTAACATTATCGTCCTATATGACAAAAGCGGGGCAGAAGCGAAAAACAAACCGACATAACTTTATTTCCAATCGGACAGCGTAACCACACTGTAACACACAGACGTGTATAAAGGCGGAATCAGTCATGTATCAACAACTTACATCTACACACATCAAGCGTGGAACAAGATTATACGCCCGCTATTTCTAATTGAAAGGTAGGGTAAAATATCCACGTTAGCAAGCGTTTTAGGCAAAAAAAAAAAACCAGATGTTCGTTTAACTAAAAATAGATTGTAATATGTTTCATGCGGAGCAGTCCTGAATTGGAGAAAGGAGGATATCCGCGAAGGAAAGGAGTGTGTAAAAGAAGCATCTGAAATACAGGTTATCAGATAGCGTCACTTATGCAACGATTTGGCTCGATGAGAGCGTTTTGCTGGCTTGAGGGTAGCGGGAGGGTAGCTGCGAGATAACGGGAGGGTAAGCAAGAAACCTGTTTATCAAAGGGCTATACAGGCGAAAGGAGAGGCAACAGGAGTGGGGATTGCAAATAAGATATTTGTTTTGACAAATGGGAGTATAGAATGATGAGGGGAAGGGAATGAGTGTCAGACCGAGGAGGCGCGGCGATGGATGGAAGGTATGATGAGACGCGGACGGGTAGTATGAAACATGTACGCGGCAATTGGGAGATAGTGTGAGGGGGATTGCGGAACGTGGATGCGGCGGGAGATTACTGCGCCAAGTCGTCGAGTTCCAGCCAGCGCATACCTTTCTCGTCGAGTAGCTCATTGACCTCCTGAAAGCGCGTCGAGGCCAAGATTATCTCATCGCCAGACAAAGTGCCGGAGGAGAGACGCTCCTCTATCGCGGCCTTTTCAGCCTCGAGAGCCTCTATCTCTTTCTCCAACTGCGCAAGCTCCGTCTTCTCCTTGTAGGTCAGACGGCGTTTGCCATCGGGATTGCCCTCCTGAGCTTTCGAACGCTCGGCCTTCGCTTTCTGCTTGGGCTGTTCAAGCGCGGCGGCCTCACGCTCCTCCGCAAGTTTAAGGTCGCGCCACTCACGGTAGTCGGTATAGTTGCCCGGGAAGTCCTTAATCTTGGCATCGCCCTGAAAGACAAGCAGATGGTCAACCACCTTATCCATGAAGAAACGGTCGTGGCTGACGACTATCACGCACCCCTTGAAGTTTATCAGATAATCCTCCAGCACATTGAGTGTCGCTATGTCGAGGTCGTTGGTCGGCTCGTCGAGTACGAGGAAATTAGGGCTTCTCATCAGGACAGTGCACAGATACAGCCTGCGCTTTTCGCCGCCCGAGAGGTTTTCTATGTAGTCGTGCTGCTTGGCGGGCGGGAAGAGGAAATGCGTCAGGAACTGCGATGCGGTCATGCGCCGCCCTCCGCCGAGGTCTATCTCTTCCGCTATGGCACGTACTGCGTCGATGACCTTCATGCCTCCGCTGAATTTCATCCCGCTCTGGCTGTAATAGGCGAAGACAACGGTCTCGCCGATGTCGAAACGCCCGCTGTCGGGCTGTTCTTCACCGAGGAGCATTTTCAGGAATGTGGACTTGCCAGTGCCGTTGCGCCCGATGATGCCCATCTTCTCGTATCGGGAGAAGTTGTAGTAGAAGTTGTCGAGTATCCTGATGTCGCCGTACGATTTGCTGATATATTGCGCCTCGAATATCTTAGAGCCGAGGTAGGCGGCCTTTACGCCGAGGGATACACGCTTCTCCTCCATGCGCATCTTAGCACGCCGCTCTATCTCGCTGAAAGCGTCGATGCGGCTCTGCGCCTTGTGACCGCGCGCCTGCGGCTGGCGGCGCATCCATTCGAGCTCCTTGCGATAGATGTTCTGCGCGCGCGAAGTCTCGGCGTTGAAATTGGCGATGCGCTCTTCGCGCTTTTCGAGGTAGTAGCTGTAATTGCCCTTGTAGTGATAGAGCCTGTGGTTGTCTATCTCGAGTATGTCGCTGCACACACGGTCGAGGAAATAGCGGTCGTGAGTGACCATGAGCAGAGTCATCTTCGAGTGGTTCAGCAGGTCTTCAAGCCACTCCACCATCTCCAAATCCAAATGGTTGGTCGGCTCATCGAGGAAGAGGAGGTCGGGCTCCGTTATCAGTACATTAGCAAGCGCGAGACGCTTTTGCTGACCGCCGCTGAGCTGACTCACGGGCTGTTCGAGGTTGTGTATGTCCAATTTGCCGAGTATCTGACGAATGCGCGTCTCGTAGTTCCATGCGTTGAGGCGGTCCATGTCGGCCATTGCGGTCTGTAATTCGTCCTCATGCCGCCCGTCGCGAGAGTGCTGTTCGAGCAGCTCCTCATAGTGCGCTATCGCACGGACTACGTCGCTGTTTCCGTTGAAACAGGCTTCGGAAACTGTCATCCCGGGCTGGAACACGGGGTCTTGTGGCAGAAACCCGACTCGTATGTCATTGCGGTAGGTGACTGTCCCGCTGTCCATATCCTCCTCGCCGTTGAGTATCCTCATAAGCGTGGATTTGCCCGTACCGTTCTGCGCCACGAGAGCCACGCGCTGCCCCTGACTTATGCCGAACGAGATGTCCTCGAAGAGCAGGCGGTCGCCGTAGGACTTGGTGAGGTTCTCGACTTGAAGGTATATCACAGCAAAAGCCCTCCCCGTTTATTTGAAGAGTTTGAGTATGTCGTTGCCGTTGGCGAATATGAGGAGGGCGAACAGCAGGAACATGCCTATGTTAAGCGACACCTCCATGAACCTGTCACTGGGCTTGCGGCCAGTAATCATCTCATACAGGAGGAACAGCACGTAGCCACCATCCAGTATAGGTATCGGCAGTATGTTCATGAATGCCAGCATCACGGAGAGCAGAGCCGTCATGCTCCAGAACGTGGCCCAGTCCCACATTCCGGGGAATATATTGCCGATGGCTATGAAGCCCCCCACGCTCTTCGCTCCGGCCTCGGTGAATACGAGACGGAACTGCTTGACATAGTTGGCCAGGGTCTCCCACCCTAGCTTTATTCCGGCGGGTATCGACGAGAAGAACCCGTACTCAAGCCGCTTGGTCTTGAAATAGGGCATCGGGTCGGCTATCATCACACCGAGCTTAGCCTCCTCGCCCAAAGTCACCGGCACACTGTGCAGGGAATCGCCACGGTAGAAGGCGAGGTCAATGGTAGAGGATGCGCAGTGCGCCAGCTCCTTAGTGATGTCACTGTACGCGGCGAGGCTCTTGCCGTTGATACCGACAACGCTGTCGCCCGGCATGAGTTTGGCCGCCTCAGCGGGCGTACCGGCCGCCACCTCCTTGACCACAAACGGGAAACGCAAGCCCATAAGGCCGGTCTCTTCCGCCTCGAGCATGCTTTCACCAAAGGACTTGGGTATGGTCAGCAGGAGCTTGCGCCCATCCCTCAGCACCTCTATGTCTGTGCCGCCCTCGATGACTATCATCTCCATGGCGTCACGGTCAGTCTCAACAGGCTCACCATCCACAGAGAGTATCACATCGCCGTTCTTAAACCCGTAGTCCAGTGCGGTCTTACAATAGTCATACCCGAGATAGGCATTCTCTACGGGCAGATACTCCTGTCCCCAAGTGAAGAGCATCATAGCGTAGATTATGATTGCAGTCACGAAGTTCATCAGCACACCGCCGGTGATTATGAACAGCCGTTTCCACGCCTTCTGCGAACGGTACTCCCATGGCTTAGGCTCTGAGTGTATGACCGAAGGGTCCATCGACTCGTCTACCATTCCCGCTATCTTGCAGTAGCCGCCGAGAGGTACCCAGCCTATGCCCCACTCCGTTGTCTCGGGATACTTGCGCCAGTCGTCATCGTCAAGTTCATCGAGCGGCGCGGGGACATATATCGTGTTGCCCTTCTTGTCCTTCTTCTCCATGCCGTTCTCGTCCAACAGCGGCTGCAGATGGTCGGGCAGGTTGGGCGCGAACCACTTGAACCGCCATTTACCATTTACTTTCTTGCAACGCATTATGGAGAAGCGGGGGTTGAAGAAGAGATAGAACTTGTCAACGCGCACCTTGAACAGACGCGCGAATCCGAAGTGCCCAAGCTCGTGCACGAACACGAGTATCGAAAGCGCGAGTATTAATTGAAGTACCTTTATGAGAACAGTTTCCATCTGATTAATAAGTTGTTATCTAATCAATTCCATTGTAACGGCGCGTGCCTCAGCATCGCACGCCACATAGTCGTAGTATGTCGGATGGGCCGTGAAGGAGGCACGGGCAATGACCTCCTCTATTATATCGCTCATTTCTGTAAAACCCACTCTGTCATGAAGATATGCGTCTACCGCCACCTCATTGGCCGCGTTCATCACGCACGGGATATTGCCCCCGCGCCCCATCGCCTCGTAGGCTATCGCAAGGTTGCGGAAACGCGCCGTGTCCGGCTGTTCGAAGGTGAGCGACGTGCACCGCGTGAAGTCCAGCCGCTCAAGCTCCATAGGCCGACGCTCCGGATAGGTCAGCGCATACTGTATCGGAAGCCTCATGTCCGGCCAGCCCATCTGCGCCTTCACGCTGCTGTCCCTGAACTGCACCATCGAGTGTATGACCGACTGCGGATGCACCACTACCTCTATCTGCGCCGGCCTCAGCCCGAAAAGCCACTTCGCCTCTATCACCTCGAAACCCTTGTTCATCAGCGTGGCGGAGTCTATCGTAATCTTCGCCCCCATGTTCCATGTCGGGTGCTTGAGCGCGTCAGCCGCACGAA
>CALUOH010000026.1 GCA_944322025.1 uncultured Bacteroidales bacterium | reverse complement strand
AGGAAGCCGGACTGGACGGCGTGGTATGCTCCCCGCTTGAGGCCGGCATGGTGAAAGAGGCTTGTGGCGTGGACTTCTTGACCGTCACGCCGGGCATACGCTTTGCCGATGGCGAAGTCGGTGACCAAGTGCGCATCACCACTCCGGCGCGTGCAAGGGAGATAGGTACGGACTACATAGTGGTAGGGCGGCCGATTACGGCTGCGGCAGACCCGGTGGCGGCGTACCGCAGATGTATGGCGGAGTTTGTAGGATAACAAATTGACTATTAATTAATACGTTAGGATTATGGAAATGGAACGCAAGATAGCGAAAGACCTTCTGAAGATTGGGGCGGTATTTCTCCGCCCGGATGAGCCGTTCACATGGGCAAGCGGCATCAAGAGCCCGATATATTGTGACAACCGCTTGACACTTACCGATGTAGAGGTGCGCGGACATGTCGAGGCGGGACTGGCAGAGACTGTGAAGACAAAGTTTCCGGAGGCGGAGGTGCTTATGGGAACATCGACGGCGGGCATAGCGCACGCCGCAATCACGGCCACGATACTTAATCTGCCTATGGGTTATGTGCGCAGCGGTGCGAAAGACCACGGGCGGAACAACCAGATAGAGGGTCGCCTCGAAAAAGGGCAGAAAGTAGTTGTCATAGAAGACCTTATATCCACAGCGGGCAGTTGCATAGAGGTAGTCAATGTGCTGCGCGAGGCGGGGGCTGACATACTCGGAGTGGCAAGCATATTCACCTACGGCATGAAGAAGGGGCTTGACCGTCTGGCCGAGGCCAATGTGCAGAATTACAGCCTCTCAAACCTTGACACACTCGTGGAGGTAGCCGCTGAGGAGGGCTACATCAGGGAGGATGACAAGGAGCGGCTCATAGCTTTCCGAAACAACCCGTCCGACGAGAGCTGGATGAAACGTTAAACCGTTGAGGAGGAGGAAGTTTATGCTACGCAATCTGCTTGACCCCACTGACCTGACTGTCAGTGAGATAGACGAGGTAATGGAGCGTGCGCTCGACATCATAGCGCATCGCGGTAAGTACGCCGACGCATGCCGCGGCAAGAAACTGGCCACGCTCTTCTATGAGCCCAGCACCCGCACCCGGCTCAGTTTCACCGCCGCGATGATGGAGCTTGGGGGCAATGTCCTCGGCTTTTCTGACGCGGCCAACAGTTCGGTGAGCAAGGGCGAGACCGTGGCTGACACGGCGCGGGTCATATCGTGCTTTGCTGACATCATAGCCATGCGCCATTTCAAGGAGGGTGCACCGCTCATCGCCGCCCAATACGCATCTATACCTGTCATAAACGCAGGCGATGGGGGGCATAGTCACCCGACTCAGACCATGACCGACCTCCTGACCATCCGCCGCGAGATAGGCCGTTTCGACCATATCACCGTTGGGTTGTGCGGCGACCTGAAATTCGGACGCACCGTGCACTCGCTCATCAAGGCGCTTGGCCGTTACGAGGGAGTGAAGTTTGTGCTTATCGCGCCTGACGAACTGCGTCTGCCGGACTACATAAAGAAAGATGTTTGCGATGCCAACGGCCTTGAATATGAAGAGGTAGCGTCGCTTGAAGAGGCTATGCCGCTGCTCGATGTGCTATATATGACCCGCGTGCAGCAGGAGCGTTTTGACGACAAGGCCGAATATGAGCGGCTGAAAGACAGCTTCATTCTTGACACTGCGAAGATGGCTCTTGCCAAGAAAGACATGATTGTGCTCCATCCGCTGCCGCGTGTGAACGAGATAACGCAGGAGGTGGACAATGACCCCCGTGCGGCCTATTTCCGTCAGGTAGAGAACGGCAAGTTCGTCCGTATGTCGCTGATATACACTCTACTCAAATGGAAAGAGGAGGGTAGGACTGCCGCACCCGCCATGCACACGCTTGTCGAGGGGCCTAAGTGCCGCCATGCGCGGTGCATATCCTCCATAGAGCCGGTCAAGCCGCTCTACATCAAGGGCGATGACGGCGCGTGCCGTTGCCTTTACTGTGAAACAGAGATGGGCAAATAATTCTTTTTCATATAATTTGTGTTCGCGGCGCATGTGGAGTGACTCCACGTGTGCCGTTTTTATTATTAATACCTACTACCACGCACTGCCTCTCTCCTCTCCATCTCAGCAAAACATGACGTTTTAACAAAACATAACGCAGTGTCATATTGTTCAAAATACACTTCGTATCCAATCTTGCATTACCTCATCCTCATCGACTGTCTCTCCTAACCCCCTCATGCACAGGCTCTCTACCTATACCTCAGCCACCTTTTAGCTACCCTCCCGCTACCCTCTCCTTAGCGTGCCGCTATCTTCTCGCCTTTTTTGCGCAAAGGTTGTCAGGACGTAAACCCGTATCAGAAAAAAGTGTTATATTCCGCCCCTTTGTCATGCAGTGGTCATTCGCGCACACTGTCACTATGCCTTTCTTCCGTCCATGCTCGACAGCAGGCCGCAGGCCGCGCTTATATTCTCGCCTCGTGAGCGGCGTATGGTGCACGTCACGCCGTTGTCTGACAGGTAGTCTCGGAACTGCTCCATCTTCTCCTGCCGTGGGCTGTGCAGCTCAATGCCCGGTATGGCGTGGAAGCGTATGAGGTTCACCCTGCATTCCAGCCCGCGCAGCAGACGGACGAGTTCCGCCGCGTGGCGGCGTGTGTCGTTCCTCCCTTCAAACATCGTGTATTCAAACGATATGCGGCGTTGGTGGCTCCAGTCGTGGCGGCGCAGTTCGGCTATCACGTCGATTATGCTGTATGCGCGCTCGGCGGGCATCATCGTGGCGCGCTCTGCCGGGAACGGGTTGTGCAGGCTTATGGCCAGATGGCACTCCGACTCGGCTATGAAGCGGCGCACTCCCGGCAGCAGCCCGACGCTCGACACGGTGATACGGCGCGGACTCCATGCGTAACCCCACTGCGCGGTGAGTATCTCCGTAGCTTTCAGTACATTATCCATATTGTCGAACGGCTCTCCCATGCCCATGAACACTATGTTCGTGAGCCGCTCGCTCTCCTCTATGGAATATATCTGGTTAATTATCTCCGCCGCCGACAGGTTGCCGCTCCACCCCTGCTTCCCTGTCATGCAGAAGAGGCAGTTCATCTTGCACCCCACTTGGCATGAGACACAGAGCGTGGCGCGGTTCTCCTCCGGTATGAATACCGCCTCTATCGGGCCGTGCTCCGTTGGGAAGAGGTATTTGCGCGTACCGTCTGCCGCGCTGGCCGCCTTCGATGGCTGCGTGCAGCCTATGTCGTATTGTTCGGCTATGGCTGCGCGTCCTTTCAGCGATATGTTGCTCATCTCCTCTATGCTGCGTATGTGCTTCTTGTACAGCCAGTCGGCCATCTGTTTCGCTGTGAAGGCCGGGAGTCCCGCTGCTGCGGCCACCTCTTTGAGTTCGTCAATCGTCTTTCCTAACAGAGGTTCTTTCATTGGTCAAGGTGTTTGTATTAATCGTCTTGCAAAGGTACTGCATACCGCTCAAATCGCCAAGACCCCACGCCCGCTCTTCGCCCTGTTTGGCGTTTCGGCGGAATAGTGTTATCTTAGCGTCAGCTTAAAATTCAGTTTTTTCCTATGATAGAATTCAGAAATATAACTTTGGACGACAGGGAGCTGGTACACGGCTTTATGCTTGATAGCGGCCGGCGTAACTGCGAACTCTCGTTCGCCAATCTGTGCAGTTGGGGGCAGCTCTACGGGACGCAGTTGGCCGTCAGCCGTGGCTTTCTGCTGTTGCGCATGAACGTTGCGGGCGAGATGCTCTATGTGATGCCCGTAGGCGAGGGTGATGTGAAAGAAGTCTTGCAGGAACTGATTGCCACGGCCGCTTCCGGCGGGGCCCGTTTCCGCATGGTGGGCGTATGTGCTGGCATGCGGGCGAAGATTGAGGAGGCGTTCCCCTCTCGCTTCTCATTCTCTGAGGACAGGGATTTTTTCGATTATATATACCTCCGCACCGACCTTGCGACCCTCTCGGGCAAGAAGTACCAGCCTAAGCGCAACCACGTGAACCGCTTTAAGCGGCAGTTCCCCGGCTATGAATATCAGGAACTCACGCCCGCGCTTGTGCCCGAATGCCTGCTCATGGAGGAGGAGTGGTGTCGCTCCAATGGCTGTGACGAGATGCCCGGACTGGCCGATGAGCGCAGGGCGTTGACCTTTGCGCTGCGCCACATGGACGCGCTCGGCCTCAAAGGCGGCGTGCTGCGTGTCGATGGCAGGATAGTCGCGTTCACATACGGCGCGCCCGTTAACCGCGACACATGGGATGTCTGTGTGGAAAAGGCCGACACCTCCGTGGACGGGGCTTACGCCATGATTAACTATGAGTACGCCAACCGCATAGACGGCAGTTACATGTATGTCAACCGCGAGGAGGATTTGGGGCTGGAGGGACTGCGCAAGGCCAAGCTCTCTTATCAGCCTGCCTTCCTGCTCGAAAAGTATGTGGCGGAGCTTTGTCATGACTGAGAAAGAGGAAGTACGCTCGTTGTGGAAGCTCTGCTTCGAGGACGGGGACGATTTTCTCGACCTCTATTTCTCGCGCAGGTACAGTGACGATGTAAACGTCTGCCTGCGCGATGCCTCTGGCCGTATGGCTTCCTCCTTGCAGATGTTGCCCTATGGCATGACCTTCTGTGGCGGTCGTCTGCGGATGTCCTATGTCTCCGGCGCATGCACCCGTCCCGACTGTCGCGGGCAGGGGCTTATGCGCCGCCTTTTGCAGGTGACGCACCGCAGGATGTTTGCTGCTGGGACTGACATTGCCGCTCTTATCCCTGCGGACGATGCTCTCTTCCTCTATTACGCTAAGTCGGGCTATGTCCCCTCTTTCCGCTACGCCATCGTTGCGGCCGATGCGGCGTGCGCGCTCGGTGGCTATGCCGTTGCTGACGAGACCGTGGCCCTATCCGATGAGCTGTACGCCCTGTTTGACTCTCTGATGATGGAGCGGCCGTGCTGTGTGCAGCATACGCGTGAAGACCTCCTCGCCGTGGCTGAGGATTTGAGGCTGGCCTCTGGCCGCATGTTGGTGGCGCGTATGGACAGCGTGGCTCACGGGCTGGCGTTCGTGGCATATCCCTCCGGCAGACCTGTGGTCAAGGAGTTGCTCGCCGTTGATGAGGCTGCCCGTCGCGCGCTCTTGTCCGCCGCTGCCGGTGGTGCGGGCGTAGTCGATGTGGTCTCTCCCTCTGCCGACGGCCGTTGCCTCGGCATGGCGAGGATAATCAATCCCCTGAGCGTACTCACTGCCTACGCCCGCAGACACCCTGATGCGGAGTTGCACATGGCGTTGTCTGACAGTGATATAGCGGAGAACTGCGGTTCTTACATGGTAAAAGGCGGCCTCTGCGTCAGGACAACCGGCGGGCGCGGCTATACGCCGTACACCATAGGTGAGCTGACCTCGCTCCTCTTGGCGGATGAGCACCCCTACATGAGCCTCATGATGGACTGATATGCCACAGCCCGTCTCCGCTTAGTGCCAATGTGTCAGTACAGTGGACGGCGTTATGCTTTATTGTCCGACATTCCGCCTTGGCACGCATTTTGCAGCATCTCGTTCGGATGCTGAAAGGTATCAAAGAAGAAACTGATAATAACAATTTAAATTCTTAAAGCTATGATGTCACAGAAATTACAGCAGGCAATCAATGACCAGATAGCAGCAGAGCTGTGGTCGGCAAATCTTTATCTCTCGATGTCCCTTTACATGGAAAGGGAGGGATTCGACGGTTTTGCACATTGGCTGAAATGCCAGTCGGTCGAGGAGACTGACCATGCCTATCAGATGGCTCAGTATATGATTAAGCGTGGTGGTGTCCCCAAAATAGGCATGGTCGACGTAGTGCCTGAGGGCTGGGGTGGCCCGGTTGAGGTATTCGAGCATGTCTACGAGCACGAGTGCCACGTCTCTAAACTCATCAACGAGCTTGTCTCTGTGGCTTCTGCCGAGAAAGACAACGCTACTCAGGACTTCCTCTGGGGCTTTGTCCGCGAGCAGGTAGAAGAGGAGGCCACTGCACTTGACATTGTGGAGAAACTCAGACGTGCCAAGGAGCTTGGCGGCATCTTCTATCTCAACGACAAACTCGGCGCACGCAAGTAAGTTAGTAAGTAGAGATTATTTTGACCCTATCGGGCGGGCATTGCACACGCAGTGTCCGCCCGATATCTTTTTTACGGAATGCATAGCCGTGCCTTCATATCCACTATTGACTCCACCTTGACATCTATCTCCTGCCCTATGCTGAAGTCTGATGGTTGCAGGTTTGCTTTCGCCAGTTCTGACTTGTGCAGCAGTGCCGTGCCTGTACCCTCCACATTGACGAATAGGCCGTAAGGTTTTATGCCCTCCACTTTGCCGTGATATGAGCTGCCGACAGTGAAAAGTGTCGGCGTGGCCTCTTTCAGCTTCTCCTCTTTCTCCTTTATTACATAGTTCTCTGGCACATATTCCACTCTATGCTTCTCCCTTTTTATAGACAGTAGTTTCACCGTTATCTCATCCCATTTTCGGTAGCTGCTTAAACTGAGTCCGCATGATTCCAGCTTGCTGATGTGCAGTAGTCCGGTGTCAAGTGGTGCGACATCAATAAATAAACCGTATGTTTCTATGTTTGATACGGTTCCGTATAGCACATCGCCTCTCTTCAATGGGCGCAGCTCCCGTGTTTCGTCAATGAGGAAAGCCGAACCGTCACTTTTCTTAGCTAAAACAGTCCCATTCTTTAATTCCCGTATACCGTCGAACTCGAAAGGGATAACGGTGTTACCTGCCATGTCAATGTATCCGTATTT
>CALUOH010000025.1 GCA_944322025.1 uncultured Bacteroidales bacterium | reverse complement strand
CCGCTGCCGCGTACCAAAGCCGCAGGCATCCCCTGCGGCTTTTTTTATTCCCTTATCTCTCTCCTCCCTCAGATTGTATAGCCATCAAAAAAGCCCGGCCAATCGCCGGGCTTCATTTTATACCTCCACACCATATTCCATTCTGCCCACCCCCTTTCTCCCCGTCTTCTTCAAGTCTAAATTTGGGTTAAAAACACCTACTCTCGACGGAGCGGCCACGGAGCTCCTCCGAAGCCCCTCCATAACCCCGTACCGCCCTTCTCGTCTCCTCGAGCCTGTCCTAACTGTAAAACAGAGTTAAAAACACGTACTCTCGCGCCGGCTCCCGGCCAGCCCCTACGGACCCCCTCCGCCCCCTCACCCTCCCTTCCCCCTCTTCTCACCATCTCTCAAAACCGCCTCCCGCCCCGCTCTCCGCCTCCACACTCCTCTCACATCTTCGGCTATACCCGAAACTTTACACCTTTTCTCCGAAAATTTAGGCTATACCCGAAATTATAAGTATATTTGCATAAAGTTTAGGCTATGGACGAAAGAATGGAGGCTCTGAGGCGGTACAACCTCTGGGGTGGCAACACAATCGATTTCGGCTTTGAGAGGGCTGAGTACACAGTGAAGATAAAGGACTACATCGGCAACCGTCTAGTGAAGGTGTTGACGGGTCAGCGGCGTACCGGGAAAAGCTATATAATGAGACAGATAGCGCGCCGCCTGACAGACGGCGGCGTGCCGGCGGAGAACATCCTCTTTGTGAACCGCGAGCTCTCGGCCTTTGACTTCCTCAAAAGCGGCGAGGATTTGGAGGCTCTCGTGCGGCTCTATATGGAGACAGTAAGGCCGCAGGGCAGGGTCTACATCTTCATAGACGAGATACAGCTCATAGAGGGCTGGGAGAAGACGGTCAACTCCTATTCGCAGGACTATACCGCGGAGTATGAGCTATTCATCAGCGGCTCAAACTCAAAACTGCTCTCAGGGGAGCTTGCCACCATGCTCTCCGGACGCTACGTAGAGTTTGCCATCTACCCCCTCAGCTACTCCGAGTTCCTTTCTGTGACGGGCATGGCTGCGGGTCGGGAGAGCTATATGGCCTATATGGACATGGGTGGACTGCCCGAACTCTTCTCCTTGCCGGACAAGATGGAGATACGGCACAACTATATGGCCTCTGTCAAGGATTCCGTGCTGCTGAAAGATATAATTCAGCGGCATCAGGTACGCGATGCGCGCCTGCTTGAAGAGGTATTCGCCTTTTTGGTCAACAACGCCTCCAACCTTGTCTCGGTAAACAGCATGGTCAAATATTTCAAGGGCAGAGGCCAGCGCGCCGGTTACGATGTGCTGTCGGCATATATGGGATACATCGAAGAGTCGTTCCTCGTACATAAGTGCGACAGGTTCGACATCGGGGGAAAAGAGGTGCTGTCCGGGACGGCGAAATATTACATCAACGACCTCTCCTATAAGAATTTCCTCTATCCCGGCTTCGCCTACGGCATAGGCTACAAACTGGAGAACCTCGTCTATCTGCAATTGAGGCGCGCGGGCTATTCCGTCTACACTGGGGCGGCAAAAGAGCGCGAGGTAGACTTCATAGCCATGAAGACCGGTCGCACCGTCTATGTACAGACCACCTGTTCATTGCAGGACGCGCAGACCGCACGGCGTGAGTATGCCTCGCTGGAAGGGATACGGGACAACTATGAGAAAATGGTTGTGTCGCTCGATGATATGACGCTCCCTTCTAATAACGGCATTAATCACGTCCGTGCATGGGAGTTTCACAGTATATTGTCTTGAGAGTTTCTTAGCACTCATCCCGAAAGTAACGCAGCAGATTGCCCATTATGACACACCGACCCCAAAACCTTTGTTCCTTTGAGAAAAAAGGAGTACCTTTGTCGGTGAACTCACGGCGGCGCACTCCCCCTGATATATAGGGCGTTATGCACGCGGCGGGCGCAAATCGGGCAACAGTAGAAAGAACATAAAATATCGCATCATGAAACTTCTTCAGGAAATCAAGGAGCGCGCTCAGGCAAATCCCCAGCGCATCGTACTGCCGGAAGGCACGGAACCCCGCACACTCGAGGCTGCAAACAGAGTGTTGAAAGACAAGGTAGCGAAAATCACGCTGCTCGGCGACCCCGCAGAAATAGCCCGCATGGCGGAGGAGAAAGGCTTCGCCTACATCAGGGAAGCCACAATCATAGACCCAAAGAACAATCCCGACATGCCGCGCTATGCAGCCCTGCTCGCCGAATTGCGTAAGAGCAAGGGCATGACCATTGAGGAAGCCACGCGCCTTGCACAGGACCCTCTCTATCTCGGCTGTCTCATGATTAAGGCGGGCGACGCGGACGGCGAGCTGGCCGGTGCGCAGAACACCACGGGCAATGTTCTCCGCCCCGCATTGCAGATAGTGAAGACCCTGCCAGGCATAAGCTGTGTGTCGGGTGCGCTGATGCTCTTCTCAAATGCAAAAGAGTTCGGTGAGGAGGGCATGATGATGGTGGCCGATGTGGCGGTGATGCCGAACCCCACGGCCGAGGAACTGGCGCAGATAGCCGTCTCGACGGGCTACACCATGCGTGCCATAGCGGGCAAGGAGCCGCGTATAGCGATGCTCAGCTTCTCGACTAAGGGCAGCGCGAAGCACGAGCTTGTGGACAAGGTGACGAAAGCCACTGAGCTTGCTCAGGCGATGGCTCCCGACATGATGATTGACGGTGAATTGCAGGCCGATGCCGCGATGGTTCCGTCAGTGGGCGAGTTCAAGGCTCCGGGCAGCAAGGTCGCCGGACATGCCAACACGCTTGTGTTCCCCTCTCTCGAAGTGGGCAACATAGCGTACAAGATGGTACAGCGTCTCGGCGGGGCGGAGGCCATCGGGCCGGTGCTTCAGGGCATGGCCGCGCCTATCAATGACCTCAGCCGTGGCTGCTCCGTGAGCGACATAGAGCAGATGATAGCCATCACTTGCAACCAGGCCATAGCGGCAAAGAAAAAATAACCCGTAAACACCGTCGAGACCATGAAGATATTAGTTCTGAACTGCGGAAGTTCATCCATCAAATATAAGCTCTACGACATGACCACGAAGACGGTTATGGCGCAGGGCGGCATAGAGAAACTCGGACTGCCGGACTCTTTCCTCAAATTCACGCTGCCTGACGGCACAAAGAAGATTATAGAGAAGTCCATGCCCGAACACACGGTAGGCGTGGAGCTTATCCTGAACACACTGATAAACCCTGAGTGCGGGTGCATCAGCGATATGCACGAGATAGACGCTGTAGGCCACCGCCTTGTGCATGGCGGCGAGAAATTCAACTCGTCGGTGCTCATCACGCCGGACGTTATAAAGAAGATGGAGGAGTGCTCCGACCTCGCGCCGCTGCACAACCCTGCCAACCTCAAAGGCGTGGCCGCCATCACAAAGATACTGCCCGATGTGCCGCAGGTAGGCGTGTTCGATACGGCCTTCCATCAGACCATGCCTGCACACTCCTACATGTATCCGCTCCCCTATGAGTACTACGAGAAATACGGCGTGCGCCGCTATGGCTTCCACGGCACGTCGCACCGCTATGTGTCGCGCCGTGCCTGCGAGTTCCTCGGACTGGACTACAACAAGACGAAGATAATCACAGCGCACATAGGCGGCGGCGGTTCTGTGGCTGCCATAATGAACGGCAAGTCCGTTGACACCTCTATGGGTCTCACTCCGGTGGAGGGACTGATGATGGGCACGCGCTGCGGCGATGTCGACCTCGGAGCAATCATTTATCTCATGGAGAAGGAGCATATGGATGTGCATACGCTGTCGGACATCATCAACAAGAAAAGCGGTGTGCTGGGCGTGTCGGGCGTGTCGAGCGATATGCGCGACATAGAGAAGGCCATAGCCGAGGGCAACAAGAGGGCGCGGCTGGCATGGGATATGTTCGAGTACCGCCTGAAGAAGTATATCGGCGCGTATGTGGCCGTGATGGACGGTGTGGACGTGATAGTCTTCACTGGCGGCATCGGGGAGAACCAGACCATCACGCGCGACTATATCTGTCAGGGCATGACCTATCTCGGCATCAAGTATGATAAGGAGCTGAATTCCCGCACACGCGGCGAGGAGGTGGAGATATCCACTCCTGATTCGAAAGTGCGCGTGGTAGTCATCCCTACTGACGAGGAACTGACCATTGCGTCGGACACAATGGAGATAGTATCTAACAAATAAACGCATACATATCATGAATTACAAGGTAATGACAGCCGAAGAGGCTGCATCGTTCGTAAACAACGGTGACATCATCGGGTTCAGCGGCTTTACGCCCGCCGGGTGTCCCAAAGAGGTGCCCACGGCAATAGCCAGGCGCGCCGAGGCCGCCCACGCTGAGGGCAAGGAGTTCAAAATCGGAATGTACACAGGCGCATCGACGGGCGACTCGCTCGACGGCGCACTGGCGAGGGCTAACGCCATAATGTTCCGCACTCCCTATCAGTCAAACAAGGACTTGCGCTCACGCCTAAACGCTCAGGAGGCGCACTATTTCGATATGCACCTCAGCCATCTGGCTCAGGAGCTGCGCTACGGCTTCCTGCCGAAACCGAAGTTCGCCATCGTGGAGGCGTGCGAACTGACTGACAACGGCGAGATAGTGCCTACATCGGGTGTGGGCATACTGCCTACGATATGCCGTCTGGCTGACTATATCATAGTTGAGCTTAACGCCGCTCATCCTGCTGCTCTGCGCGGGATGCACGACATATATGAGCCACAGGACCCGCCGTGCCGTGAGGCGATACCTGTCTACAAACCGAGTGACCGCTGCGGTCTGCCGTTCGTGAAGGTTGACCCGAAAAAGATAATAGCGGTGGTGAATACGAACCGTCCGAACGAGGTGGGCAAGTTCTCGCCGTTGGACGCTGTGACGCACCAGATAGGCGCGAATGTGGCCAATTTCCTCGCCGCCGAAATCAAAGCCGGGCGTATCCCGTCGTCATTCCTGCCGATACAGTCGGGTGTGGGAAACATAGCGAATGCTGTGCTGTCGTCACTCGGGGAGAACCCGGACATCCCGCCGTTCGAGATGTACACGGAGGTGATACAGGACGCGGTCATCGGACTCATGAAAGAGGGACACTGTAAGTTCGCTTCCGGATGTTCGCTCACGGTGTCTCAGCCCGTTCTCGAAGAAGTATACGGAAATCTCGACTTCTTCAAGGAGAGGATAGTACTCCGTCCGCAGGAGATATCGAACAACCCGGAAGTGGCACGCCGTCTGGGGCTAATCACAATCAATACGGCTCTCGAAGCCGACATATTCGGCAATGTGAACTCTACTCATGTGCTCGGCACGAAGATGATGAACGGCATCGGCGGTTCGTGTGACTTCACTCGTAACGCGTATATCTCGATATTCACCACTCCGTCGACAGCCAAGGACGGCAAGATATCGTCTATCGTGCCTATGGTGTCGCACCTCGACCAGTCGGAGCACTCAGTGAAGGTGCTTATAACGGAGCATGGTGTGGCCGACCTGCGCGGCAAGTCGCCGATACAGCGTGCTCACTGCATCATAGACAACTGCGTGGCTCCGGAGTACCGTGACATGCTGCGCCGTTATCTCGAGTCTGCACCGAAAGCGCATACGCCTGCAAATCTCAACACATGTTTCGAGATGCACCGCGCGTTTGCGGAGACTGGTGACATGCACAACGCCAAGCTGTAATCTTTAAGGAAATAGAATAATGTATCAGGAGGCGGTTCTTCACGTGTAAGGTGGGGACTGCCTCCTTGTTTTATAGGCTGTTGCCCTTTGAACGTTATAAGGATTGATGATTGTAACAGAAATGGCTGATAATATTATTTATGTGCAGCAGTACCATGCGCCGTGCGGTAGTCTGATGCTCGGCTCGTCAGGCGATAGGCTCTGCCTGTGCAATTGGTTGGAGGAAAAACATCCCGGCAGGGTAGACCGTAGGATACAGTCGACGCTTGATGCAGTCTACCGAGATGGCGGTTCGGATGTTACAATAGAGGCTGCAAATGAGCTTGACGAGTATTTTGCGGGGCAGCGTACTGCGTTTGATGTACCGCTGCTCTTCCTTGGCAGCGGGTTTCAGGAGAGGGTGTGGCGTGGACTGTTGGATATACCGTACGGATATACAGTAACTTATGGAGAGTTTTCCTGTCTGCTTGGGATGCCTTCTGCCGTGCGTGCAGTGGCAAATGCCAACGGTGCAAATGCCATATCTATATTTGCTCCATGCCATAGGGTGATAGGAAGTAACGGTTCGTTGACAGGCTATGGCGGTGGCCTTGCTGCCAAAAAGTTCCTGCTGGAATTGGAGAGTAGGGTAGCGGCGGATGCTGCACTGCGGGGATGAGGTCTGATATGAAAGTTGATATAGAAAAGTTTACGGAGAATGTGTATGCTGTGGTCGCCGCCATTCCTTGTGGAAAGGTGTTGACGTATGGGCAGGTAGCGTGTCTTGTCGGCAGTCCGTGCCATTCGCGTCTCGTGGGGCGTGTACTTCATGGTGCATCGGAATCGTGTTCGTTGCCGTGCCACCGTGTTGTGAGTAGCACAGGACGCACTGTGCCTCATTGGCCTGAACAGGTCTCTTTGTTAAAGGCGGAAAGCGTGGTGTTCCGCTCTAACGGATGTGTGGATATGGTTCTTAGTAATTGGAATTTTAATTTGTATTATGAAGAGTGAGTATGAAAAGTGCATGGCGGGCGAGGTATTCAACGGAGGCGACCCCTTTCTTGCAGAGATGACTTTGAAAACAAAGAGGCTTTTGGCGCGTCTCAATTCGCTGGACTATGCGGATGCAGAGCAGAGGGAACTTATATTGCGCGAGATGTTCGGTAGCATGGGGAGTAATGTCTATGTAGATATAGATTTCCATTGCGAGTATGGTAAGAACATATTTCTGGGAGACAAGGTTATCATCAATATGAACTGCACGTTTGTGGACAATAACCGTATCGAGATAGGCAGCGAAGTGATGATATCCTCTAATGTGCAGATATATACGGCAACGCACTCCGTGCGCCGCGAGGAGCGTATTGTGCCGGGGTGGGATGCCGCTTCGGGCGTGTCGTTCTGCAATACATACGCCTTGCCTGTCAGGATATGTGACGGTGTGTGGATAGGCGGCGGGGCGATAGTGTTGCCAGGAGTTACGATAGGAGAGAACAGCGTAATCGGTGCAGGTAGTGTGGTTACATGCTCCGTCCCTCCAGGGTGTGTAGCAACAGGAAATCCTTGCCGTGTGATGAGGCGGATTTGATTGCGGGTTGAAACTCTCGCATTTCTTTTAAGAATTGCAAAATACGGTGGTCTGTCTGGCGTATTCCATTGGATTTACGTAATTTTGTTGGTTGAAGAAGCAATGTAGTCTGATAGAACATAAGTGTTCTTCTTACTGTTTGGTGGCTTCTTCTTTAGGTCTACATTTGGTGTAGAGCTTTTTGTGATGGGTAAGGAAGATATTGTGATAGAGATAGACAGTGGCTCCGGTTTTTGTTTCGGGGTGGTTAATGCCATAAATAAGGCGGAACAGGAACTGCGGTTGTCAGTTCCGTTGTATTGTCTCGGCGATATTGTCCACAATGGGCTGGAGGTTAAGCGACTTGCTGCGTTAGGACTTCAAACCATCGACCATGAGACTATGCGCTCTCTCCGTAAAGTCAAAGTGTTACTGCGGGCGCATGGAGAGCCGCCGTCTACATACAGACTGGCAAAGGAGAACGGCATCACGGTGATCGATGCCTCGTGTCCTGTTGTGCTGATGTTGCAGAAGAGGATACGCACTGCTTACGAGAAAAATCCTGATACTCAAATAGTGATCTACGGCAAGAATGGCCACGCGGAGGTTCTTGGCCTAGTGGGTCAGACGGATGGCAAGGCCATAGTCGTGGATGGCGAAGGCGACCTTTACAAGATTGATTTCTCCCGTCCGGTCACACTCTTTTCGCAGACGACGAAATCTGTCGAGGGATTTAATGCATTGGTTGAGAGGATAAAAGAGTGTATGGCGGAGGGGGTGGAGTTCTGTTATTTCGATACTATCTGCCGTCAAGTGGCCAACCGCATACCGCACATAAGGAGTTTCGCTGCACGGTTCGATGTGATACTTTTCGTCAGCGGGGCGAAAAGTTCTAACGGCAAAGTGCTCCTTGGTCAATGCCGCGCCGTAAATCCACATACTCATCTTGTTTCCGAGGTAGAAGATATTGATAAAAGATGGATTGAGGATGTACAGAGTATTGGTATCTGTGGTGCGACATCGACTCCTAAATGGCTCATGGAAGAAGTGGCTATGCGTGTGCGACAGCTATTGTCTTGATTTTTATTATTTTGAATAACAAAACCAATATACTTATATGTCTAAATATGCTATCAACTGCATCGGCGTACTGACATCTGGCGGCGATGCTCCCGGCATGAATGCCGCAATACGGTCAGTAACACGTGCTGCAATATACAATAATATCCGCGTTAAGGCCATTTTTCGCGGATATCAGGGTCTTATATCTAGAGAGATACAGGAGTTTAACACACAGGATGTGAGCAACATAATCCACCACGGCGGTACTATTCTCAAAACGGCGCGCTGTGAGGAGTTCCGCACTACGGAGGGAAGGCAGAAGGCGTATGACACCATGATGAACGAGGGTATCGATGCTCTCGTGGTCATAGGCGGTGACGGCACTTTTACCGGGGCGCGTATCTTTGCGCAGGAGTTCAATGTGCCTATTGTCGGCATACCGGGGACGATAGACAATGATCTGTACGGTACTGATTCTACTATAGGCTACGATACTGCACTTAATACTATTGTGGAGTGTGTGGACAAGATACGCGATACTGCAACATCACACGAACGTCTCTTTTTTGTAGAGGTAATGGGACGCGGGGCTGGTTTCCTTGCCCTTAACAGTGCGATAGCCGCAGGAGCGGAAGCTGCCATTATCCCTGAGCGGGAGACATCAGTTGCACAATTGGACGAATTGATATTAAATGGTTTTCGTAAGTCTAAAAACAGCAGTATAGTTATAGTGGCCGAAGGCGGTGGCGGTGCTCAGGCCATGGCTGACCGTATACATGCCCAATATCCGGAGTATGATATACGTGTTTCAATACTTGGCCATTTGCAGCGCGGAGGGTCGCCCTCGGCATTTGACCGTATACTCGCCTCGCGTATGGGTGTTGCTGCGATAGAAGCACTGCTTGACGAGCAGCGCTCTATAATGATAGGTATCGTGAATGATGAAATAGTGAACGTTCCTTTCACAAAAGCCATAAAGTATGACAAGCAGATGAGCGACAGTGTAATAAACGTGTCGCAGATATTATCTATCTGATTAGTTGCATAATCAGATGTAAAGCCGCCTGTAGTACGATATTGACAGGCGGTTTTTTTTATCTCGTGTGTCGGGAATTTCATGCTAAAATATAGTTACGGAAGATTTGAAGATAGCTTTTGCGTGTATTTATTCTATTTGTAGTCAGATGGTTATCTCTTTTGTGTGATTTTTCTGTCAGAAGTATTTGGAATATCAAGAAAAAGCAGTACTTTTGCAGTCCGAAAATATATCGCGGAGTGGAGCAGTGGTAGCTCGTCGGGCTCATAACCCGAAGGCCGCAGGTTCGAGTCCTGCCTCCGCAACAGAGCGACCATAACGCGCAGATTGCCAACCTGTTAGGTTGGCAATTTTGATTTCAAGGCGAAAATATCGCAACAGAAACGCAACAGTTTTTTAGGCGGGCTTCCGGGTCGGCTTAAAAAAAAATGCTATCCAAACAGAATTTTCCGGCGACAGTTTTTGAGAGTTACCGCCCGGCCGTGCTGAAAAGGTACAAGTCTATCGGCTGGGTGATAGAGTATTTTTCCCTGCACCCGCAGAAGAAGGAGATGAGGCGCGTGCAGATAAAGATGAACCGTATCGCGGCGCGGTTCAGCCGCGTGTCGGATTTCCGGGTGTACGCGAACGGGGCGGTGTCGCAGATAAACGTGAGGCTGGCGGGGGGATGGTCTCCGTTTATGGAGAACGACAATTCGCGCTACTATACCTCGATAAACGACATTGCCTCCCTCTACATCAGGGAGAAGAGCAGGGAGCTGCGTCCGGACACGATGCGGTGCTATTCGTCGTTCGTGAATATGTTCCTGAAATGGTGCGACAAGGAGATACCGGGGGCGTACGCCTCGCTGTTCAACAGGGTGCTGGCCATACGCTACATGGACTATGTGTATGACAGGAACGTGAGCGCGCGGACGTATAACAATACGCTGAAGATGGCGCGGGCTTTTTTCTCGTGGGCGCGGGAGAAGTGCTATGTGAAGGAGAACCCGTTTGAGCTGATGAGGACTAAGCGGGAGGGGGAGAAGAGGCGGACGCTGGTGCCGGCGGAGACGCGGGGGATGATTTCGGAGTATCTTGAGGGGAGGGGCGAGGCGGGGATGCTGTGCGTGTGCCGCCTTGTGTTCAACTCGCTGATAAGGCCGAAGGAGATCAGGGAGATACGCCTGAGGGACATCAGCCTGGAGGGGCGGTATATCACTATTCCGGCGGGGAGCGCGAAGAATCACCATGAGAGGCACGCGGCCATCACTGACGAGGTGTGCGGGTATATCAGGGGGCTGCATGTGGAGAGGTACAGGGGCGAGTACTATCTGTTCGGGGAGGACTTCATGCCATCAAGGAGGCAGATAGGGGGAGCGCGTTTCCGCAAGGAGTGGGACAGGATACGCAAGGCGTTGAGGCTGCCGCAGACGATGCAGCTGTATTCGCTGAGGGATACGGGCATCAACAACCTGCTGAAGGCGGGGGTTGACCCTCTGACGGTGATGCAGCACGCGGACCATCATGACCTTGCAATGACTACGCGGTACGCGAACCACGCGGACCCGAACCTGATAAGGACGATAAGGGAGAACGCGCCGGAGTTCTGAGGG
>CALUOH010000024.1 GCA_944322025.1 uncultured Bacteroidales bacterium | reverse complement strand
CTTTCGTTTAATGCAAAATGAGGAAGAATATAGAAGTTCGCTGGTTTCTAAACCGTTAACAAGTTTATTTCGCTTCAGTCTTAATCACTTCATATTTAGATAGATATAATTTTTATTATGTCTTGCAACATGATGGATGATTGTTCGCTTTCTGTTTCTGCCTGATATACGTATGCCCATCCTGTGCTGTTAGGCCCTAAATCTAATCCGAGTACTTTTTTCATTGGTATATGTGTTTTTATAGTTTATCTGAATGATGTACAAATGTAGTATTAATTATTCTGAACGCAAAAAATATTCAGACGAATTTGTCTTTATGAAAAATATGCTTACCTTTGCAGCACTATATTTGAAGGATATCACAATAAGGATTATTCCGTTGTGAAAACATTAAGGGTAGGGCGCAAGTCTTGCCCTTTCTTTTTGTGGTCTTTCGTAAAAGTATTACCTTTGCGCCCGTTTTTTAAGGTTGGAAAGATGATAAGACAATGTGCCATACTCTTCGGTTGTCTGGCGGTCGGGGAGTTTGTCGTGTGGCTTACGGGCATCACCGTGCCGTCAAGCATAATAGGTATGCTCCTGCTTACCTTGCTGTTGAAAATCAAGCTCATACGCTTGGAGTGGGTCAAGGGGATGGCCGACTTCCTTGTTGCCAATCTCGGCTTCTTCTTCGTACCCCCCGGAGTTGCGCTCATGCTCCATTTCAACCTCATAACGGGTGAACTGTGGCAGATTGTCGTTGCCGCGCTGCTCAGCACCGTACTCGTACTCATCTCCACTGGGTGGGTATATCAGATAACCGATAAAATCATCTCCAAATGGCGTTCCTGAACAACCCCTTCTTCCTCCTCGCCCTCACGTTCATCCTCTTCTTTTTCTCCCGCCTGTTGCAGAAAAAGACTGGCGTGATGCTCCTCAACCCCATACTCATAACAATCGCCCTGCTCATCATATTCCTGAAAATATGCGGGATAGACTATGACACATACCGGCAGGCGGGGCAGTACATCGAGTTCTGGCTCAAACCAGCGATAGTCGCCCTCGGCATACCGCTCTACCTGCAATTGGAGTCAATCCGGAAACAGCTCCTGCCCATACTCCTCTCGCAGCTCGCGGGATGCGTGGTCGGCGTGGTCACCGTTGTCCTTATTGCCAAGGCGATGGGCGCGTCGCAACCTATAATCCTCTCGCTTGCAGCCAAATCCGTCACCACGCCTGTCGCCATGGAAGTGACAAAGGCCATCGGCGGCATACCCTCGCTCACTGCGGCGGTAGTAGTCTGCGTTGGCATATTCGGCGGCATGGTCGGAGTCAAGGTAATGCAGCTTTTCAGGATACGCCGTCCGCAGTCGCAGGGGCTATCCCTCGGAGCCGCGTCACACGCCGTGGGTACTGATACTGCAATGAAAATCAGCGAGGTACACGGTGCGTATGCCAGCCTCGGACTGATAATCAACGGCCTCTTGACCTCGCTGCTGACCCCCTTCCTCCTCGACTGGTGTGGCATAATATGACCTGCGGGCGTTCGTGTCGGTAGCCCTGCTGCCCGTTCTCCCTCCCGCCCATTCCCCATCCCCCTCCTCCCGTCTCCGCAGACGGCTGTTGTACGCAATGACGGAATGTATAACATCCATCGCTTGTACAATCCATATTCCTAATGTATGCTGTTCTCTTAATCTAACCCATTGGTATCCAAACCGTTTAGCTGCCTTGCCGTTACCTCCCCGCTATCCTCCCGCTACCCTCAACCAAGCGGTTCGTCATTCTTGTGCAGATTTCTGTCTAAAACGTTCAAATCTTACAACTCATCGTCCTGTTGTGTATTATTACCCTTTCCCGCCGCCCGCCAGACCTCCCTGCGCACACATGGTAAAATTTACGGGCAAATTATTTTGCCGTTAGAATAATTTGTACGAACTTTGCATCGGTTTCGGACGGAGGTTTGAAACTTATAAACGTATCATTTATTCTAATGTATATGGTGTCCGTAAGCCCCGTTCGGGGAGTGCGGATGAAAAGGGAATCAGGTGCGAATCCTGAACAGACCCGCTGCTGTATGCGTTATGAGCGTCGTGTCGTTTGACGGCTCTGTGCCGTCCGGGCGATGCTCCGGTTGCAGAAACACCTTTGCCACTGGCTGTCGTTTGACGGCTGGGAAGGCTCTGCCGACTGCGCAAAGTCAGAAGACCTGCCATATATTTTATTCAGAAGCTTTCGAGGGGTTGGAGCGAATGAGATTTCATGACTGACGGTGTGCATCCCGGCCTTGAGCTGTGCCCGTCTCTATGTTTTCCCTGTTTACTGTTATTCCTGCGTATGACTTGACTGGGGTCGCGCTTGGGTATTTCTGTGTCGGCCTGTGCCGTCTGCCTCTTGGGGGCTTCCTATGTGCTTTGCGCTATGAAGTCATTCTATACTCTTTTCATTTTCGCGTTCTTGTCGGCCGCCCTCTCGCCGCTTTTGGCGCAGACTGGGGCTCAGCTTGACTCTATCGATGAGATGATGGACAGCATCTATCGTCTCTCCGATGTCACCGTCACATCTGCCCGTCTCAATAAGGAGATTATACCTCCCCAGCGTCTCGAAGGCAAGGAGCTTGAGCGTCTCAACAGCCTCTCCGTGGCCGATGCCATACGCTTCTTCTCCGGTGTGCAGATTAAGGACTACGGCGGCGTGGGCGGCATTAAGACCGTCAACATACGCAGCATGGGCAGTGAGCAGATGGGTGTTTACTACAACGGCATCCAGCTCGGCAATGCGCAGAACGGGCAGGTTGACCTCGGCAAGTTTTCCCTTGAGAACATAGACGAAATCGCCCTCTACAACGGCCAGAAGAGCAACATCTTCCAGAGCGCGCGAGAGTTCGGTTCGGCGGGCAGCATCTATCTCAACAGCCGCCGCCCCAAGTTCGCCGAGGGGCGTGACCTCCACCTCCGTGCATCCATGAAGGCGGGCTCTTTCTACCTCATAAACCCCTCCGTGCTGATGGAGTATAAGTTCAACGACGAACTCAGCCTCTCCCTCAACGCCGAGATGGTCTCCTCCGACGGACGCTACAAGTTCCGCTACCGCCGCGTCACCCCCTCCGGCGAACTGGCCTACGACACCACCGCCGTGCGTGAGAACGGCGATGTCAATGCCGTCCGTGTCGAGGCAGGTTTGCAGCACTACTACTCGAACACTGGCTTCTGGAAGTTCCACGCATACTACTACAACTCCGAGCGCGGTGTGCCGGGAGCGATAGTGAACAACGTCTGGCGGCGCGGCGAACGCCTCTGGGACAGGAACTCTTTCGTTCAGGCCACTTTTCAGGACGAGTTCTTCGACCGCTGGTCTCTCCGCGTCAATGCCAAATACGCCTTTGACTACACCCGCTACGTGAACAACGACGACAAGCTCATCCACGTGGACAATATCTACAAGCAGCGCGAGGCATATCTCTCTGTGGCCAACAAATACTCCATCTTCAACTGGTGGGATGTCTCCCTCTCCTACGACTTCCAGTGGAACGGCCTCGAAGAGTATATGGACGTGAGCCGCACTTCGCACTGGCTCGCGGCGGCCACGGCCATGAACCTCTACGACCATGTTAAATTGCAGGCATCGGTACTCGGTACTTTCATCAACGAGGAGGCACGTGAGCGCGACGAGGTGCCGGACAAGTATAAGGTCACCCCCGGCTTCTTTGCCTCATACAAACCGTGGAGGGAAATCGGACTCACGTTCAACGCTTTCTATAAGCAGGCCTACCGCTATCCCACATTCAATGACCTCTACTATACAGACATGGGCAACGCCTATCTCCGCCCGGAGCTCTCCGTGCAGCACGATGTCGGGGTGGAGTACCGCATCGACCGCTCCGCCGGTCTCTTCCGTCTCTTCGAGATAAAGGCGGACTACTACTATAACCGTGTCAAGGACAAGATTATAGCCTATCCCAAGGGTCAGCAGTTCCGTTGGACTATGCTCAACCTCGGCCTCGTAAAGATAAACGGTGTTGATGTCTCGTCACAGCTCTCTCTGGCCTTCGGGCGTGACTGGATGCTCACAGGAAAGCTCCAGTACACATACCAGACCGCCATTGACGTGACCGACCCTTCCGACACATACTACGGCGACCAGATACCCTATATCCCGTGGCACAGCGGTTCGGCCATCGCCATGCTCACTTGGCGCAACTATGCCCTCAATTACAGCTTCATCTATGTCGGCGAGCGGTATAACCAGCAGGAGAACATCATGTACAACTATACACAGCCGTGGTACACGCACGACCTCTCCCTCTCCGGAGCATGGCGCGTGCGCGGGGTGACGCTCAAAGCCACGGCGGAGATAAACAACCTGCTCTCGCAGGATTATGACGTGATACTAAATTACCCGATGCCGAAACGCAACTACCGTTTCTCCTTCGTGGTGGAATACTGATGCTTATGAGAGTGCTGAGATATATTGCCTTTGCCGTGGCGGCAGTCCTGCTTGCCTGTGCCTGCCGTGAGGACGAGATTGTCGTGCCTACTGAGTATGAGCCGCTACCTATTCCCGTCCGTAGTGAGGAGGACTTCGCTCCCGGCGAGCCGATAGGCATGTACCTCCTCAACGAGGGTAACATGGGCAGCAACAAGGCCTCTATCGACTACGTGGACTTCGTCAACGGCTACTACGTCCGCAGCATATACACGGAGCGGAATTCGACTGTGGTCAAGGAGCTTGGCGATGTGGGCAACGACATACAGGTCTACGGCGGACGCCTCTATGCGGTGATAAACTGCTCCCACAAGGTGGAGGTGATGGACGCGCGCACATGCCGCCGCATCGGACAGGTGGACATCCCCAACTGCCGCTACATCCGCTTCTCCCGTGACAAGGCCTATGTCTCCTCCTACGTTGGCCCTGTATCCATCGACCCCGATGCCCAGCTTGGTGCGGTTTTCGAGGTTGACACCGCCTCGCTCTCAGTGACGCGTGAGGTCACCGTGGGCTACCAGCCCGATGAGCTTGAAGTCCTTGGAGAGTACATCTATGTCGCCAATTCTGGCGGTTACCGCCTCCCGAACTATGACTATACTGTCTCTGTCGTTGAGCGTTACGGCATGAAGCAGGTAGAGAAGATACCCGTGGGGCTTAACCTCCACCGCATCCGCAAGGATAAGTATGGCCGCCTTTGGGTCACATCGCGTGGCGACTATGAGCGCGTATCCTCTAAGCTGCACCTGCTTGAAAGGAAAAGCTCCGTCTCTAAGGACATGGTAGTGACTGATACGCTCGACATCCAGTGCTCCGAGTTCGTCATACAGGGCGACTCGATGTACTTCTACAGCGTGGCGTGGAACAGCCAGACGGAGACCAACGACGTGGCCTATGGCATCATCGACATACGCACTAAGGAGCTGCTCACCCGCAGCTTCATAACTGACGGCACGCAGGAGGAGATAAAAGTGCCTTACGGCATAGCCGTCAACCCCTACAACGGGGACATCTATGTGACCGATGCGAAGAACTATGTTTCCAGCGGCGTGCTTCACTGCTACGGGCGTGACGGCGTGAAGAAGTGGAGTGTCCGCACGGGCGATATCCCCGCCCATATGGCGTTTGTTTACAGGTGACGCAGCTGCACATCCTCGGTGGTGATGCGGCGTTCTCCGGCGGACTGGTGCTGTGGGCTAATACGCTGATAGCTTGGGCGTTTATTTATGGTTCAGCTACCTTCTCTTTAGGCTGCCGCTACCCTCAACCAAGGAAGAGTGGCTGATTGTGCCAAAAGTTGTCAGAGTGTTAACCTACTCCCGGTGGGTACGCTCCCGGAATAAAATATGAAGGAATGAATATGAAGACAAAGACGAAAATACTGCTTGTTGCGGCTCTGGCCTCTCTGTTGGCCTCCTGCCGCCCGGAGATACCGATGGTCAACCTCGGCATAGACGAGGTGTATGCCGTCGAGCGTATGCGCGCGCTCATCCTGCACCCTGAGTTCAACGGAGATGCCTACGTGTGGAGCATGAAGGCCTCCGATGGCTCTGACTCCGTGGTCTCCACTGAGCGTGATTTGGTCTTCTGCTCTGCGGACACTGGCGAATACCTCGTGCGTTTGGAGATAAGCGATGCGGAAAACCCCTACGTTCACGAGACACGCATCGTGGTCTGGGAGGAGCAGGTGGCGTACAGCCGCTACATATCGAGGGTCTACGAGTATCGCCCCGCCCCCGGCCAGTTCGTCAACGAGATGCCTGAGTATGAGGAGGGCGACACTGAGGCTGATATGCTGAAAAAGGCGGAGGAGTCCATCTCTGGCGCTAATGACGTGATGATTTCTCTCGGCGGCTTCGGCGGCTATGTCACCTTTGGCTTCGACCACAGCGTGGTCAATGTGCCGGGCGAATACGACTTCAAGGTATACGGCAACGCTTTCTATGCGGCGGGTAATCCCAATCCCGACAACCCCAATTCCGGCGGCAGCAGTGAGCCGGGTGTCGTGATGGTCTCCTTTGACCGCAACGGTAACGGGCTCCCTGACGATGAGTGGTACGAACTGGCGGGGAGCGAGTACTCCAACCCCTCAACGCGCCACGGCTACTCGATAACCTACCGCCGCCCTGCGGACGACAAGCCCGCTACGCCCGCTGACGGTACGCCGATGACTGACACGACCTATGTCCGCTGGACTGACAACCTCGGCCGTGAGGGCTATATTTCAAAGGTGGTCTATCACACTCAGGCATATTATCCAGAGTGGATGCCAGAGGACGAGATGACATTCTCTGGCACTCTCCTGCCTGACAACGCAGTCGATGAGAGCGGCAACGGTAGCTTCTTCGTCCTCTACGTTTACGGTTGGGGCTATGCGGACAACCATCCGAATGAGGCGGAGGATAAGGCGAGCTTTGACATTGACTGGGCTGTCGATGCCTCCGGCTCTCCCGTCCGTCTCCCCTGTGTGGACTTCATCCGGGTCTACACCGGCGTAAACCAGCAGTGCGGTTGGATAGGGGAGACCTCTACCGAGATAACACGTGCCGAAGACCTGCATGTGGAGGATATGACTGACTATTAAATAACTGATTATCATGAAAGGAAAATTTACTTTGGCATTGGCCTTTGCCTTTGGCGCACTCATGCCGGCGGCATTTGCGGCGGACGAGCCGGACTACTCTGAGGGGGTCTACATCCTCAATGAGGACTGGTTCGGACACCAGAACAGTACTATTAACTATCTCAGCCCGGAAGGGGAGTGGGAATACCGCGTGTTCCAGAAAGTGAACCCCGGTATGGAGATTGGGGGTACGAGCCAGTATGGCGTGATATTCAACGACACGCTCTACATCATCTCAAAGCAGGCGCAGGACCCCGCCGCTTCTGTCATGGGCGGACGCATCACGGTCTGCGATGCACGCACCATGAAGTGTATCAAGCAGATTGCCAATATAGCCGAGGACGACAGCGGCAACTCAATAGCCGACGGCCGTGCTTTCGTGGGGGTCAATCCGCACAAGGGCTATGTCTCTACGAGCAACGGCATATATCCGTTCGACCTCGACCGCCTCGAAGTGGGAGGCATTATTGAGGGCACGGGCGGCGATGGTGGCCTCTACGCTGTCCAGTGCGGCACGATGGTGGCCGTGGGCGATACCGTCTTTGCCGTGCATCAGAAAGCCGGTCTTATGGTCATTGACGCTGCACAGGACACGCTGATTACGACCCTCGCCGCGCCCCTCGACGGCACTTCACAGCGCGGCTACGGCTCTGTCGTGCGCTCTCTCGACGGTGCTCTCTGGCTCAGCGTGGCGGCTGACGTGAGCGGCAGCGGCTCTTCGGTGGACTACCTCGTCAGGGTTGATGCCCGGACTTTGGACACCGTGCGTGTGGCTCTCCCCGAGGGCTACGGTGTGCCTAACTCATGGTACGCTTGGACGGCCGACGGCTTCTGCGCTTCGCAACGTGAGAACAGGCTCTACTGGAAGAACAACGGTGGGTGGTTCGCCTCGACAAAGATATATTACTACGACATCGACACCGAGGAGTTCGGCGAACTCTTCGACACCCAGTCCATCGGCTGGAACATATACGGCGCGGGTTTCCGTGTGCACCCCGTGACCGATGAGTTATACTGCTCGCTCTATCAGGAGTTCATGAGCCAGTCCTATCAGACAGTCCGCATAAGCAATCGCGGCGAGTTGCTCGACAGCTATGAGATGATAGACAACTGCTGGTTTCCCGCCATGCCTGTATTCTTCCCCGCAGAGGAGGCAGGTGAGGGTGGTGGTACCACTGGCGTTGAACTGGCCGTCGACGGTGCGGGGCTTGGCGTATGGCCTAACCCGGTGGAGGGTGTGATGTACATTCGCGTGGACACAGACTGCGTGGCGGAGGTTTACTCCCTGACGGGTGCGCTGCTTACGGCTCTCCACTTGACCTCTGGCGAGAATGCCGTTGATGCCGCCTCTTGGAAGCCAGGCATATACATCGTCTGCGCTGGCGGCGAAGCCGTAAAGGTAATTAAGAAGTAATTTAACGAATAATTAAAAGACAATTAAACAATGAGACGTATTTTTTCTTTTGTAATTATGACCCTTGTCTCCGCAGTTGTGGCGGCACAGGGCGGAGTATTCATGGTGCAGGGGCATGAGCGTCCCGACCTCCGGCAGAAAATGCAGGCCGCCAAGGTTGCCGCAGCTGATGCTGGCGAGGACACAGAGTTCACGTTCGCGGACATAAAGTTCTGGGTGGGCGAAGGCTCTGACTCGGCCGCGCTCGTGGTTGACTGGTTTGACGACAAGGGTGGCACGCTCGTATGGGGCTATCTCTTCGATGCTGATGACGATACGCAGAACACAGGCTACGCCATGGTGGCTGCCGTGGCAAAGGCCGACCCCCGCTTCGTCTTCCTGACCCATAATACCAATCTCGGCAACACTATTGCTGGCCTCGGCTACGACCTCAACGGCTCGGGAGATATAACACTCATATACACCGACCCCGATACAGAGGAAACCGCCGAACACACGCCTGTTGACGGCATTGTCACGACCGATGCCTACAACTATGACGACTGGACCTCCTCCGACCCCGATGACCACTGGGTCTCCGGGTGGTATAACGGCTATTGGTCTTATCAGGTCAAGGACGACAGGGCGGAGTCTTTCTCCTATTCCGGTCTCGGCGCATCGTCGCGCCGCTTGCAGAACGGCAGTTGGGACGGTTGGGCGTATCAGAGCTTTGACAATCCGAGCATGACGGGCGTAATTCCCCGTGCCCCGTGGACGGCCGCAGAGCCGCCCGTGCAGTTGCCCGAAGGCGAAGAGCCGACTGACGGGAATACGTATTGGGGGCAGATGTATAAGAACTCCGTCCATCAGTCTATAGTGGAACTCGGGATGGCTAACAAGGCGGAAAAACTCTCCGTGAAATGGGAGATGACCTTCGACGGCGGCGGCTTCTTCGACTACCCCGGGCAGCCTATCATCGCTGGCGACTACATGTACGTCACCGAGGGGCGGACGCTCTACAAGGTCTCTGTGTTCGACGGCACTAAGGTGGCCGAGACCGAAATGTCCGCTTCCATGGGCTTCTTCGCAATGATAACATACGGCGACGGAAAGATATTCGTCCCGTATAGTAACGGCTCTCTCGGAGCGTTCGATGCCGTGACGCTCAAACCCCTCTGGCAGACTGAGGCCACTGGCAAACAGCAGCTAAGCCCTGTGGTCTATCACGACGGCTATGTCTATGTCGGCCAGACAAGTGGCGGCTTGGGCGAAGCCTCCTCCGGCAAATACTACTGCTTCACCTCTGCCGACGATGACCCCGAACAGACCGATGAGCTTAAAGTACCCGTCTGGGAGTCTGACGATGCAGGCTTCTACTGGAGCGGAGCGACTGTGGTCGGCGACTTCATCTATTTCGGCGGTGACAACGGCGTGATGCAGGCGCGCAATCGCAGGACGGGCGCACTGGTCGACTCCTACGCCATGGAAAACACCACGCTCCGCAGCGGCACATCCTATGACAGCGTGAGCCGCCGCCTCTTCTTCACCGCCAAGGAGGCCGCTAAGATTGTGGCAATCAGGATAAACCCCGACGGCACGTTCGACAAGGAGAGCGTCCTCTCGGCCGATGTCGCCGGGCAGGCCACCACCACACCCACAGTCTTCAACGGACGTGTCTACGCTACCTCTGGCACAATGACAAGCAACGGACTGGGCGGGCTTGATGTCTACGACTTCAACGGCGAGAGCCTCGAGCACGTCTATGCCGTTGATATGGGCGGCGCGTCCCAGTCCACGCCCGTGGTCTGCACCGCATACGCCCATGAGGGCAACCGCAACAAGGTCTACATCTACGTCTGCCTGAACAATGCCACTGGCGACATGGTCTGCATCGAGGACTTCGAGGGCAACACCGAGCCGAGGATAGCATACAAATGGACTGCCCCGAAAACCCAGTACTGCACCCACAGCGTGGTAGTCGACCAGTACGGCACTATATACTACAAGAACGACTCCAAAGGATTCTGGGCATTGGAAAGCCGCTTGGAGACCGAAGGGCTATACCTTGACCGCGAGGCTCTTGACATGAGCGTAGGAGACCTTGACACCCTGACGGCCGCGCTCCTGCCCCTAGGCGCGGAGGCCGCGCTCACATGGGAGTCCTCCGACACAGAGGTTGCCACAGTTGCAGACGGCGTAGTCACAGCTGTATCGGCAGGCGAGGCCGTGATAACAGTCACCACAGCCGACGGCGGCCTTACAGCCGAATGCCGCGTGACAGTCACCGCTCTTGGCACTGCCACATACGATGTGAGGATAGTGGAGACCATATACCCGAACCCCGTGCAGGAGACCATGTATGTCTCCGTAGCCCGTGACGTGACCATCTGCCTCTACGACCTCAGCGGCCGCATCGTGATGACTCGTGAGCTGAAAGCCGGCACTAACTCTGTCGATGTTTCCTCCCTGACCTCTGGCATCTACGTCGTGCGTTGCGGCAGTGAGACATACAAGCTAATGAAGAGATAAAGAACACTTTTAGAAACTGTTTTGGTTTTGCCGTCTAAATGGATTGTGATGCACCGTCGAGGCATATCCCGTTCTCATGACCGACACAATAGCGGGCTATTGCAAGGGCATGAGGGCGGGATAGGGCCGGCGGGGCGCACAATCCATAGACGAAAAACTGTTTCTCAGATATCTCCACACAATCTAATCACAAAGTTTGTGGAAAAGCAAAACAGTTTCTATATACACTTGCTTAGGTATTGATTTTGGAAAGGTTGTCGACGTGAGTCGGCAGCCTTTTTTCATCCTCCCCGTTGCCCCCTTTACCCCGCCCAGTCCACAGACCACTCTCTTCCCCGTCCCTCAAACATAAAAAGTGGTTAAAAACACGTACTCTTGAGCCAGCTCTCAGCCAGCCTCTCCCTGTCCGTAAGCCATCCTCACTCGATACACACCCTGCCCCCTCCCCGTTCACCTCCAACCACATCGCGTTAATCAAGGTTAAAAACACGTACTCTCGAGCCAGCAGCAACGGACACCCACCGAGGCCCCTCCATACCCACTCCCTACTCACTCCTTAAAGAGAGTTAAAAACACGTACTCTCGCCGAAGCGGCTCCGAAGCCCCTACGGACACCCTCCTTGGCCATTCCCCATCCCATCCGCACTCCTCGCCCCTCTCTCCCCTCCGCTCAACATACCCCATTGCATTTCTCACCCCTTTTCGTACCTTTGTACTATGGAAATTGGGATTATAAGCACGGATAAAAAGCGTTTCCTCCCGCTGCTGCTCTTGGCGGACGAACAGGAATCCATGATTGACCGCTATTTGGAGCGCGGGGAGATGTTTGCCGCCAGAGAGGACGGCATAGTTGTTGCCGTATGCGTAGTGACACGTGAGGCGGAAGGGTTCTATGAGTTGAAGAACCTTGCCGTGCACCCTCACTTCCACAGGCGTGGCATAGGGCGTGCCATGATAGACCATATCTGGCGGCATTACGCGCCCTCATGCCGCACACTGCTTGTCGGCACAGGCGACAGCCCCTCCACTGTGCCATTCTATGAAAAGTGCGGCTTTGTCTATTCCCATCGTATAAAGGACTTCTTCACTGACAATTACGACCATCCCGTAATCGACGGCGGTGTACTGCTGACCGACATGCTCTACTTCAGGCGAGAAAGGTAAAACGTGCACTTCCCCCTCCCCCTTGCCCTCCGTATCAGTAAAATTTGTAACTTTGACCGCAGAATCATAACTCTAAAAGTGTAACTCTATAATCTATAAACCATAAACCTGTATGAAACGCAGACTGACATCCTTGGCCGCTGCCTGTCTCATCGCTCTTGGCGCGGCCCACGCCGGCAATTTCATCCCCGGCTACGTCCCCTCCGAAGAGATAAAGGAGGCACAGAAACAGTTCAGTGACAACAAGTTCGGCATCTTCATCCACTGGGGCATATACAGCATGATAGCCCACGGCGAATGGTTCTTGAACCGCGAAGGCGTCACCACGCACGAGTACGAGAAACTGGCCGCAGGCTTCTACCCCTCCAACTTCGATGCCGCCGAGTGGGTATCCGTCGTCAAGGCCTCCGGCGCGAAATACATCTGCTTCACCACGCGCCACCACGACAGCTTCTCCATGTTCCGCACCGCCTGCTCCGGCTACAACATAGTCGACGCCACCCCCTTCGGCCGCGATGTCCTTAAAGAGCTCGCCGACGAATGCGCACGGCAGGGCATAAAGCTCCACCTCTACTACTCACACCTCGACTGGCGTAGGGACGACTATCCCCTCGGACGCACCGGGCGCACCACTGGCCGCACTCCCGGACGCGAGAACTGGGACACCTACTTCTCCTTCATGAACTGCCAGCTCACCGAACTCCTCACAAACTACGGCCCCATCGGCGCGATATGGTTCGACGGCAAATGGGACCACGACGCCGACCCCGGCTTCGACTGGCACCTCGACGAACAGTACTCCCTCATACACACCCTCCAGCCCTCATGCCTCATAGCCAACAACCACCACGAAGCCCCCTACGCCGGTGAAAACATACAGATATTCGAGCGCGACCTCCCCGGCGAGAACACCGCAGGCCTCTCCGGACAGGAAGTCAGCCGCCTTCCCCTCGAAACCTGCGAGACCATGAACGGCATGTGGGGATACAAGATAACCGATCAGGACTACAAGTCCACGCGCGAGCTCATCCACCTCCTCGTCCGCGCCGCCGGCCGTGGGGCAAACCTTCTCCTCAATGTCGGCCCGCAGCCCGACGGCTCTCTCCCCGACACCGCCGTCATCCGCCTGTCGGAGATGGGCGAGTGGCTGAAACACTACGGCGAAACCATCTACGGCACTCGTGCTGGCGACATCACCCCACGTCCGTGGGGCGTAACCACACGCAAGGGCAACCGCCTCTTCGTCCACATACTCGACTATCAGGACCGCGAGATATTCCTCCCTTTCACCACCGCCCGCGTCCGTGAGGCCGTCCAGTTCTCCGGCCGCCGCTCCCTGCCTTTCCGCCAAGGCCCTGACGGCATCTACCTTCGTCTCGGTCACACCCCCTCCCAGCAGGGCGACATCGACTACGTAGTCGAGCTACTCCTCTCCGAGTAAAAACAAATGGGCTGTATCAAATTTTGATACAGCCCATTTTAAGATGTGTAAGAATTAGCAAATGCAAGGCATTGAGGATGAGGGTACTGTAGTAAATGACTTAGCCCGAACTCCGAAAATAACGCAGCAGTTTGCAATTATGACACATCGTCTTTCGCAGTTACGCACACTCCCTACCTCCCCTTTACCTCATCTCCTTCTTCCCCATTCTCACCAAATTAATATTATTGAAATACCCCTTCGTATTGCCGAAATCGAAATCACCTCTCATCGTAAAGTCTTTCAGGTGCACCCGCGCTTTCTCCTCTCCCTCCGGCCTGTCGGATTGTACAGAGAACACCATGTCGGAAATATCCTTGTCGGGCGATTCTATCACGCTCTCCCCTCCGAAGTTACCGAATATGCGCAATCTGTTCACCGCTCCCGGCAGCCGCAGGCTCATCGGCGCATACGTGCCTGCCGACAGGAACACGCACACCTCGCCCTTTGCCCCGCTTGCCGCTCTTTGCAGCTCCGACTGCGGCAGCGCGTCCGCCAGTGATGTGCCGTCTCTCCTTCCCGTCCCCTCCGGTGATACGAAGATATGCGTGCATGCCCGTGCGTCACTCCCGTCGCGCTCTGAGCCATACATCATGCAGTTCTTCACAATCCAGCTCCCGCGTAGGTTCACCCTGTACATTTGGGTTACGCAACTGTCCGACGTAACCATCTTGCAGCCGTAGCCCGCACCAGTGCCGAAATACGTATCCTTATCGCCGATGCTCCCGTACATGCTGATTGACGTGAGACGCTTGTTCTTGACCATGAGCGGTTTGTACGTGCCGCCCTTCATGAACAGCACTATGTCCCCCTCCTTCTCGTTCAGCACCTTCGACAGCCGCTTGCCCGGCAGCGCGTTCTCCCACGAAGAGCCGTCCATCTTTCCCGCCCCCTTCGGCGAAACATAGAGATAAGGCAGCAGCGTCGTTCTCGGCTTGTTGTACGTCAGGCTGACATTCTCGTTAATCCCCGTGGAATAGACATTGTGGAAACGGACATTCACGCCGTGGTTCTCGCTCCGCGAGTCGGTGAGGTAGTGCGACTCCAGCACGGCCCAGCCGTCTTGGCAGACTATGTTGAGCGACGTGACCTCCGTCCGTGCGAAATCTATCTCCAGCGTGGGGTAGAAGCCGCTCTCTATGTCGATAGTCACCTTGCCCTTCGCCCCCTCCACTAAGGCGGCAATATCTTTCGGTGCATCCACCCACTTTGCGCCCACCCATTTCTTTGCACCGTCCGGTGTTACACGATACCTCTCCGCCCCAAGCGGACTTGCGATGCCGAGCAGCACCGCCGCCAGCATCAGAATGAACTGTTTTTTCATCTCTTTTGACAGTAGATTAATTATGCGAATATAATCATTTTGTACAGATAAAACGGGGGGGGGGGGGACATTTTATTGTCCTTTCTGAGTTAAAAAATATTATTTTCTCCCACGCCCGCCCGTTTTCCCTCTGCAAATCCATCCCTCCCGTGCTCACCACGTCTTTTCAATCCATCCTGCCCCTCTTGCTTCCCATCCACCCGCCCATCCCCCTGCCTTTCATCAGAAGCACTGTCTGCTCCGTATATCTCTCACTTCTCTTCTTTCCCCATCCTCTCTCCAAAGCCACCCCCTCCGCACCCTTCTTCCCTCCTTTGCCCTCGCCCCTCCTTCAAGTATTAATCAAGGTTAAAAACACGTACTCTCGACGAAGCGGCTCCGAAGCCCCTACGGACACCCACCGAAGCCTCTCCGAACCCCATCGCATGAAAAACACCCGCCTCCAGCCTCCTTCCCGCCCGCTCCGCCCTCACCTCCTCGCACCGTCTCCCCCTCTCCGTACGCCGCATCGGCATACACCCCTCATTCCTCACCCCTTAAAAAAACCTGCCCCTTATGGCTTCGCCGTGCTGCGGGTATGGAAAAAATTCAGTAACTTTGCCGCACCGTAGGCGTTTGCAGATATAGTATGAAAGGCAGGGGTTCTAACTTTTTCCAGAAAATACGCTTTAAGTATAAGATTTTCATCCTGAATGAGAACACGTTGGAAGAGACGTTTCACTTCAGGCTCTCCCAGCTGTCCCTGTTCCTCTTTGTCTGCATCTTCACGCTGATATCCTTCGTCCTCATATCGGTCATCATCTTCGCCACGCCGCTGAAGCACTTCCTGCCCGGTTATGCCGACGTGTCTACCAAGAAAGACCTCATAGCGGAGACAGTCCGCATCGACTCCCTCTCCCACAGTGTAGAACTGCAAATGAAGCAGCTCAACCTCATGAAGCACGTGATAAACGGCACACTTACGTTCGACACGCTCACCACGGCCGACTCTGTCACCATAGCCTCATGGGCTGACCTCCCGTTGGAAAGGAGCGTGGAGGAGTCGGAGTTCGCGAAGAAATTCGAGGAGGAGAGCATGTACAATCTGAGTTCGATAGACGTAGTCTCCCCGGAGGAGGCCTCAAACAGGCCCGTCTTCATGAAGCCCGCCGACGGTACGCTCCTGCGCTCTGTCGGGCAGGGCATGCCCGGAGTTGAAATATCGGTGAAGCCCAAGAGCGCGGTGATGGCCGTCTCCGACGGCAGGGTCATCCTCTCCGAACCCGGCATGTTTGACGGGAGCGTGATTTCTGTACAGCACGACAACGGCTTTGTCTCGGTCTACCGCAATGCGGGACACCCGCTGAAAGGTGTGAACGAGAGGGTGCTGGCGGGTGATGTCATAGCCATAACCGACGAGGCTGCCGACGGCCACATGGAGCAGCTCTCTTTTGAACTGTGGAAAGACGGGCTGCCGCTTGACCCGGGTGAGTATATCGTATTTTAGTTACGCTGATTATTATGACACGGCATAAGCAGAGGCTGGCAATATTGGGCTCTACTGGGTCTATTGGTACTCAGACTTTGGAGGTTGCGGCCGCTAATGAGGAGCTTTTCGAGGTATATGCGCTGACGGCGAACAACAACGCCGCACGGCTCATAGAGCAGGCGCGGAGGTTCATGCCGGAGGTTGTGGTCATCGCGAACGAGGCGCATTACCGGGAGGTGAAGGATGCGCTCGCGCCGCTGCCGATAAAGGTTTTTGCGGGGGAAGAGGCGATAGCGCAGACGGCGGCGATGGGGAGCATAGACACAGTGGTGACGGCCATGGTGGGTTACTCCGGCCTGCGTCCGACGATAGCGGCGATAAAGGCGGGCAAGAAGATAGCCCTCGCGAACAAGGAGACGCTCGTAGTGGCGGGAGAACTGATTACGAGGCTCGTGCAGGAGCATCATGCAAGCATACTGCCGATAGACTCGGAACACGGGGCGATATTCCAGTGCATCGTGGGGGAGCATGAGAACGAGGTGGAGAAGGTGATACTCACGGCATCGGGGGGGCCGTTCCGCACATATACGAAGGAGCAGCTGGCGGGAGTTCGTGCGGCTGACGCGCTCAAGCACCCGACATGGAACATGGGGGCGAAGATTACGATAGACTCCGCCACGCTGATGAACAAGGGTTTCGAGGTGATAGAGGCGAAGTGGCTTTTCGGGCTGAGGCC
>CALUOH010000023.1 GCA_944322025.1 uncultured Bacteroidales bacterium | reverse complement strand
GCCAAAGAGTTTAATAAAACGGGACTCCTGCAAAACACAAAATGCCCTATTGCATATCAAAATGATGCGTTTTTAAAAAACGGCTTTCGCAGAAATCTCAAAAACGTTCTATTGACCGATTTGGGTTTAACAGATATTATCGCACACTCAGTCTCCCCCAAACCCACATCTCTCCCTTCCCGCCGTCTCTCCACGTCCTCCTCACCCCCACTCACAACCCATTGACTATCATAGCAAACACCCTGCTGTCAGCCACCTTGCAGCTACCCTCCCGCTACCCTCAACCAAGCAAGTCGCTCTCTTCGCGCCTTTTTCCGCCTGATTGTACCAAAGCCCGTCAGCGTGTCAAACTTTTTTCGTATATTCCGCCACAGCATCCGCCGCCCCCACTCACAATATCTCTCCTTCGCCCTAAAATAAATTTGGTGGAACGGACAAAAAGCCTTAACTTTGCATCCGCTTGAAGCTCTCGTAGTTCAATGGATAGAATAGCGGTTTCCTAAACCGTAGATCCGAGTTCGATTCTCGGCGGGAGTACATGCCGGAAGACTGGGGCTGTGTCAAAATAAAAGTTTTGATACAGCCCCTTTAAGATGTGTAAGAATTAGCAAAATGCAAGGCATTGAGGATGAGGGCGACAGGAGTTTACTGTAGTAAATGACTTAGCCCGAACTCCGATAATAACGCAGCAATTTGCAATTATGACACATCGGCCTATTGCTTTCAATAAAGCAACATACCCCCTTCGCCCCCTCACCCCCCCTCGCGGCCCCCTCCTCCGGCAACACCCTCCCACTTATTGCCCATACGGAACATTTTGCCTAACTTTGCCTTACCGATAGGTGCGCTCAGAGGGCGCAACCTGCCAAACTCTCATCCCTATGGACACAAGCACATTACTCATAGCATTCGGCCTGACCCTCATTGCCGGACTTTCCACCGGCATCGGCAGCCTGATAGCCTTTTTTGCGAACAAGACGAACACCACATTCCTCACCCTCTCACTCGGGTTCTCGGCGGGGGTCATGCTCTTCGTCTCCTTCGTTGACATATTCCCCACAACGGTAGACTCCTTCGAGTCCGTCTTCGGCGACAACGCCCTGCTCGCCACCACCGTGACATTCTTCGCCGGCATGGGACTCATCGCCCTGATTGACTTCCTCATACCGGAAAAGGACAACCCCCACGAAGCCGCGCTTGTCGAGGAGATGGGCAAGCCCGCCGCGCCCGACCGCAACTTCAAGCGCATGGGCCTATTCGTCGCCCTCTCCGTTGCCATACACAACTTCCCGGAGGGGCTCGCCACATTCGCCGTCTCGCTCCAGGGCGTAGAATTCGCGCTGCCCATCGTGATAGCCATAGCCCTGCACAACATCCCCGAGGGCATAGCCGTATCCGTACCCATATACCAAGCCACAGGGGAGAAGCGCAAAGCCTTCTGCTTCTCCTTCCTCTCGGGCCTTGCTGAGCCGCTCGGCGCTTTGGTTGGCTACTTCATCCTCCTGCCCTTCTGGAACAGCACGATAGAGGGCGCGCTCATGGGGATGACGGCGGGCATCATGGTCTACATATCTCTGGACGAACTCCTCCCCACATCTGAAAAATACGGCAAGCACCACTACTCCATCATAGGCCTTGTACTTGGCATGATAGTGATGGCCGCCAGCATAATAATGCTCAAATAAACACCGTTAACAGGACAAATCAAACAACACTGTATATGGCATTTGCAAAAGGAAGTATCGAATTTCTCACCGTGGCCAATGAGGTCTGCAAATACATGGAGGCCGACACTTTGGAGCGCACGGACTTCATTGACAAGATGCGCAAGCTCATCCCGCTCCTCTACATGAAGGCAGCCATGGTTGAGCCCCTCGCCCCCGTCTATGATGAAGAACCCGAAAAGTTCGTCGACGAGAACGACTACGAGGCCATGCGCTCAAAGCTCGCCGACATGATGGCCGATGCGGACCAGTATCTCACCGCCGTACATCCCGACATACGCTACAGCGACACGACCATTGCGGCCACCGTCTCCGAGTCTCTGGCCGACGTATACCAGTCCCTGAAAGACTTCGTGAGCTGCGGACGCATAGGCAATGAGGACCTCATGAACGACGCTCTCATTGTATGTATTCGCGACTTCCGCGCCTACTGGGGAGCGCGGCTGCTCGATGCCCACATGGCGCTCCACATGGTGTGGGCCTCTGACGACAAGGACAACGCATAATACAGCTGCCGACAGGTGATTTTATTCCCGGAACATATTGAAAAGGAAAAGGTGTCTGTCATGCCGCCGTGTGACATACGCGGAAACATCGTGCTCGTTGAACGCGCCGAGGATGTACCCCCCGCGCTCGACAGGCTGCGGCAGGCCGACGTGATTGGCTTCGACACCGAGACAAGGCCGTCATTCCGGCGCGGCGTGACACACGACGTTAGCCTGATACAGCTCGCCGACCGCTTCACCTGTTACCTCTTCCGGCTCAACAGGCTCGGCCCTAACACCGAACTGAAAAACTATCTGGAAAACGAAAGCCCGCTCAAAGTAGGCCTCTCCGTGCAGGACGACTTCCGCTCCCTCGGCCGCTGGATGCCCGTACGCCCCAAAAACTTCATCGAACTGCAAAAGTACGTCCGCGCATTCGGCATCGAGGAGATGAGCCTACAGAAGATTTACGCCATAATCTTCCACCAGAGAATATCCAAGCGGCAGCAGCTCTCCAACTGGGAAGCCCCGACGCTCACACCCGCACAGATGCTCTACGCCGCCACCGACGCTTGGGCGTGCCTGCGCATATACCTCGAGTTGCAACGCCGCTCTCACGACAAATAAAACTTCACACCCGTTACTCTCATGACGACTATCAGACTAAAACCGAAAAAGGAGGAAAACGTCCTCCGCTTCCACCCGTGGATTTTCTCCGGGGCGATACAATCCATCGACGGCCGCCCACACGAGGGCGACCTCGTCCGCATTGTCAGCCACGACGGCTCTTTCCTCGCCATAGGGCACTATCAGATAGGCAGCATCATGGTACGCATACTCTCCTTCGAGGACGTGCCCATTGACCGCGCGTTCTGGCAGCGGCGCATCCGTGCCGCCTACACCCTGCGCCGCGCCATCTCGCTCGCGGACACCCCCCACACCAATGCCTTCCGCCTCATTCACGGCGAGGGCGACAACCTCCCCGGACTTGTCGTCGACATCTACGGCTCCACAGCCGTCATGCAGGCCCACTCTGTCGGGATGCACACCGTCAGGCAGACGCTGGCCGAGCTACTCATTGAAGAAGTCGACGGGCTGCGCAACGTCTACTACAAATCCGAAGGCACGCTCCCCTTCAAGGCCGACATCGAACCCCACGACGGCTACCTCATAGGCAACGCCTCCGACTGCATCGCCGTCGAAAACGGCCTCCGCTTCCATGCCGACTGGCTCGGCGGACAGAAGACAGGCTTCTTCATCGACCAGCGCGAGAACCGCGCCCTGCTCGAACGCTACGCCAACGGCCGCAGCGTCCTCAACATGTTCTGCTACACCGGCGGCTTCTCCCTCTACGCCATGCGCGGCGGTGCTGCGCTCGTCCACTCGGTAGACAGCTCCGCCAAGGCCATCGAACTGACCGACCGCAACATCTCCATGAACTTCGGCAGCGACCCACGCCACACATCTTTCACGGCCGATGCCTTCAGCTTCCTCAACGACATCAAGGACAGCTACGACCTCATCATCCTCGACCCCCCGGCATTCGCCAAGCATCGCGACGCACTGCACAACGCACTCCAAGGCTACCGCCGTATCAACGCCAAGGCTTTCAGCCAGATACGCCCCGGCGGCATACTCTTCACATTCTCCTGCTCCCAGGCCGTAACCCGCGAACAGTTCCGCCTCGCCGTCTTCAGCGCGGCAGCGCAGAGCGGACGCAGCGTCCGCATCCTACACCAGCTCACACAGCCCGCCGACCATCCCGTAAACATCTACCACCCCGAGGGCGAATACCTCAAAGGGCTTGTACTCTATGTCGAATAAGAAAAACGTCAGAAGACCATGATTAGAAAATCCCTCTTACTGCTCTTCGCGCTGCTCTCGCTCTCGGCCAACGCGCAGATAGACCGCATACTCGGCCGCTGGATTACAGTCGACGACAAAAGCGGCATCGAGAAATCCGTTGTCCACATCTTCAAGGCCGCCGACGAACTGTACTACGGCCGCATCGAACGCCTCCTCGAAGAGAAATACGCCGGCGCGCTCTGCACCCCCTGCGAAGGCGAAGACCACAACAAGCCCGTCGAAGGCCTCATCATCATACGCAGCATGACCTGTGAAGATGGCGTACTGAAAGGCGGCAAGGTACTCGACCCCGAAAGCGGCAAATTCTACTACGGCACTATCTCATACGACCCCTCTTCCGACCGTCTGAAACTGCGCGGCTCGCTCGACAAGCGCGGCATTTTCGGCAGAAACCAGTTCTGGATACGCAAAAAATGACCCGTTTCCTCTCGCCGCCCAACAAAAACATGTTATAAAACATACTGTATAGCAAACAAAGAAAACAAGAGCAAAACCCTGTATACCAAGCTAATACACAGACACACTCTCCACACTTTACACCCTACTGTATAATAAATAAAGTTAAATATAGACATTTCCCGTCCCGCCCCCTTGCAGATTCAGATAAAAGCCGTACCTTTGCAATGTGTTTTTCATGGTATTAGATTTAAGGTTAAGAAAAGATTGAGGTAGCTGTGAGGCTACCCTTTCTTGTTTTATGGGGGTACCATTCCCCGCCCTCTCCGCACTGCACACAGAAAAAGCATCCATAAAAATCCACCCGTACATCCGGCAGACAAAGCGCAGCCGCGCACCGCCCCTCACATCTTAGCCCGATATTTCCTCACATCATCAGCCCGACCCACTCCATCACTAATATCCTAATTTATAAAGCGATACACATAAACCTGCCTGTCATCACAGCCCTTCTCACAAAATCCGCACATTTTTTCTCCGAAAAACTCTTGCACATCCGGAAAAATATCGTACCTTTGCAGTCGCTTTCAGTTCGCACTGCGCGACAGACAAGCATCGGTCCTATAGCTCAGTTGGTTAGTAGCACCTGACTCATAATCAGGGGGTCCTAGGTTCAAGTCCTAGTGGGACCACAGAAAAAGGGAGGCATAATCGCAAAAGGTTATGCCTCCCTTTTTCATTACCCTCCGCCCGCACGGCACACAGCCGACAACCCCTCTCCCACTTCAAGCCCGTACACTCCGCACACCCCCACCATCCCCGTACCCATTCCCCCGACCTTCACCTCCATCACCGCACTCCAATCCCCATACTCACGCACTCCATCCCTCCTCACACCCCCAACAACCCCGACACTCAGCCCACTTCTCCCCTCCCCCATCTTCAAGCCAAACCAGTTTCTTAAACAGAGTTAAAAACACGTACTCTCGAGCCAGCAGCAGGCCAGCCCCACCGAAGCCCCTCCCCAGCCTCACCGCAATACACCCCACTCCTCTACCTCCTTTTCACACACTCCTTCGAAATTCCTCACCTTGCACAACCCAAGCACCCCATGCCCCCGCCAAACCCCAAAGCGTAAAAAGTGGTTAAAAAGTCGTACTCTCGACGGAGCGGCCAGGAAGCGCCTACGGACACCCTCCGAAGCCCCTCCACACCCTCCGGCCGGTTCAGCCCTCCTCCGCCGCAGTTTCAGCCCCATCTCTCCCCCTCACCTCAGACATCCGCAAGGCACTCCAATAGAGTGACAACAAGCCCCCAGAGGCATCCCCTTCCGCCTGCATCGCGCCTCCCGTCAGCCCCTGCACACGAAAGTTGGCCCCTCCCCTCAAAAAAATATCGCTCTTTCCTTTGCCGTTTCAGCATATTGTAATACCTTTGTACCTGATAAACGATAGGGAGATGTTTATCCTGATTGCGGCAGTAGCTCAGTTGGTAGAGCATCAGCTTCCCAAGCTGAGGGTCGCGGGTTCGAGCCCCGTTTGCCGCTCCGCAATAAATCCTGACAGTTAACGGTTTAGCTGTCAGGATTTATTTTCTTGAATGAGACCCGTCGCACAGCCATTGCACAACGCTACCCGACGGTCACTCCTTGTAAAACTGAAATATGTGAAATGAAAGAATTAGGGACTCTCGGAACCATGTTCCTCTCTTTCGCCAAGATAGGCACATTCACCCTTGGCGGCGGCTACGCCATGATACCGCTCATCGAGCGTGAGGTCGTGACAAGCCACAAGTGGATTGAAGAGGACGACTTTCTCGACATGGTAGTGCTGGCGCAGACCGCGCCGGGCATACTGGCCATGAACATATCCATACTCGTAGGCAACCGCATAGCAGGAAAGCGTGGGGCCGTCGTAGCCGCCCTCGCATCTGGGCTGCCCTCCTTCATTATCATCCTGCTGTTCGCCATGTTCCTCACACAGTTTCAGGACAACGAAATAATAAACAAGATGTTCTGCGCGATACGCCCCGCCGTGGTGGCACTGATAGCCGTCCCGGTATTCTCACTCGCCAAGGGTGCGAAGGTCAGCATGAAAAACGTATGGATTCCAGTGGCGACAGCCATACTGATATGGGGCTTCTCGCTGTCGCCGATATACATCATCTTGGCGGCAATGGTGGCAGGAGTGGCCACTGCATACTACGCCGCACGTGTAAGCCGCAAAGACGGCACGCAAAAAGACAAATGAAATGGAGGGAACAAACGGTATGTTATATCTTGAACTGTTCTACGTATTCTTTAAGATAGGCCTTTTCGGGTTCGGCGGAGGGGCGGCCATGATTTCGCTCATCCAGTTCGAACTTGTCGAGCATCACCAGTGGGTGACCATCACGGAGTTCACCAACATGGTAGCCGTCTCGCAGATTACGCCCGGCCCTATCGGCATCAACTGCGCCACCTATGCCGGCTATCTCGCCTCCGGCAACGTCTTCGGCTCAGCCGTGGCGACATTCGCGCTGGTGCTGCCGTCGTTCATCATCATGCTGATACTGGCAAAACTGATGTCGCGGTTCAAAGACAACCCCTACGTGGAGAGCGTGATGAAGTACCTGCGCCTCGTCGTGGTCGGGCTCATCGCCGCTGCCGCTCTGATGCTCATAACACCGGAGAGCTTCGGTGAAAACTATGCCGACTGGCGGTCGTGGGTTATCTTCATCGCGGCCTTCGTGGCAACCAAGTGGCTGAAACTCCATCCGATACTCATGATATGTATCGCTGCGGTCGTAGGGGTCATAATCTATTAACGTCATGTGGAAAGAACGCACACTATTGATGTTCGGCAGCGAAGCTATGGAGAGGCTATCCGCAGCGCATGTGCTTGTAGTCGGCGTAGGTGGCGTAGGCGCGTATGCTGCCGAAATGCTTGCCCGCGCAGGAGTAGGCGAACTTACGCTCGTTGACGGCGACACGGTGAGCGAAAGCAACATCAACCGCCAGCTCATCGCGCTTCACTCGACTGTCGGCCAACGCAAGGTAGACGTGTTGGCCGAGAGGTTGGCGGACATCAACCACGCCCTCAGGCTGCACCCCCTATGCGAATACGTCCACGACGAAATCACCGCCCGGCTGCTTGATGCTGTGCGGTATGATTTCTTGGCCGATGCGATAGACACACTCTCCCCCAAAGTCCATCTTCTCCATGGTGCATACGCACGCCATATCCCCACTGTCAGCAGCATGGGGTCTGGGGGCAAACTCGACCCCACACAGGTGCGCATTGCCGACATTGCGAAAACGGAGAACTGTCGTCTCGCCCGTGCGGTACGCAAACGCCTTCACAGGCTTGGTGTGCAGAGCGGCATCACGGCGGTCTATTCGTCCGAACCTGTCGCCGCAGGCAGTGTGATTGAGACCGAGGGAGAAAGGAACAAACGGTCCAACACGGGTACAGTCTCCTACATGCCCGCCGTGTTCGGCTGCTGCATGGCGAGTCACATAATCAGGCAATTGACTTCAAACACAGGAAACAATGATAACAGCGAAAGGGATAACGAAATGCTATGACGCGCTGACAGTGCTGAAAGGTGTTGACCTGCACATCAGCAAAGGGGAAGTAGTCTCAGTCATGGGGCCGAGCGGTGCAGGCAAAACCACTCTGCTTCAGATAGTCGGCACACTTGAACGCCCCACCTCGGGGACGCTGACCGTAGGCGGGACAGATCCTCTTTCTCTGAACGCTAAGGCACTGGCGGCATTCAGGAACAGGACTATCGGCTTCGTATTCCAGTTCCATCAGCTACTTCCGGAGTTCACGGCAGAGGAGAATGTCATGATGCCCGCATTGATAGGCGGAACTGATTTCCGCAGTGCGGAACGCGAGGCCAAACGTCTGCTCTCCTATCTCGGTCTCGACGACAGGACAGGCCACAAGCCGTCAGAACTGTCGGGCGGAGAGAAACAGCGTGTCGCCGTGGCACGAGCACTTATTAACAAACCGTCGGTTATTCTTGCCGATGAGCCGTCAGGCAGCCTCGACTCTAAGAACCGCACCGAACTGCACCGCCTCTTCTTCGACCTGCGCGATGAGTTCGGGCAGACCATACTCATTGTCACACACGATGAGAACTTGGCGTGCATGTCTGACCGCACAGTGCGGATGAACGACGGCATGATTGTCGGCTGATGGCACACCGTGCTTCTGCTCATCGGAATATCTCCGAAAGGAGCACATATATTGCGCTTATACCGGCAATGAAAAGTGCGACAACAAGGATAAGGTGACGCTTGACGACAGCCTTCACCTTCATCTCCTTAAGCTGCGTCTCATAGTATTCGAGTTTCTCATTGTCCGGATGATGACGGCGCAACACATCCAGCTGCTTCTCATATTTGGCTATGATAGCCTTGGCATATGAGCGGCAATAACTGTTGGCGTCACTGTCGATATCCGAATGCGATATGTCGATAAGATAGTCCAGCACGGTATATATCTTGAGCGGCTCTACCGTAATGTTTATCGACTCCACATTAGCTATCTTCTTCTTGATGGCATCTTTCGTAAGTCTGTTCTTCTCGTACTCTGATTTGTCAATCTCAGACTCGAACTCGCCTTGCGGCATCTGCGCCCCGCCTCTGCTGTCTGCAATAGTGCGCTTTACCTCCTCCTTACACTCGGCAATTGTGCCTTTCATCGAATCAATGATTTTCATAGCAGTACACTTTTAAGGTTTAACTTTATTACTATCCGGCATATCTCTGGACATCTAATGAACCATATACCAATGCAAACATAATGATTTTATTTCAATTATGGCAAAATGAAATAGTTAAATCCGCTCCGCTACCTCGAATATAAGGCTCAGACATGCAGTTTTGAATGCAGATTACACTAATTTTGCAAGAGATATAACATTGGCATGACGGACAAGTTTACTCCTGAACAGCGGCACAGATGTATGTCGGCGATACACAGCAAGGACACAAAGCCCGAGCTTATCGTCCGGAAATACCTGTTCGCTCGAGGGTTCAGGTATAGGGTAAACGTCAAAAGTCTGCCGGGGTCTCCGGACATCGTACTGAAAAAGTACAGATGTGTCATCTTCGTGAACGGATGCTTCTGGCATGGCCATGAGAACTGCGGACTCTATTCACTGCCTAAGACGAACAGCGATTTCTGGCGTAAGAAGGTTGCACGCAACCGCGAACGCGATGCGGCGACAGCCGCACGACTGCGTGGGATGGGATGGAACGTCATACAGTTGTGGGAATGCCAATTAAAGCCTAAGGAAAGAGAGAAAACACTCTCTGACCTCGTCATCACACTCGACTATCTGCTGAAAGGCAAATCGAAAAACAAGAAAGCGTACGACTGTGACACTGAGACTTTATCTTATGCTGCAGAAGCATACACCGAGTACGGTGAGAGTAATTTGGAATAAGCTTCAGGCAACTGATAAAGGCAGGCGGCTGTAAAAGGACAATCCTTTTACAGCCGCCTGCCTTATATGCTCCTGTCAACGGAAAACTATCCGCCGAAGTTATCGAACATCAGATTCTCGCGCGGAACGCCGAGACTGTCGAGCATATTCTCTACCGCACGGCTCATAGGTCCGGGGCCGCACATGTAGTACTCTATATCCTCTGGTGCTTCGTGATTCTTGAGGTATGTCTCGTAAATCACATTATGCACAAATCCCGGTGTATACTTCACTCCGGCAGCGTCGGCTGCAGGGTCTGGACGGTCGAGTGCCAGATGGAACGAGAAGTTCGGGAACTCTTTCTCCAGCTGGAGGAAATCCTCGAGATAGAACACCTCATTGAGCGCACGCGCTCCGTAGAAATATGACATCTTGCGGTCTGTCGTGTGCAGAGTCTTCGTCATGTGCATGATCTGCGCACGGAGCGGAGCCATACCTGCACCGCCGCCAATCCACATCATCTCGTTCTTCGAGTCGAATAACGGATGGAAGTCGCCGTAAGGACCGCTCATGATTACCTTGTCGCCCGGTTTGAGGGTGAAGATATATGATGAAGCTATACCCGGCATCACATCCATAAAGCCTCCGCCCTGTTCTTTCGGTTTGAAAGGAGGCGTAGCTATACGCACTGTAAGCATTATGCGGTCGCCCTCAGCCGGATAGTTGGCCATGGAGTAAGCACGTATGGTCGGCTCTGTATTCTGACATTTAAGTCCGAACAACCCGAACTTCTCCCATGCCGGCAGATATGTGTCACCGATAAGGCTCTTGTCGATGTCCTTGTTATAGTCCATGCTGAATGTCGGTATCTTGATCTGCGCGTATGAGCCGGGTATGAAGTTCATGTGCTCGCCTTCAGGCAGCGCGACAATGAACTCCTTGATGAATGTCGCCACGTTCTTGTTTGAAATCACCGTGCATTCCCACTCTTTCACGCCGAGCACTGACTCCGGCACATTGATAGCAAGGTCGCCCTTCACTTTCACCTGACAGCCGAGACGCCAGTGGTCTTTCACCTGCTTGCGTGTGAAGTGTACGGTCTCCGTAGGCAGAATCTCTCCACCTCCTTCGGTTACCTGACATTTGCACTGGCCGCAAGAACCCTTTCCGCCGCAGGCCGAAGGCAGGAAGACCCCGGCGTTGGCCATTGCGTTAAGCAGAGAACCGCCGGAAGCGATCTCCAGAGTCTTTTCGCCGTTCATGGTTACTTTCACATTACCGCTCGCCACAAGATAGCGTTTTGCGACAAGCAGTATGACCACAAGCAGTATGACTACTATAAGGAAGACACAGAGGCTCGTGACCGTTACCATTGTATTTATCGCCAATAACATAATTCTTTCTCTTTAATTAGGAATTAGACAGTTAGATTTTAAGTCCGGAGAAGCACTGGAACGCCAGAGCCATTAGACCCACCGTTATAAATGCGATACCGAGACCTTTGAGCGGCGCGGGTATCTGCGAATATTCCATCTTCTCGCGCACAGCGGCAAACCCTACAATGGCAAGCATCCATCCGAGACCTGAACCGAGTGCATAAAGCACTACGTCGACGAAACTCGTGACTGCTTTCGGGTCAGTCGGCTCGAGGCCGATACGCTGCTGCATGAACAGTGCGGCACCCATGATGGCACAGTTCACCGCTATCAGCGGCAGGAATATACCCAGCGAGGCATAGAGCGACGGGGAGAATTTCTCAACTACCATCTCCACCAACTGCGTTATGGCCGCTATGACAGCGATATAAAGAATGAAGCTGAGGTATGAGAGGTCAAGGTCTGCAAAGCTCTCGCCCATCCATGCGAGTGCACCGGCTCTGAGCACCTTGGTCTCCAGAAGATAGTTCACTGGGACTGTAATAAGCAGCACAAACGTGACGGCTACGCCCAGACCTACAGAAGTCTTCACGTTTTTCGACACAGCAAGGTATGAACACATACCGAGGAATGTGGCGAAAATCATATTGTCGACAAATATCGACCTTAGGAATAAACTAAATGCGTGATCCATATCAGTTTTCTGTTTTTATTTTATTCTTACTGTCCGGCAGTCCGCTCCGCTTAAGGGCAGTGCGATGCCGGCCGACCGTCTATTATTGCTCTTGCAGGTCTTTGTTGATTGAACGGTGTACCCAAATGATGCAGGCCACGATGATGAGAGCCATAGACGGCATCATCATCATACCGTTGTTCACATAACCGGCCTCATAGAAACTTTGCGGTATAACGCGCAGTCCGAAGAGTGTGCCCGAACCGAAAAGCTCGCGTATGAAAGCTATGATTATAAGCATGATAGCATAACCAATACCGTTACCTATACCGTCGAGGAACGATGCCCACGGCTTGTTGCCCATGGCGAAAGCCTCAAGGCGGCCCATGAGTATACAGTTGGTAATAATCAGTCCTATGTAGACGGACAACTGCACGCTTATGTCATACGAAAACGCTTTAAGGAACTCGCTCACCACTGTTACGAGCGCAGCTACCACCACAAGCTGTACAATGATGCGCACACTGTTAGGGATAGTGTTGCGGATAAGAGATATTACCACATTTGACATGGCCACTATAATGGTAACGGACAGACCCATCACTATCGCCGGTTTCAGCTGTGCAGTCACCGCGAGTGAGGAACAGATGCCAAGCACCTGTACTACGACAGGGTTATTTTTGCTCAATGGCCCGAGAAGGGCGTTTTTCAGTTCTTCGTTCATTTTCATAATTAGTTTCCTCCTTCCGTTTGAGGTTCAACGACTTCCGCCGCAGGTGCAGCATCTGCTACCGGTGCATTTGCCTGTCCGGCCTGTTTGAAGAATGCGGCATAATTGCCGAGGCAATTCCTGAGCATGGTCTCCACGCCTTTTGACGTGATAGTACCGCCCGATATGCCGTCTACAGTTTCTACGCCATCGGCTTTCGCTCCCGGTTTCACTACAAGCAGCGACACAAACTCGCCGTTGTTCATAATGTGCTTGCCGTGGAACTGGTTACGGAACTTCTCCGGCGACACGATGTCCGCTCCGAGACCCGGAGTCTCGCTCGCGTGGGAGAAGAATACGCCGTCCACCGTGTTGCGGTCATTGTCCAGCGCGATGTACCCCCAGATTGCGCCCCAGAGACCTACACCGTTCATCGGGATGATATATTTCGTCTGTCCGTCAACCTCGGCTATGTAGAGAGGATACTCGTCAGCACCCTTCTCCGGCTTGTAGCCGAAGTCGGCATTCTTGTCGAGTGTCTTTACTGTCTCGCCCGCCTTGTTAAGCACGATGAACTCCTTGATATACTCGTTGTACATCGCCTCGGCGTCCTGCCCCGCAAGCTGGCTCTCGATAGCCGGCACGGAGCTGAGAATCTGCTTCATGGTGTCGAGACGGACATTCTTGTTCTGACGTTCCTTCAGGATGCCGGACACCACTGAGAGCAGCAGCGATACTATGACGATGATAACCGTCATATATATCAGCGTATAGCTGTTGCCGTTCGTGTTGACGCCCTTTTTCTTCTTGCCCTCGCCCGGTTCGCTTATCTCCTCGAATTCCGATGCGGGAGCCTGGCACACGGGACATACATCCGGAGCTTTGTCGCCCTCGTGTATGTATCCGCACACTTTACATCTAAATTTCTTTGTTGCCATATTGTGTGTTTGTATTTTTATTTACAATAGTCCTTATCGATATACTCTATACACCAGCATCATTTCTGCGGCACCCTCTTCATGCGCTTCTTGATATTGGACTGTACGACCATGTAGTCGAACAGACATCCGAAGATGTTCATGAGCAGGATGGCGAGCATCATACCCTCCGGGAAACCGGGGTTGAGCACTCGGATAATGATGGCCATAGCTCCTATAAGCAGCCCGTATATCCACTTGGCGCACTCCGTACGCGGCGATGTCACAGGGTCTGTAGCCATGAAGACCGCACCGAAGGCGAATCCACCGAGCACGAGGTGCATATACCATGGCATCTGCGCTGCTGCTGTGTCTGGTCCCCACAAGTTGAATATAAGAGCGGTGATTGCGCCGCCGGCGAACACGCTGAGCATGATTTTCCAGCTCGCCACGCCCGTGATGAGCAGAATGGCCGCACCTATGAGGATGGCGAGCGTGGAAGTCTCACCCACTGAACCGGGAATGAAACCGAGGAACGCGTCGCAGAACGAGATAGGCTGCCCCATGATATTATGCAGGAATCCGTCGGTGTACACAGTACCCTCAGGGGCTGTGGAGAGCTGTCCGAGTGGTGTCGCGCCGGAGAAGCCGTCTACGGCCTTGCCTCCGGCCCACCAGAATGCGTCACGGGTGCGTACCCACACTTGGTCTCCCGACATAGCCGTCGGATAGGCAAAGAAAAGGAATGCGCGTGTGATGAGTGCCACGTTGAACACGTTGTAGCCCGTGCCTCCGAACACCTCCTTGGCGAAGATGACGGCAAACGCCGTGGCTATGGCCACCATCCACAGCGGAGTGTCAACCGGCACAATGAGCGGTATGATGAAGCCCGTCACGAGGAAACCCTCCTGAATCTCATGACCCTTAATCTGTGCCACTGTGAACTCTATGCCGAGACCCACGACGTATGACACTATCAGTGTGGGAAGCACAGCAAGGAAGCCGAACCAGAACTGCATCCAGAAACCCGCCTCCTGACCTATGGCAAGGAAGTGCTGATAGCCGACGTTCCACATGCCGAAGAGCATGGCGGGAACGAGAGCCAGCACGACAGTGATCATTGTACGCTTCGAGTCAGTCACATCGTGTATGTGGACACCGCTCTTCGATGTCGTGTTCGGCACGAACAGGAATGTCTTGAACCCATCGTACACTGAGTGCAGTTTCGCGAGTTTGCCGCCTTCGGAGAAGGTCGGCTCTAACTTGTCGACGATGTTTTTTAAGAATCTCATATTTTAATTGTCTTATTGTTTAGATTGGAATTCGGGTTATTACTCAAGTTCTTTGCGCATATAGTCGAGAGCCTCGCGCACTATGCGCTGCGTCTCGATTTTCGATGTGCACACGAACTCGCACAGGGCGAAATCCTCAGGGGCAACCTCGTATGCGCCGAGCTGCTCCATGTGGTCGAGGTTGCGCGCTATCATGGCTTTCACAAGCTGCTCCGGCAGTATGTCCATCGGGAATACGCGGTCATATTCGCCGCTCATGATGAACGCACGTTCGCCTCCGCAGATGCGGGCATCGAAATCATATGTCCTGTTTTTACAGAAAGCCTGTTGCAGTTTTGTCGCGAAAAGGCGTGTGCTCGAGAACTTCTTAAGGCGCGGCATCGCCCAGCCGAGCATCTCGTCAGTCTCATCGCCTTCGGCTATAACGGTTACCTGTGCCGCAAATGGCGACAGAGCGTCCTCCTCCGATGCGCGCAGACCCGTGAGCGGGTTACCGTTGATGATGCGCAGATGCTCATCGCGTATGAGATTGTCGCGGCAGATGTCGCCTATCTTCGAGCCGGCAAGCACTGTGACATACGCGGGGTCTTTGACCTTCGCGCCCGCTACTGCTATCTTGCGTGTGAGGTCAAGCTTGCCGCTATTTATATAGCGTCCCATCACAGCCACATCCTGCACGTTCATGCTCCACACATATTCTCCCTTGTTCACCGGGTCGAGGTGGTTCATCTGCACGCCGACGAGACCCGCCGGGTGTTTGCCGACAAACTCGTTCACCTCCACGTCCTTCATGTTGCGGAGCGCGGGGCTTGTCGCGGGCGATACTGAATAATATACCTTCGCCACGCGTGAGAGTGCCGTCAGACCTGCTTGCAGATTGGCCTCTTCGCCTTTGAGAATGAAGTTATAGTCCGGAGCTAACGGTGCGGAGTCGAACGCCGAGACAAATATGGCTTTCGGCATATTCGAAAGGTTTGCGACCACATCATACGGACGCTGACGGATGAGTGCGCCGAATCCGGCGGCGAATATCGCCTCGGCCACATCTTCTTTCTTGCCGCTGATACTGATTTTAGGCAGGTCCGCCTGTGTCTCCTGCCCATTGGCCTTGACAGACACATAGAGCAGCTTACGGCGTTCGCCACGCGCCACGGCGGTGACCTCGCCGCTCACAGGCGACAGGATTTTCACCTCCGGATGGTTCTTGTCGTACAGCAGGACAGAACCCGCCTGCACGCTATCCCCCTCTTTTACCGCTACTTTAGGAGTGATTCCAACGAAATGATCCGGCACGACCGCAATCTCTTGCGACGCTACTGCACCTGCGACCTTCTCAGCCGCCATGCCCGGCATTTCAATGTTGAGTCCTTTTGATAGTTTGATAGTTCTCATATGTAGATATAATTGTAAGATAATCCACCTCCATACGCACAACTGTGACCTCACCGGTACACCGCTCCCGTCACAGCAGGCTAAGCCGCTATGTCTCAGGTGCTCCGATGGGTCAATGTTGTATTTATTAATGCGGGGCAAAGTTACGACTTTATTTTTGATAACAGAGGTACATGTTATGCCTTTTTTACGGAAAAATTTCCCGAATGGGAAGCGGGCGGCTCGGACTGGCAGGCCGGAAACTGTTTTGCCATCGCCCGCCGCTCAATGGACAGTGTCTGTTGGAAACCTCAGCGGCTTCTCAGTCGAAGCGCATGGCCTCCGCAGGCGAGAATTTGGACGTAATGTGCGCCGGACCCACGGTCATGAGCAGTGCCGCCAGCGCAACCCCCGCATTGAGTCCAAGCCACAGCAGCGGAGACAGATACACAGGCACATACGACACATAGTACGATGCCGGGTCAAGAGGTATCACGTGCCACATCCCCTGCACGGATATCAGCGCGAGCCCGATGACGTTGCCCCACACCATCCCACGCGCCGTCAGCGAGGCCGACTGCCACAGGAATATCCGCCGTATGGGGCGGTCGCCCGCGCCCAGCGACTTCAGTATCCCTATCATCTGCCGCCGTTCCAGTATGATGATGAGCAGCCCCGAAATCATGCAGAAGCCGGAGACAAGGGTCATCAGCACAAGTATGACTATGGCGTTCGTGTCGAGCATGGCCAGCCAGTCGAACATGGCCGGCGCAATCTCCTGTATGCTCTCCACGCGGAAGAGCCGCCCCCCGTCGCTGAAACGGTTGCCCACGAGTGTATAGACCTCCCCGAGGGCGGCGGGCAGTGCGGAAAAGTCCGTTGCAAGTAGTTCGACTGAGGAATATGTCTCCGGACTCCAGCCGTTGAGCGTCTGCACGAGTCGGCAGTCGGTCATGATGTAAAGCGCGTCATATTCGGAAAAAGAGGTCTCATAGATGCCCGCCACGCGCAGCTTCCTCGCGCGGAGCGAACCGCTCATGAAGTAGACTATGAAGTCATCGCCCACGTCCAGTTTCATGGCGCGGGCAATGGAGGAGGATATGACCGCCGCGTTTCCGCCTGATGCGCTGTCGTTCAGAGCAACACCCGCCTTCATGTTGTGCGCGAAGAAATCCCAGTCATAGCGGCTGTCCACACCTTTCAGCACCACGCCCTTGAACTCGCTCTCGGTCTTGATGACACCGGGTATTGAGGCTATCGGCTGAACACAGCGCACATGAGGCAGAGCCGCAAGCGACGCTATCAGCCCGCTGTCCGCCGTAATCTCCGTATGCTGCTCCGCCCCGAATGGATTTGAATAGGGCAGTATCTGGATGTGGCCGCCGAACCCTATCACCTGAGCACGCACTTCCCGCTTGAAGCCTGTCACGACTGCCACGGCTATGAGCATCACGGCAAGCCCCAGAGCCATGCCTGTGATGGCCACACGCACGGCTGGGCGCGACATACTCTCGCCCTCCGCTCCGCTGCGGCGGTTCAGGCGCGAGGCTATGAAGCGTTCGTATGACGGCATCGGCTATCTCTTTTCCTGTTCATCGCCTTTCGACAGGCACTACGAAACGCGCCGTGAGCCTGTTGCGCTGCTCCACGAACACTGTGCGCTCGCCTATGAGCTTGTCCACTATCTCTTTCGTATAGTGGCGTATGGTGATGAGCTCCACATCCGTGTTGTACAGCACCTCATACTCGTCATGCAGCTCCTCGACCATCTTCGAGAAGTTGACCTCATTGTAGTCCACGCAAAGCGAGAAACTGATGGCCGAAGTCTGTACGAGGCTCGATTTGAGGCGGTACGAGGCCAGCACGGCGAATATCTTGCTGAGCCGCTCCTCCGCAATGAACGAGAAATCGCGCGGCGTGAGCGACAGCAGCACTTGGTTGTTCTTGTTGATGTAGATTGGCGGCAAGTCCAGCCGTCCGGTAAACTCCTCTATGACCGACCCCGGCTCATCCGGATGGATGAACGACTTGACATGAAGTGGTATTCTCTTGTTTTTAAGCGGCTTGACCGTCTTCGGGTGTATGACCGACGCGCCGCAGTACGACAGCTCTATGGCCTCTTTGTACGACAGCAGCGGAATGATTTTCACATCGTCATAGAGCTTCGGGTCAGCGTTCATCACGCCCGGCACATCTTTCCATATCGTGACTGACTCCGCGTCGAGCAGATTGGCCAGTATGGCCGCCGAATAGTCGGACCCCTCGCGGCCTAATGTAGTGGTCTGGTTAGTCTCCGTCCCGGCGATGAAGCCCTGCGTGACATATATCGCCTCCTCGGCAAAAGCCTTGCGGCAGAGCGTGCCGCTTATCTCCATATTGACATTCGCGTCCCTGTGGTTCGCGTCGGTGATTATGCAGCCGCGCACATCGACGAACCGCGCCCCGATGCCCTGCGTGTGCATATATGTGGCCACTATCGTCGTCGATATTAGCTCCCCGAACGAGACGATGCGGTCATACTCATAGTCGTACGAAAGCGACGGCTTGTCTGCCAGTATCCTTCTCAGGCGGTCATACAGCGGGCTGAGCGCGGCGTCTATCTCGGCGCGGTTGTCGCAGAACAGCTCCGCCACTATGTGTTCGTGGTAGTCGATGACCGCCTGCAATGCCCGTCCCGTGTCCGGCTTGTGACTGAAAAAGCTGTTCGCCACAACCTCCAGCGCATTGGTCATCTTCCCCATCGCCGATATGACCACCACTAACTTACCCCTCTCGCGGGAAACTATCCCGCACAGGTTCCTCACCCCCTCCGCCGACTTCACCGACGCACCTCCAAACTTATACACCTTCATGGCTCAACCCTTTATTTAATATCTGTTTTAATGACTGTCCAATCTCCCGTCAAACGCTAATCAGGCCTCCCCTCCTCATCCGCTCCCCTTCCCCCTCAACACCTCCCCGCCCGAACGCACAAAAGTAATAAAACTTGCGTAATGCCACAAATCCTTCCCCTCCCACCCCTCCAAAAACATCCCCCCTCGCCCATCCCTCTTCCCCCTGCCCTCCCCAAATCTAAATGAGAGTTAAAAACACGTACTCTCGCGCCAGCAGCTACGGACACCCTACGGAACGACTCCCCACCCTCTCGCCCCCTCCTCCCCGCTTATTATTGCCCCAAACCATACGCCTTACGGAAATTATTACTACTTTTGCCCCGACAAGACAGACATCACAATGAAAAAAAGACTTATCTTGCTGCCGTTGCTCATGCTCCTCTGCATGGCCGCAGCCGCAGCACCCGAGACCGAAAACAGGGCGTTCATCGAACGCGACAGCACAATAAACGCCGACATAGACTCAGCCTATGCCCGCCGCGACTGGGCAAAGTGCAGCCGCCTCTACTCCATGCTCGTCCGCAACATCGAGACCCTCCCCTTCTCCCAGCAGGAACAGTACCTCCCCTACAAGGCATTCGCATACTACCGCATGGCAAGCATGGAATCCCTCCTCGGCCGCCGTCGGCAGGCAGTCCGCAACCTCGAGATAGCCCGCCAGAACGGATTCAACGACTACTACGCCCTGATTGAGGACACCACCATGAACCCCATCCGCAGCGATGCCCGCTTCAAAGCCGTGCTGCGCGACGTGCGCGAGACCGGCGACTACCTCCACATCCTCAAAAAATGCGGAGCTTACAGCCCCTCCGACACAGCCGCCTCACTGCCCCCCTTCTCCTACGAAACGCCTAACAGCCGCGACCTCGTCCGCCTCCGCGCCTACTTCAACCTCGACAGCATAGCCGGGTGCGGCGACGAGCTCTCTAAAATAAAGAACCTCCTGGCATTCGTCCACAACACCATCCGCCACGACGGCTCTCGCAGCCTCCCCCCCGCACGCAACGCCATAGACATGTACGAGGCCTGCGCCGACGGCTCTCGCGGCCTCAACTGCCGTGGCCTCGCCATCATGCTCAACGAGTGTTATCTTGCCATGGGCTTCAATTCGCGCTTCGTCACCTGCATGCCGAAAACCTACGAGGACGACTGCCACGTGATTAACGCCGTCTACTCCAACACGCTGGACAAATGGCTCTGGATAGACCCCACACACAACGCGTGGGTCACCGACACCGCAGGCAACATGCTATCCATCAGCGAAGTACGCCGATACCTCCGCGAGGACATACCCGTGAAAGTCAATGAGGAAGCCAACTGGAACAACACCGAAAAGACCACCACCGAACAATACCTATACCGTTACATGGCCAAGAACCTCTACCTCTTGGAGTGCTGGGACAGAAGCTGTTACAACATCGAGAGCCTCCGCCCAGAAGAACGCACCGGGCTGCACTACATCATCCTCGCCCCCGAGGGCTACAAACAGGACCTCTCCTCCGGCACGCTTCTTTCCACAGACGAAGCATGGTTCTGGCAGTCTCCCTACGCGGAGTGACAGGCACAGAAACAACACATCCCCCGACAGTAGGCCTACTGTCGGGGGATGTGTTTATATATATGTGTTGCAATAACTCTCCTTACTGTTTTATATAGTACCGACCCTCCTCAATGAACACCCTCTCCTCGTCGAGCAACAGGTGCAGTATTTCGGCGGCGCGTGCCTTGTACCTGTCGTACATCATCGGCTGCCCGTAGATATGCAGGCGGCGCAGATACTCCGGCATAAGCGACTGCACAGCTATCGGGCGTTCGCCTATGAGCGACAGCATCTGTGTGCGCAGGCTCTCGTCGTCATATTCGGGTGCGCACTCCTCCTCACACTCCTTGGGGCTGAACGTGCCGCCCCTCTTCCGTGCACGGCACACGTCGCAGTGCCCGCAGTTCCCCTCGTCCTGACCGAAATATCGCGTCAGGTAACGTTCTCGGCACACCTCGTCCTGACTGGCATACTTCACCATCGCCCTTATGCGCTGCACATACCGCTCCTGCCTCTGTTCATAGACACTCTTCGGTATATACAGCTCCTCGCTGTCCACCCTGTCGCACTGGTAGATGAGCAGCGGCGTCTTCCTGAACGGTATATACTTGACTATCTGCATCCGCGACAGCTGCACCAGAGAGTCGTATATGTCATTGCGCGGCACATTCAGCAGGCGCGACATCTCGTCCTCGCTGATGTGCACCGCGTCTGTGAAGATGCCGGTGTACAGGCGCAGCAGTATCTCTATCACCCTGTCGTGCAGCGGGTTGTCGAGTGTAATATGGTACAGGTCATCCCTCCCGACGGTAAACCGCACTTTCGAAGGGTTGTCCATCTCGTCCGTCAGGGTCAGGTAGCCCGCCATCTCGAGTATCTTTATCGCGCTCAGCGCGAGCGACTGATTGAGATGGCACGCCGTGCAAAACTCCACAAGGTCAAACGGATAGACCGACCCGCCGCCCGACCCGACACCTACGATATAGAAGTTGGCGAGTGACTGGTACACCTTGGCGATATACTCCTTGGACGGGAACGTGTTCGATGTACGCCTTTTGAGCCGTGCCACGTCCGCGCTGTCCGTGAGCAGCAGCGGATACGCCCTTTGTCCGTCTCGCCCCGCGCGTCCCGCCTCCTGATAATAAGCCTCTATCGAGTCGGGCAAATCCACATGGATAACCATCCGCACGTCAGGCTTGTCTATCCCCATGCCGAATGCCGTAGTGGCCACCATCACCCGCGCCTCGCCCCTCATCCAGCTCTCTTGACTCTTCTTCTTCTCGTCTGGCTGAAGCCCAGCATGGTAATAGACCGCCGTGATTCCCGCCGCCCTGAGTATGTCGGCCCACTCTTTGCACGCATTCCGCTGCCGCACATATACCACCGCGCTGCCCCCCACCTTCATCAGCATCTCCGGCAGGGCGGTCGCCTTGTTGTCCACACGCCTCACCACATAGTCGAGGTTCTTGCGTGCGAAAGATCCCTTGACTATACGCGGGCTGCGCATGGATAGCTTCTCCATTATGTCGTCCGCCACATCGGGTGTCGCGCTCGCCGTAAGTGCAAGCAGCGGCACATCGGGCAGCGCGTCGCGCAGTGAGGATATTTTGAGGTAATGCGGGCGGAAATCGTAGCCCCACTGAGAGATGCAGTGCGCCTCATCTACCGCTATCAGCGATATGTCGAGAAACGGCAGCCTCTTCTGGAAGAGCGGTGAGGAGAGCCGTTCTGGCGAGACATAGAGCAGACGGTACGCCCCGAGTTCGGCCTGCTCGAATGTATCGAGTATCGCGCCGCGCGTCATTCCGGAGTGTATGCCCGCCGCCCTGATGCCTTTGCTCCTTAGCGATTTGACCTGATCCTCCATGAGGGCTATGAGCGGCGTGACCACTATTGTCATGCCCTCCATGACCACAGCGGGCAACTGGTACGTGACCGACTTGCCCGCCCCCGTCGGCAACAGCGCAAAAGTATCATGCCCGCTGCACACCGACTCTATGATGTCGAGTTGCAGCGGGCGGAAATCTTCATAACCCCAATATTGTTTCAGTATGCCGCGATAGTCCATCTGCTTGTCTCTCTCCGGTTAATGTGGCGGCGCACCTGCGGTAAGCGGCAGGCATTCATGACCCGCTCAGCGGCGGCCTATGAGGTTCATGAACTCCTCGCGGGTCTTCGCGCTGTTGAACGCTCCGGTGAAGTCCGATGTCACAGTGACCGACTCCTGCTTCTGCACGCCGCGCATCTGCATGCACATGTGCTGCGCCTCTATGACCACTATGACCCCCAGCGGATTAAGGTTCTCCTGGATGCACTCCTTGATTTGCATCGTAAGACGCTCCTGCACTTGCAGGCGGCGCGAGAATATGTCCACCACTCGGGCTATTTTGCTCAGCCCCGTGATGTAGTCGCGCGGGATGTATCCCACGTGAGCCTTGCCGAAAAACGGCAGCATGTGGTGCTCGCACAGCGAATAGAACTCTATGTCTTTCACTATCACCATCTGACGGTACTGCTCGTGGAACTTCGCACCGCGCAGCACCTCTCCCGGATCCTGATTGTAGCCCTGCGTGTTGAACAGCATCGCCTTGGCCACACGCATGGGAGTCTTCACAAGACCCTCACGCTCAACGTCCTCGCCCAGCAGTTCCATTATCTTCCGGTAATGCCCGGCTATCTGCTCCGCCACAGACTGCTGTCCGGGCATTATCTGAAACTCGTTGTCACTCATCTATCTTTGTGTTCTCTATCTCTGTTGAAAACCGGTCTATGCACCTCACTCCTTTATCTGTATCTCGCTCGGCACGATGTATGTCTCCGGAGCGTAGTCGGGGAACTCGCCTATGACCCATCGGCGGAACTCCTGCGCGGCAGAGTGGTCTATGCAGTTGCCCACACGCACTTTCCAGAAGGGAGCCTCGTATGAGACATACACCTCCATGTTAGGCTGCTTCTCCAGCAGGGTTTTCTCTATCTCGAAAGCCTCCTCACGCGCCTTTGCGCCACGGTTGCTCGAATAGAGCTGTATGCGAAATCCGCGTGCCGTCCGCGTCTCAGCCGAAGAGAGCCTCAGCAGACGCTCTATCGCGTCGCTGTGATGCAGAGTGACCATGGCGTTTGTAAAGCGGTCTTTGTACGACAGCCTCTCTATGTAGCTGACCCTCGCAGGCGCGGCGGGCTTCCCGGCAGCCGCAACGGTGTCTGTCGTCTGTGCACCGGCACAGAGCGGGATGCACGCCGACACCACTATCAATAAAAACAGTCTCTTCATATCGCAAGTCTTTTTGTTTCCTGTATATCAATCGGTCTCTGCCGCCACGGCGGGGAGATGCCCGCCCAGCGTCAACATCTCCGTGCGTGAGCCTCCACCTCGCGCCACACGCGCATGAAGTTGCCGCCCATGATGCGGGCAACCTCATCAGCGGTATAGCCACGGCAGAGCAGCTCTTTCGTGATGTTTATCAATTCGTCAGTCGACTCGCAGCCCGCGATGCCGCCCCCACCGTCGAAATCGCTGCCCACGCCCACATGGTCTACCCCTGCAACCCGTACCGCGTGGTCTATGTGGTCTGCCACGGTCTGCACTGTGGCCTCACCGCCCTCACTGAGGAAGTAGGGGTAGAGGCATATCTGGCAGACCCCACCCCGCGCGGCAAGCCGCCTGAGCAGGTCGTCCGTCAGGTTGCGCGGATGGGCGCACAACGCCCTCATGCTCGAATGCGTAGCCACCACAGGGAGCGCGCTCTCGTCTATCGCCTGCCGCATGGAGTCATCACTGGCATGCGATATGTCCACCATCATGCCGAGGCGATTCATCTCCCGTATCACGGCACGGCCAAACGAACTGAGCCCACCGTATGTGTGGTTGCCCTTGGCCGAATCGCACAGCTCATTGTCGCCATTGTGGCAGAGTGTTATATAGCGCACTCCGAGCCTGTACATCTTCTCTACATTAGAGATGTCGCCCGCAAGCGCGTAGCCGTTTTCCAGTCCAAGACATGCCGCTGCACGACCTTCGTCTTTCAGCACGAGCACATCGTCAGGCGACAGCGCAAGCCCTACCTTGTCGGGGTTGTTGTCTATCTGGGCACGCAGTCTGGCGAATGTGTTGACCGCAGTATCGTGAGCCTCTCGGCGTTCGGTGTCGTTCATACCCTTCTGGGGCAGATAGGCCACCATGAATGTGGCCGACACGCGCCCGTCAAGCATCTTAGCGAAATCCACCCGCGTATCCGCCTGACGCTCCCCGAGGTTCATTCCCTCAGTCCATACCATAGGCGTGTCGGTGTGCGAGTCGAGTACCACGAAGCGTTCGTGTACGCGCACGGCCTCGGCCTGCACACGCGCCTCGGCCACAAGCCAGCGGAACAGCACATCGTGCGCGGGCTGCGTGAACCGCAGATGCTCAGGATGCCACTGCACGCCGATGAGCGGATAGTGTTCCGCCTCGATGGCTTCGCATATCCCGTCGGGCGACTCGCCTACGGCCGTGAATCCCCGTCCCGGGTCACGCACGGCCTGATGGTGTATGGTGTTGACGCTCAACCGCTCAGTGCCGAAGAGAGAGGCAAGCCTTGACCCGGGAGAGAGGCGTACCTCATGGGTGGCCTCGCTCTTGGGCGCGTCCTGACTGTGCGCCAGCAAAGTGCGGTCTATCTGCGCGTATATGTCCTGATATATAGAACCGCCCTCGGCGACGCTCATCACCTGCATGCCACGGCAGATGCCGAGAACAGGCACCTGTCTGCGGCGCACGGCGCGGTAGAGAGCCAAATCGTAGTTGTCACGGTAGGGCGACGGCACGCCGCTCTGCGGTATCAGCCGCTCGCCCCAGAAGGCGGGGTCGATGTCGCCGCCGCCGGTCAGCAGCAGCCCGTCTATACGCGCGGCGTAGTCCTCTATCTGCGCCGTGCAGTCGGTCAGCGGGAGTATCACGGGAGTGCCGCCCGCGAGGGTCACGGCATCGAGATACGCCTGCGCCACACGCGACGTATCCTCGGCCCAGTTGGCCGACACACCTATCAACGGCCTGTATGCGCCCATAGTCCGGTTATTTGTATTTCAACCATTTGACCATCTCTTTCCATGATGGCTTCTTGCCGTACATCAGTATACCGACACGGTATATCTTAGAGCCTATCCAAGTGGTGCCCACTATAGTCAGAGCGAGAAGCGCGAGGCTCGCCGCAATCTGCCAGCCCGGCACATCGAAGGGCAGGCGCACCATCATCACGATGGGGGAGGTGAACGGTATCATGGAACACCACAGGGCCAGCGGGCCGTCAGGGTTCTCCGCGCTGTATATGCCCGCGTAGAGGGCGAATATCACGATTATCGTTATCGGGGTCATGAACTGCTGCGTGTCGGCCTCGCTGTCAACGGCCGCGCCTATGGCGGCGAAGAGGGATGCGTAGAGGAGGTATCCGCCTATGAAATAGACCACAAAGAGGAGTATCAGCTGCACCCAGTTGATGGAGGCGAGGGAGTGCAGCACTTCGCCAAGCGTACCCAACTCGGCGGGCGATGTCCCGGCGGCGGCTTCCATCATCCGGGCGGGGTCGCCCGTCTGCGCGGAGGCCATGCCTATGCCCGCCACGCCGCCGATGATGCCCGTCAGCAGCCCCGTGAGCAAGAACCACAGCACTATCTGGGTGAGGCAGACAAGCGCGACGCTGATTATCTTGCCCCACATCAGCTCCCACGGCTTCACGCTGCACACCATGACCTCGACTATGCGGTTGGCCTTCTCCTGCACGACGGACGACATGACCTGCCCGCCGGAGACGAAGATGAACATGTATATGACGAGGGTGGATATCATGCCAACGGCTATGGCGATGTCGGTATTTGAGGAGGTCTCCTCGCCAGCGTCGTTCCACTTCACAGTCGAGGCGTGTATCTCGGTATGCGCGTCTGCTATCATCTGTTGAAGCCCGGCGATGTTGTAGCTTTCGAGCTTCTTGCGCTCCACATAGTCGGAGAGCGTGCTTTCGACAAGGCGTGTCACTTCGCGCGGCACCTGTGTGTGGCTGTAAATGGTCACGGCATCAGGGTTCTGCGCGAGATCGGCGGAGATTAGCACTATGGCGGTGTAGTCACGCGCCTCGTCGTCTTTAAGCTCCTCGACAGGCCGCCCGGCTACTTCGATGACCATATTGTCGTCCGTCTCCAAGGCGGCGAAGAGCGAGGCGTAGAGGCCGGTGTTGTCCACTATGGCGACGCGCTTCTCCTCGTTGCTGCCTATGCTTGCCAGCCAGACGGGCAGCATGATGAGGCACGCGAACAGCACGGGGGTGAGGAATGTCGTGAGGATGAACGACTTTTTCTTTACCCTGCTGCGGTATTCTGTCGATATTATAAGTCCTATTCTGCTCATAAGCGTGTTATGTCTTGCGGCTATGCCGGGATGCCGCCCGCCATGGTGCGGCAGCGCAAAGATAGTGCAAATCGGAAATATGGGCAAGGCGGCACAGGCATAAAAAACGAAAAGGCGGATAACCCTCACGGGCTACACGCCGTAACTATAAACATTATAAAGAATTTCCACAATGAAGCCACGCTCCCACCCGCACGGACGGGAGGGGGATAGGCAAGAGAGGGAAGGAGGAGGCGCACGTCACAGCCTGCTTTCGGGCTGTACGTCGATGAGCTCCAGCCTGTCCAGTATCTCTTTTGCAGGCTCGTAGTTCTGCTCTGCCGCCTTGCGATACCAGTATATGGCCTGCATGATGTCCTGATTCACGCCGTCGCCATTGTGGTAGCATACGCCGAGGTTGTACTGTGCGCCGGCGAAGCCTTTTTCGGCGGCCTTGACGAACCAGCCGAATGCTTTCGTGTAGTCGACAGAGACTCCATATCCGAAGTAGTAGCAGATGCCGAGGTCGTTCTGTGCTATGTCCATGTTCTGCTCGGCAGCTTTCTGATACCAGTAGACGGCCTGTTCGAGGTTGCGCGCCACGCCGTTGCCGAGGTAGTAGCAGTTGGCGAGATTCCACTGGGCGCGTACGTCGCCCCTTTCCGCAGCCTTACGGTATGCGCTTATGTCGTCGGCAAAGGCCGAGAGGCACGCTGCGGCAAAAAGAGCCAGAAATAGAAGTCGTTTCATACGAGTATAAAGATTAAGATTTTCGATAATGTCACCGTTAATCAGCCGGGCTGCGGAAAGGCTGCCAGCCCGCTCCGCGTGAGATGCGGGAGCTTCGCGCCCGGCGGGAAGGAGTGAGTCCGCAACGGAGATGCCGAGGGGCTTCTCCCTGCCCTGTCAAGTATCTACAGCTACAAAGGTACGAAAAAACATTTACAGGCAACAGGAAATATGAATTTTTTTTACCGGGGCGGCAGAAAGTGCGCCGGAGGGGGCTTGGGGATAGGGAGGAGCTCCGTAGGGTGTCCGTAGCTGCTGGCTCGAGAGTACGTGTTTTTAACTCTGTTTAGCACTTGAGGGGGTTTGGAAAGAGAACGGGCATTTTCTGCATGGGGAGAAGCAGGTGTGCGGGAGAGGGCAGGAGGGGATGAAGGAGCGGGAGAGGAGAACAAGGGGGTGATATTTGTGAGAGGAAGAGGAGGTTATGGTTGGGTTATGTGGATGAGGGAGGAGGGGGGAGGGACAAAAAATGGCGGGCCGTGAAGCCCGCCATTCCGTTGAAAACCGGCCGCCGCCACTCTCTTGTGGTCATCCTTAGGGCGGCCTCTGAAGAAGTTATCTCACGATAACTTTGCCTTGGTATACGTTGCCGAGGCCGTCGACTACGCGAACCATGTAGACACCGGCGGTGTCGAAGCCGCCTATCACTATCGGCTCGGAGTCGGGCGTGAAGCGTCCGACAAGTGCGCCGGTGCTGTTGTAGACGCTTACGGTCATGCCTTCACGCGCGGCGGCCGTCAGGTCGAGGAGGAGCATCACTGTCTCGTGCAGGCGCACGGGGTTAGGCGTGATGACAAGCTCTTCTGCCGTGCCGGTGCTGTTCCAGTCTGTCGGGTCGCCTATGTTGAGCGTGTAGTTGACTGTCATCGAGCAGCTGCCGCTCTCGGAGGTGACGTTCACTTGGCCGGTGTATGTGCCGGGACGTGTGTTCTCGTCGTACTCTTCGCCGTAGAAGCTGTACGGGAGCTGGTCGACTGTGATGTCGCGTGTCACCTCGCGCTCTGTCTCGCCGTCACGTATGACGAGGAGGTTGAGGGTCACGAGGGAGTCGCAGCCGGTCAGGCGTGACACCTCTGTCTTCGGGTAGGTGTTCTCGGCCTGTACGGTGAAGCCGTTAGCGTTGTATGTCTCGCCGTCACAGATGGCGGCCTCTATGACGTAGTTGTATTTCGGGGCGTAGACCACGGTGTGGGTGATTATAGAGTCACAAGCACCCTCCTCAGTGGCCTGTTTGCGCTCGTCCACTACTTCCTCGTCCCATGAACCGTCGGATGTGAAGGTCTGTCCGTCTATCGTCAGGCTTTCGCCGTCGCAGAGGTAGTGCGTGCGTTCGCCCTCCATAGCCGGGATGGTTGTGAGGTGCAGCGTCACGATAGTATCGCAACCATCGCCTACGGCAGTCACGGTGTCTGTGTAGTCACCGGCAGTGGTGTATGTATTGCCGTTCCACTCATACTTGCCTCCGGCACACATCGTGGCCTCGAACTCCTTAGTGTTGAGAGGATTGACCACGAGGTTGAGCGTCACAAGGGAGTCGCAACCGTTCACTGAACCTCCCACTATCGTGTCGCTGAAACACCCGGTCACATAATAATCCTCCCCGTTGAACGTGTAATGCTCCCCTTCACATATCACGGCATGGGTCGTATCCCGCGGGATATTGTTCTCCGGCACCTCTATCACGTATGTGGTTATACTGTCGCAAACCCCGGAAAGGAACACGCGCTGGGTCACCTCGAACGTCCCTCCCTCATAGGGGAACACATGTTCGGGAGACCACTCGCGTGAAGTCGTGCCGTCATCGAAGTCCCACACGACACTGTCGCACACCTCGTCCTCTGCCGTCACATCGCCGTCTGGCTGACGGTATATGACATGGCTCTTGTCCGTGAAACGCACCACTGTCTGGCACTCCTCCACAGCCGTCTCGTATGTAGCCTCGGCCACCGGCAGGCGCGGATGAGCGTTGGCCGTGATTGTGTAGTAGCAGTTCTCGTTCAGTATCTGTATCACGTTGCAGGCGTAAGTCGCGGTATCGCCCAGCGGTATGGTAAACTCCTGCTCTTCTGACAATATGTTGTCCGGCTCACTCAGCTTGTACCAGTTGTAAAGGAAGCCGTCCGGTGCGCGGAAGCGGCTGTCCGCATTCTCTCCGCAACTGAGAGTCTCCAGCCTGCCCGACGTACAGCTGACGGCGAAATAGGCGTAGCCATAATGTGCGCCGTCCTTACAGTCGTATGTCGTAAGCACTATTTTCAGCTTCTGCCCGGCATACTTCTCAAGATTCACGCCCACAGTGGACCAGTCTTTCCACACAATAGCATCATCCCCTTCGCCTATCTGTATCCACCCCTCATTTGCTCCAGTCCCATATCCGGCGGAAAAATCAAGCGATGTACACCCGTCGTCGTCAAGCGGCCTGCCGTTCTCGTTGGTGACTTCAAGCGTGAAACGCGGCTGCCTCTCCATATCGTGGTTCGGCAGTTGCAGCACCACCGCATAATGGAGCAGCAGCACGGCCGACTCGTCCTCATCCACCGTATACTCATATTCTATACGCTCCGCCTCTGACGACACGAGCCAGTTGACCAGCCGCACGGACGCTATGTCATAGTCCGACACCGTTTTAAGCGCATTGTTGGTACGGGGGTCTGTCTCATAATCAAGATAATGTATCGTATGGCGGCTGTTCTCCGATGCATAGCCCGCATCCATCTTGCCCGGATTGGCAGAAGGGCTCTGCGTCGTCCCGTAATAACAGTTGTCATTGTTGATGTTGAGGAAATCCACACACCTCAGACCCGGATAATAGATAAACTGCACCTTCGACACCCATACGGAATAAAACTCATCGCAGTGCGCACGTACATACACCTCGATAGTACCCTCCGGCAGACCGGACACCGTGAGGGAGTCCGACTGATGGTTCCAGAACTCATACCACTGCCCGTTCTCGCGCGACTTTATACGCACATCGTATGCATCAGACTTCCCGTCCCATTTGATGCCAATCACCGTATCGTTTGGCGTGATAGTTATCTCCGTCGGCTTCCTGCACGAACTGAGCGGTATAATCATTATATTGTCCACACACGCTGCCGGGCTGACACTGCCCCCGGTACCGTTCCTCCACACGAAACAGAGCTTGTGCGGAGTCCCGTCATGGCGGAACGAGCCGTACAGCGAATTCCACAGCGAATTGTTCAGCGCATTCCGTCCTCCGACACGTATCCCATAATCGGTGACATACGCCGGAAGTGATGATGTCTGGTTGGTAGAATTGCTGAAAACGGACTCCGGCACCCAGCAGACATACAGTGCGTCCTGGTCCATACCGAGTGCCTGCCAGTCAAACGAAATCTCATAATTGTCCGCCGGCAGATGGTCTATCAGCGTATAGGCCGACACCACCTGCGCCCTCCCCTCACCGCTGATATACCCCGCACTCTCGCCCTCATCGTATGATATATACATGCCCCTCTCGCCCCCGTTGTTCGCACCCGTACCTATATACCACTTGTTCGTACACCGCTCCCCGAAAGGCCCGGCATTAAGTGTCCACGCCGTATCCAGTGTACTGTCCTCGAAGTCACATGAATAACCTGCTATCTGCGCCTGCGCCATGTATGGCGTCAGACAGAATAATACGATGGCAGTCAGCAACTGATGTAGTCTATATCCCATATGCTTGTCGTTTTTTATATTTCGCCTGCCGGATTTTCCCTGCTCCTTCCTCATTTGCACTAATGGAAAAGAACATCATCCGGCTGACGGCACTCTTGCAAAACCGACCAAATATACATTCGATGATTTTCACATATTGCAAAAAAAAAAAACGCTTGGAGAATAACGTGAAGAAATCGGACGCGATAGATTGAAACGCAGGATAGAAATGCCTGCCCGTTTGTTAACACTGGCATCTGATTTAAGATAACACAATGCTTCTACAAAGCGTTCCCCCGAATTATTTAACCCTCCAGTTAATGCTGTCCCGCAACACATGCTCTGTCAGCACAGCACATTTCTGCCGTCAGCGAAAGGAGCGACATGTCGCACAGCAAAATTTTACATTTAAGTTATCTTACGTTAAACCCATAAATTTAACATTGCACAAAAAACACCCGCATACCTGATAAAAAACGACATGAATGCGCCTGACTGCGCCCCGCTTTGCCCTCCATACGCGCTGCACAGTTGTACCCTTTTCCGTCCCTCCCCACTCCCCCGCCCCGCCTCCTCTCCCACCCCTCCCGCAAATCTAAATGAGAGTTAAAAACACGTACTCTCGACGGAGCGGCCACGGACACCCTACGGAGCACCTACGGACCCTTCACCCGCCTTTTCCCCTCCTTCAAAGCCCCTATGCGCCTGCTGGCCATGAAACTTTTGCCGGTATGTCAGACTTTTCTTACCTTTGTACAGACACAAGACAGGGATGCGGCTCGCCGAAAGCCGCCTCTGCCTGACCATAAACCTTAATCAAGATAGATATGAAACGTTGTTTTTTAGCCGCTGCCCTCTGTGCCGCCGCGCTCTCGCTGCCGGCGCAGACCTCCGTGACCCACTACGTGCCGGGCTCGTCAGTGCCCACCGGAGTCGTATATTATCTGCCCCGTACCGTGATTGATGTCCGTGCCGAAGCCGAATGCATCGAGGAGAAGCCCGGGCCCTTCTACCAGTACGCCGAGAGGTATCTCGCCACTGATGACGTCATTGTCAAGGAGAGACACGAATGGAGGTTGAAGAACGTCCGCATAACCTCGCACCCTGAGCCCGACGCGGAACGCTGCTTCAACGTAGCCGTGACGAAAAAGGACGTGGCCCACATGCTGCGCCTATCCCCGTCGGGCATCATCGAGGGGGTCAACCTCCCTGAGCCGCCCCGCCCCGCGCCCGAATGTGCGCCGGAGCGCGGTCCTAAGGCCGACCGCTCCCGTGAACCGCGCCGTGCGCACGACGCCATGCCGCGCCACAGACAACAGCACAAGGACGCACGGCCTGCCATGCCGCTGGAGTTCGACATGTCCGTACTCGGCGAGGAGGCTCTGGTAGCCAACTCCATCCCCAAAATGGCGGAGATGGCTGCCAAACAGATATACCGCATACGCGAGAGCCGCGCCGCCCTCCTCTCCGGCGAGATGGAGCTTGCTGCCGACGGCGGGGCTGTGCGGGCCATTCTTGAAGAGATGGACCGCACCGAGTGCGAGCTTGTTTCTCTCTTCACCGGCAAACGCTCCGTGCGCTCCATGGTGCGCCGCTACACCTACGCCCCCGAAGAGGATGTGACCAACCACGTCATCTTCCGCATATCGACCATCGAGGGACTGCTGCCCGCCGACAACCTCATCGGCTCTCCCGTATACATCAACGTCAAGGGCGACTACCGCACTGCCCCCGTTATGGGCAAGAAAGAGGAAAAGGCGGCGAAAGGCCTCTACTACATAGTGCCGGGCAGTGCTGATGTCCGCGTGACGGACAACGGCGCGTTCAGCGTCAGCCGCACCCTGCCCGTGCCGCAGTTCGGCTACGCGACATACCTGCCCGCTGCGCTGACCGACGACCCCGGCGTATCAGTACGCTTCTCGAAAGAGGGTACTGTGGTCAGCGTCACGCACTGAGACGCACGCCCCCGGCCAATCCGCGGCCGGTCAATGTTTTGAGGAGGAGAAAAGAGAGGAGAATATATGTCACAATACATACAGATTAAGAACGCGAGGGTACACAACCTTAAAGGGGTTGACCTCGACTTGCCGCGCAACCAGCTGATTGTCATCACGGGAGTCTCCGGCTCCGGCAAGTCGTCGCTTGCGTTCGACACGCTATATGCCGAGGGGCAGCGGCGTTATGTCGAGTCGCTGTCCAGCTATGTGCGCCAGTTCCTTGGGCGCATGGACAAGCCCGAAGTGGACTACATCAAGGGCATCCCGCCCGCCATCGCGATTGAGCAGAAAGTCATAAGCAACAACCCGCGTTCCACTGTCGGCACTACCACGGAGATTTACGAGTACATGAAGCTGCTCTACGCCCGCATTGGGCGCACCTTCTCCCCCGTCTCGGGCCAAGAGGTGAAGCGGCACACGGTGGACGACGTGATAAACCACATACTGTCGCTCCCTGACGGGACGGCGGCCTACCTGCTTGCGCCGCTCACCCCCGCTAAGGAGCGCAAGCCCGGTGAGACACTGAAAGTGCTAATGTCGCAGGGGTTCAGCCGAGTGGAGCTCGACGGGGAGTTTCACCGCATATCGGACATCGCCGGCAATGAGTGGGTGGAGAAGCGGTGGGGCGACATGCGCCTCGTGATTGACCGCGTACGCGTATCGCGTGAGCGCGAATTGAAAAACCGACTGTACGACTCTGTGGAAACCGCCTTTTTCGAGGGACGTGACGAGTGTACGGTCATGCACGAGACGGCCGATGGTGGCCTTGTACGCACCCCCTTTTCCAAAGCTTTCGAGGCTGACGGCATGCGCTTCGAGTTGCCGAGTGACAAGATGTTTGCCTTCAATAACCCTCTCGGCGCGTGCCCCACATGCGAGGGCTACGGGCGCGTACTCGGCATAGACCCCGACCTTGTCGTGCCGGACAAGAGCCTCTCCGTCTATCAGGACGCTGTGGCGTGCTGGCGTGGCGAGACTATGGGCGAATGGAAGCAGGAGCTGATAGCCCACGCGGACAAGTTCGGTTTCCCCATACACCGCCCATACTATAAGCTCACGCCCGAACAGCAGCGGCTGCTGTGGACGGGCAACCAGTGGTTCCACGGGCTGGACGAGTTCTTCAAATGGGTAGAAAGCCAACAGTATAAGATACAGTACCGCGTCATGCTGGCGCGCTATCGGGGCAAGACCGTATGCCCCGACTGCCACGGCACGAGGCTGAGACGAGAGGCGGGATACGTGAAGGTAGGCGGCCGCGCCATATCGGAGCTTGTCGACATGCCGGTCACGGAACTAAAAACGTTCTTCGACACGCTGCAACTGACCGAGCACGAGCACAGCATCGCGGAGCGGCTGCTGAAAGAGATTACCTCCCGCATCAACTTCCTCATTGACGTGGGGTTGGGCTATCTGACGCTCAACCGCCAGAGCAATACGCTATCAGGCGGCGAGAGCCAGCGCATCAACCTTGCCACGTCACTCGGTTCGTCACTCGTGGGGTCACTCTACGTCCTTGACGAGCCGAGCATAGGATTACACCCGCGTGACACGGCACGGCTTATCTCCGTACTGCGCCGGCTGCAAGGACTGGGCAATACGGTCGTAGTCGTTGAGCATGATGAGGAGATAATGCGTGCGGCGGACTACATAGTGGACATAGGCCCGGAAGCGGGGATGCGCGGCGGGCGCATAGTGATGACCTCACCCGTGGCGGAGCTTGGCTCTGCCGACGCCCCCGAGTCGTACACGCTGAAATATCTGCGCGGAGAGCTTGGCATCAAACTGCCCGCCTCGCGGCGCAAGTGGTCGAACTATATAGAAATCACGGGGGCGACACAGAACAACCTGAAAGGCATAGACGTGAAGTTCCCCCTCGGTGTAATGACGGTGGTGACTGGAGTATCCGGCTCCGGCAAATCGAGCCTCGTGCGCGATGTCCTGTATCAGGCGTTGAAAAAACACTTCACCGGGGCAGCTGATACGAAAGCAAGCTATGCCTCGCTCACCGGAAGCCTGCACCTCATCTCGGCAGTGGAGATGGTTGACCAGAACCCGATAGGCAAATCGTCCCGCTCCAATCCGGTCACATACCTCAAAGCGTACGACGACATACGCAAGCTGTTCGCTGACCAGCCGCTCTCGAAACAGATGGGCTACACGGCGGCGCACTTCTCGTTCAATGTGGACGGCGGCCGCTGCGAAGTGTGTCAGGGCGAGGGGACAGTGACCGTGCCTATGCAGTTTATGGCGGACATAGTGCTGCCGTGCGAGGCGTGCCACGGGACGAGGTTCAAGAGCGACATACTGGAAGTGAAGGTAGGAGGCAAGAGCATACATGACGTGCTGGAGATGTCAGTGAACCAAGCGATAGACTTCTTCTCTTTCATGTCCGATGCCACAAGCCGGAGGATAGTGAAGCGGCTCAAGCCGTTGCAGGATGTGGGCATAGGCTATGTGAAACTCGGGCAGGCAAGTTCTACACTCTCCGGCGGAGAGAGCCAGAGGGTCAAGCTGGCCTATTTCCTCGCGCAGGAGAGCGAAGAGCCGATGTTCTTCATCTTCGACGAACCGACCACGGGACTGCACACGCACGACATAAACACCCTGCTGAAAGCATTCGATGCATTGATAGCCAAGGGGCACACGGTGCTGATAGTGGAGCATAACCTCCACGTAATAAAGTGCGCCGACCACATAATAGACATAGGCCCGGAGGGCGGTAAGGAGGGAGGTAACATAGTGGCGGATGGCACTCCGGAACAGGTGGTTGCCGTTGAGAACTCATACACGGGACATTATCTGCGGGAACTGCTGGAAGCGTAAGACGTTAAAGAGAGGGTATCATGGCAAGGCACAATGAGTTGGGGCACGATGCGGAACTCGCCGTACACTCGTTTCTGACACGTAAGGGGTACAGGATACTGGACAACAACTGGCGTGCGGGGCATTGCGAGATAGACGTTGTGGCCATGGACGGGCAGACGCTTGTGATAGTGGAGGTAAAAGCCCGTTCGTCAACGGATTACGGCATGCCGGAAGAGGCTGTGGGGCGCAAGAAGATAGGGCATATAGTAGACGCGGCGCAGAACTATGTGACCATGAAGGATTTGGACGTGGATGTGCGTTTTGACATAGTGTCTGTGGTCTGCCGGGATGACGGCACATACGAGATAGAGCATATAGAGGACGCTTTCGTGCCTCCGATATCGAGGAGATAGACTATTTAATAACCGATAAAACATTAGAGAGAGTATGGGAAGAGTGATTTTGTTAGTGGCGGCGGCAGTGCTGGCCATGCCGTGTATCTTTGCGCAGGGAGAGAAGGCGATAGCCCTGCCGAAACCTCAGAAAGATATGGATGCCCCCCTCATGGAGGCACTTGCCCAGCGCAGGTCAGTAAGGAGTTTTGACGGGCGTATGATTACGAGACAAGAACTGTCGAACCTGCTGTGGGCGGCGAACGGGGTGAACCGCGAGGACGGCAAGCGCACAGCCCCATCGGCTCTGAACAAACAGGACATAGAGATATATGTCTGTATGAAAGAGGGGGCTTATCTGTATGACCCGACGGGCCACGCGCTTGTGCCTGTCACAACGGAAGACCTGCGCCCTGCCGTAGCCGGAGGACAGAAGTTTGTCGAAGATGCCCCTGTGGCGATTGTCCTGGTGAGCAACACAGAGAAGTTCGGCAATAGCAGCGCGATGACGCTCGGCGCAATGGATGCGGGCTATGTGTCACAGAACATCTGCCTGTACTGCACCGCCGGAGGGCTTGCCACTGTGCCGCGCGGGTCAATGGACAAGGAGGCGATAATCAAGGGGCTGAAACTCGGGAAAGGCGAGACGCCCATGATAAACCACCCTGTGGGCTATGAGAAACAGCCCGCAAAATAAGACTCCGCACAAGAGTGCATTAAAAGAGGAGCTCCGGTATACAAGGCTTGTATACCGGAGCTCCTCTTTTCCGTATCCTGTCCAAGCGGTCAGGCTATCTCAACCATCACAAAGTCCTTGGGTATCTTCTCTCCCTCGGTGACGTTGATTTTGGCTATCCTGCCGTCGTACGGCATCTCCACACGGTTCTGCATCTTCATGGCCTCGTGGACGAGAAGAAGTTCCCCCGCCTTGACCTCCTGTCCGGCCTCGACGCAGATTTTCACTATCGTACCGGGGATGTGGGAGCGCACTTCCTTGTCGTTCGGGGCTTCCCAGAACTTGCGGTGCTTGTATTTCTCGGTGAGCAGAGTCTTGTACTTGCGGGCAGTGACCGCGAAATCGACAAGCTCATCTTTCTCTTTTATCTCTGTCATAAATATTTACATTTTAGAAGTTAACCGATATGTGCCACGATGCACCAGACATGCCGCCGATTAGAACGGAGGTATGCCGTGCTTCTTGGCGGGGCGGTAGTCCTCTTTCTCCTTTGAGACTGCAAGGGTGTGTATGAGCAGGTCGCGAGTCTCGCCCGGCTCTATCACAGCATCGATGAAGCCCTTAGAGGCGGCGACAAACGGATTGGCAAACTTAGCCGTGTACTCCTTGACCTTTTCCTCACGCATGGCGTTGGGGTCAGCAGCTTCGCGTATCTCCTTGGCGAAGATGATGTTGGCCGCACCCTCAGGCCCCATGACCGCAATCTCGGCGGAGGGAAGCGCGAATACGAAGTCCGCGCCGAGGTGACGGGAGTTCATGGCGATGTAGCCGCCGCCGTATGCCTTGCGCAGGATGACTGTCACCTTAGGCACAGTGGCCTCGGAGTATGCGTAGAGGACTTTCGCGCCGTGGCGTATCACTCCGGCATGCTCCTGATCGACACCGGGAAGGTAGCCCGGCATGTCTTCGAGGGTTATGATGGGGATGTTGAACGAGTCGCAGTAGCGTATGAAGCGAGCCGCCTTGTCGGCACTGTCGCAGTCGAGCACGCCGGCGAGGTACATCGGCTGGTTGGCCACGATGCCCACAGTCTCACCGTTGAGGCGGGCGAAGCCGATGACGATGTTCGGAGCGAAGAGCTCCTGTACCTCGAAGAAGTCGGAGCCGTCGACTATGGCGCGTATTATGTCGCGCACGTCGTAGGGCTGCTTCGGGTCTGAGGGTATGATGTCTTCGATTTTCTTCGTGAATGCGGGGAGTTTCGGCGTGATGTCCTCGGCGCGTTTGGAGTTGTTCGCGGGAAGGTAGCTGAGGAGTGTCTTTATCTGTGAGAAGCACTCCATCTCCGACTTGGCGAAGAAATGGGCATTGCCCGTGATTTCGGCGTGGACGCGTGCGCCGCCAAGCTCTTCCTGTGAGATTTTCTCGCCGAGGACTGACTCGATGACGTTAGGCCCCGTGATGAACATCTTCGATATGTTGTCGACTACGAATACGAAGTCGGTGAGGGCGGGCGAGTAGACAGCACCGCCGGCGCAGGGGCCGAGTATGACGGATATCTGTGGTATCACGCCGGAGGCCATTGTGTTGCGGTAGAAGATTTCGCCGTAACCTGCGAGAGCGCCGATGCCCTCCTGTATGCGTGCTCCGCCGGAGTCGTTGATGCCGATGCAGGGGACTTTCATTTTGAGGGCGTGGTCCATGATTTTGGTTATCTTGCGGGCGTGTTTGAGGCCGAGAGAGCCTCCCATGACGGTGAAGTCCTGCGCGTAGATACAGACGGGGCGGCCGTTGATGGTGCCGATGCCTGTGATTACGCCGTCGCCGGGGAGGACTTTCTTGTCCATGCCGAAGTTGCGCTCCTCGTGCTCTACAAAGAGGTCGTATTCGTAGAAAGAGTCCTGGTCGAGGAGCGCGAGGATGCGTTCGCGGGCGGTCATCTTGCCCATCGAAATCTGTTTCTCGATGGCAGCGTCGCCTCCGCCCTTTTCGGCTACGGCTTTCAGTTCGCGCAGCTCTTCAATGTTCTGTTGTAATGACATAGAGTTGAATTTTTATGTTTGTTGTTCAGGCAGCGGCTGCTGCCATTATAGTTTTCTGGGGAAGCCGACAGCTCCCGAAAGGGCAAAGGTAGTGTTTTTTGACGGAACGGGCAATAGAGGCGGGCGGAGGGCCAGGGCATTTTGTCCGTGGGTGCCGGGGAGTGAGTCCGTAGAGGCTGGCTGAGAGCTGGCGCGAGAGTACGACTTTTTAACCACATTTTGCATTCAAGGGGCTGAGGGGCGGGGTGAGGGTGGGGAGATGATCCGTATGGTGTCCGTAGCCGCTCCGTCGAGAGTACGTGTTTTTAACCACAATTAACAATGGAAGACGGGAGGGGTGGAGGGGTGAGCGGGGCGGGAGAATTGTCGGCTGAACTTCTATGTTGAATCTATAGGTTCTATCGGGCTGAAATATACTGTTTTCTGCAAAAATTCGATACACAAATAGGAATCTGTTAGAAACAAGCTATTTATAAGAATTAAAAAAAAAAAGAGGTAATGACTTGGCAACGGTAGCTAATTCTGTGATATGCGGTGTAGTTCCACCTAAACCCTCTCGCCGTTAAAAAAAAAAAAAAAAAAGAGGATA
>CALUOH010000022.1 GCA_944322025.1 uncultured Bacteroidales bacterium | reverse complement strand
TAAGTGGAATTATTGCTCTAATATACTGATTTTCAAGGAGATTACAAAATAAAACAATGAGATAATCAACTGAATTACAAACTTTTAAAACTTGAATCAGATGCTATTTTCAACTCCTGATTCGCATGATTAATTATAATGTATCTTTTCAGTGTTGAGGACATGAACTGAGTAAGAATGGCTATCAACCAAACATATCGACATCGCTCTCCGCTGTCTTCCATATCATGAGGCAAAGGTAGTGATTTTTTTGTTGAAGAGGAGCATTAGAGGGTTTTTGTTTATAAATAATTAAGTTATAATATGACAATATGAGGGCTGTTTAACATAACGGAGTGGTGCGAGGCGGGCAGGGTTAATGTTGTACAGTTAAATTTAACGGGGCGGGCGGGATGGTGTGAGTGATTTGGACCAATGGTTCATGTGAGCGGGAGTCAAGAAAAGAAGATACCCGACATGCGGAGAGGCATATCGGGTATCCGGGTTGTATAGTTATAGCAAACAACTTATAAGTCAGAGTGCTATCTTGGTCACGAGGCTTTTGCCTCCCTTTTCAGCCTTGACTACGTATATGCCGTTGGCAAGGCGCGAGAGGTTGTGAACCGTTGCAGTGTTGTCTGTCGCGGTGTAGACGGGCAGCCCGGCCATGGTGTAGATGCAGAGCGCGTCGCAGCCCTCGGGTATGTAGAGCTGGCGGTCGCTGAGGTAGCAGAAGTTGTCATCGCGCTCGATGTCGTCAGTGACCTGACCGATGCCGAGCTGGAGGTCTGGGATGTGGTAGAAGAAAGAGACGTATCCTGACGCTCCGAGATAGTATCCGCCGATGGTCTTGCCGTCACGGCTGATGCCGGAGAGGGTTACGCTCATGGAGTTGCTGATGTTGTCCTCAATATCTACATCGCTGTATGAGAGCCATTCGGCAAACGGCACCATAACGTCAGAACCACTGCGTACGATGTACGGCACGCGCGTCATCATCTGCGGCTCGTTGGTGCTTACTATCGTACCGTCGTCAGCCACGCCCCAACCGCGAGCCGAAGGGTTCTCGTTTGCCGGAGTCGCTATCAGTTCAAATTTGTCGGCCTCAGTGTCGTATCTGAATACATAGCCGTCGAAACCCTTGTAGCATATACCTGTGATGTATTTGCCGTTCGGGCTCATGTATTCTGGTTCGATGCCAGTTATTGCAGCGTCCTGAGCCATGAGCCTTTTTGTCACGTCGTCCAAGACATAGTCTCCAGCTTCGTCTGCGCGCCATACGACCATGCTGTATGAGTATGCAGCATACGTGCCCCAAATGAGCTTGCCGTCGCCGGATATGCCTTTTGCGAAGGCACCGTTCTCGAAGTTCTGGTCGTCAGCAGGATAGTCCAGCACTTCGACTGTGAATGTTTCACCGTCCGGTCTCCACACTTTCGGGGTGACGTACATGCCATCTCCGTAGTCGGCTATTCCCACGAGAATTGTCTCGTCCGCATTGCAGCCGAAAGCCTGTCCTGTCGTGTCGATGTAAACAGGCTCTTCGTCGTCTGTCCTGAAAATGACGGGACGTTTGTTGGCCTGTCCGAGGAGAGTGCCGTTGTCGGTCACATACCATATCTGTCCCGCGCCTTTGAAGTCTACTGTCCGGTAGTCATTGTTCTCGGTATCCCAAAGAAGCATGATGCCGCTTTCGGAGTCTTCCTGACCGGCGATGTATTTGCCGCTTGGAGAGACTCTTGTCACCTGTGAGTTGACACTGACTTTTCCGGCCTGTTCCGCGAATGTGGCCTCTCCGCTTTCCTGAGCAAACAGCCCACTGACGATGAGCATGTTTGCAGCCAATAGAGTAAATAGTTTTCTCATGATGGATGAATTTAGAATTAGTGTATGTTACAGTCGTATTATGTTTAACGTTGTGGGGGCAAAGGTAAGCATAATTATCGAAGGATGTGTGTCGCGGGGTATCGTTTTATGTTAATTTAGGCATTGATAAGAATGAATGCGGCTATGATTAACTTAAATTATGTCTGTAGGGAGATGCAGATGTGAATTGTCCGGAGCGGGTTCAGATTCAGATGCTGTCAAGGGATGCGCGCGCGGAGCGTAGCTTTTTGTATTCGCTGGGGGTCAGTCCCGTGTGTTTGCGGAATTGCGCGCTGAGGTGCGCCGCGCTGGAGTATCCGAGGAGGTCGGCTATCTCGCTAATGGTCAGGTCACCGTATTCGATGAGTTCTTTTACCCGTTCTATTTTCTGTGCTATGATGTATTGTTCTATTGTGGTGCCTGTGGTTTCGGAGAATATTTTGCTCAGGTGGCTGTAGTCGCGGTGGAGTGATGATGCGATGAGGTCGGAGAATGTTTTTTTTCTGGATTTTCCGGAGCTGTGGACGTAGTCTATGACGGCTGTCTTTATCTGTTCGACGAGGGCAGAGCGGCGGTCTTTTATCAGGCTGAACCCGATGGCATCGAGGCTGTCGGATATGTGAGCCAAGGTTTCGGCTGAGAGTCGGCCGGGGATGACTGCGCTGCCAAGTTTGACGGAGAGCGGGGAGAGTCCGGCGCGGGTGAGTATGTCGCGTACTGCCATTATACAGCGCGGGCAGACCATGTGGCGAATGAGGAGTGTGGTTGTCTCGCCGGTGTTGTCGTCGTTTTCTGTCAGTGGGTTCATGGGCTGTGTGTAAATGTTTTTGAGCCAACGGGTATCCGTCTATGCGAGCTCTGCTGGAGTCCGGCAAGGGCGGAGTGGCATCGGCAGTGCGAAGTTAGTGATAATTTGCGAGACTGGGGATGTGCTGGGGCATTGAGCCGTTGAGGAGATAGGGGGATGCTTCGGAGGGTGTCCGTAGCTGTTCCGTCGAGAGAGCAAGTAGCAGTTTAAAATTAAACGCTACTATATTAAATTAAAGGATATGATGGGAAACATGTAAAAAAAGCTTTGCATCACTTGTATTTCTTGTGCGCTCATATTTTGCGTCTGACGACACAAGACAGGATGCGGCACCGCACAATATCATGCAAGTGATAATATACAATCAATTTTGAACAGCTACTTATGTTTTTAATCTAGATTGATGGAGGGGCAATGTTGGCGGTTCGGTGTTTTTTTCGTACCTTTGCGACAAAGGATAGAGGTAAGGATTTTACAATATATATGGTTATGAGAGAGATAGTTGTGAGCGGGATAAGGCCGACCGGCAATCTGCACTTGGGAAATTATTTCGGTGCGGTGAGGAGTTTTGTGCAGATGCAGGAGACGCATGACTGTTATTTTTTCATTGCGGACTGGCATTCGCTTACGACGAGCCCGAAGCCGGAGAATATAGTGAGGAGCGCGGAGACGATACTGGCGGAGTATCTGGCGTGCGGGATTGACCCGGAGAAGGCGACGATATATGTGCAGAGCGATGTGAAGGAGGTGCTGGAGCTGTATCTGTTCCTGAACATGAACGCTTATCTGGGTGAGCTGGAGAGGTGCACTACGTTCAAGGAGAAGGCGCGGAAGCAGCCGGACAATGTGAACGCGGGTCTGCTGACGTACCCGACGCTGATGGCGGCGGACATATTGATACACAAGGCGGTGAAGGTGCCCGTGGGGAAGGACCAAGAGCAGAATATGGAGATGGCGCGTAAGTTCGCGAGGAGGTTCAACACGATGTACGGGGTGGAGTTTTTCCCTGAGCCGCAGAACTATACGCTGTCGGAGCGGGCGGTGAAGATACCGGGTCTGGACGGGAGCGGTAAGATGGGGAAGAGCGAGGGGAACTGCATATACCTGTATGAGGATGAGGCTTCAATAAAGAAGAAGGTGATGAAGGCGGTGACGGATTCGGGACCTACGGTGCCGAACTCGGAGAAGCCGGAGGTGATACAGAACCTGTTCACGTTCCTCGAGATTGTCTCGACGAAGGAGACATACGACTATTTCAACGAGAAGTGGAATGACTGCTCAATAAGGTACGGTGACCTGAAGAAGCAGCTTGCGGCGGATATAGCGGCGTTCAATGCCCCGATAAGGGAGAGGATAGCGGAGTATTCGGCCAACAGGCAGCTGCTGAGGCGTATTGCCGAGGAGGGGGCGGAGAAGGCGCGGGAGAGCGCGAGGAGGACTATCGAGGAGGTGAGGCAGATAATAGGGTTCAGATAAAGCCTGTGCAAGAGGCTGCGCGGCGCACGGCCATGAGCGGCATTGTAAAGAGGGAGTCTGTGAGCAAGACAAGGGCATATATATACATTACGACGGCGATGGTGATATGGGCCACGTCGTTCCTTGTGACGCAGGAGGCACTGAAGGCGTTTACGCCGGTGATGACTGTGACGATGAGGATAGGGATGGCGACGCTGATGCTGCTGGCGGTGGGTGTGGCTACGGGCAACCTGCAAAGGATAGAGAGCAAGAGGGACGCGCTGACGCTGCTGTGTGCGGGTTTTTCGCAGCCGTTCTGCTATTTCATCTGCGAGGCTTACGGGTTGTCGATGATGAATGCGGCGGTGGCGAGTGTGATACTTAGCACGATACCGCTGTTCTCGCCGCTGCTGGCGTATATAATCATAGGTGAGAGGGTGTCGTGGTACAACATAGCGGGCATAGTGGTGTCGTTTGTGGGGGTAACGATGGTGGTGATGGAGGGGGAGCACCTGGCTGTGAACCCGAAGGGGCTGGCGGTGCTGCTGCTGGCAGTGATGTGCGCGGTGATGTACACCATTTTCCTGAAAAAGGTGCCGGAGAAGTATAACAGCACGACGACGATATTCTATGTTCACCTGTCAAGCATGATATTCTTCATACCGACTTTCTTCATAGTGGATGGGGGACGGCTGGATAGCGTGGAGTTTTCGTGGAGGGCGTTCGGGTGCGTGGTGCTGCTTGCGGCACTGGCCTCGGTGCTGGGGTATGTGCTTTTCTGCAAGGTGGTGAGGGTGATAGGCGTGACGAAGTCGAACGCTTTCAACAATATACAGCCGGCGATTACGGCACTGGCGGTGTGGCTGATATACGGGGAGAGGTTGGCATGGAGCAGAGTGGCGGGAATAGCCATTGTGATAGCGGGGCTATTTATCAGCCAGATGCAGGTGAAGAGGAGGTGAGATAACGGGCAGCAATGACGGGCTGCGTAAGCCGGAACGGCAAGGCATATAAGGAGGCAGGTGTGCCGTCAGGATATGAGAGTGCGGAGTATGCCCGATGTGCGTGAAGGACGCAGACGGGAGAGCCTGTATGGACTGTAGAATTTAATACCTTAAGATAGAATGGAGAAGAGTGAGACTGACAAGCAAGCACTGAAGAGCAAGCATGACGTGCGTGTGAGGAATGTGACTTTCATGCGCCGCAAGCCTAAAGACAAGGTGCAAAGTACGGCGACATTCGCCATATTCGCACTTGTGATAGGGCAGATATTCTGGGGGGGGTCGTACATACTGTCGGACTTTGCCCTGAAGGTGTTCCCTCCGGCCATGCTTGTAGCCATGCGGATGCTAATAGCCGCTACAGTTTTGGGTGTCATAGGCATTGCGACCGGGGCAATCAAGCCGATAGACAGGAAGGATATAAAGTATTTCTTTTTAGCGGCGTTCATGGAGCCGTTCGTCTATTTTCTTTGTGAGGCACAGGCACTTGAGAGGGTGTCACCGACAATCACGTCGGTCATGCTGTCGTTCATACCGCTGCTGACGCCTGTGTTCGCGTACATAACTATAAGGGAGAAGGTTACGTTCATGAATGTGCTGGGCATAGTGGTTTCAGTTGGTGGCGTGCTCATGATTATAGTCAAGCCGGGCGGTGAGCTGAGCGCGGACTATCTCGGCATAATTTTCCTGTTTACCGCTGTGGTGGCTTCTATAGGTTATACGCTGGTCCTTAGGAAGATACCGGACAAGTATAACGCGCTGACGATAGTATTCTATATGTTCCTTGTCAGCCTGCTGTATTTTATCCCCACGTCTATTGTCAAGGAGTGGCCGAGGATTGTGGCGATAGACTTTTCTTTGGAGACTACACATCAGGCGTTGGTCGCAGTTGTCGGGCTGGCGCTGTCTGCATCGTGCATAGCGTTCCTGTTCTTCAGCTTCGGCGTGAGGGTGTTAGGAGCAACACGCGCGAACGTGTTCAACAACATACAGCCAGGAGTCACGGCCCTGCTGTCGTGGTTCATACTGGACGAGGTGCTTAGCGGAGCGCAGATATGGGGAATAGTGATAGTGGTGGTCGGCATGTTTGTCAGCCAGACCAGCCTCACGGCAGTGAAAAGCAGGATAAAAGCGTGGAGAAGCGGCGGCGCGGAAGCCACTGATACCGGAGGGAGTGACGACACAGGCCAGAAGTAACGACCAACAAACCAACAGACAACACAATCATGCTGTCAAAGATTATAAAAGAGGAGAACATCACTGCCGCGAAGAAGCTGATAAACAGCGCGGAGCATATAGTAATCACCGCGCACATATCGCCGGACGGCGATGCGGTTGGGGCGACACTCGGCCTGTACCATTTTCTGAAAGAGGTGGGGAAAGAGGTTGTGGTAATACTGCCGAACAGGTTTCCCGCCTTTCTGGACTGGATGCCCGGAGCGGGGGAGATAGTCATAATGGAGGAGAAGACGGCGGAGAGCGTGAGGCTCATGAAGGCAGCCAACCTGATATTCTGCGTGGACTATAATTCGATAGACCGGATAAACGGGTTGAAGCCGCTGATGGAGCAGAGCAAGGCGAAGAAAATCATGATCGACCATCATCCGTATCCGGGGGACTTCTGTGATGTGACAATATCATATCCGGAAATATCATCGGCGAGCGAACTCGTGTTCCGCTTCATCTGCCGTATGGGCTATTTCCAAGAGATAACGCTTGAGGGGGCAGAGTGCATATACACAGGCATGATGACCGACACGGGGGGATTCACATACAATTCCAATTCAGCGGAGATTTACTCCATCATATATGAGCTGATAAACAAGGGAATAGACAAGGATGCGATTTACCGCCGGGTGTTCAACACATATTCGGCAGACAGGATGAAACTAATGGGGTACTGTTTGTCGAAAATGGTGGTCATGCCTGAGGAGCATACCGCATATATAGTGCTTACGCAAGAGGAGAAGAGACGCTTCAACTATAAGGTGGGCGACACCGAGGGGTTTGTCAATATGCCATTGCAGATAGAGGGCATATGCAAATCTGTCTTCGTGCGCGAAGATACGGACAAGGTGAAACTGTCGTTCCGTTCGCAGGGCGACGTGCCGGTCAATACATGGGCGGCGGAGTTCGGCGGCGGGGGACACCTCAATGCGGCAGGCGGAGAGAGCTATCTGTCATTGGAGGAGACAATCAAGAAACTTGTAGAGATAATAAAGAGAGACAAATGATGTATGAGAACCGCCGGGCGGCGGCGATGTAAAAACATTAGAGACTATGGAACTAACGGAACAGGAACAGTTCAGACGGCAGAGCATGGAAGCTCTGCGCCAGATGGGGATAGAGCCATATCCCGCAGCAGAGTATAAGACCAATGCGTTTTCAACAGATATAAAATCGGAGTTCAAGGACGACGAACCCGCGAGAGAGGTGTGCATAGCGGGCAGAATCATGAGCCGCCGCATCATGGGCAAGGCATCGTTCATGGAGCTGCAAGACTCGAAGGGGCGCATACAGGTGTACGTCACACGCGACGACATCAACACCGAGGCGCAGCCGGAGATGTACAACACAGTGTTCAAGAAGCTGTTGGACATAGGCGATATAGTCGGCGTGCGCGGGTTTGTGTTCCGCACGCAGATGGGCGAGATTTCGGTGCATTGCAAAGAGCTCACGGTGCTGAGCAAGTCGTTGCGCCCGCTGCCGATTGTCAAATACAAGGACGGAGTGGCGTACGACGCATTTGAAGACCCGGAACAGCGTTACCGTCAGCGGTATGTAGACCTTGTGGTAAACGATGGGATAAAGGAGATATTCATCAAGCGCACGAAGGTGTACAACTCCATGCGCGAGTACTTCAACTCGTTCGGGTATATGGAAGTTGAGACACCGATACTGCAATCCATTCCGGGCGGGGCGGCGGCAAGGCCGTTCATCACGCACCATAACGCGCTCAACATACCGCTCTATCTGCGCATAGCGGACGAGCTGTATCTGAAACGCCTGATAGTAGGAGGGTTCGAGGGCGTGTATGAGTTTTCGAAGAACTTCCGTAACGAGGGCATGGATCGCACGCACAACCCCGAGTTCACCTGTATGGAGATTTACGTCTCGTACAAAGACTACAACTGGATGATGGATTTCACGGAGAAGCTGTTAGAGAAAATATGCTACGACGTGAACGGTACGTACGAAGTCAAGGTGGGGGAGAACATCATCAACTTCAAAGCTCCGTACAAGCGCGTCACGATGATAGACTCAATCAAGGAGTTTACGGGGATAGACATCACCGGGATGGGCGAAGGGCAGCTGCGCGAAGTCTGTGCGCAACTCGGCATAGAGGTAGACGAGACGTACGGCAAGGGCAAGCTGATAGACGAGATATTCGGCGAGAAGTGCGAGGGCAACTACATTCAGCCTACATTCATTACCGACTACCCGAAAGAGATGAGCCCGCTAACGAAGAAGCACCGCAGCAATCCGGAGCTGACAGAGCGTTTTGAGCTGATGGTCAACGGGAAAGAGATTGCGAACGCATATTCGGAACTGAACGACCCGATAGATCAGCTGGAGCGTTTCCAAGAGCAGCTGCGCCTGAGCGAGAAGGGCGACGACGAGGCGATGTTCATCGACATGGACTTTGTACGCGCATTGGAGTACGGTATGCCTCCCACATCGGGCATGGGCATAGGTATGGATCGCCTTGTGATGCTCATGACGGGGCAGTCGGCCATACAGGAGGTGCTGTTCTTCCCGCAGATGAAGCCCGAGAAGGTGGCGAAGAGAGACACGGCGGAGAAGTATGCGGAGAAGGGTATCCCGGCAGAGTGGGTTGAGCCGTTGCAGAAGCTGGGCTTCGACCAAGTGGCCAAGCTGCAAGGGCAGAACCCCAACAAGCTGTTCCAAGACCTGTGCGGGTATAACAAGAAGAACAAACTCGGCCTGACGAATCCCGCCAAGGAGGCTGTGGAAGAGTGGGTGAAGTGAAGATAAGGACGTGAGGTGCGGGCGAGGATGCCCAAGCCAAGCGGTAATGAGAGGCGCGGACGGTGACTGATGAAGTCAACCGTCCGCGCCTTTTTATTCGGCATGGAGGGGAGCGGGAGATGAGGTGGGTGGAATGGGTATCCGTAATGGATGGACGGACCGCAATCGGCAGTGGGTAGCCTGAGGATTGCTTGAGCCTTGCTGAAAGGTGGTGGGGAGTTTTCTCGGATGTGCAGTGGAGTAGTGGGCGGGATGGAGAGCGTGGGGTGGTGAGGTCTGGAACGGGCGTTCTGTGGGTTATGATTGCCGTGGGATAATGTGCAGAGGGGCTTCGGAGGAGATCCGTAGGGGTTCCCTGATGACTGGCTCGAGAGTACGACTTTTTAACCTTGATTAGTACTTGGAGATTGGGTAGAGAGGGGTGGATGGTGATTTGCGGATAGGGAGAGGATGGCTGAGGGCTGGCCTGCTGTTGGCTTGAGAGTACGTGTTTTTAACCTTGGTTTGCATTTGGCTGTGGTGGTACATAAGGTTATGGGAGGGGGTTGCTCCTTTTTCCGATTTTTAGTACCTTTGTGTGCTGACGCACACAAGATAGGATGCGGTTAGCTCCGCTGCAATCTGTCACGACTCGGCAGTGCAATAACAAGTTATGCGCTGTGCTCGCTGTTCCAGATTGTCGGCTGCTATATGCCAGACTATCGTCGGTCATTACATGATGTTGTACCATGCCCTGTCTCTGTACATGACGGTACAGGCCCGGACACAGCACAACATCATGTAATGAAAAACTGACGTTTTTCATATAGCATTGCGCTCACCTTTCACTATCTTTGCATCTGAAAAAGGACTGTTATGGCAAAGGTGGTTGAGACGCCCCTGATGAAGCAATATTATGAGATAAAGGCGCAGTATCCGGATGCTGTGCTGCTGTTTCGTGTGGGTGATTTTTATGAGACTTTCTGTGAGGACGCGATAAGGGCGTCGGAGATACTGGGGATTACGCTTACGCGGAGGGCGAACGGGGCGGCGCAGTATGTGGAGCTGGCAGGCTTTCCGCACCATGCACTGGACTCGTATCTGCCGAAGCTGGTGAGGGCGGGGCTGCGGGTGGCGATATGCGACCAGATGGAGGACCCGAAGCTGGCGAAGGGGCTGGTGAAGAGGGGGATAACGGAGCTGGTCACGCCCGGTGTGAGTACGAATGACAATATACTGGATGTCAAGGAGAATAACTTCCTCGCGTCGGTGCATATAAGCAAGAATATGGCGGGCATCAGTTTCCTCGACATTTCGACGGGGGAGTTTCTTGTTGCCGAGGGGAGTTTCGAGTATGTGGAGAAGCTGCTGAACAGCTTTGCCCCGAAGGAGGTGCTGTGCGACAGGGATAAGAAGCGGGCGGTGTGCGACGCGTTCGGCGCGAAGCTGCTGTTGCAGGGGATGGATGACTGGGTGTATACGTATGAGACGGCGTACGGCCGTCTGCTGAAGCACTTCGAGACGAAGAACCTGAAGGGGTTCGGGGTGGAGAACCTGCAGCTGGGGATTGTGGCGGCGGGGGCTATCTTGTTCTACATGGACCAGACGAAGCATGAGCAGATAGGGCATGTGACGGGGATAGCGAGGATAGAGGCGGAGAGGTATGTGTGGCTGGACCGCTTCACGGTGAGGAACCTTGAGCTGCTGGGCAGCATGTATGAGGGGGGGCGGTCGTTCTGTTCGGTCATTGACCGTACGGTCACGCCTATGGGGGGACGGCTGCTGAGGCGGTGGATTTCGTTCCCGCTGAAGGATGTGCAGCCGATAGAGGACAGGCTCGGCGCGGTGACTTACCTTTTCAAGGATGTGGAGCTGAAGGCGCGTCTGCACGAGGAGCTTGAACGGATAGGGGATTTGGAGAGGATACTGAGCAAGGTGGCCGTGGGGAGGATAACGCCGAGGGAGGTGGGGCAGCTGAAGAGCGCGCTTGAAGCGATAGGGCCGATAAAGCGTATGTGCTCGGAGGCCGACTGCAAGCCGCTGCAAATGCTGGCGGACCAGTTGAACCCGTGCACGGCACTGTACAACAGGATAGCCGTGGAGCTGGCGGAGAATCCTCCGGCGATGGTGAACAAGGGGCATGTCATAGCCGAGGGGGTGTCGCAGGAGCTGGACGAACTGCGCACGATAGCCTATTCGGGGAAGGACTACCTGATGAAGATACAACAGAGGGAGAGTGAGCAGACGGGCATACCGACATTGAAAATCAGCTATAACAATGTGTTCGGCTATTATATAGAGGTGCGGAACACGCATAAGGACAAGGTGCCGCAGGAGTGGATACGCAAGCAGACGCTGGTGAACGCGGAACGGTATATCACCCAGGAGCTTAAAGAGTATGAGGAGAAGATACTGGGGGCGGAGGAGCGCATACTTGCCCTTGAGACGAAGCTGTTCAACGACCTTGTGCTCGGCATAATGGAGTATATACCGGCGATGCAGGTGGATTGCCACGTCATAGCGCAGATGGACTGTCTGTCGGGCTTTGCGCGAGTGGCTCAGGAGAACAAGTATATCTGCCCGGTGGTCAACGACTCGGACGTGATAGATATAAAGCAGGGGAGGCATCCGGTGATTGAGAGACAGTTGCCGCTGGGCGAGAGCTATATACCGAACGATGTCTATCTCGACAACCGCACACAGCAGATAATCATCATCACAGGCCCGAACATGGCGGGAAAGAGCGCGCTGCTCAGACAGACGGCACTGATAACGCTGATGGCGCAGATAGGGTGCTATGTGCCTGCCGACTCGGCGACGATAGGGGTGGTGGACAAGATATTCACGAGGGTGGGGGCGAGCGACAACATCTCTGCGGGTGACTCCACGTTCATGGTGGAGATGAATGAGGCGGCGAGCATACTCAACAATCTCTCTTCGCGCAGCCTCGTGCTGTTCGACGAACTGGGCAGGGGGACAAGCACATACGACGGCATATCGATAGCGTGGGCCATAGTGGAGCACATACATGAGCGTCAGGGCGGGCAGGCAAAGACACTGTTCGCGACCCACTATCATGAGCTTAACGACATGGCCAAATTCTATCCGAGGATAAAGAACTACAACGTCAGCGTGAAGGAGACGGGCAACAAGGTGGTCTTCCTGCGCAAGCTGGTGGAGGGCGGCAGCGAACACAGTTTCGGCATACATGTGGCACGGATGGCCGGGATGCCGAAGTCGGTGGTGAAGAGGGCGAACGAGATACTCGTGCAGCTTGAAAAGAACAGCCAGCGCGATGTGCTGACGAAGAACCTCGACGAAGCTCCCCGCCGCGAGGGCGTGCAGCTCAGCTTTTTCCAGCTCGATGACCCTGTGCTGAAACTTGTGAGGGACGAGATAGCGTATCTCGACATAAACAACCTTACACCGGTGGAGGCACTGATGAAACTCAACGAGATAAAGAAAATCATCACCGGCAAGTGATGATTTTCTTTTTGTCAGGATTTGGAGGCAGGGAGATACGTGGGATTGCCCCCTTGCGTCTCTGTCAGATTTTTCCTAATTTTGTGGCTGACGATGCGGACAGCGGAGGCGACGGCAAACAGACAAGCCTGTCGCTCTGGCTTTCGCTGTCAGGGATAAGCAAAACAGTATGGCAGACGATTACAAGAAGAGGATAACGGAGCTTCGGGAGGCTCTGAATGAGCTCAATTACAGATATTACGTGCTTAATGAGCCTGCAGTTTCTGATTTTGAGTTTGACGCGATGATGCGCGAGCTTCAGGCGATGGAGAAGGCGCATCCGGATATGGCTGACCCCAATTCGCCTACGCAGCGGGTGGGCAGCGACCTTGCGCAGAGCGGGTTCGCGCAGGTGGAGCACAGGTATCCGATGCTCTCCCTCTCGAACACATATTCTCCGGAGGAGATACGCGAGTGGTATCTCCGTGTGCAGAAGGGACTTAATGAGCCGTTTGAGGTGGTGTGCGAACTTAAATTCGACGGCACTTCCATATCGCTCTGGTACGAGGAGGGGCGGCTGACAAAGGCCGTGACGCGAGGCGACGGCGTGCGCGGCGACGACGTGACAGCCAATGTCCGCACCGTCCGCAGCATACCTCTCGTCCTGAACGGTGGCGGGTGGCCGCGCACGTTTGAGATGCGGGGCGAGATACTCATGCCGTGGGCCGTGTTCGACCGTATCAACGCGGAACGCGAGGAGCAGGAAGAGCCTCTGTTTGCCAACCCGCGCAACGCCGCGTCCGGTTCGCTCAAACTGCAAAACTCGGCAGAAGTGGCACGGCGCAACCTTGATGCGTATCTCTACTATATGCTCGGCGACAATCTGCCGGGCGACACGCACTACGGCAACATGCAGAGAGCGCGCGAGTGGGGTTTCAAGGTGTCGGACGCGATGAAAGTGTGCCGTTCGATAGACGAGATAACGGAATATATGGCCTATTGGGATTCCGAACGGAAGAACCTGCCCGTGGCGACGGACGGCATGGTACTGAAAGTGAACAGCCTCGTGCAGCAGCGCAATCTCGGCTTCACTGCAAAGTCGCCGCGCTGGGCGATAGCATACAAGTTTCAGGCTGAGAGGGCGTGCACGCGCCTCGTGTCGGTCTCATACCAAGTGGGGCGAACGGGGGTTGTCACACCGGTGGCAAATCTTGAACCCGTACAGCTGTCCGGCACAGTGGTCAAACGCGCTTCGCTGCACAATGCGGACATCATAGCGCAACTCGACCTACACTGCGGCGATATGGTTTATGTGGAGAAGGGGGGAGATATAATACCCAAGATAACAGGTGTGGAGGAGTCTCTTCGCGACAGCGGAGCTGAACGGGTGAAGTTTATCACGGAATGTCCGGAGTGCGGGAGTGCCCTTGTGCGCGATGAGGGCGAAGCTGCCCACTACTGTCCGAACAGCGACGGCTGTCCGCCGCAGATAAAGGGGTTGCTGGAGCATTTCACTCACCGCAAGGCGATGAATATCGACGGTCTCGGCAGCGAGACCGTGGCGTTGCTCTATGAAAAGGGGCTTGTGCGCGATGTAGCGGACTTCTATTCGCTGACGGTCAATGACATCGCTCCGCTCGACCGTCTCGGGGAGAAGTCGGCAAAGAATATAATATCAGGATTGGAGGCATCAAAGAGTGTGCCGTTTGCGCGTGTGCTTTTCGCCCTCGGTATCCGCTTCGTGGGGGAGACCGTCGCAAAACGGCTGACAGCCGCATTCCGCAATATAGACGCGCTGATGGATGCCACATACGACCAGCTGATTGAAGTGGAGGAGATAGGGGGGCGCATAGCTGAGAGCGTGCTCGACTATTTCAGCAAGCCTGCACACAGAGACCTCATAGCGCGGCTTAAAGCTGCCGGGCTGACCATGGTGGAGGAGGAGCGCGTGGCTCTGTCTGACCGTCTGGCGGGCAAGTCGGTAGTGATAAGCGGCGTTTTCGCTCACCATTCGCGTGACGAGTACAAGGCTCTCATTACGGCGCACGGAGGCAAGAATGTCAGTGCGGTGAGCGCGAAGACGGACTACCTGCTGGCGGGCGACAACATGGGGCCTGCCAAACTGGAGAAGGCCAATAAGCTGGGCGTCAAGATTATAACGGAGGACGAATTTCTGATAATGACAGGAGAGGCATAAGCGGTTTATGGGATTGAAAAACTATCTTTTCAGGAAAGAGATGAGACGGACATTCCGCCACGGGCGGTTCGTCAGCTGGAGTTCGGTGCGTTCGGTGCTGATACTGGCCGAATGTGCTACCGAGGGCGAGGTAGCCGGAGTGACCGCCATTGCCGACAGCGTGCGCAAGGAGGGCATCCGCGCCACTGTCTGCATATATACCGAAGCGAAGGCCCTCGATGTGACGCGCACTGACACGCTGTACGTCATGACTAAAAAGTACGTGTCGCTCTTCGGCAGGCCGAAAAGGGAAGCGGCAGGCACGCTTCTCGACACCGCTTTCGATGTGACGATAGACCTCACCCGGCAGCGGGCGTGGGCTATGCGCTATCTGCTGCTCCGCGTGAAGACACGCATGCGCTGTGGCCGCAGCGGCGGGGAGTATGACCTGTACGACTTCATGATAGACGACAGCGCAGCCGCTCCGGAGGAACTCTTCAGGCAGACACGCCTGTACCTCAACATGATAAAGGAGTGCTGAGCCTTTTACTGACAAATGAGAAAATAACGATTGCATGTTTACTAATAAATTGAACGGAATGGGTGTGGCGCTGGTCACACCGTTCAAGCCCGATTTCTCTGTCGACTACGCAGCCCTGCGCCGGCTCGTAGAGTTTCAGATAGACAACGGTACGGACTATCTCGTTGTGCTCGGCACCACAGGCGAGTATCCTACGCTGACTGACGAGGAGAAGCTCGAGATAGTGCGCACAGTGGTTGACGTGAACGGCAGGCGGCTGCCTGTGGTGATGGGCATAGGGGGCAACTGCACCCGCGCGGTAGTGGAGCAGATACGCGGGACGGACTTCAACGGCGTTGATGCCATACTCTCCGTCACCCCGTCGTACAACAAACCGTCACAGGAGGGGCTCTACCAGCACTACAAAGCCATAGCGGAGTCGACCGACATGCCCGTCATACTCTACAACGTGCCGGGTCGCACAGGAGTGAACATGGCCGCCGCAACCACATTGCGCATAGCAAATGATTTCAGGAACGTAGTGGCCATAAAGGAGGCGTCGGGCAACTTCACCCAGATAGACGACATCATAAAGAACAAGCCCAAAGAGTTCATGGTCATCTCCGGAGACGATGCCATAACCTTCCCCCTCATCACCCTCGGGGCGGTGGGGGTCATATCTGTCGTCGGCAACGCTTTCCCGAAAGAGTTCAGCCGCATGGTGCGCCTCGCGCTGCGCGGCGACTTGCAGGGCGCGCGTGAGATACACTACCGTTTCGTGGAGATGATAGAGCTGCTTTTCGTCGACGGCAACCCCGCAGGCGTGAAGAGCGTCCTCTCCGTCATGGGGCTGATAGACAATGTGCTGCGTCTGCCGCTCGTGCCCACCACGGCAACGCGTGACAAGATAGACCGCCTCATGGAGAAGCTGAGGGGGTAAATAAAAAGGCGGAACTTTATGTTTCGCCTTTTTATTTGCGCTCTTTACGGTTGTTCTTGTTTATCTCTACGACATAGAACAGTTCCTCCATCTCGCCCCTCCTTTTATCCCATGTGTGCTGGGCAGGAGAATACGATGCTCTGATACTTTCCCCGTCTATTATTCCAATAGTGTATGGCGTTGGGTACGAATATATGTATGTGACTGTCTCATACGGCAGTGTCAGTTCTATACGGTACTTCCATCCCTTTTTCCTCTTTTCGGCATACAGTATCTTAGCCGGATATGTCACTGCCGTATCTCTATTGCTGATGCGTACGGAGTCTATCCCTGCCTCTTCTTTCGTCATAACTGTTATGCGCATGTCGGCTGTCAAAACATTAGGAGGTATAGTTATATCGGCTGTAAGTGGCTTTACTCCCTTTTCTTCTGACGGTATGGAGAAAGGCATGATGAAGAACAGGTAGCCGTCAGCTGTTGGTCTCATCATATATTCCGTCTTGTTGGCGCATACGGCCAAGGCTATTGCAAAAAGCACTGCGGAGAGTGTCAATCGTTTCATGGCTGAATGTGATTTAACGCGGCAGCTGGGATAATCCCGCTGCCGCGTTTGATATTATCTGTTTATTCACCGTAGACTATTGTCTTCGTAATAGTAAACAGACCCAAAACGCCGGTAGTTTTAGAGTCTACATGGCTGATTTTGGTTATCCCCGCATCTTTTGCCGCATCCTGAATGCCTGCCTCGCCGACAGAGACCAGACCCAATATGTTGAATGCCTTTGATGTGCCGACTTTCGTGCCGACCTCGTTTGATGTGGCAATCTCAGAAGTGGTAACACCTGTATACAGTGCACCGGATATTGGTTTGCCTGACGGTGCTATATAGGCACAGCTCGTGAACGCGAGTGATGAGAGGAGCATTGCTCCAAGGATTATTTTCTTCATTTTTGAAATTAGTAAAAGTTATCTCCTACTCGTGAGGCTTTTCGGATACCGCCTTGCCGGTGACGGAACAATACAGGTATGTCCTTAAAATGGGTATGCACATACATAAAAACAGGCGTGGACATACTGCTCACGAAAGAAGGTTCTCGCATACCCATGTCAATGAGAAGTATGTCCACGCCATATGACGTGGACATCTGCTCCTACTAACTTGACATTAGAAAATTTGCGAGATTCTCTTTCAGTTTCGTTAGAAGCAAACGCTATTTTTTATTCAAGATGTATGTGTCGTCTTTACTTTTATTTTACCATAGGCTTTTCTGTTTTGATAATTGATGCAATCTATCTTCTGCAAAGATAGAGAAATAATCCATATTCAATATCATACGGGTTGTATAAAATTGCACTTTTCTTCCAACCTTGTCTCCTCCTCTTTTTCTAGCCACCTCTTGTTGTTAATTAAGGTTAAAAACATGTACTCTCGAGCCAGCTGTCAGGGAGTCACTACGGATCTCCTCCGAAGTTTCTCCCTTAAACGACGCTCTGACATTTGTACTTTCAATAATGCGGGCGGCGTGCGGTTTTTCTCTCTATTTTCGCTAACTTTGCACCGTGCAGTTTATACATCAACAGCAGAGCGGATATGAAACGGGTCAAGATTACGGTATTGAGAAAAACATTGGTGGAGGATTTGGCGAAAGAGTACGGGGCCGAGGGACTCGGCCGGTGTCCTATGCTCAAAGAGGGACAGGTGTTCTACGCTGATTACGCCAAGCCCGAAGGGCTGTGCGACGAGGCGTGGAAAGCGATGTACCAGTACGTGTTTGCGCTCGCCCACGGCGCGGGCGGCGGGCTCTTCTACTACGGCGACTGGATTCGCAAGCCCGGCGTGGCCATTTGCAGCTGCAACGACGGCCTGCGCCCCGTCATATTCAAGCTGGAAGCCACGGACGAGGAGGCCGTGATTGACTATACGCCTGTGAACGAGTGAGGTGTATCCGCATGTAAGTGCCGGGGGTATCGCGGCGGCGCGGCCGTCTGACAGCGGAGTCATTCCGCCAGTGTATTCCCGCACCCCCTTTAGCTCTTCTCCGTGCCAGACCTGATGGGGCGTGAGGGGAGATGAAACATAATATTATCGGATGAGTAAATATCTTTTTGTCACCATATTGTGTCTGGCTCTGCCCGTGGCGGCTCTCTGCCAGCTGAATACGGGCAGGCTTACGGCCATAGGGCGCAATGCGCTCTATTTCGAGGACTACGTGCTGTCGATACAGTACTTCAACCAAGTGATAAGGGTCAAGCCCTATCTGGTAGAGCCTTACTTCTACCGTGGCGTGGCCAAGATACAGCTTGAAGACTATGTGGGCGCGGAAAAGGACATGGACGAGGTGATACAGCGCAACCCCTTCATCCCCATGGCATTCTACGCCCGTGGCTTCGCGCGCAAGCAGCTTGGGAAATGGGCGGAGGCGCGTGACGACTTCTCCCGCGCACTTGAATTCAGCCCCGAAAACCCCGTGTTCATGGTCAACCGCATAGAGACATACGAGGAGATGGGGGAGTATGACGCCGCGCTGGCCGACCTCGATTTCCTCATACGCCGCACGCCGGAGGAAGTAGGGCTGCGCTTCGAGAAAGGGCGGCTGCTGCTCGAGAAGGGCGATACGGTTGAAGCGATGCCGGAGTTCGACACCATGGTCAGGCTTGACAGCATAAACCCCGAGGCGTGGAGCGCGAGGGGCTACATACGCCTCATCACCGACGACAACAAGGGGGCATTGGCCGACTATGACCGTGCGGTGAAGCTGAAATCGCGGAACATAGCCACATACGTCAACCGAGGCATACTGAACTACGAGGCGAAGAACTACCGCGCCGCACTGGCGGACTACGACAAGGCCGTGAGCCTCGACTCCACAAACGTGCAGGCACTCTACAACAGGGCGTTGCTCCGCACGGAGGTGGGCGACTACAATATGGCCATAAAGGACTACAACTCGGTCATCGCCCTCCGTCCGGATATGCCGGAGGCGCGATACCAGCGGGCTCTGGTCTATGGCGAAGTGGGAGAGTGGCGGCTTGCGATAAGGGACTTCTCGGACATCATCGGGCGTCACCCGTCGTTTGTTCCCGCGCTTTACGGCAGGGCGCAGGCGTACGAGAACCTCGGCAACGACAAACTGGCTTTCGCCGACCGGGAGAAAGCATACGACATAACGCAGGCGCACAAGAACAACGACCGTAAGGAGGAGGACATAGACGTGGATGTCAAGGTGGCGGGGCAGGACGAGTCGGTCATAAAGAACCGCGCCAGCATATTCTCATCCAGCGGCACGGAGGAGGATGATGCCACGCACTCGCTGCGCGGGGCGGTGCAGAACCTCAAAATCAACGTGACCAACGAGAATAACTTCGTGCTCTCCTATTATTACAGGAACGACACGGAGATGCCCGTCAAGCCGTACAGCCATCCCGCTGTTCAAGAGTTCAACGACCGCCACAGGCTTGAAGCCCCGGTCTACATAGTCTGCGACGAGATGCCGCTGACGGAAGGGATGATAGGTTTCCACTTCGCGTCGATAGACCGCCTGTCGGAGCAGATAGCCGCCGACTCGCTCAACGCCGACCTCTATATGGCGCGGGGCATGGACTACGCCCTCGTGCAGGACTTCCCGAACGCGATAGCCGACTTCTCCTCGGCCATACACTACGGGAACGACACGGAGATGGCTCTGGCCTATTTCTCCCGCGCCAACGTGCGCTACAAGCAGCTGGAGTTCAAGCAGAACAATGTGGACATGACCCGTGAGAATGTCTCAAAGGCTTTGCTGGACGAGGATGAGAACGAGAAGATAGTGCATCTCGACAAGGGTGACTCATACGAGTTCGAGATGATAATGCGCGACTACGACAGGGTGATCGCGCTGCTGCCCGACTTCGCGTATGCGTGGTACAACCGCGCGAACATGCTGTGCGTGCAGAAGGACTATGAGAGCGCGATAAGCAACTATTCACGGGCCATAGCCCTGAATCCGGAACTTGGCGAGGCCTATTTCAACCGCGGGCTGACGTACATTTACCTCGGGAACGAGGAGCGCGGGGTGGCCGACCTCAGCAAGGCAGGCGAACTCGGCATATATCAGGCTTACAGCATCATGAAACGCCTGAACAACAACTAACGCGATACAGGAACCAGAATGAGAAAGATATTCATCATCATGTTTATGCTCCCGCTCGCGCTCCACGCGCAGCTGCTTTGGGAGATATCGGGCAAGGGGCTGACGCAGAGCAGCTATCTCTTCGGGACGGAGGACAATGTGCCGGTGACGTTCCTCGACAGTGTGCCGGGGCTGTTCCGCTGTTACAATGACTGTAAGGCCGTCGTGGGCGAGGTAGTGGTGGACGAGGCGGAGACCATAGCGCGCATGACGAACGCCGCCCATATGCAGCAGAGCATACGCAGCATACTGACCGAGAGCGAGTTTCAGCTGGTGGACTCCGCGCTGAGAGAGGAGATGGACTTGCCGCTGTCGAATGTGGCGATGATGCGCCCCGTGATGATAAGGAACATGTATGAGATGACGCTCATGGAACGCCTGTTCCCGAAGATGAAGGAGGGCGGCGGCATGGACTCGTTTTTCCAGAGGCTGGCGCGCCGTCAGCATATCCCGGTCATCGGGCTGGAGGAGATAGACGACCAGATAGAGCTGATGTTCAACACCATCGGCATAGAGCGGCAGTCGAAGATGCTTGTAGGGGCGGTGATGGCCTCGAAGGGGAAAAAGGAGGAGCTGCAAAGGCGCGGGGCAATGTACCGTGCGGGTGACCTCGAAGGCCTGTATCAGGAGACAATGAACGACACGTCGGAATATGCCATGACGGAGGGGGAGCTGTTCCTCATGTACGGCAGCCGTAACGGAGACTGGATAGAGCGCATCGTGGAGCTGATTGGCGAGAAGCCTTGTTTCATAGCCGTCGGGGCTCTGCATCTGCCGGGGGATGACGGACTGATAAAGCTGCTCGAAGAGAAGGGATACCGCGTGAGAGCGGTCAAGTGAGGCGATGGGCCAAGCACGTTGCCGGACAGCGGTTTGTTCGTCTGGTGGATAGACAAAACAGGCAGTGTGGAGACTGGTTGCCGTTTTTGTTACTTTTAGGTACAAAAAGGGAAGATAAGAGCGATTGGCTTGGTTGAGGGTAGCGGGAGGATAGCTGAATGGTAGCTGACGGGTAGATAAGAGCCTTGTTAATCAAATGGTTACATGCGGATATTGTCAGTGACTGGCAATGGGCATTTGAAGGAGAGTGTGTGTTTGTATGAACTATAATATATGTGCGAGATGATGTACGCAAGAGGAATGCGCTTCGGCAAACGTTCCGTGGAACGGGATGTGGAAAAGGGGGCGGCCGCTCCGGTGAAGAGAGGAGGGCTGGCAAGGGTTCTGTGCCTGTCGGTCGCGATACTGTCTGCCGCAGCTATGTATGCGGAACGTGAGGACGGGTGGTATCTCGTGGAGAACAGCGCGGATATGAATTTGGCAGAAGAGCCGATAGTCACGACTGACGGCTTCGCGGAGCTGCGCCTCGATTCGGCGTATAACAGCGACGGGGAGATGGTCTACATGGTTGCGGGGCGCATGGACGATGAGAATGTGCCGGTGTGGGCTGCGGCTACGGAAGGGGCGATAGGGCGGCAGATAGCGTTCGTTTATAGAGGCGGGATAGTCTGCGCCCCGATGGTCAATGCACGGATAGAGAGCGGGAACTTCTCAATATCAGGCACTGACGTACTGATAAAAGAGATATACCGCGACTGGGAAAAGAGGAGGGCGAAAGATGTACAGCTATAAATACCCGCGCCCGGCAGTGACGGCTGATTGTGTGGTGATGGCGCGTGAGGGGGATGAGGCGTATGTGCTTCTGATAGAGCGCGGGCGGGAGCCGTACCGCGGCGCGTGGGCTTTTCCCGGAGGGTTCATGGAGATGAGCGAGACGGCAGAAGAGTGCGCCGTGCGGGAGCTGCGTGAGGAGACCGGGCTGAGGACGGAAGAGGAGAGCCTCGTGCAGATAGGGGCGTTCACGAAAGTGGACAGAGACCCACGGGAGAGGGTAATCACTGTGGCATTCCTGTGCAGTATGGAGGGGCGCACCGGCGTTGCGGGGCATGATGACGCGGCACGGGCAGAGTGGTTCAACATCAAGGAATTGCCGGAACTGGCGTTCGACCATAAAGAGATAATGGAAAAAGCAATTGCACTATGGAGAGAGAGGAGAGAGTAGCTCCCGGATTTATAAGGGAACTGAAAGAGAACGAGATATTCGTGTTCGGCAGTAATCTGGCGGGCAGGCACGGCGGCGGCGCGGCATGGCTGGCACATCAGCAGTTCGGTGCGGAGTGGGGTAAAGGTGTGGGCATGACGGGGCGGTGCTATGCCATACCGACAATGCAGGGCGGAGTGGAGACTGTCAAGCCGTATGTGGATGAGTTTATCGCGTATGCCAAAGAGCATGGAGAGTACAGGTTTCTCGTGACGCGCATAGGGTGCGGCATAGCGGGCTTCAAGGATGAGGAGATAGCACCGCTTTTCCGTGACGCGCTGGATGTGGAGAACATATATCTGCCAAAGAGCTTCATCAGGATACTTACCAAAGAGAACGGGTGACGGGATGAAAGTGCTGCACACAAGCGACTGGCATCTCGGCCATGTGCTGTACAACTATGACCGCAGCGAGGAACAGCACGCTTTCTTGAGACAGATGGCGGAGATAGTGCGGGAAGAGAGACCCGACGTGATGGTGGTCAGCGGCGACGTGTACCATTACGCCAACCCGTCAACAGCTGCGCAAAAGCTGTTCACGGAGGGGCTGCTCGCCATACATGAGGAGTGCGAGGAGATGACCATTGTCGTTACGGCAGGCAACCATGACAGCGGGCAGAAGGTGGAGGTGGAGAGCAGCCTGTGGAGACATTTCGGGATATACGTCATAGGCGGAGTGCACCGCGACGGTGAGGGGGTGGACATAGGACGGCACATAGTAGAGGTACGGGGCGGTGATGGCAGGCTAAAAGGCTACGTGGCCGCCGTGCCGCACATATACCCGAACAACTTTCCCGCTCTGGACGGAGATACGGGCAGAGAGGGGAGACAGGAGCGGTTTTTCCAAAAGATGCTGGACACAATAAAAGAGCGCAACGCGGAAGGGCTGCCTGTGGTGCTCATGGCTCACCTTGCTGTCGGGGGCAGCGACACTACGGGGCATGACGACACGATAGGGGGGATGGAATATACGGATATTAAAGAGCTGGGCGAAGGGTATGACTACCTCGCACTCGGCCATATACACCGTCCGCAGACATTGGCATACAGAGGGCGGAACGTGAGGTACAGCGGTTCGCCTATTCCGGTCAGTTTCGACGAGTGCTACACCCATTCCGTTACGATAGTGGAAGTGAGGGGTAATGAAGTGTCGGAAATAAGGACAATAGAGATAGAGAATCCCATCCCTTTGGTTACTGTGCCGGATACCGCTGCACCATTCAGCGAGGCATTGGATAGACTTACCTCTTTCCCAGAGGAGAGATGCGCATACGTGAGGCTCAACGTGTCGGCAGACGCTTATCTGCCTGCCGACTGTAATGAGTTGGCCTCCAAAGCCGTGGAGGGCAAGGAGTGCCGGTTCTGCTATATCAGGATAGAGAGGGGGCGGAGCAGCACGGCGGAAAGCACAGGGCGAATCACGGTGGAGGAGATGAAGGAGATAAGCCCTATGGAGATAGCGCGCATGTATTACAGGGACAGCACGGGAGAGGAGATGGACGAGGAGCTCGCGTCGCTGATGGACGATGTGATAAAGCGCGTGCGCACAGAGGCGGCTGACTGTTGTATAGGCGACGAGGAGACAAAGATATGATACTGCACAGACTCACCATAAAGAATATAGCATCGATAGAATATGCCGAGATAGACTTCGACAGCGGGCCGCTTGCCGAAGAGCCGCTATTTCTTATCTGCGGAGATACGGGCGCGGGCAAGACTACCATACTCGACGCCATCTGCCTTGCCCTTTACAATGAGACCCCGCGCATGGAGCGTGCGGAGAAAGAGCGTTACAAGGAGGCTGCCATATCATCGGCCGCGCGGCAGGACGATATGATGATAGGCGACAGCCGCCAATTGATGAGGCGCAACAGTACGGAGGCGTGGGCTGAACTGGCGTTCTGCGGGTCGAATAGCATCGAGTACGTTGCGAAGTGGTACGTTTCGCGGGCAAGGAAGAAGAGAGAGGGCAGATTGCAGAACGTACAGTGGACGCTGCAGAACCAGTCGGCGGGCATAGAGTATGTAAAAGTGGGGGAGATAAAGGCGGAGATAGAGGAGGCCATAGGGCTGACGTTCGAGCAGTTCTGCCGTACGACTATGCTGGCGCAGGGCGACTTCACTAAGTTCCTTCAGAGCAGGGAGAACGAGAAGTCGGACATACTCGAGAAACTCACGGGCACGGAGATATACAGCCGTATTGGGCAGGAGATATTCAAAGTTACGAAGGAGAAACGCCTCCTATATGAGGAGCAGATGAGGAAGACGGAGAATATACCGATGATGACGGAGGAGGAGTGTGCGGCGGCGGAGAGTGCCATCACGGCCGGGGAGCAGAGTGTAAAGGAGTGCGCCGTGGCGAGGGCTGAGGCAGAGGGCAAACGGCTGTGGTTGACAAGGAAAGAGGAGCTGAGCAGGACGGCAGTCGTGCGGGAGAAGGAGTGGCGCAACACAGTGGAGGCGATGCAAGCGGAGGTTTATAAAAGCCGTGTAAGTGCGGTGAGTGACTGGGACTTGACTTCCGATATGCGTGTGTGGAGAGATGAGCAGCGGCGTGCGGAGGATAAGAAGAGGCGCAATGAGGTAGAAGCGCAAAGGCTGGCACGGCGGTATGAGGAACTGTGCGGCGGGACGGAATGGATTAGATGCAAGGTGGAGACCGCACATGTTGAACTGGAGCAGGCGGACAAGTATCTGCACGAAGAAGAGCCGCACGCGGAGATGTACACCAACAGTCAGGCGATAGCGGCGGCACTGAGAGGTGCGGTAGAGGCCGAGAACAAGCATGCGGAATACTGCCGCCTTTTGCAGCAGCTGACGGAGGAGACGGTGCGGAGTGAGGCGGAGACGGAGAAGCTGAGGAGTGACATGGCAAAGGCGGAAGCGGAGAATGTGAAGTTGCAGGAGGCAGTAGACGGGTTGACTGTCAAGCTCAATGCCTTGCAACCGAACGAGGTACAGCGCAAGAGAGACGAGGCGGAGAGGCGGCGCGGACTGCTCGGCGATGCGGCAGCGGCCTTGACTGCATTACGGGAGAGACAGGAGGCGGCAACCCTGGCGGAACAGAAAGCAGCCGATGCGGCACGGAGGTGTGATGAGTGCCGTGCGGTACACGAGGCGTTGGCCGCAGAGGCTGCCATGAAAAAGGTGGCGCAGGAACAGGCGGAGAGGCTGTACGAGAGACAGAAAGCGGCCGTGGCAGATTGGGCGCGTGAGGCTCGTGCCAAGCTTGCGGTGGGTGATGTGTGTCCGGTCTGCGGGCAGATAGTGGAGACGCTGCATGGCGATGAGGAGTTCCAGTCACTGCTTGCGCCTGTTGAGACGGCGGTGCGCGAGGCACGGGATGAGTTCGTCAGAGCAAACAATGCGCTTATCGCCAATGAGGAGAGGCAGAAGAGCCTTGACGAATTGCACAGGAACAGCATGGCGGATGCAGAGGCGGCGAATACGGCTGTCGGAATGGCAGAAGCGGAGGCGACACGCCGTTGCACAGCATGCGGAGCCGGGGCGGACAGCGAAGAGGCGATAGGGCGCATGGTGGAGGAGAACCGGAAGACCATTGAAGATATAGCCGAAAAGAGTTGTGATATACAGCGCATTAGGGAGGAGATAACAGCCGCGCAGCAGGCGAAGGACAGGCAGCAGGAGCGGTATGACGCGGCAGTGAAGGGGTACAATGAGACGGCGCAGCGGCATGCGGCGATATTGGCGCGGGTGGAGAACGGGCGCAATATGACGGCGGCTGAGGATGAGCGTGCTCGGAGACGGGTGGAGGAGGCCGCCGCGCGTATCACATGGAGAGGATGGGGCGATGAATGGGCGCAGAACCATGAGGCGTTTATCGGCCGTGTGGAGCGGGAGGCAGTCCGATACGGCGCGACAATGGAACGCAGGAGGCATATTGACGTGGAACTGAGGGAGATGACACGGGAACTGTCAACGGCAGAGAGCGTGAGGAGCGAGGTCTTGTCGCTATTTCCCATATGGAACGAGGCAAAGGCTGTGCCATGCGAGCAGAGAGACATAGCCACGGAATGGAGCAGGCTCAACCGTGAAGCCGCGATGCTGCACAGTGCCATGCGTGCGGTGGAGGAGAGCGCGGCGGAGTGCAACAGGAAGACAGGAGAGTTCCTCGCAGCCCATCCGGAGATAAGCATTGTACGCATAGAGGAGTTGGAGAGCTATACCCCTGCCGCGATAGAGGAGATGCGGGAGGGGCTGCAACGCATGAAAGAGGAGGAGCTGCAACAACGGACGGCATACTCAGTGGCTCAAAAAGAGTTGGCTCAGCACGAGGAGAAACGTCCCGAGATGAGCGAAGGGGGTAGCACGGAAAGTCTTGGCGGGACAATCGCTGCGCTGGACGCGAAGATGGAGGAGGAGAACCGCAATATAGGCCAGTGGAAAGCGAGGCTCGACGAGAACCGCAGGAACATGGAACGTGCGGAGGCATTGCGCCGGGAGGCTGAGCGGATGCGGAAGGAGTATGACAAGTGGGGCAGGCTGTGCAGCATGTTCGGCGACGCCGATGGCAAGAACTTCCGCAAGATAGCGCAGAGCTTTGTGATGAAAGAGCTGTTGCTCTCCGCAAACCGTTACCTGAGACAGCTGACCGAGAGGTATGAGCTGGAATGCCAAGCGGGGTCGCTCACAATACTTTTGCGGGACTACTATCAGGGCGGGACTGCACGCCCAGCGAGCACGCTGTCGGGAGGCGAGAGCTTCATGGTATCGCTGTCACTGGCGTTAGGGCTGTCGTCGATAAGCCGCACGGGGCTGTCGGTCGACATACTGTTTATAGACGAGGGGTTCGGAACACTGAGCGGCGACTGTCTCAACACGGTGATGGAGGCACTCGAACGGCTGCACAGGATGGGCGGACGGCGCGTGGGGATAATCAGCCATGTGGAGGGACTGCGCGAGCGAATAAAGGCTCAGGTGCAGGTGAGCCGCATAGACAATTCGCGCAGCGAGGTGCGGGTGGTGAGTGTGGTGTGAGGTCGGGACGCGCATGATTGCTCTTTCCGCACAGCCTACCTGTTATTGAAGCCATATTTAGAGACTGTTGTCCATCCGGATGGGTAATGCTTACCATATCCGGGTGGACAACGTGTTTTATGGCACTGCCATATAGGGATGTGCCCTTGGCAAAGGTAACGGAGAGGGGAATCAGCAGCCGGAGCCGTCGAGGCGGCAGGCTGCTCCTTCGCCGAGGGGACGGGAGCGGAGACCCGCGTCTTCGGGTGAGAGGGTCACCGTGCCGTCGTCGAGGACAAAGCAGGGTATGCCGACTGCACCGGAGCGGCGCGCGCCGGACAGGGCGGGATGCGTGTCGCGCAGGCGGAGGAAGGCTTTGAGGTCTTTGACGTGCCGCCCGATGTTTATTATCTCATAGTTGCTGTTGCCTTTAACCTGTTCCTCGATGTATGTGCAGTCAGGGCAGGTGGCCATGACGTATATCCTTACCATAGTTCGTTGTGTTGTTAGAATAATATTGCAAATATAAGGATAATTTTCGGATATGGGGGCTTTTTAGCCCCTTTTTTGTGTGGAGAGGGTGGGGAGAGGCTCCGTAGGGTGTCCGTAGCTGCTCCGTCGAGAGTACGTGTTTTTAACCTTAATTAGCACTTAGGGCTTTTTGAGGGGTGAGAGGGAAATGGAGGAGATATGATTTGATTTATAAGAGACGGAGAAGGCAAGATGGCATGAGGTTAGGAAAAGGATGGCTGAGGGCTGGCCTGCTGTTGGCTTGAGAGTACGTGTTTTTAACCTTGATTAACGGAGTGTGGTGGGGGTGAGGAATGGAAGGTGTGGGCGGGGGATAGGATGGGGATTGGTGGAAGAAAGGAAGAGGATAGAAGAACGGGAGCTGAGAGGGGGCGGGCAGGTGTTGAGAGGGGGAAAGAGTGGGCAGTGGGGAAGGGGTTGTGAGATGGGGCGGCTGTGCCTTTACGGATGAGGGGCTTCAACAGACAGTGGGGAGGATGGTGAGGCTGCCGAGGGGGTTCATGGCGTTGATGAGGTGCAGGCGGACGAAGCGGGGGAGGTCGGAGGGGGTGATGTCCGCCGGATGTACCGCCCCGCTGTCAATGAGGCGGCGGAGAGCCGTGCCTTCCAAGAGGGGGCGTGCAGGGGTGAGGAGGAGGCCGTGGGCATCCTCGCATACGATGTTAGTAAACGTGGTGTCGGTCAGGAGGCCGCCGACGGTGAGGAGGGCGACTTCGCCAGCGGCGCATTGCGAAGCGAAGAGGTCAAGCGCGCTGCGGTCGGCATACTTGTAGCGGTAGTCCACGCCGTCGGCGGCAAACAGGCGCAGGCGCGAGAGGACGGGGCGGATGTAGGGTACAAACTTGGGCACGAGAAGCCCGTCGAGGCCGTAGGTGAATGTGGCGCGGAAGAGGCCGATAGAGCGGGCGGAGGCTTCGGTGACCGCCATGAGGCGGAAACGGCTTACCGCCGCAGAGACGGCAGAGGGGGTGAGGCCGTGGGCGGAGAGCGTACGGGCCATGCGGCGGGCGTGGCAGTCGAGGTGGAGAGCACGGCCGCCGTCGACGCAGAGCGTCTCTATAAAGCGGCACTTCATATCCATGGGATGTATACCTTGTCGCACAGCTCGTTATACTCGTCGTCGCAGCGGCTGTTGACGGTGATGCCGCCGCCGCTGTGGAAGTAGAGGCAGCCATCGCGGTTTTCAATGAAGCGGATGAGGACGGCCGTCTTGAGCGCGGAACCGTCGAAGTGGCCGAAGATGCCGGTGTAGAAGCCACGGGGGTGGCATTCGGCTTCGGCGATGGCGCGGAGCGTGGCCAGCTTGGGTGCGCCGCTGATGGAGCCTGCGGGCAGGAGGCTGAAGAGGATGTCGCCGAGGCGGGAACGCCAGTCGGGCGGGAGTGAGCCGCATATCTCGCTGCTGACTTGCAGCACAGGGCCTTTGGAGGAGACGAGGGTGTCGATGTAGCGCAGCCGCCGGACGTGAACGCCGTGAGCCACGCGGCTGAGGTCGTTGCGTATGAAGTCGACGATGGTCATGTGTTCGGCGGTCTCCTTGTAGTCGGCGAGTATCTTTTCGCGTGCGTTGTCGACAAGTCCGGAGATGGTGCCTTTCATGGGGTGGGAGCTGATGGTGCCGTCGGGCGTTATGTTCACGAATATCTCCGGGGAGAAGCAGACGAAACGGCCGGGGAAGAGTATGCGGAAACGGCTCTTGCTGCGGAGGAATATCTCTTCAAAAGAGTAGTCGGTGATGACGGGAGTGCGCGCCGTGAGGTTGGCGAGGAACGTGTCTCCGCGCAGGAGGTGGCGGCGGATGACGGAGAAAGAGGCGGCGTAAGCGTCGCGGGAGATGTAGCGGGGGGTGAAGTGTGTGCCGCGCCGCGCGGGCACCGGTAGGAGTGATGCGTTGCCGACACCGTCCATCTCCCAGAAGAGTTCGCGTTGCTCTGTCGGGCGGGTCAGGAATAGCCCCGATGTGCAACCGTAGTCGACCGCGAATATGAAGGGACGGCCGAGGGCGGCGTGGGTGTTTATCAGTGAGCGTATGCTGTCTACCGGTATTGCCATAAAATCAGAAACGGCTGCAAAATTAGCAAGAATAAGTAGCAGTGGCAATAGGCCGTGGCAGGGAGATTTGTGCTAATTTTGCGGCGTGAACGGCAGAGGGCAAGGCCGCCTGTTTTTAGAGACTAATGCAGCAAAGGGATATGAAAAGAGTGTTGGTGATAGACAACAGGGATTCGTTCGTGTATAACATAGTGGAGTATCTGCGGAGGACTGGCGAGGCGGAGACGGACGTGGTGTGCGACGACGGTAGGACGCAGACACCATGCGCAGAGGAGTATGACGGCATAGTGCTGTCGCCGGGCGCGGGTGTGCCGGAGGAGTACGCGATGATGAGGGCACTGCTGGCGGACGGGGAGAGCGGCGGACGTAAGATGTTGGGCGTGTGCCTCGGCATGCAGGCTATGGTGGAGGCGACGGGCGGGCGGCTGCGCAGGCTGGATGCGCCGAAGCACGGTCACCCGTCGAGGCTGCATTTCTGCGGAGAGCGTGAGGGGATGTTCGCGGCGGTCAAGGAGGGCTCGACCGTGGGGCGTTACCACTCGTGGGTGGTGGAGAGGGAGAGCCTGCCGGAATGCTGGAGCGTGGTGGCCGAGGACGAGGAGGGCAACATCATGATACTCACGAGGAGAGACGCGCCGTGGACAGCGGTGCAGTTTCACCCGGAGAGCATCATAAGCGAGGAGGGGTATGAGATGATACGCGGCTGGGTGGAGAGCCTGTGAGGTGCGGAGAGGAGACAGGGCAGGAGAGAAGCGGGTCAGGATGGCCCGCTTTGTTTTTTACAGGGGGCGGCAGACAGAGGGTAGGGTGAGGCTTCGGAGGGGATGGCTGACGGCTGGCTCGAGAGTACGTGTTTTTAACCACTTTTCACTATTGGGTGTGGGGAGTCCTATGCAAGTGTTTGTCAAAACAATATTGTGATACAAGGATAAGATTATGCCGGGAAAAAGTGGCCGTATTTCTTGGCGTTACAGGGGACAAGTTTGCCGCTTTTGTATTCGACTTTCGCTATCTTTGTGTGCTGATGCACACAAAGATAGGAGGCGGTTAGCTCCGCTGCAATCTGTCACGGCTCGGCAGTACCAATAACAAGTTATATACTGCACTTGCTGTTCCAGATTGTCGGCAGTGCAATATGCCCAATTGCCATTGGACATAACATTATGCCGCACTGTCTCTGAACAATGTGCTGAGGCACAAGTCCGGAGACAGTGCGGCATAATGTTACGCAAAACTGACGTTTTGCGTATTGCACTGCGCTCGATTTTCACTATCTTTGCAGCTTGTAAAAGCGACACAGTTTATTGTTTAGCGATAAAAGATATGTGGGAGTGTCCTTCAGTAGAGGCAGCCGCTCGTATGGAGGTCTCGGGACGCGCCTTTAACACAATAACTTAACACAATGATAAAAGTAACATTTCCTGACGGAACAGTACGCGAGTACGCAAAAGGGACGACGGCGAAAGAGATAGCGGAGAGCATCTCGCCACGCCTTGCAGCGGAGATATTGGCCGCATCGGTGAACGGAAACATCGTGGAAATCAACCGCCCGATAGAGAGTGACTGCACCATCAAGCTGCACAAGTGGGAGGACGATGAGGCGAAACATGCCTTCTGGCACACGTCGGCGCACCTTTTGGCGGAGGCATTGCAGGAGTTGTACCCTGGAATCCAGTTCGGTATCGGCCCAGCCATAGAGAACGGGTTCTATTATGATGTGATGCCGCCTGAAAATGTAGTGATTAAGGAGAGCGACCTCCCCGCCATAGAGAAGAAGATGGCGGAGCTTGTCGCGAAGAGAGAGGCAGTGGTGCGCACGGACATATCGAAGGCCGACGCGCTGAAGATGTTCTCCGAACGCGGCGAGACCTACAAGTGTGAGCTCATCTCGGAGCTTGAGGACGGGACGATAACGCTCTATACACAGGGTGCTTTCACCGACCTCTGCCGCGGCCCTCACCTCGTGAATACCGGCGAAATCAAGGCCATCAAGCTGCTGAGCGTGGCCGGAGCATACTGGCGCGGCGACGAAAAACGCCCCCAGATGACACGTATATACGGCATCTCGTTCCCGAAGAAAAAGATGCTCGACGAATATCTTGCCCTGCTGGAAGAGGCGAAGAAGCGCGACCACCGCAAGATAGGCAAGGAGCTTGAGCTCTTCGCGTTCAGCGAGGCTGTGGGCAAGGGGTTGCCGCTGTGGTTGCCGAAAGGCACGGCATTGCGCCTGCGCCTCGAAGACTTCCTCAAACGCATACAGAAACGCTTCGGCTACCAGCAGGTGATGACCCCGCACATAGGGCAGAAAGAGCTGTGGGTGACATCGGGGCACTACGCGAAATACGGCAAGGATTCGTTCCAGCCCATACACACCCCGGAAGAGGGCGAGGAGTATCTGCTCAAACCCATGAACTGCCCGCACCACTGCGAGATATACAAAGTGTCGCCACATTCATACAAAGACCTGCCGCTGAGATATGCGGAGTTCGGCACGGTGTACCGCTATGAGCAGTCGGGCGAGCTTCACGGCCTGACGCGCGTGCGCTCGTTCACTCAGGACGACGCGCACATATTCTGCCGTCCAGACCAGCTGAAAGAGGAGTTCATGAAAGTGATGGACATCATCTTCATCATCTTCAAGGCACTCGACTTCAAGAACTTCGAGGCGCAGATTTCGCTCCGCGACCCGAACAACCACGAGAAGTACATCGGTTCTGACGAGATATGGGAGCGTGCCGAGACGGCCATCATCGAGGCGTGCGAATACAAGGGACTGAAAGCCACGAAGGTGATAGGCGAGGCGGCATTCTACGGGCCGAAGCTCGACTTCATGGTGAAGGACGCGATAGGCCGCCGCTGGCAGCTCGGCACGATACAGGTGGACTACAACCTGCCGGAGCGTTTCCAACTGGAATATACCGGCGCGGACAACCAGAAGCACCGCCCCGTGATGATACACCGTGCGCCGTTCGGTTCGATGGAGCGGTTCGTAGCTGTGCTGATAGAGCACACTGGCGGCAAGTTCCCGCTGTGGCTCACGCCGGAACAGGCTGTGGTGCTGCCCATATCGGAGAAGTTCAACGACTACGCGCAGAAGGTGGCAGACCGCCTTGCCGAGTACGACGTGCGCGCCGTGGTGGACGACCGCAATGAGAAGATTGGGCGCAAGATACGCGACAACGAATTGAAGCGCATCCCCTATCTGCTGATTGTCGGCGAGAACGAGCAGGGCAACGGCACAATCTCCGTGCGCAAGCAGGGCGAAGGCGACCAGGGGGCCATGACTCCGGAGCAGTTCGCCGCCGACATCAACAACCGGATAAAGGAGATGATGAGCGAGTTCTGACAGCATATAGCTCAGGGTTGGGGAAGTGACTGCCTTACAGTCATCTCTCCAACCCAATCTTTTGAGAGATATACATTTAACTAACCAAATAAACTAACATGAAAAAAATCTATTATCCGCTTCTTGCCCTGGCATTTGCCGCGGCAGGTTGCACTAATGGCGGCGGACAGCAGGGTGCCGGCATTAAAATGGAGAACATGGACCAGACCGTGAAACCGGGCACAGACTTTTACAGGTATGCCTGCGGCGGCTGGCAGAAACTCAATCCACTCACAGACGAGTATTCGCGCTTCGGCTCATTCGACAAGCTGGCCGAGGACAACCGCGAACAGCTCAAATCGCTCATCGAGGGCATAGCGGCAGCGCAGCACGAGAAGGGTAGTGTAGAGCAGAAAATAGGCGACCTTTTCAACATTGCCATGGACTCCGCACGCCTCAACAAAGAGGGCGTGGAGCCCATCAAGGCAGACCTCGCCAAGATAGACGGCATCAAGAGCAACGCCGAGATAGCCGCAGTGATGGGCGAGATGAACTACCTGAACATGTTCTTCGTCTACTATGTGGACGCTGACATCAAGGACAGCAAAAAGAACCTGCTCCAGACATATCAGGCCGGTATAGGCATGGGCGAGCGCGACTATTACCTCGACGAGTCAGAGGCAATGAAAAAGACACGTGACGCTTACGCCGCCCATGTGGCGAAGATGTTCACCCTCGCAGGCTACACCGAGGAAGAGGCTCAGAAAGCATCGGCCGCAGTGATGGGCATAGAGACCCGTCTCGCAAAGGCGCACTTCACACAGGAACAGCAGCGTAACCCTGAGGGCAACTACCACAAATACACCATTGCGCAGGTCAAGGAGCAGTACCCCGGTTTCGATTGGGACGCTTATCTGAAAGGCATCGGCGCAGCTGCCGCCACTGAGATGAGCATCTCACAGGAAGAGCCTGTGCGCGAGGCTATTGCCATAATCAACGGCACAAACCTCGACGACCTCAAATACTATATGAAGTGGACTCTTATCAACGGGTCAGCCTCATACCTCAGCGATGCCATGCAGGAGCAGAACTTCGAGTTCTTCGGCAAAGTGATGTCCGGCAAGCAGGAGCAGTCGCCACGCTGGAAACGCGCCGTATCGGCCGTTGACGGTTCACTCGGCGAGGCCGTAGGTGAAATGTACGTGGCAAAATACTTCCCGCCAGAGGCAAAGGCACGCATGGAACAGCTCGTGGAGAACCTCCGCACAGCATACAGCCAGCGCATAGCCAACCTCGACTGGATGGGCGAAGAGACCAAGGCAAAGGCACAGGAAAAGCTTGCCGCCATCTACGTGAAAGTGGGCTACCCAAACAAATGGCAGGACTACACCGCGCTCACCATCGACCAGTCGCTCTCTTACTGGGAGAACGCCAAGAACGTGAACGCGTTCAACAACGCCGTGATGATGGAGAAACTCACCAAGCCGGTAGACAAGGAAGAGTGGCACATGACTCCGCAGACAGTGAACGCATACTACAACCCGACGACGAACGAAATCTGCTTCCCCGCCGGCATACTCCAGTATCCGTTCTTCGACATGAGTGCTGATGACGCGTTCAACTACGGCGCAATCGGCGTAGTCATCGCCCACGAGATAACTCACGGCTTCGACGACCAAGGCTCTCAGTTCGACAAGGAGGGCAACCTCAGCAACTGGTGGACGGAAGAGGACCGCACCAACTTCGAGGCGCGTACTAAAGTGATGGAAGAGTTCTTCGACAGCATCGTTGTCAACGACGAGGGTCTCCACGCCAACGGCGCATTCACTCTCGGCGAGAACATAGCCGACCACGGCGGCTTGCAGGTAGCCTTCCGCGCGTTCCAGAACGCCACTAAGGACAACCCGCTGCCCGTCATCGACGGCCTCACACCTGAGCAGCGTTTCTTCATCGCCTACGCAGGCGTATGGGCCGGCAACATCCGTCCCGAAGAGATAGTGCGCCGCACCAAGACCGACCCGCACTCGCTCGGCGAATGGCGTGTCAACGGTGCGCTCCCGCACATCGGCGCATGGTACGACGCATTCGGCATCACCGAAAGCGACCCGCTCTACGTAGCACCGGAAGAGCGCGTATCCATCTGGTAAATCCGCTCCGTCGGACATTCATCCATACAGGCATGGGTCACTTCGGCCCATGCCTTTTTTGTCATATCCCCACAGGCCTCTCACCGCACGATTATAAAGCCAAACGCTAACCCATCATCATTGGCAGTTAGACACACTTCTCCGCTGCCTGTCCGCCAAATTGCGCAGCCGACTTTCAGCAGGGCTCAAGCAATCCTCAAGCTACCCACTCCTATTGCCTGTGCCTCGACCAAACGGCAATGGATATAACACAAACTCGCTGTCCGGTGCATCTTTACATGTCCTCCCGGCGGCGTACTATTAAATAATGATAAAACCGACTGCCGCCTCTTTATGGCATAAATATAATACGTACCTTTGTGTATGACAATAAAAACTACGTAACACATAACCTTTTACTATTTAATCATTATGGAGCACTTACTACTCGGGGCAATAGCCGGTGACGTTATCGGCTCGTTGTACGAATTCCACCCCACGAAAGACTATAGTTTCACATTGCTGCACAGCCGTATGATGGACTACACCGACGACAGCATCATGACCATTGCCGTAGCAGACTGGCTGTTGCACGGCCAGCCCTTCACGCTGCCATCCTTGGCAGACACATTGCGTCTTTGGGGCAACAGATACAGGTATCCTCATGGTGGTTACGGCGGAATATTCACCGCATGGCTCTCCCGCAAAGAGATGGGGCCTTACAACTCTTGGGGCAACGGCTCCGCCATGCGCGTCTCCTCCGTTGGCTATGCCTTTGACACACTTGAAGAAACCCAGCGCGTGGCCCGCCTTTCTGCGGAAGTGACGCACAACCATCCCGAAGGCATAAAGGGGGCGCAGGCCACAGCCGCCGCCATATTCCTTGCCCGCACGGGAGCTTCAAAGGAAGAAATCAAGGACTTCATCACCCGCGAATACGGCTACGACCTCGACCGTGACTACAAAGACATACACGCCACATACCGTTTCGAGCCGAGTTGTCAGGAGACAGTGCCTCAGTCCATCATAGCATTTCTCGTCAGCAACGACTATGAGGACGCACTTCGCCTCACCATCTCCCTCGGCGGCGATGCCGATACAATGGGTGCAATCACCGGAGCCATAGCCTATGCCTATTACAAGGAAATGCCGCCCGCCATCCATGATTTCGCATGGAACAAACTGCCGGACGACATGAAAGACATCGTAACCGCATTCGACGGCATGTGTGGCTGAGGGCAAGCCCTCGGCCCGTGCCGGGCGCACTCCGTCCTTCCTCATCGCACGGCTGTACTCGACCCCTCGGCCGCGCACAGCCGTGCTTTTTCCGTGCGCATCCTCCCCTGCGGATTCACTCCGCACCGCAACTGCGCATACATATCCCCGCGCCCGCTGCGCCATACGGCATACAAACCGAAACTTCCGCGCCCGTTTTCCTTTCCAAATGCGTGCGTCAGTCCGTAAAACTTTCAAAATCATAACCGTGAAAAAAACGCTCCCGCCACATTGGAAATCCCGAAAATTAACCGTACATTTGCACTCGTGTAATATACCCCTGAATAGGTATTGGCACATTCGCCAGAAAAAATAGAGCGAACAAATAAATTTCCTAATACTCAAATTTCAATACTATGGCAAAATTCAAAGGTGCAGTAGTGGTTGATACCGAACGCTGCAAGGGATGTGGGCTCTGCGTGGCCGCATGTCCGTCTAAAGTTCTGGGATTGGCGTCTCAGGTGAATGCCAAAGGTTACAACTATGCCGAGATGGTCAACGAAGACGCGTGCATAGGCTGTGCATCCTGCGGCTACGTATGCCCCGACGCTTGTTTATCTGTTTATAAAGTAACCCTCTAAAAGTTGTCCAAAGGTCATGGAAGAAATCAAATTAATGAAAGGTAATGAGGCCATCTCCCACGCCGCTGTGCGTTGCGGTTGCGATGGCTATTTCGGGTATCCTATTACGCCTCAGTCGGAAGTCATGGAAACCCTTCAGGAGCTCAAGCCTTGGGAGACAACTGGCATGGTTGTCCTTCAGGCCGAAAGCGAAGTCTCTGCTATCAACATGGTCTATGCAGGCGCAGGTGCAGGCAAGATGGTCATGACATCATCCTCCTCTCCCGGCATCAGCCTCAAGCAGGAGGGAATATCTTATATCGCGGCGGCTGAGCTGCCTTGCGTCATCCTCAACGTCATGCGCGGCGGCCCGGGTCTCGGGACAATCCAGCCCTCGCAGGCCGACTATTTCCAGTCTGTCAAGGGCGGCGGCCACGGCGACTACCGCCTCATAGTACTCGCTCCGTCGAGCGTGCAGGAGATGGCCGACTTCGTAGGCCTCGGCTTCGAGCTTGCGTTCAAATACCGCAACCCGTGCCTCATCCTCTCCGACGGTGTAATCGGCCAGATGATGGAGAAAGTCGTTCTGCCTCCTTTCAAGCCGCGCCGCACTCAGGAAGAGGTAGTTGCGCAGTGCCCGTGGGCGACAACCGGCAAGAAAGGCCGTGCGCGCAACATCATCACATCTCTCGAGATGGCCCCGGAAATCATGGAACAGCGCAACCTCCATCTCCTCGAGAAATACAGGACAATCGAGGAAAACGAAGTCCGCTTCGAAGATTACCATTGTGAGGATGCTGACTACGTATGCGTATCCTTCGGCTCAAGTGCCCGCGTATGTAAGTCCGCAGCTGAGCTGGCCCGTCACGAAGGCATCAACCTCGGTGTCCTCCGTCCCATCACTCTGTTCCCCTTCCCGACAAAGAAAATTCAGGAACTCGCCGCTCGCGTAAAGGGCTTCCTTACTGTCGAGATGAGCGCAGGACAGATGGTTGAGGACGTGCGCCTCGCCGTCAACGGACAGAAACCCGTCGAGTTCTTCGGCCGTCAGGGCGGTATGGTCCCCACTGCTGAAGAGGTGCTCGATGCTCTAAAAAAACAACTCATTAAATAATTAGCTTGTCATGACAACAAAAGATATTATCAAACCTGAAAATTTGGTTTACGGAAAAACCAAACTTCTCACAGACAACGTGATGCACTACTGCCCGGGTTGCAGCCATGGTGTCATCCACAAACTCATCGCCGAAGTGATAGAGGAGATGGGCATACAGGACAGGACTGTCGGCGTTGCGCCCGTAGGTTGCGCAGTATTCGCCTACAACTACATCGATGTCGACTGGCAGGAGGCTGCCCATGGCCGTGCGCCCGCGCTCGCCACAGCCCTCAAGCGTCTCAACCCTGAAAACGTGGTATTCACCTATCAGGGCGACGGCGACCTTGCCGCAATCGGTACAGCCGAGACAATCCACGCCTGCAACCGTGGCGAGAACATCGTAATCTTCTTCGTGAACAACGCCATATACGGCATGACCGGCGGACAGATGGCCCCGACCACTCTCGAGGGTATGAAGACCGCTACTTGCCCCTACGGACGTAACACTGACATCTACGGCTTCCCGTTGAAGATAAGCGAACTCCTCGCCAAACTCGACGGCACTTGCTACGTGACACGTCAGAGCACACACAAGACCGCAAACATCGTGCGCGCAAAGAAAGCCATACGCAAGGCGTTTGAAAACTCTATGGCAGGCAAGGGTACTTCAGTCGTAGAGTTCGTTTCTCATTGTAACACAGGCTGGAAGATGTCTCCCGTACAGGCAAACGCTTGGATGGAGGAGCACATGTTCGCCAAATATCCTCTCGGTGACCTCAAGGACACTGAGAAAAAACACTACGAAGAACCGGCTAAATAACAACTAAAACTTAACGACTATGAAAAGAGAAATCATAATAGCAGGTTTCGGCGGTCAGGGTGTCCTCTCTATGGGTAAAATCCTTGCTTATGCAGGCCTGCTTCAGGGCAAAGAGGTAACTTGGCTGCCGGCATACGGCCCGGAGCAGCGCGGCGGCACGGCCAACGTGACTGTCATCCTCAGCGATGAGCCCATCAGCTCTCCGCTCCTTCAGAAATATGACATCGCCGTGGTGCTCAACCAGCCCTCGATGGACAAGTTCGAGCCCCGCGTAAAGCCCGGCGGAATCCTCATCTACGACCCCGCCGGCATGACCCGCCAGCCAGAGCGCACTGACATATCGGTTTACAGCGTTGCCGCTACCGACACAGCTGCTGCTCTCAACGCGATGAAGACCTTCAACATGATAGTCCTCGGCGGTCTGCTCAAGATAGACCCCATCGTCGAGATGGACAACGTGATGCTTGGCCTCAAGAAATCGCTGCCCGAGCGTCACCACAAACTTCTTCCTGCCAACGAGGCAGCCATGAAGAAAGGTGCCGAGATTATCGAGAAAATTCGTTGATACCCAAATCTTTGGGTACTCCATAAGCCCTGCCGCACTTCAACTGCGGCAGGGCTTTCTTTTTCCCCTTTCCCCCTGCTCCAAAACACGAACTCTCGACCAGTCTCCTCCTTTCCCTTCCAGCTCCCATCACTTCTGTCCTCCCCTTTCTTTAAGTGCAAATCAAGGTTAAAAACACGTACTCTCGCCTTATCTCCCAGCTACCTTCTCCTCTCTATGCAGTTCTAGTTATGCTCTATGACAGCAAGCACAAAATAATGTGCCTTATTTTATACGGAAAAAACAAACCATTCAATATCTTTTTGTACCTTTGCATTCGGATTTTAGGGCTGAACCTGTATCCAAGCATATTCTTACATAGAAGCGTTATGCTTATCTTGTAGTTTGAAAACCTGAGAAATTTTCACAACGAGATACAAGGAAAGCATAGTGGTTCTCACGCTTAGCGTGAACTGCTATACTATATCTGTATCTCGGGTTTTCTCAGGACCTTCAAACTAAGAATATAGCATTGCAGTTCCACGCTTGAACCGAGAATGATTATATACTAATCTGATAATCAATTTATATATTAGGCTTTATCTTTTATTTGGTACCGTATAGTTCCCATATTTTGTCGGTTTCCCAAAGGTTATTACTATTTTGCCTACTGTCTAATAAAAGCTCTTCATTTTGAGGTATGGTGTTAATGTTCCACAATGGGTCGGTTAGAACAACCCCTTGGCGGACTATGATAATCCTAACTTAATGTATTCGGTCTATGATTGGGGTATTAAGCCGCAAAGCATTCTATAATGTCCGATTTTCTTTAAGAATTTCGGACATTTTATTGCTACATCAAGAGTAATATCGTATCTTTGCAACTAGAATCATTGTGGATATGAAGACGATACTGACGAAGGAAATACGAA
>CALUOH010000021.1 GCA_944322025.1 uncultured Bacteroidales bacterium | reverse complement strand
AAATCTTGTGGGATTTAGTCGTGGCGAAGTTAATAAACAATTATGAATCAACAATATATAAAACCATATTTCTAATGGCGGTCATTAGAAATATGAGCACGGATATCTCTAATGACCGATTTGGGTTAAAACATCCCGAAACACATAATCCCCCTCCCCCTCACCCCTCCACGTTAATCAGAGTTAAATAGTCGTACTCTCGAGCCAGCCCTCAGCCAGCCCCTACGGACTCTCTCCGCACCCTCTCCCCTCCCCGTCCGCACCCCTCCCCTTACCTCCAGCACCCCCAAAACGCTTTTTTCCCTCCACAAACCGCCTCCATCTCAAAAAAAAACCGTACCTTTGCGCAACTTTTGTGTTATAGATTTACTAAGACGTTATTTATGAATGTAATTACGAAAACCATCACACTCGCTGACGGGCGCACCATCACCATCGAGACCGGTAAGCTCGCCAAGCAGGCCGACGGTGCCGTGATGGTGACAATGGGCAAAACCATGCTGCTCGCAACCGTGTGCAGCGCGAAAGAGGCGGTGCCGGGCACGGACTTCATGCCGCTCTCAGTTGACTACAAAGAGAAATTCTCCGCCAACGGACGCTTCCCCGGCGGCTTCACCCGCCGCGAAGGCCGCCCTTCTGACTATGAAATACTCATATCACGTCTCGTCGACAGGGCTTTGCGCCCACTATTCCCGGACGACTACCACGCCGAGACATTCGTCAACGTGACGCTCTACTCAGCCGACGGCATCGACATGCCCGACGCACTGGCCGGACTTGCCGCATCGGCTGCCCTATCGGTATCCGACGTGCCGTTCCACGGCCCGATTTCAGAAGTCCGCGTAGCACGCATCGACGGCGAGTTCGTCATTGACCCGACTTTCCAGCAGCTCGAGAACGCAGACATGGACATCATGGTAGCCGCCACACTCGACAACATCATGATGGTTGAGGGCGAAATGAAAGAGGTATCCGAGGCCGACCTGCTCAACGCCATGAAGGCGGCTCACGAAGCCATCAAGGTTCACTGTCAGGCTCAGCTCGAACTCATGGAGGCCGTAGGCAAGGAGAAGCGCGTCTACTGCCACGAGGAGAACGACGAGGAGCTCCGCCGCGACCTGCACGAAAAGACATACGAAAAGACATACGCGCTCGCCAAGTCATGCAACACTGACAAACACTCCCGCGAAGCAAACTTCGAGGCCGTGCGCGAAGAATACAAGGCGCAGTTCTCCGAAGAGGAGCTTGAGACCAAAGCCCCCCTCATCGACCGCTACTACCACGACGTGGAGAAAGAGGCCATGCGCCGCGCCATACTCGACGAGGGCATACGTCTCGACGGCCGCAAAACCACGGACATACGCCCCATCTGGTCAGAGGTTGGCTATCTGCCCGGCCCTCACGGCTCTGCCATCTTCACCCGTGGCGAGACACAGTCTCTCAGCACGGTGACCCTCGGCACAAAGCTCGACGAGAAGATTGTCGACGAGGCCATCATCAACGGCAAGGAGCGATTCCTCCTCCACTACAACTTCCCCCCCTTCTCCACCGGTGAGGCAAAAGCTTCTCGCGGAGTAGGACGCCGCGAGATAGGCCACGGCAACCTCGCATACCGCGCACTCAAACCCATGATACCCGAGAACTACCCCTACGTCATCCGCGTAGTGTCCGACATACTCGAGTCCAACGGCTCATCTTCCATGGCCACCGTATGCGCAGGCACACTGGCTCTCATGGATGCCGGAGTGCCCATCAAGAAGCCCGTATCCGGCATAGCGATGGGGCTTATCTCCGAGAACAAAGGCACTAACTACGCCGTACTCAGCGACATACTCGGCGACGAGGACCACCTCGGCGACATGGACTTCAAGGTGACCGGCACACGTGACGGCATCACCGCCACTCAGATGGACATCAAAGTCGACGGCCTCAGCTACGAGATACTCGAAAAAGCCCTCAAACAGGCGCACGACGGGCGTATGTACATACTCGACAAGCTCGCCGAGACAATATCAGAGCCGCGCCCAGACCTCAAGCCGCACGCTCCCCGCCTCGTGACAATGATGGTGCCGAAAGAGCTTATCGGCGCAATCATAGGCCCTGGAGGAAAGATTATACAAGGCATACAGTCGGAGACTGGCGCGACCATCTCTATAGAGGAGATAGAAGAGGGCGGCCGCGTGGAGATAGCCGCCACAAACAAGGAGTCCATCGACAGCGCGGTCAACCGCATCAGAGCCATTGCCGCCATCCCCGAAGTAGGCGAGGTATACAAGTCGAAAGTGAAGTCCATCATGCCGTACGGCGCATTTGTGGAGTTCATGCCCGGAAAAGAGGGGCTGCTCCACATCTCCGAGATTGACTGGCGCAGATACGAGACAATGGAAGAGACAGGCCTCGCCGAGGGCGACACCATTGACGTCAAGCTCCTCGACATCGACCCCAAGACCGGCAAGTTCAAACTCTCCGCCCGCGTGCTGAAAGAAAAGCCCGAAGGCTACAACGAGAACGAACGCCGTCCCCGCCCCGAGAGGGCTGAACGCCGTCCGCGCCCCGAACGGAGCGAGAGACATGAGCGTGGCGAACACCGCCCACGCCCCGAACGCCCCGACAGAAACGGACAGAACTTCGATGAAGGAACTGAGTTCTAAAATAAAGACAGACTGCATGGCTCTGCACTGAACCATCAGGACAACCCGTGCAGTCTGGTTCGCGCCCGTAGTTTAATGGATAGAATGAGGGATTCCGGTTCCCTTGGTTACGGTTCGATTCCGTACGGGCGTACAGATATTTCAGACCTTACGGGAGATACTGAGATTGGCGTTTCGGTATCTCCTTTTATTTGGACTGACAAGACTAATACATAACTGAGACAAATACCATGCTTGACTTGGAACAATTCAACCTTACACTCATAATAATGACTGCCATAGCCGTGGTAGTCTTCATCGCACTCTTCTTCGTGGAGGCCGGCTACGGCAAGATGATTTCAAAGAAATGGGGCCCCGCCATAAACAATAAGGTAGCGTGGTTCATCATGGAGTGTCCCGTCTTCGCCACCCTGCTCGCCTACTGGGAAATGTCGCCGAGGCAGTGGGACACAGTGCCGCTCATCTTCTTCATTTTTTTTGAGATACACTACTTCCAGAGAGCCTTCATCTTCCCGTGGCTGCTGAAAGGCAAGAACAAGATGCCCCTCTCCATCATACTCATGGGCATGGTCTTCAACACCGTCAACGGCATGATGCAGGGCGAATGGATATTCTTCCACTCCCCCGACGGCATGTACACCACACAGTGGCTCACCACACCCCAGTTCATCATCGGCACACTCATATTCTTCACCGGCATGGCCATCAACTGGCAGTCCGACTACATCATACGCCACCTGCGCAAGCCCGGCGACTCGCGCCACTACCTCCCCAAGGGCGGCATGTACAACTACGTCACATCCGCCAACTACTTCGGCGAGATAATCGAGTGGACAGGCTGGGCCATCCTCACATGGAGCTGGTCAGGCGTAGTCTTCGCCGTATGGACCATGGCAAACCTCGTCCCCCGCGCCAACTCCATCTACAAGAAATACGCCGTCGAGTTCAAGGACGAGTTCTACGACAGGCCGCTCAAAAGGGTTTTCCCGTTCCTGTATTAACTCAGCACTAATGAATAAAATGCAGACGGACAAATTGCTTCCTCTTGTCCGTCTGCATTTTTGTTACTAAAACGACTGTCACTACTTTTTCTCCCCGAGGAGACTTTCCTGCGTCCGGGCAAGTGTCTCACTCTTGATTTTCAACTGATGCTCTACTATAAGATCATAATCGCATTTGGTATCGCCCCCTTTACTCGACACAACAAGCAACTCCAAAGACATCATGAAAGCAAACAAAAAAGCATAAAAGGCAAGAGCAACCCAATCTTCAACCAATATACTGAACAATGCTTTCAACTCCTCCAAAAATCCAGTCGGTGCTGCCTCATATTCTTTTCTCACTATTTCGGCCACATCCATTTTAGCTTGTTGGAATTGAGCCAAACGCTCTTGATATACTCGCAAGGCCTCCTCATTAGCTTTTGTCTGCGCACTTATCGGATTTTCGATATTACGTTTACTGACTTGTGTAGACTTCTGCATAATCGGGTTACCGAGGCTATCAACCCCCACCTGATGCGATGTTGTACTTACATCTGTTACAGAAAGAGTAGGTTTTTGCGCTAATTCTGCATACAGACGGATATTTTCCCGACCGATGGAATCTATAAGTTTTGTCGTTTTCACGATATCTGCATCTATATAGGCCAGTCTCTTAGGTATTTCTTCATTGATTTGCTCCGTGCGTATCTCCTTCATCTTTACATCTACATCGTTCTTAAAAATGATTTGGTCAAAAACTGTAGAGCCGAGAACAGCCATAAGAAATGCCAAAATAAAGCGCATCACTCCCATCATACCGAGCTTTCCTACATTGAGTATGATAAACCTCTCAATGTTTACAATGATTATAATGAATATCAAAGATATTATAGCCTTGACTGATATGCTGTCTATGCCGATATAGCGGTCTGCAAAACAATAACCGATTGTACCCCAAACCACGGCAAGTATAATAATGGCGGACATATATCGTCGCAATGTACGGTAACTTGCCTCCCCAGCTTCAAGAAGTATATCCGGATTCCAACCTACTATGCGGCATCCTAACCTCATGAACGGTTTCAATTTTTTATTGCTCATCATTGTATTTCCCTTTATTCAGTAATGTATTAGTCTGTGCAACCAGTCCTTTCTTAAAGCCCCTTTTATATGAACTGATAATATAGAACTCATCTTCTTTATTTTCCAATTTACTTTCCATATCAGCCATCACATCCAAATGCTTCATAATAGTCTCTTGTCGCGCTTTAAGTATGGATGCAGTATTAGCGAGACCTTCTTCTTCACTATTTCCTATCTGTGTTTTTATATTACGTAAGTCACCATCATAGCGCAACCTGACCTGCTCTATTCGTGTCTTTATCTGCCCCTTTATCATGATGACTTTCTCATTTTTATAAGAACTGTCCTGATTGCTTAGAGCCTCATTATAGCCAATTTCCTCATAATCCTTTTTGATAAACTCATACACAGCGTCTATCGACATTCCAGTGCCGTATGGTATAGATACAACATCTTTAGTGGGTTCTGAATTATCCACGAAATCTTCTTCTTTAATCTCAGGCAGCGTAACCTCTGGTTCTTCTGCATTTTTTCTGCTTTTAAAAAATGAAAATAATCCCATATTCAAATCTGTTTTGTAGGTATGTTATATTTGTTATGCCCCCTCTTATGACATGACTCACAGAGTGTGATGAGATACTTGTCTTCATAATCCCATGGATCACAGTTCTTGTTCCGCCGCGAATCATAGTGATATTGCTTATGGTGGACAACAAGATGATCCTTGCTGCCACATATTCGACATTTATAGCCATCTCGCTTTATAATTTGCGCACGCTTCTCGAGCCATCGTGAGTCAAATAGCAACTCACGGTAAGATACTTTATTATCATCCATAAGTATAGTCATTTTGTGTATTGTGGCGATAGTATTACTGATGTTGCAAAGGTATTTACAATTACATTACCATATTCAAAAAAAAACGATTTATAATTCATACAAATCAAAACCTCAACATCAGAATTATCTCCGCCAAATTATCGTCCAAAGACTAAATACAAATTAAAGTTAAAAACACGTACTCTCGATATAAGTGCCAGTGAGGTTCTATTTAGCAAAGGTATTGCCTAAACATCAGGCTAACCTATGTGTTTCTAAGCGGCAGGCCATATCGGGATATAAGTTCAGCGGAAGAAAACTGCCTCCCGGCCTTATGATATGCGGGCATGGGAAAAAACAGTCAGCCAAGAAACATTTTTTGGCACGGGGGGTTGACATCCGATTGGATTTTTGAGTAACTTTGTCCCCGTTGTATCAGTCGGCGCGAGGTAGCCGACTGATACCTAAACGGATAAAGACGATGGAATCGAAACTTTTCACGCCCTACAAGTTAGGGCCGATAGAGCTGCGGAACAGGACCATCCGCTCCGCAGCGTTTGAGAATATGGCGTACGGCAACCGCCCGTCGCAAGACCTTTACGACTACCACACCGCCGTGGCGCGGGGCGGCGTGGGGATGACCACAGTGGCGTACTGCGCCGTGAACAAGAGCGGAGTGTCGTTCGACGGGCAGCTGTGGATGCGCGAGGAGATTATCCCGGAACTGAAACGGCTGACGGACGGCATACACGCCGAGGGTGCGAAGGCGAGCATACAGCTGGGACACTGCGGCAACATGACCCACCGGCGGACGTGCGGCTGCATGCCCGTGGGCGCGTCGGGCGGCTTCAACCTCTACTCCCCCACCTTTGTCCGCGCACTGAAAGAGCATGAGATAGAGGAACTTGTGCGCGACTTCGGACGCGCCGTGAACATGTGCCGCGAGGCGGGGTTCGACTGCGTGGAGATACACGCGGGACACGGATACCTCATATCGCAGTTCCTCTCGCCGTATACGAACAAGCGGAAAGACAAGTACGGCGGCAGCCTCGAGAACAGGATGAGGTTCATGAAGATGGTGCTGCACGAGGTCATGCGCTGCGCGGGGGACGATATGGCCGTAGTGGTCAAGACGAATATGTACGACGGCTTCAAGAGCGGGATGCAGGAGGAGGAGTGCCTGACCGTAGCGAAAGAGATAGAGAAGTGCGGCGTTCACGCCATAGTGCTGTCGGCGGGCTTCGTGAGCAAAGCCCCGATGCACGTGATGCGCGGCGCGATGCCGCTGAAGACGCTGCGCTACTACATGAACCCGTGGCGTTACTGGTGGCTCAAATTAGGCATCGCGATGGTCGGCAGGCTGATGATACCGACAGTGCCGTTCAAGGAGGCGTATTTCCTCGATACGGCGAAGCATTTCCGCGCCGCGCTGAAGCTGCCGCTCATCTATGTGGGCGGTCTCGTGAGCCGCAAGAAGATAGACGAGGTTCTCGACAGCGGGTTTGAACTGGTGCAGATGGCGCGCGCCCTTGTCCACGACACCGACTTTGTGAACAAGATGAAAGCCGCCGACGAGACCTACCGCAGCGGGTGCAAGCACTCGAACTACTGCATAGGCAGGATGTACACCCTCGAGATGCGCTGCCACCACTGCGTGGCGAATATGCCCAAGTCGCTCCAGAAGGAGATTGACGAGGCGGAGAAAAATCTATAAAAGGGAGGAGAGAGAGCATGTTGGCACTGGTTACGGGGGCAAGTTCAGGCATCGGGCTGATGTATGCGCACGAGCTTGCCCGCAGGGGATATGACCTGCTGATAGTCAGCAATCAGGAAAAAGAGATAGAGGAGACGGCGAAAGCCATTGCCACGGAGCACGGGGTGAAGTGCACCCCCCTGTTCCGTGACCTCGCCGCCGACAGCGCGGCGGAAGAGCTGTTCGCCTACTGCAAGGAGAACGGCATGGAGGTGGAGATACTCATCAACAACGCCGGAGTCTTCTTCTTCAACCCCATCACGGCGACGGCACAGAGCCGCATCGACCTGATGCTGAGGCTGCACGTGATGACCGTCACGCGCATGACGCGCCTGTTCGGCGGGGCGATGGCGGAACGCGGCCACGGATATATACTCAACATGAGTTCGATGAGCGCGTGGATGACCATGCCCGGCATCGCTATATACAACTCCACTAAGGCATATATCCTGAACATGAGCCGCTCGCTGTGGTACGAGTTCATGCCGAAAGGGGTGTCGGTCACGGCAGTATGTCCGGGAGCTGTCGACACGGGTCTCTACGGCCTCAGCCCCTACTGGCGGCGGGTGGCCGTCGGACTCGGCGTAAGCATGCCGCCGGAGAAGCTCGTGAAGAAAGCCCTCAACGCCATGTTCAAACGCAAGAAGCAGGCCGTGCCGGGGTGGCCCAACCGCTGGCTCTTCGTGCCGCTCATCAAGCATCTGCCCGACTGGGTGGTCTTCGCAGTCATGAAGAAGCTGGCACAATTTCAGAAATAGCCATTAAGGAGGGGGTGTGACATTATGCTGGTAAAGACGTATGCGGCGGCCATGCTGGGCATAGATGCCCGGCTCGTGACGATAGAGGTGAACGTGTCGAAGGGCGTGAAGTTCTACCTCGTCGGGCTGCCGGACAATGCTGTCAAGGAGAGCCACGAACGCATAATGTCGGCACTGCAATACAACAACATACCGTGGCCGCGCCGTCAGGTCATCATCAATATGGCTCCGGCAGACATAAAGAAAGAGGGGGCGGCCTATGACCTGCCGCTCGCAGTGGGGATGCTTGCCGCCAACGAGACCATCACGGAAGAGGATGTTAGCCAGTACATAATGATGGGCGAACTGTCTCTCGACGGCGCACTGCGTCCTGTCAAGGGAGTGCTGCCGATAGCCATCATGGCACGGGAGATGGGCTTCAAAGGGTTCATCGTTCCGAAAGAGAACAGCCACGAGGCCGCCGTGGTGAACAACCTCAATGTCTACGGCGCGGAGAGCATAGCCGAAGTGGTGCAGTTCCTCAACCATGAGACGGCGATAGAGCCTACTGTGGTGAACACACGCGAGGAGTTCGCCCGGGCGGATGAGCAGTTCCCCTTTGACTTCGCCGATGTCAAGGGACAGGAGTATGCACGGCGTGCCATAGAGGTGGCAGCGGCGGGAGGACACAACATACTGATGGTCGGTGCGCCGGGGTCGGGCAAGTCGATGATGGCCAAGTGCATCCCCTCCATCCTGCCGCCGCTCACGCTGCACGAGTCGCTGGAAACCACGAAGATACACTCCGTGGCGGGGAAGCTGATGCGCGATGCGTCGCTCATCAAGAGCCGCCCGTTCCGCGAGGCGCACTCCACGGTAAGCGATGTCGCCCTCGTGGGGGGCGGGGCTAACCCGCAACCGGGCGAAATATCGCTGGCGCACAACGGAGTGCTCTTTCTCGACGAACTGCCGGAGTTCAAGCGTTCGGCCCTGGAGGTATTGCGTCAGCCATTGGAAGACAGGCGTATAACAATCTCTCGGGCAAAGTATTCCATACAGTACCCTGCCAGTTTCATGCTTGTGGCGGCGATGAACCCCTGCCCGTGCGGCAACTACAACAACCCGAACAAGGAGTGCACGTGCGCACCGGGCGTGGTGCAGCGTTATCTCAGCCGCATATCCGGCCCGCTGCTTGACCGCATTGACCTCCACATAGAGGTAGTCCCCGTGAGCAACGAGAAGATGCTCGAGACAGCCCAGTCTGAGCCAAGCAGCGAGATACGCCGCAGGGTCATCGCGGCACGCGACATACAGGGGGAACGTTTCAAGGAGGAGAGGGGGATACACTGCAACGCGCAGATGACCCCGAAGATGATGCGCAAGTACTGCACGCTCGATGCGGAGTGTACGCAAGTGCTGAAGACAGCCATCGAGCGGCTGCACTTCTCCGCCCGCGCATACGACCGCATACTGAAAGTGGCGCGCACGATAGCCGACCTCGACCGGAGCGAACGTATAGCCCCGGCACACATACGTGAGGCACTGAGCTACAGAAACCTCGACCGCGAGAACTGGGGCGGGTAGCGGCAGGCGCGGCACAGCCCCACGGACGCACCGCATGAAAAGAGCCGAACGGTCAAAACACACCGCCGCACGACACAGTGCCGAAGATGACAATTTCTGCAACAATAAGGCGAGAAAACATCACTTCGCTAAGTTGAGGGTAGCAGGGGGATAGCTGAAAGGTAGCTGCGGCCTACTTAACGCCCTTGTGCGTCAATTACTTACCCACAGAAATCAGCACCCATTGAGAATATTTGGCGGAAAAGCGGTGTGCGTTTTGCACCGCATATATGGACATGGAGGATACGGATGCGGGAGGAGCGTATGCGCCGCAGGCAGAGAGGCTCACCGCGCCGAGAGCACAGCCACCAGCTTGCGCGTGACCGTATCGCCGTCAGGATGTACGGCCTCGACCAGCAGCACATAGACACCGACGGTAAGCAGCCGCCCATCCACTGCCCCGTCCCACTCGATTTGCCCCGAGACGGGCAGCAGTTCGCGCTCAGCGATGAGACCAAGACGCTCACCATTAGGAGAATAGACACTAATGGAACAGACATAGCCGTCAGCGGGGAGAGCATAGTGCAGCACGAGCATGTCCTCATAGCCGTCATTGTCGGGGGTAAACACCTCGCTTTCGAGCCAGAACGGCTTGCCGTCGCCGCCATCCGTGCCGTCGGACTGCGGCCTGCCATGCGAATTGGCGCACCCGGGAGTGGCGTAACCCGCAGATGAAGCCGCACTCCGCCAATTGTCTCCGTCCCCGTCAAACGTCTCTGTATCAACACGCTCCAACGCCACACCGACAGGGTTGTCAATCCACGGGTGATGCCACTCCTCAGAATAGGCAAGGGCATCAATCACAGCCCCGTTGCGCAGGATGAGGGCAAAATCGCCCTCCTCCGCCAGCAGGAAAGAGAGAGCGGTCTGCACGCACAACGCGCTGTCGCACACAGTGTAATGGTCATGCAGGGCGGACACGTCTGGGGCAAGCACCGCATACTGGCGCGGGAAGAGCAGGTTAGGCATTGTGGTCACGGAGTGGTAATCGGATATATAGCCCTCATCGTCATACTTGGCAAGATAGAGAGCAGAGAGGTCAATCACCCTCTCCGAACGGTTGTAAAGCTCAATATATTTAGGCGCACCGTCGACAGGACGGGGCATCACCTCGTTTATCACGACATCATAAGCCTCAGGCACAGAGGAGAGGGCTATCCTCACAGAGGTGTCGGCCACAGCGAGGCCGGAGACATCGCGTACACCGGAGACAGAGACCGTATACATCTCGCCCTCAGCCATTTGCTCCAGCAGAGGAACGTTGATGCTGTTCCTCTTAGGCTCTCCGGTAAAGAGCTCACCCACGGGAATGCCCGGGACCTCTACCAGCGGATTGGCTGAAGCGTCCAACTCCTTGTCATACAAAAGTGTAAGGAGTGTGTCGCCGCTCACGCCGACAGAGACGAGACGCGCGGGCAGAATGTCGGGCTGCACACGCGCCGCAGAATTACGCCTGCCCGGAGTGCCGCCGCTGAGGTCAGAGGAGGGAGACCACAACGTGCTGTCGCAATGGAGGTTGTCCACATCGTGCCTTTCGAGCGACCAGCCGCCGTCACGCTTAAAACGGTCACGGCCATACCACTCGTCGCTGTAATCCAGCCACGTGAGCACATGCCCCTCCGGGTCAGCGAGATATGTGATGCGCCCCTCGTTAATCAGTGTGCGGAAATTGCTGACAGGCAGCACCTTGCCGTAGACGGACATGGCAGAGGAGTCGGCCGCCGCACACAGCACGGCATACTCGCCGGGGCGCAGACGGCCGCTTTTGACTGTGCCGTAGCTATCACCGACAAAAAGCAGGTAGCCGGACAAATCGGCAACACTGTCACTACGATTGTACACCTCGACATATTCCACTTCGGGCAGAGCGACAGCGGGCGACGGGTCTGCCATTATCTCTGTGAACACCACATCGTGCCGATGCAAATCCGTGCCAGTCTTGTCGTCCTCATCGTCGGGGTCTTCGTCCCCGCCACCGGGGTTCTCCCCTCCACCGCAACGGGCCTTGCCATCCACGGATACGGACTTGATGGCTATGAGGTATTGCGAATCCGTGCCCATCCTTATCCTGAAACCTGAGGCCACGGCGGAGAATGTTTCCGTGAATTGAACCGTGCCGCCGTCATAGAGTTCGCCGCCGGCGCGGCAGGTCAATGTCCACACACCGCCGCACGTGCGCTCAACCTGTATTTTCACCGAAGTGATGCCGCCGTCAGCGGACGGTATCGGCTCTGTCGTAAGCAGCACGCGCTCCTCGCCATCACCCTGAAAGGCCAGCGACACGCGGCGGGAGACATCGGCGCACTGGACATAGAAAGCCTTCTCGCCCGTGGTGAAGAGGTCTGATGCCGAGGCTAGATAGAAGCGGAAGAAGTTGGAGCCGTCGTCCGTCACGCCATAGCGCAGCTCCACTTCCCACACAGCCGAGTCGATAGCCGCAGAGCTATGCACAAGCGACGCACCGTTGACAGTCGGGGCATCATAGCGCAACTCACGCATGGCAGCGTCATAACGGAAACGGCCGGTATGCAGTTCCCAGCGGCTTTCCCATGCGCCGTCGGAGAAGTCGTCCGAGTACTGAGCACTCGACACGACAGGAAAAACGCAGAAAACAAAGGCGAACGCGACTGCACGCACGCATTGCGCCGCATCGCCGGAAAAGAAAGGCAGGACCCTTCTAAAAAGCATCAATATATATCCCATAATTTTGCTGTCCTGATAAAAAAGAGTAACTTTGCAACGGGTAGGACTTTGCCCGTCGGCAAACAGACGTAAAGGTAACATAAATATCCCGTTTACACAACCGTCATGCCACAGCCGACACACAACAGGGAAAAATAGAGGAGTATGAAAATAGCGATAGTTGGCGCGAGCGGCGCAGTGGGACAGGAATTTCTGAAAGTGTTGGAGGAAAGGGACTTCCCCGTGAGCGAGCTGTTTCTCTTCGGCTCATCGCGCAGCGCGGGCAGGAGATACGGTTTCAGGGGCGTGCAGCATGAGGTCAGAGAACTTCGCCACGGCGACGATTTCCGGGGCATAGACATAGCGTTCGTATCGGCAGGAGCGTCAGTATCAAAGGAATACGCGGACGACATAACGCGCTTCGGTGCAGTGATGATAGACAACTCCAGTGCATTCCGCATGGACGAGGATGTGCCGCTGGTAGTGCCTGAGGTCAATGCAGTCGATGCCCTCGTGCGTCCACGCGGCATCATAGCCAACCCGAACTGCACAACTATACAGATGGTCGTGGCACTCAAAGCCATAGAAAGCCTGTCGCACATCAGGCGTGTCCATGTGGCCACGTATCAGGCAGCAAGCGGAGCCGGCGCGGCAGCTATGGATGAGCTGAGACAACAGTATGCCGACATCTCTCAGGGCAAAGAGCCGAAGGTAGAAAAGTTCGCCTATCAGCTGGCGTACAACCTCATTCCTCAGGTGGATGTATTCATGGATAACGGCTACACCAAAGAGGAGATGAAGATGTACAACGAGACACGAAAAATCATGCACTCCGACATAGAGGTGAGTGCCATGTGCGTGCGCGTGCCGTCTCTAAGGGCGCATTCGGAGTGCATCTGGGCAGAGACCGAAAGGCCTCTCTCCGTAGAAGAGGCACGGAGAGCATTCGAGAACGCGGAGGGTATAATCGTGACGGATTGCCCGGAAAAAAAGGAGTACCCCATGCCGCTGTTCATCTCCGGACGTGATGAGGTTTTCGTAGGACGCATACGCAAAGACATATCTACCCCCAACGGGCTGACATTCTGGTGTGTAAGCGACCAGATAAAGAAAGGGGCTGCACTGAACGCCGTGCAGATAGCCGAATATCTGATAGCGACAGGCAACAAATAATGGACAGACAGTCCGGGCATCCGGACAAAACAAAGACAACAACAGTATAATCTATAATTATTCAAATTATTATTATCATGAAAAAACTTATTCTTGCACTATTCACTCTAACGGCACTGCTCCTTGTCGGATGTAAAAACAAGCCGGATGACAACAGCTACTGTATATCAGGATATTCCAACATAGACTCTCTTAACGGCAAATGGGTGTATATATTCGAGTCACTCGACGAACCGCTTCACGCCATAGACAGTGCCAAGATAACCAACAACAGTTTCAAGATAAACGGCATGTCACTCGTGCAGCCGTACATGGCACCCATCATCATCACAAATGAAGACAAGAAACCGATAGCCCCGCTGATTGGCGCATACATTGTTGTGGAACCGGGAGAGATCGACGTGGAAATATCCGCCGACGGTGCAATAGAAATCACCGGCACTCCGCAGAACGACATGATTTCCAAATGCGAGAACGCCATGTCGGACTTCTCCGAAGCATGCGCCGACATATTGAAGCGCGACATATCCAGCGCAGAGAAAAAGAGTATGCTTATATCGGCACGCAACATCCGCAACAAGACTATGGCCAACGCCCTCAAAGGCAACATGGACAAAGAGATTGCACTCTCCATATTCCGTCAGAAATACATGTACTTTGAGCAGGACCAACTCGACTCATTGCTGAAAGAGTTAGAGGCAGCAAACATAAATGAGGAGGAATTGTTGATATACAAGTCGGCAACAAACACTGCGATAGGTAAGCGATACACTGACTTTGAACTGAACGATATAAACGGCAACAAAGTGAAATTGAGCGACTTGGTGGGCAAACACGACTATGTGCTGATAGACTTCTGGGCATCGTGGTGCGGTCCGTGCCGTCGTGCCATACCGGCATTGCAGGAGATATATGACGACACTCCGCGTGACAAGTTTGAAGTGCTGGCCGTATCTCTCGATGACGACAAGGACAAATGGCAAGCGGCGATAGAGGCTCACGGGCTGAAGTGGCAGAATGTGGCATCGCTCGACGCTTGGCACTGCGCATCGGCCAAGGCATACGCCATCACATTCATCCCGTCCACCGTACTTATTGACAGCACAGGCACAATAATCAGTCGCAACACTAATATAGATGCTCTTAAAGTGATGCTTCAATAATACACCTGCACAGCTGTATAGTATAACGGCCGCATCCTGCATTATCACAGGATGCGGCCGTTATACTATACATGCACAAAAAGCCATTGAATTCAAATTCACCTTGAAGAAAACAGTATGTAGTTCGGCAACGCAAATTCAAATAAATTTGATTGTATTGCCCTCACTTTTCACTATCTTTGTCCCGTGAAAACAAACTCGGCTATATCAGCATATCTCGAAAGGCACGGCTACTGCACACTTAAACCGGAAGTGGTTCTGTTCGATATGGATGGTGTGCTTTTTGACTCTATGCAGTTCCATGCTAAGGCATGGATAAAAGCATTGGGCGAACACGGCATACCGTTCGGAGAATATGATGCGTACATGAATGAAGGGCGCACAGGCTCTTCAACCATAAACGAGTATTTCCTCAGGTATAAAGGCAGAAAACCATCCGAAGAGGAAGAAAAAAACATATATGAGAGCAAGAGCCACTATTTCAACGAGATAAGCGAGACTAAACCTATACCGGACGTAACCGGACTGATCGCCTTGCTGCAAAAAGACAGCAAAAGTATATACCTCGTCACCGGCTCAGGACAAAAATCGCTCCTCGAAACGCTCGAACACCATTTTCCCGGTACATTCGTCAGGGAGAGGATGGTTACGGCATACGATGTGACCAATTGCAAGCCAGACCCTGAACCGTACCTGACCGCGCTCGGCAGGGCGGGAGTCTCGGCTGACAGGGCTGTCGTCATCGAAAACTCTCCGCTCGGAGTAAAGTCCGGCTCGGCGGCAGGCATATTCACCATAGCCGTCAACACAGGAATATTGGACGACAACATACTGTACGAATACGGGGCTGACATAGTGATGCACGACATGAAAAGCCTGATAGACGAATACAGTAACATATTCATATAGACATACCGAACTGTAAATATGTACCTCAACAGGAAACAACATATTGCAACATTGACCGCAACACTGGTAGCTATGCTGTCATACTGTATTCCGCTGAATGCAGCCGACACACACACAAAGACCAGTACTGGGCGCGACGTAGTGTCCCACATGTTCCGGCCGGACGAAGCCGACAGTAAGGAGGAAGTAACCTCCGAAAGGCTGGACAAGAAGAAGATGGAGCCTATGGACTATGTACCTGTCATACACGGTACTGTGAGGTCAAAATATGAATACCACTCCATGATAGACGCGCACCGCTTTCAGGTTCGCAATGTGCGTTTCGATATTTCCGGATACGTCTGTCCGATAGTGGCATACAGGATAGAATACGATTTCTGTGACAAAGGCGATGACAAGTTGACCAACGCGTACGTGAGGGTGTTCCCTGTCAAGGGATTGGCCATGTCTCTCGGTGCAATAAAGCTGCCATACGGCATAGAAAACGGACGTTCGCCGCACAACTACTACTTCGCTAACCGCGCATTTGTGGGCAAGCAACTCGCATCGCTGCGCGATGTAGGATTCACCGTAGGATACACGCTGAAAGATGTGTTCCCGTTCTCAATCGAAGCTGGTATATACAACGGCAGCGGAATAGCCGTACACGAGGAGTGGCAGAAAGAGTTCAACTATGCCGGTAAGCTGGACATAAACCCCGCCAAGTGGTTCAATTTCCGTTTCAGTTTCCTGAGCGACAAGCCGGAAGCCGTCCGCATGAACTACTACAACCTCGGCCTCTTCTCCGAATTCCACGGTTTCCATTTGGAGGCAGAATGGGTGTACAAAACATATAGTGCCAACGCATTCAACCCCACATACGGAGTAGATGCATTTATAAACTATGATTTGGCCCTGCCTAAGGTATTCAGCAAAATGTCGTTTGCCGTACGCTATGACTTCATGAACGACAACTGTGAGGGCATAGCTTCCGACGACGGAAGCTATGGCATAGACGATGCCATGCGGCATAGGATAACGGGAGGTGTGACGCTCAGTTTCGCCAAACCGTTCGTCGCCGACTTGCGCATAAACTATGAGAAATATTTCTATCGCGACTGGTCTCTGTCCGACATCTCCGAACAGGACAAACTGGTAGTCGAGATTGTAGCGCGGTTCTGATTTATGGCTATAACACATAACATTCTAACTAAATAAATTCTATTATCATGTACAACGATTTTCAAAAGTATCTGGCTTCTGAGCTCGCCTCAATCAAAGAGGCAGGTCTGTACAAAAACGAACGTTTGATATGCTCGCCGCAAGGCGCGGAAATCACGGTCGCAGGCAAACAAGTGCTCAACTTCTGCGCCAACAACTATCTCGGGCTGGCCAACCATCCCGCACTCATAGCTGCCGCAAAACAGGCAATGGACGAACGTGGCTACGGCATGTCTTCCGTACGCTTCATCTGCGGTACTCAGGACCGCCACAAAGACCTCGAAAAGGCAATAGCAAACTTCTTCGGCACTGAGGACACAATCCTCTACGCCGCTTGCTTCGATGCCAATGGCGGCGTATTCGAGCCGCTCCTGACAGCCGAGGATGCCATCATCTCCGATGCGCTTAACCACGCCTCAATCATCGACGGCGTACGCCTCTGCAAGGCTCAGCGTTTCCGTTACGCCAATGCCGACATGGCTGACCTCGAAAAGCAGTTGCAGGCCGCTGCCGGATGCCGTTTCCGCCTCATCGTGACAGACGGCGTATTCTCAATGGACGGCAACGTCTGCCCGCTTGACAAAATCTACGAACTCGCCAACAAATACAACGCAATGGTCATGGTCGACGAGTCTCACTCGGCAGGTGTCGTAGGACGCACTGGCCGTGGCGTGACCGAACTCCACAACCTGCGCGGCAAAATCGAGATACTCACAGGCACACTCGGCAAGGCATTCGGCGGCGCAGTAGGCGGATTTACCACCGGTAAAAAGGAAATCATCGACATGCTCCGCCAACGCTCACGTCCGTATCTCTTCTCGAACTCCCTGCCCCCGATGGTCGTTGCCGCCGGGATAAAGATGTTCCAGATGATGGACGAGACAAACGAACTACAGGACAAGCTCCACGCGAACACCGACTACTTCCGCGACAAGATGATAGCCGCCGGATTCGACATCAAGCCCACACAGTCAGCCATCTGCGCCGTAATGCTCTATGACGCGAAACTCTCTCAGCAGATGGCAGACCGCTTGCAGGAAGAGGGCATCTACGTGACGGGCTTCTTCTATCCGGTCGTACCGAAAGGCGAAGCCCGCATCCGCGTACAGATATCCGCCGCACACGAGCGTGAACACCTCGACAAGTGCATCGCCGCATTCACCAAAATCGGCAAAGAACTCGGCGTAATAAAATAACTGATTAAACAGAGAATCATGAAAGCGTTAGTAAAAAAACAGCCCGGGCGCGGACTATGGATGGAAGATGTCCCCGTACCCAAAGTCGGCACAAACGACGTACTCATAAAAATAAAGAAAACAGCAATATGCGGCACTGACCTCCACATATACAAATGGGACGAATGGTCACAGAACACCATCAAGACACCTATGACCATAGGCCACGAATATGTCGGCACAGTCGTTGAAGTCGGAGCAGGCGTGCGCAACGTGAAGGTTGGCGAACGCGTGACCGGCGAAGGCCACATAGCCTGCGGCCACTGCCGCAACTGCCGCCGTGGAAAGATGCACATCTGTGAAAACAGCATCGGCGTGGGAGTCAACCGCAACGGCGCATTTGCAGAATACCTCTGCATACCCGAAAGCAACGTGGTAAAACTCGAAGACGGCATCTCCGATGACCTCGCCGCCATAATGGACCCATTCGGCAATGCCACGCACACGGCATGCTCATTCCCTGTACTCGGCGAGGATGTGCTCATCACAGGTGCGGGTCTCATAGGCACTATGGCGACAGGCATCTGCAAGTTTGCCGGAGCGCGCCATGTCGTTGTGACTGACCTTAACGACTACCGCCTCGACATTGCCAAACGCATGGGCGCGACGGTCACAGTCAATGCCTCAAAAGGCGAGACGGTACAGCAGGCTATGGACAAACTCGGCATACGCGGTTTCGATGTAGGCCTTGAAATGTCAGGCTCGCCAGTCGCTTTCCGCGACATGATAGCCCACATGTACAAAGGCTCTAACATAGCCCAGCTCGGCATCCTGCCGCCCACTACCACAGTCAACTGGGACGACATCATCTTCAACGCCATCACCATCAAAGGCATCTACGGCCGTGAGATGTGGGAGACATGGTACAAGATGAAACAGATGATACTCTCCGGCCTCGACCTCACTCCAGTCATCACTCACCACTTCGATGTTGATGACTTCCAGAAAGGCTTCGATGTGATGGAGAGCGGCCTCTGCGGTAAGGTCATTCTCAACTGGGATAAATAATCCGCCGACTCACGGAAAAATAGAGGGCTGCCATTTTCAAATGGCAGCCCTCTATTTTTCCGTCTATACCACATAAACCTGTCTAGCGAGACAGCTGTGATTGTGCGCTCTGCCCTCGTGTCAGTACCTATCCCACATCTGTTCAGTACACGTGATAGCCATGCCGCATTCGAACCTCTGCTCTGAGAAGAGCCATATCTTGTCAGCGGTTTGAAGGGCGAGGTCAAGCTCATGGGTCGAGAGTATGAACTTTTTGCCCGTATTCACCGACAAACGCCTGAGCAGCATCATTATCTCTATCCGGTTCGGCAGGTCGATGTGTGCCGTAGGCTCATCCAGCAGCACTACCGGCGTATCCTGTGCCAACGTCTTGGCTATCACTGCGCTCTGCTTCTCTCCGTCGGAAATCTCGTTGGTCATGCACCGCTTCCTGTGCATCAGGTTCACGTGCGACAACGCGGTATCTATTGCCTTCTCTCCCCCTCCATTGCCGTGCGCCACTCCGTCGGCGTAACCCCCACACTCTGCTTGAAAAGCCGCGTAAAGTGCTGCGGATATTGGAACCCGAGACCGTAAGCCACCTCGCTCACATTCTTCCCGCCGCCGAGACCCTCCTTCGCCATCATTATCAGCTTGTCCCTTATGTAGGCCTGTGCCGTCCGCCCCGTCTCCTTCTTCACAAGGTCACCGAAGTAGTTAGGCGACAGATGCACGCCGTCCGCGAAATAGCGCACCGAGGGCAGACCCTCCTTCTGAGGCCTGTCGCTGCGGAAATACGAGTCCAGCAGCCCCTCGAACCTCGCCAGCACATCCATGTTCACCTCCTTCCTCGTGACAAACTGCCTGTCGTAGAACCGCAGACAGTAATCCAGCAGCAGCTCTATCTGGTTCGTGAGCAGACGGCGGCTGTGCCTGTCCTCCGGCCGTTCCAGCTCCGTGCCTATCATCCTCAGGCACTCGCGGAACGTCCCCTTCTCCTCCTCCGACAGATGCAGTGCCTCGTTCGATGCATACGAGAAGAAGCCGTACCTCCCTATCTCCCTCCCGAGAGCCGTCCCGCTTATAAGGTCCGGATGAAAAACCAGCCCGAGAGCCGCAGGCCGCGCCCCCTCATCCATACGCACCTCGACCACCTGCCCCGGAGCGAAACTCGTGACAGTACCCTCCTGATAGTCATACGTCTGACGGCCGTAGCGCAAATCCCCGCACTTCGTCTGTTTCAGAAACAGCGCATACACCCCGTAGTGTACCGTAAAATGTGTCAGCCACCGCTCCGCCTTACTCAGGTCAACCACTGCCGCCTGCCTGTGCCGCGTCTCCAGACCGTACAGCTCATTATACCTCTCTATCGAATCAAGATTTATAACCTCCGTATCCATAAGCCATATATTTATCTTCGTAAAACACACTGCTCCCTATCCGGCCAAGCCCCCTCTCTCGCCACCTCCGCACACCAGCCTGTCCTCATATCGTAAACCTCACCCCGCCCATGGCCGTCGCCCCCGGCATCGGGTAGCCCGCCATGACTTCATACCTCCACGCCAGCAGGTTCTCACCCGTCACGTAAATGCTCATCCAGCGGAAAACCCTGAAACTGCCGCGCACATTCCACAGCAGGAAATTCTCCTTGTGCTCATTCTCCCCCACTGCCGTGTACAGCCCGTGCACATACTGCAATCCCGTCGACGCGCTCCACCTGCCCATGTTGAAGTCCGCCCCGGCATATAGCTTATGTTCCGGCGCGGAGACCACCGGGTGCTCCATATGCAGCCAGCTGTAATTCGCGTTCACTCTCCAATGGATGTCTATCTCGTATGCCACCTTCGCCTCCGCGCCCCAGTTCTCTATCCTTCCCGTATTGACAAACAGAGGCCTGCCGTCCACTATCATGCTGTTAATCACATTATTCCCGTTGATATAATACAGGTTCACCCCGTAGCGCAGACGCTGCCCCGGCAGCCGTTGGCTCACCGACAGCTCATAGTTCATCAGCCTCTCCGGCCGCAAAACCGGATTTCTCGGCGGCAATATGTACATCTCCCTTATCGTAGGGTTTCTGAACCCCTTGCTCACCACCGCTTTCAGTTCCGCGTTCGCAGGCAGGTGAAATGCAAGCCCACCCTGCGGCACAAGCTCCGTACCCGTCTGTGTGTGGTAGTCCGCCCTCACTCCCGCGTTGAGCGACAGCCAGTTACCGAAGCTCTGTCTCATCTCCACATACCCTGCCAGCTCGTCCATCGCCCTATCCACACCCGGCACATCCTCACCCGTCGCCTTCACCTCATTCCACGACCGTCCCCCGAAATGCTGATAGTCGAACCCCAACGTAATCTTGTTGCCCCTGAACAGACTCATGCTCTGGTACAGCGACACCCCCGCCATCATGTCACGCGAGTTGAACAGCGCGCTCTGCGGCTCCTCCCCCGCATGATACCCGTCGTCTATCCTGTGCCTCCCCCAGTTGAAGAAAACGCTCAGCGCGCCCGACGTGCGCCCGTACTCGTTCCGCAGGACAATCGACGTCATGCCCCTCGTGATGTGCGAGTCGTTGTCATACAGAGGCGCGTCCACCGTACCAGGGTTCGACGCGTTAAAGTGTGTGACGTTCACATCCGCATACACATCCCAATGGCCGCTTATCTCATACCCCACCTTGGCATAGCCCCCGTACTGCTCAAACCCCATGTCCGCCCTGTGCCCGTCGCTCCGGTTGTACGATGCCGTGACCGTACTGCTCCACCGCCCTAATTTCAGGCTGTTCGAAGCCTCCGCCACCACAGTGCCGTACGACCCCGCCGAAACGTCAGCCGTAGTCTCCACGCCCTCCGTCTCCCGCTTCCTTGTGACAATATTAATCACGCCCCCCATCGCGTTCGACCCGTACATCATCGATGCCGGACCTCTCACCACCTCCACCTTCTCCGCTATCATCGACTGGTACGCGTCCGCTATCGGGTGACCCATAAGCCCCATATACTGCGGATGCCCGTCTATCAGCACCAGCAGCCCCGAGGTAGGGCTACCCCCCACGCCGCGCAGGCTCATCCCCCCTGCCGCGCCCGTCGACACTCCGTACCCCATCACACCCCGGCTCGTGACAAACAGCCCCGGCACCTGCTCGCTCAGCAGAGGCAGCAGCGACTGCGTATGCCGCCGCTCTATCTCCTTCCGCTTCACCACATTGACCGTCATCGGCAGCAGACGCGGGTCAGCCTCCTCCCGCACGCCCGTCACCACCACATCATCAATCGGGTATCCATTCAGCTCCACACTGTCCCTCTCATTCTCCGCACACACCGATGCAGCACAAAGCAACATTACGACAGCCGGCACTACTACCTTTCTCTTCAAATTCAACATTCGATTATGTATCTATCTTCGCAAAAGCAAAGACAAACTAAAACCTGTTCCCAATCCGTCTCTGCCGGGACGCACTCTGTCTTTGCTCTCGCAAAGTTAAATAATTCCGTTATACATCACAACACTCCCCCCGCTCCATCACATCAGAAACCGTAAAAGTCATAGCAGAAACTGTAAAATAGGTAAGTCATTCCGATATACGGTTACATCTCCCCAAATCTAAATCAAGGTTAAAAACACGTACTTTCAAGCCAACTGCCAGCCACCCTCTCCCTATCCTCTCGCCACTCCGTCCCGCACTCTTATAGCATTTCCGCCCGCAATTCACTACCTTTGTCCCCGCAAAACACATAGGACTATGAGACCACGCATAATCATTGACCGCAACATCCCCTTCATCGAAGGCATACTCGAACCCGTCGCCGACGTGACATACATGCCGGCCTCCGAAATGACAAACAGCACCGTCCGCACGGCCGACTGCCTTATAGTGCGCACCCGCACACATTGCGGTGCCGCACTGCTCGACGACACAAACATACGGCTCATTGCCACAGCCACCATCGGCTACGACCACATCGACACCGAATACTGCGCCGCGCACGGCATCACTTGGCACAACGCGCCCGGATGCAACGCCTCGTCAGTACAGCAATACATAGGAGCGGCACTGGCCGAATGGGCAGCCGCTCACGGCACAGGCTTGAACGGAAAGACCGTGGGGATAGTCGGCGTAGGACACGTCGGGAGCAAAGTCGAAGGCCTCTGCTCCATGCTCGGCATGAACATCCTGCGCTGCGACCCGCCAAGGGCAGACCGAGAGGGTCCATCCTCATTCACATCGCTTGACGCGATAGCCTCCGAGGCGGACATCATCACATTCCACACCCCTCTCACCACCTCCGACCCATATCCGACCTGCCGCATGGCCGGTTCTCTTTTCTTCTCCCGGCTGAAAAAAAGGCCGTTGATAATCAATGCCGCACGGGGTGGCATCATTGACGAGGCCGCGCTCATGCAGGCCATGGACGCAGACCGCGTCAGCGGATGCGTCATAGACTGCTGGGAAAACGAACCGCAGCTCGACCGCACCCTTCTCCAACGTGCATTCATCGCCACTCCGCACATCGCAGGCTACTCCGCCGACGGCAAGGCCACCGCGACACTCATGAGCCTCACCGCCGTAAACCGCTTCTTCTCCCTCGGCCTTGACCTCTCGCGCTTCGCTCCCATCCCGCAACGGCAGCTGGTAAAAGTGTCGGAGAGCGAACTCGTCAACGCCCTCAGAGCCTCATACGACATACGCCGCGACTCGCTCCTGTTGAAAGCCTCGCCCGGCAAGTTCGAGTACTTCCGCAGCCACTACCCCATCCGCCGCGAAACTGAAATCATCTTAAGCCGGCGGTAACCTCCTATCCACGATACACTCAGAATCCACAGACACCCGCCAAAAGGAGTCACATTATATACGATCAGAAACGTCCCGGAAACAGGAAAAGATAAGCGACAAAAAAGGCTGACAGCCCCGCCGTCATACGGCATTGCTGTCAGCCTTCTATGCTTATTTACTTGGGAGAACTCCTCCGCGTACCCCCCCTCGCGCCTTTACTCGGCCGGAGTCTCCTCCGTCTGTTCTGCGGCGGGAGCGGCAGCCTCATCGGCAGGCACTACGGCGGCATCGTCAAAGTTGACCCCCTGCTGTGGCGTAACCACACCAGGCAACTGGTCGGATATCTCCGATGCCCTCTCCGGGCCGCTCGACTTGGAAACGGCTGTAGCGGCTATTGACAATACAACTATCGTAGCCACAAGCACCCATGTAACCTTCTCCACGAAATCCGTTGTCTTCTTCACACCCATAATCTGATTGGACGATGCGAAGCTCGATGCGAGTCCGCCCCCCTTTGAGTTCTGCACCAGAACAAAAAGTATCAACACTATGGACGCTATCACAATCAGGATTGATAATAAAATGCTCATGTTATAATATGGATTATTTGATTGATTATCTGCTATTGGCCAATATAGTCTCTATGTACTTTATTTGAAGTGCAAAGTAACTACTTTTTGGGGAATTATGCAAATCTATGGCCTTTAATATTCTCAGAGCCTCTGAATATTTTTTCTCCCTGATTAACCGCTTCACATCCGCCTCCGCGCTCTCCTGCGCTCTGCCATAAGACGGTCTCACCCCCACATTGTCAGTTTCCTGCTCTTCTCTCTCAGGCTCCGCCGTACTGCTCTCCTCCCGCGGCCTCTCGCTCTTCACCTCAGCAACCTCCTCCCGTGGACGACTCTCCTCTCTCTCGTCAGCAGCACCGCCGGCACTCTCTGCCGACTTCCTTGCCATACGCGCCTCTTTCAGCCGCGCGGCAAGCTCTTGCAACGTCTTGCGCTGCTCCTCGTTGCCCTCCACGGCAAAATAGTCTTGCACGGCAGCGGTCATAGTGTCGAGGGAAACATTTGTCTCCATCGCAGTCGCCTCATAATGCAGAAAATTGTACAGTGCACGGCGGTCAGAGATATGGACAGAACTCCTCGCAAGCTCCTCTCCGAGGCGTATGTCCCCGCTGTCGTACATCTTGCGCAAGACAAGCCAATGCACAGGCTCACAGAACGGATATCTCCCGCGCAGCGAAAGAAGTTCCTCGGCAGACACCGATGCCAGACCTGACGGGTCTGACAGCCAGCCTTCTATGTCATCCACTGTCATCATCTCTCCCTCTAACCACTACCAGTTAGCCACAGTAGCATTATATATCTGGTCCACTATCTCCTCTATCATCTCCCCCACCAGTTGCTCCTGCACATCGTTGAGCGTCTGCGTATTTTGGAACGTACGGTTGGCACTGAACTTAGTCTCGAAATCCTCATCGTGGTTCGTGTTGTTCGTGAAGCGCACATTGACCGTCATCGTCAGGCGTGTCTCTGCAGCCAGAGCGTCCGAACCCACAGAAAGGGGCGTAAGCGCATAGTCCGTGATTTCGCCCTCTATGTTGAGGTCGCCGTTCACGCGCACCTGCGACAGTCGCGTCTGCTTGGCGAATATGTCTTTCAGCTCCTCGTTGAACTGCGTCATCATCATGTCATACACGAGTGGCGCGTTGTTCGGAAAGTCGGCTATCGCTATGGTCTTCACCTTGGAATAGTCTATCGACGCCCCGTTGAACTTATAGGAAACCGTGCACGAGGCGGCAAGGACAACAGCCAGCACGGCATATACAAAAACTCTCTTCATCTCCCCTCCTCCTTCTCAGTCCAGACCGTACTCCTTTATCTTGCGGTACAGCGTGCGCTCGGAGATATGCAAGTCCTTGGCCGCATACTTGCGCTTACCGTTATGACGCTCCAGTGCCTTGGCTATCATCTCCTTCTCCGCATCTATCAGCGAAAGCGACTCCCCCACATACTCCTCAGTGTCCTCCACGGGCTGGTTGTGGCCGATGATATTGCCTTGGTGCTGCACACCGACGGGCATCACATTGATAATGTTCGGCACCACTGTCGCCGGCTGAGCGGTCACACTCTCCTGCGCATAGTGCGGCGCAGCGTCCGTATGCTCCTTGTGCATCAGCTCGTCTATGATTTTCCGCATCTCCGCCATATCCTTCTTCATGTCGAACAGAACTTGGTAGAGTATCTCCCTCTCGTTTGAAAACGTCTTCTGCCCCTCCCCGTGCTCCTGATGGAAGAGGGCTGGCAGCGAACTCCTCTGCTCCGGCAGATACTCGCGCAGACGCTCCGCCGTAATCTCCCGGTTCTGTTCTATCACGGATATCTGCTCCGTCACATTCTTCAGCTGGCGCACATTCCCCCTCCAATAGTAATTGGTCAGCATAGTCTGCGCGTCCGCCGTCAGCTTTATCACCGGCATCTTATACTTCTCCGCGAAATCAGTGGCGAACTTCCTGAACAGCAGAAGTATATCCTCCTTCCGCTCACGCAGCGGCGGGATGAATATCGGCACAGCATTAAGTCGGTAATACAAATCCTCCCTGAAACGCCCGTCCGAAATGGCCTCCTGCATATTCACATTCGTGGCTGCCACCACACGCACATTCGTCTTCAGCACCTTCGATGAGCCTACTCGCATAAACTCACCCGCCTCCAGCACACGCAGCAGACGCACCTGCGTTGAAAGCGGAAGTTCCCCCACCTCATCGAGGAATATCGTCCCCCCGTTCGCCTCCTCGAAATAGCCCTTACGGTCCGATGTCGCGCTCGTGAACGCACCCTTCTCGTGGCCGAAAAGCTCCGAATCTATCGTCCCCTCCGGTATCGCCCCGCAGTTGACCGCTATATAAGGATTATGCTTCCTGTGGCTGTACTGGTGTATGATTTGCGGGAACGTCTCCTTACCCACTCCGCTCTCCCCCTGTATCAGGACAGAAAGGTCCGTGTTAGCCACCTGTACCGCCGTATCTATCGCCCTGTTCAGCGCGGGCGACAGCCCGATTATGCCGAAACGCTGCTTCACCATCTGGATTTCCGCCAGTTCCATACGCTATCTCTCCATATCTCTTAAAGAAACCCCGGCGCGTCATCCCTCTCTTCTCGTCTACGGGGAAGGCGCGTCGGCTCTCTGTTTTCCAATAAATTTACCCTGTCATGATTATGACTGTCAAAATTACAGTTTTTCTTTGACACGGCAAACTCCACGCACATTTATTTTATCCCGCGCAAACCCCAATCCGGCATACCCATTCCACATAACCTCATATACCATAATGCACACCTACCTTCAAAACTCCACTCTCATTATCCATCATTCAGCAATCACAAACCACTGACACCCAACGCCTTCAGCCTACCTCCAGCCAGCTTGCAGCTACCTCCCCGCTACCCTCAAGCTAAAGAATTGATAGATTTCGTTCTTCTTATACCAGAAAGTGCGAAAAATGGAGCCACATCGTCACGATACCATTTTTACATATCAGACAACTTCACGGACACGATTTGCACAGTCCGCATCCATCTGCCCGTGCGCCGCCCGCAGTCACCTCTTCACCACAATCTTCTCTGAAAACACCTCCCCGTCTCCGCACACGATGACAAGCACGTACACCCCGTCCGCATCCGGGGCAGGAATACTGCCGCCGTCACCGAACGCCCGATGCACAGCCACCAGACGGCCGTCCGCGCCGTAGACACTGACGCGCGACACCGCCTTGCCGCTGACGGAAACCGTCCCCCCGCCGAACACCACCGTGGGGAAGACCTCAAGCTCCGATGTGCCGTACCTCACCGGCGTTACGCCGCACGTGAACTGCGCCACGCCGTCGCCGGCGCGCGTCAGCAGCACGCGGTATTCGGCGGCGGTGTCCAGCCCGGCGGGCTCATAGAGCAGGGACTCGTCCTCGCCGTCAAGCCTGTCCCCGTCCCTGTACCACTGGAAGGCCGAGAACTCATACCCGCCGTTATACTCCGCCCTTCTCACCCCGAGCACGTCGTTCCACCTCTGCGCCACCACGTCCCTCGGGTAGAGCACGTCTATGGCCACCGGGAAGGCCGACTCGCCGCACTCTCCGTTATAGAACGTGAGCTCCGCGCCGTACCTGCCGGGCGTGACCCCCTCGGGCAGGGTGAACACAAGCCGCCCGTCGTCCCCGCCGGCAGCCGTCCGCCTGACATCCGCGAACCCCTCCGCCCGCGCCGCCGTGTCAAACCGCAGGACGTAGTCCGTCAGCACGCCCTCATACAGGTCGTACGCCACCGCGTACCCCGCCTCGTCGGCGCACACCTCCGTCCTCCCGGCCACATCAGCCACGACACTGCCGAGTACCGTAAGGTCTAAGATATGGATCACGGAGTCGCATCCGAGCGCGCTCGTGTCCACGGCCTCATAGCGCCCCGTCTCCGTCAGCTCCTGACCGTGGAACAGCACCGGCAGCTCCCCGGGACAGACGCTGTCCGTGTCGGAAACCGTGTCGGCCACCATCACCCTTATGTCCAGCACCACCACGCTGTCGCAGCCCGAAGCTCCGCCGTAGTGCAGCACCTCCCTGCCAGGCTCCGTGTACCTGCGGCCGTCATGCACCACCTCCGCGCCGTCGCACAGCCCGTACTCCACGAACGTCGTGTCTATGACTATGGACGGCACCTCCACAGTGAACTCCCCCGCGTCCATGCACGTCATGCCGTTGTCTATAGCCGCAGCCAGCGACACCCTGAACGTGTCGCCCTCCGCCGGGACTGTTATCTCCGGCTCGAAGTCGCCTGACACGCCGTAGTCCCCGAAGTTCCACACATGCACCTTGCACGTGTCGCCGGTCTCTATCGTGTCGCCCTCCCAGAAGCCGTACACCCGGCTCAGGTTTTTCATCCTGACCACGCTGCCGCATCCCCTGTGCTCTATCGTGTAGTCCATGCCCGCTACCGGCCTCCTCGGCAGCGCCGAGGCCTTCAGCGTGAAGTAGCACCCCTCGTTCTCGGGGAATATCAGGTCCACGCCGTACGTGGCGGTATCGTTGGGCTCTATCGCCAGCGTGTCCTCCGTGCCGACAGTCGTCCCCGGGTCGCTCATCCTGTACCACCTGTACAGGAAGCCCTCCGGCACCCTGAACACCTCGGGATGCTCACCGCACGTGATGCCGTCCACATCCCCGTCGTCACAGTCCAGAGTAAAGTATGCGTATGCAAAATGAAAATTTGCTCCGCATGCTTTCAATGTATACCTTATCCTCAGGTCCATCCCGACATACTCCTGAAGGTTTATGCCTATCACGCTCCAGTCGCACCACTTGATGGGTTCAGCATTCTTCAACAGACCGACCGGCTGCTCTTCTATTGGGAATTCATGCCACCCGCGCACCTTGTCCACATCCACATCCTTGGCGTTAAATTCAGAACGTGTACACTCTGATAAAAGAGTATCTGTCTTAGCGTCAAAAATCTCAACTATAATACGTGTCTGATCCTCTGCCGGATGATGACTTGCATATTGCAACACCGCTGCATATCTAACTTTCAGTACATCCGACTCGTCCGTCACATGATAGTTGTACGATATGGAGGCCGACCCGGCAGGATTCTCCTGCCAGTTCGATATCCTCACGGATGCCACCGCGCCCTCCGGCACTGTCTTGAGCATGTAGTTCGTCCTCGGGTCATATTCGTCCTGTACGTAATGAATTGTATGATTACTCATAACTGAATTATAGCCATAATCTATTACACCTATATCTGAGTATGGATTCAAGAATGTACCACTCGTGCACAACACATCACTCGAACCCAGATTTATATAGTCCAGACAATGAGCCGAAGCATCATATATAAAGACATTAGATAACTCCCTCCATACGCTTGTATCCCCTCCGCAGATACTCCTTATCAGTACAGAGAAAATTCCTTCTCCCGAATTGCTTAATTCAATTGTGTAGTTTTTTGTGGTCACCCCTTTTTCATGATGGACAGACTGTATACCTTTTACTTCCGTCTCATAATATTGTAATTCATACTCGTCAGCTCGTCCCTCCCAAGTAATATTGGCACCGCTTTTGTCCTCATTCAGTTCAGATTTCAGATTCCACGGCTTCTCCGCGCACCCGCCCCTGCGTTTCAGCCCCAGCTGCACATTGTCCACGCACGCCCCCGCTCCCTTCACGTCCGCCCCGTCGGCCTTCCACACGAACGCAAGGTAGTACTCCGCCTCCAATGCCGAAACCGTAGCGGCCACATTGCTCCATCCGCAGTTTGCGTACTCCCTGCGGCCGTCATCCGATGTCACGGCGTACTGCCTCGCGTACGCGGGGAACTGCCCCCCGCCCATGCCGGCTGCCGGGACTCCCCGTGACGCGGGTATCCATGCCGCCGTCATGCCGTCCTCCATGCTCCCGTCCCGCGCCCTCTCGCCCCCAGCCTTGCTGTCAAACACGAGGTCGTACTCCTGCATGGGCTGCACGGTGAACTTCCGGTACGCCACGATGTAATAGCCGCCCGCGCTCTCCGCGTACCCTGCCGTCGCGCCGCCGTCGGCCGACACGTACAGGCCGTTGCCCCCCGACCTGTACTCCGCGCCGCCAATACACCATCCCGTGGCAAGGCTTACACCGGCAAATCTCCAGCCGGCAGTATCGGCGGGCGTCTCGAAGCCGCAATAATATGGCAGGCGCGTCTCCTGCGCCGCGCCGCGTATGAATGAAACGGATAAAAGTGTTAGTACTAAAAGGATATTCTTTGTATAAGTGCTCATGCTTGTCTTGGTTTACGTCTGTACCCTCACATGCCGTAACTTGAAAGTAAGGCCCTCCCCCGGGCATGTGAGAACCTCGGGGGAAGGCCTGTGTACAGGTGTCACTCGACTATCAGCCTGCCGGTGTAGACACGTCCGTCGCGTGCCGTGACGCGCACGATGTACACGCCGGCGGCCGTGAGGCCGTCTATGCGTATGGGCCGCCCGGTGACTGCGCCCCTGTGGAGCGTCCTGCCGGAGAGGTCGGTGACCTCGACGGTCATGCCCTCCGTCTCGGCGTCTGTCCACTCGCCGTCAGCGTATGCGAGCATCATGATTTCCGCCGGGTTGGGCGTGATTATCAGGCCGCGCACGCCAGTCACGTCAAGGCCGGTGGTAAACTCCACGTGCAGGTGGCGTATGCTGTCGCAGCCGTCCGCAGTCTTGTCCCTGCTCTCGCAGTCGCCCGTGGCGGTCAGCGTCTCGCCGTTGTCGCACGTGTAGACCTTCTCGCTGCAGTAGACCGTGTCGAACACTTCTACAGTCTCGCGGTACTCGACCTCGAGGCGCGTCACTGAGTCGCACCCGCCCGCCGTCTTCGCGGTGCGGAAAAGTACGGTGTCGCCCGTCACCACGGTGCCCGCGAAGCCCGGGTAGTATATCGGGCTGCCCTCGCACGCCACGGTACGGTGCACGGCAGTGTCGGCGGGCAGCACGGTGAGGCTGAGGAGCAGCGTCCTCGGGCACCCGCCCTCCGGCTCGAGGCGCACCCTGTGGCTGCCGCTCTCCGTGTAGCGCACGCCGTCTATCTCGACATAACCTCCGGCGCAGACGGTCTCCTCCCTGACCTCAACGGAGTCGATGACCGTGAGGTTCAGTACCGACGTGTACGGGCAGCCGCCCGCATAGGTACTGTCGGCCGTGTAGGTGCCCGTCTCGGTGCGGCGCTCGCCGCCGAAGTCTATGAAGTCGCCCTGGCAGATGGTGTCCGTGCGCTCGACCGTGGACGGCAGCACCGTCAGGTACAGCGTGGTCGTGGAGTCGACGCCGTAGGAGTTCTCCTCAGTGCAGGTCCTCGTGCAGCCCGAGGTCAGCTCCTCGCCGCAGAACGTGTAGCTGCCGCCCTCGCATATCGTGTCGTACACCCTCACGTCGACATCCATCTCTATGAGCGCCAGGTGGACGGTGGAGTCGCACCCCCGGGACGATGTCAGGGTGAGCGTGTAGTCGCGCCCCGGCGCCGTGATGCCGTTGCTGAAGCCGTTGCCCGTGTAGGTCTCGCCAGGCACGAACACGTCTGTTATGTAGTAGTCGGTGTTGGGCACGTGCAGCGTCACCTCGTAGAGGGTGTCGGGCTGTCCGGCACCGGCTCCCGGCACTATCCTCTGCAGCGTGTTGTCGCCGTATCCCGTCACGCCCGGTATCTCGAAGCCGTGGGCGACGTACGGGTCGCCGTGGCAGACGGTGTCGCTGAAGCTCCTCGTCTCGCTGACCCTGCCCACGCGCAGGTTGTCGAGGTATATGTACGCCCCGTCCTGCATGCTGTTGTTGCTGGTGCCCTCGGCCACGAGCGCGACCTCCCCGCCGGCGTAGCCGTCAAGGCTGACGGAGACCGTCCTCCACATGTCCACGTCACGCACCGCATTGAGCACCGTGTCAGTATACGTCTCGCCGCCGTCCTGCGTCAGCATGACGCTGAGCGGGCCGCCCGCCGGGTTGACGTAGTCGAAAGTGAGCCTGTAGCCCGTGCCGTCTATGCCTATGCTAGGCGATATGAGGCGGCCCCGGCTGCCGGCCGCCGCGCTGCGCGAGTTGAACCGCATCACGCCGTTGCCGCCGCTCTCCTGAAGGTATGACCACCGGGCCGCGGTGTTCGACTCATCGACCCAGCACTGCGGCATCGCGCCGCCCTCGAATGTCTCGCTGTAAGGAAGTGTTATATCACTTTCACATTCAGTCCTGAATGATATTGTCACGGCTTTGCTTTCCGCCCCGTCATTGCAGATGCCGGTAACCTTTATTGTGTACCTTGTCAAAGGGTTGAGGTTGCCCAATGTAAGGCTTTTTCCTGTAACCGTATCCTCCTCAACTTTCTCGTCTCCGGTGTACATTCTGAATACGTACTCTCCAGTCTCGCTTGGCCATGTGACATTAGCACTGTTCGATGTCACATCAGTCACGGTAAGAGCCGTCGGCACCGGGCATATCCTTTGCCTGTCGACTTTCATGTTGTCGATGTAGACGTATGCTCCGGACTTATAGATAGAAACACCATAGAAGCCTATGGCAATCTCCTTGCCGCAATAGTCTTTCAGGTCATATTCCATATTGGTCCACTCTGTGTATGCGACGTTTTTCATTATGGTATCAGGGAATGTCATGCCGCCGTCGGTGGAGACAACTACGCTCATCATGGCATCCTCCACGGTCGCACAGGTGGAGAAATAGAGGAACGCCTCTGTCTGGCCTGTCAGGTCGATGACCGGGGTCTGCAGCCTGCTGCCGTTGCCTGACGGATTGCGGTTAGTACCGTCAAACGTCATAACCATATCATCGGTAGAACCTGAATACAAGGCCTCGGCACGCCACTTGTTGTTTACGTTGTCCGGAGCAGGACCAAATTTTGCCGTATCAACCCAACATTCGGGTATTTCACGCTCTTTTACAGCATTGAAACTCTCAGCAAACGGGAAAGGCACAGTTCCACACAATGTCGTGAAACGTATGCTATTAGCTTCGCTCTCAGCTTCTTCACAAAGAGTACGTATCTCGACCTCATATCCAGTATTGCTGGCAAGGTTCTCAATGCGGAACGGATGGCTCTCCGCCAGCAGTTGCTGCACTTCCTGGCCTTCCTGCTTAACTATAACAGAACACGGCTTTTCCTCATACATCATCCAATCTATCTCTGCATACGAGTCAGTAACCTCATTCACCAGTAAATTAACAGGTTTTGCACAAGAAGGTATGTCAGTTACGCTTACCGCATCGATATAGCACAAGTCATCACTTGCTATGACAATATTTTTCGCATCCGCATATTCACCCCACTTATCAGTATCAGAGAAATGGCAAATCACCTCTTTCCATCCATCTCCACTGGTTACAGTAAATGTAGTAACCGGATAGAAACTTATTGGGGATACCGGAACATCCGTTACGCCGATATTCAATGTTACCGAAGCGTCACTTGATTTCACAAACATACGCAACATCTTACCGTCCAAACTCTCTACATCAAGAGTCGGGGTTACAAGCGTAGCTGACATTCCAGACTTACTTAACATACAGCATGAAGTGCCATCATACGGAGTGGTATTGGACTTATTAACCTCATTCTGGTCATTCCATCTCCAACAGTCAAGCGCATTATTACCCTCAAAACTTTCACTGAAATCTCCTGATACGGCAGCACATTGAGTCCTGAATGTCATCACGTCAGTCCAGCGGCTCTTACCACCATCTGTACATACGCTCTGCATATATACATAATACTCGGTATCGGCCGTCAGTCCATCAATCATAGCTTCTGATATCGTAGCATCGTCCGTAGTAATCTCACGCACATCTCCTGTTTCTGTCTCCGGGTCGGTCAGTTCGTGCGTTGCAACCTTTATATTATAATTCTTGACAAGAATTTGATTCCAACTTATGACAGCTTTGGTATCTGAAATCTCACTTACAACAACTGTAGGATATTCACAATACACCGGAGATACAAACACATTATCCAACCATATACCGCACTGAGAGCCGTTCGTTACGCCCCTTATCCTCAGGTGCGTCGCATCAGCAGTCGGCGTAAACAGAGCTGTCAGCTTAACATACTCAGTATTATTCACTATCGGAGTCTCACTTATGAAGTTCGTAACCTGGTCATCTCCCACTCCTATACCGTTACAATACCCGGCACTGAGAGTGAAACCACTTCCGGTATAACGGTTCAGCATCACATAACAGGAGAATTCATATTGTGTTCCTGCCGTCAACTCCATGGCATAATACAAATCTGAATATGTTCTTGCTCCAGAACCAACCAATTGAGCATACTTACTTCCTTCGTAAGCATTAGACGCAACAGTGCCTAACGCCCATGTATTGTCTCCTCTGCATACCCAACAGCCCAAATCATTGACAACTGCATCTTCAAATCCATTCTTGAACGGAGTCTCCGGTGTCAATATGATTTCATCACACAATGTAGCGAATGTATATGGAGTCTCGTTCCAATCACCTTCACCGGCATCACAGACAGGACGCACATATATGTCATATTCCGTATCCTGCACCAAATCTTCAAGAGTGAAATCTGTGTTTACATCCTCAAGCATTTTACCCGTACCTCGCTTGAAACCCCTTATACCATATTCGATATCAACCTTCTCAACGCCCTCACAAAATACATTGAGATGCGCAGTACTGACTGTGGCCTCAACTACATCCAATCTCTCCACATCAGGACACAAAGGTGTCTTTCTCACTGACAAGTAATATACATAGGACATCTGAGTACCTGCCTTTCCTGCATATTTCAACACTATGTATTTATCTGTGGTATTCGTTATATCTACCATATAGGCTGTCCGCTGTTTCGTCCCGTTTATAGTCATTACGGAATTGAAATGGTTAGCCCAATCCTCACTAAGGGCAGGCACCGTGCCTATCTCCAAAGTTCCCTCGTCATTACTCATATACTCAAACTCAACCCTGTATCCGTCAGCACTCGTATAGTTGAACTCCGGCAGAGCTACGGCATTGGAAAATCCCCTAAACGAAACAGTCTGGCTACCAGAAGGATAAGAACCATTCTTTTCAAGGACATTGAAACATTTCCAGTCAGTGAATCCTCCCAGTTTATATGGCAAATCCAACATGCCGCATCCGGTAGAAAGATCGTATCTGCCACTAACCATACTTGTATCATTCTCTCCACAGACCACTTTCACCGTTACATATATCCATCCGTACATAGTGTTTGGAGTGAGGCCTGTTATGGTGTACTGATTTGTACCCCTAACAGTATCGGTCGTCTCCACGTTCCTCAACTTGTACGTCACATGATACTCCTGAGCCGGAGAATTTTCTGTCCACTCTATTGTGGCAGTAGAAGAGCCTACATCGCTCAGTCTCAAATCAGTCGGTGACATACATGAGCTCTTTTTCTTTACCGATACATTGTCAATATATGTCGTCTGCCCATTGTATGTCTCGTTCTCCAAAATGACATACAACTCCCCTTTCACTGGTATCAGACACTCGTACCTCTCCCATCCTGTTTTTTCAGTTACCGGTTCAAGCGTCGATCTTCTTGCTATCCGGCCTATCCGCCTGGCATTTACCGTATCCTGTCTGTCATTCACATATACATTAATATAGTCAGTAGCACTACTTATCTCATCCGGTCTGTATATGTAAAACTCCACCATATACTCGTTTGCCTCCGGTATATTCATGTACGGCAGTATCAGATTGACCTTGGGCTTTACTATAGCCGCCACACCAGTTGGAGATGCCAAGGCGTATTTGCTCTGCCCGTCAAACGACATCTCACCCTCAACAGCCTTTACAGACCACTCCAAATACTTTCCATCCAGCATAGTAAAACCGACATTGTTCCAGCAGTCCGGCATATCGCCCTCCTCAAAATCAGCAGTATATCCCGGTTCAATGCTAATGTCTATCGGTTTACATGGAGTTATCACTTCTATCACGTCAGTTCCCCAGTTGCTCTCATCAGCTCCGCCGCAGGAAGACTTAAACCTCAATGTGTAGTGAGTATTCTCTTTCAGTTCGAGCCTCTTATCGCTTGCAGACAATGTGCCGACCAGCGTTTCCACACCACCGTCAGGCACGTCGTATACATTCAAAGAGACTCCACTCTCCACTTTCCAGTCAAACTCAGCCCAGTCCACCCCCAAGTCTGTCATAACCACACTGTCAGGCACCCTACACGCCGGCATAGGATTCACTTCCAAATCATCCACAAAAATAGATGCAACCTCCAAATCCTTTGCCCACATTACTACCGAAGCACCCTTCGCGTCTTTAAGAGGCACATTATCGGTGTAGACCACTATATGCGTCCATGTTTTCGGTTTCAATGTAACCTCCTTCAACCTACAATATGTACTCGGCTTATAAACATCACCCTGTATGCCTATTTCCAACACCTCATCTTTCTTGTCATTATAGCTATATGCCATAAGGGAAATCTCCATGTCGTTAGCCGCATGGTCTATCGCCTCTGTAAAGACATAAGTGTCGCCATTGCCTTTACTTCCTTTCTGTATCTCAAGCGACTTGCCGCTGCCGCCGTATGCCACCGTCGACGACAGTATCACAACAGCTTTACTGACCAGATCTTCCCTTTGGGCTATCCAGCAGGCTGACATCTCAGTATCCTCATCAAACGTAAAGCTCAACGGCAGTTTTTTCGGCACACACATAGTCTTGAACTCTAATATATCAGACCAATCAGAACGACCCAGATATGACTCTTCACAGTTCGTTCTTATCTTCACGCCATACTCCGTATCCGGCTCAAGCCCAGAGACCTCCACATTACCATAAGACTCTACCGCATATGTCTTCTCCTGCACCACTGCCCCATCTTTCATAATCATGACATCAACCTCATCACCGGTACTACCAATAGCCGCATAGCTCCACATAAGGCTCACAGAGTTGCTCGTCATTCCGCCTAATTCAAAGTCAAGCGGTGCAGCGCAACGCGGGGGACGGTCTATTATAACGTTATCCAAATAAATGAAGGGACTACCATAACCTGACGCCTCACTAACAGCCTTGAAAGCTAACGTCAAGCTGCCTGTCGGAGAGGTAGGCAGAAGCACATCCTCATGCGCCCATACAGAATTATTCTGTATCCCATTAAGTGTAATCAACGGTGTCTGCGAAAAGGTCCTACCTCCATCGTAAGACAAATAGACAATCAATTTCGCCCTATCCTGAATTATTTTATGGTCAAAAGAAAGCATCTGCTCACCATCAACCTTTATCTCCGGAGTAACAAGCATATTTTCAGAATATGCAGAACCAACAGCAAAGTAGGATACACACCCGGTATTGCTCATGCCGGAAGAGGAGAACTTCCATGTGTAGTCACGATTCACGACACTGTCGTTATTCCAACCCTGCGGAATACCGCTGTACAGGTTGTTGAAGTCCTCCTTAAAAACGGGAGGTCTTACCTGGGCAAAAGCCCCCGCCGCCACGGCGCAGAGCAGCGCCGCCAGCGACCAAATCCTGAATAAAGTCTTCATAAACTATAAATCAATAGATAATAATAATGTCCTTAACAATCATCTCCCCGCACGCTCATCTCCTCACCAGTATCTTGTAGGCCAGCTCCACGCCGTCAGTCACTATCCTCACCACATAGACCCCGGGGAACTCCGGCGACACGAAGCGGGGGTCAGCCACGCTCACCTCCTGCTCCCCGAAGTATATGCCGGACACGCTCCACAGCCTGACCCTCATGCCGTCTGCCGCGTTGCCCACCCTCACCATGGAAGAAGTCTGCACAAGGGTCTCCGCCGGATAGGGCTGCACGTCCTCGTGCAGCGTGGTCACCAGCGGGCACGACATCAGCCGCACGCCGTCACCGGCGCGCGTCACCTCGACGCGGAACTCCTCGCCCTCGGCGAACGAGACTCCCTCGCCGAGATAGATGTATGACCCGGTCTCGCCCTCCATCAGCTCGCCGTTACGGTACCACCTGTACGAGGTGAAGACGTAGCCGCCGTTGTACCGGTCGTTCTTCAGCGCGATGACATTGTTCCACTTCTGCTTCATCACGCTGTCCGGGTATAGCACCTCGAAGTCTATCCGCGCCGTGTCGTTGCCGCAAGTGCCGTCGTACAGCACGACATTCACCCCGTAGCTGTCGGGGGTCACGCTGTCCGGCAGCTCGACCCTGATGAAGCCGTTCACGACGGCCGCGCTGTCGACGTCAACAAAGCCCGCCGCCGCGCCGCGCTCGCCGAATGAGAGGCCGTAGCTGCCCATCTCGCCTGAGAGCACCTCCACGGGGAGGTAGAACACGGAGTCGTCGCCGCATATCTCACCGGGCGCGCCTATCTCGGCATCGAGGCACTCCGCGCTTATCTCGACCACGCGCGGCCCGCTGGCACAGCCGTGACCGTTGTAGCACACTATCGTGTATGTCCCGACTGGCAGTCCGGTCAGAGAACCGTTCTCTTCGCCGTTGACGGTGTACCATGATCCAGGCAGGGTGTCGGTCAGCGTTATCTCGCCGGTGTTCGGCCCGCCGGTGGCGTTCTTCACCTCCACGCCGAACGTCACCTCGGGCAGCACCGTCAGGGAGAGCCTCACTATGCTGTCACAGCCACCGGACGATGTCAGCGTCCTCTGGAAGTCTCCCGTGAACCAGTACTGGCTGCCGCCTATCTCGACAGTATCGCCGGCACACACTGTGCTGTCTATTTCCGTCACGTAGCTCTCCACGGCTGTGATGCTCACCACGTGTATGCTGTCGCAGCCCGTCAGGGTGGACTTCACCGGAGGCAGCTCGACATCCTGCGTGTCGAAATAGGGCATGCCGTTTATGATGTACGGCTCGCCGCCCCGGCATATCGTCACATGAGTGGTGTCGCGCCTCTCGCCCACGGCGGGAACGGTAAAGGTGGTGTCCCAGACATCGGAGCACATGCCGTCGACGATGCTGGCTTTCAGGGTCACGTGGAGCTCCCCTCCCTCGGCGGGCATGCTCAGCACGGGGTTCTTCTCCGTGGAGGTGCGGCCGTCGCCGAAGTCCCACTCGAAATCGGTTATCTCCTCGTCGCTCCGTCCCTCCTCGGTCTCTATGTAGCTCAGGTTCTCGAAGCGGACGTAGTTCCCGCAGTCCTCCGGACTCCACACAGGCCGCGCCGCCGCCCTCGGGAAGCGGGGCATGAGGTCAGCCCTGAGCGTGAAGAAGCAGTTGGGGTTCTCCTTTGAGATGACATCGCAGAGATATGTGCCAACGTCGCCGGGTTGCACCTCCAATGTTATGCTGTCACTAATCTCTGTCATGTTGGGATCATCCTCCCTGTACCACTTGTAATTGAAGCCCTCCGGGGCGGAGATCTCCTCGGTCGGTATATCTCCGCACGTCAGTCCGCTCATCTCGCCCTCTATGCAGTCGAGGGTGAAGTAGGCATAACCGAAATGGCCGTTCTGTGTGCAATCCCTCGTTGTGAGCCTCACCTTAATTGAGGCAGGACCGTTCTTCGCATAGTCCCCGAGCAGCACACCCATGGTAGTCCAATCCTTATAGAGCAGGGGCTCTTCCGCTTGTGCCGATTCGGTATATATATAGTGCACTTTCCACCCTTCATCCATCAGAGAGAGGTCAGAATAGAAATATATGTTGCCGCAGGTAGGGTCAATCAGATTGCCTTTCTCGTCGAGTATCTCTAACCTGAACCACGGCATATTATCAACCGGATGGGCATCAGGCACTTGCAACACTACGGCGTACTTCATAAGCAATACCGTGTTAGCCCCGGAGTCCAAGTACATGTCATACTCAATAGCCTCACCCTTTGACTTTGTCATCTCATTACCAAGCCTTATGGAGGTAAACTCGCCTTCGGGAATCACCCTAATGTCACCGCCGGTACGGGGATCGGTCTCATAGATATCGGTATTGACCACATGGCGTGGAGCTTCGCCGTCAATCTCTCTATCCGCCACGAGAACCTGCTGGTAAGGGTTGTTGACATCGCCGACATAGCAGGTGACCCCTTCGCCATAGAGGTTGGTATAGTCGAGACAAAGTCCCTCATTCACTATCACGCCCAAGTCGGCACACCAGATACCCGTGTCGCCCTCGGCACAGACAGTACGCACATAGAAGTCATACGCGCCTCTGGGCATGTCGGGCAGAGTGACCTTACCGCCACGCACATTCTTCATAGTGTCAGAGACCCCGGCGTATGCGGATTCGTACCTCACTTCATACGAGGCGCCGGGGTTGGAGGTCCAGCTCACATCTATCGTCGTGCCGTTTACAGAGGCATCGAGGTCGAGGGGCTTGCCGCAGTTGTCTCCGGCTATCTGCACGTCATCTATGCAGACCGATGGAGTGGCGGCATTCTTGTTGTCGTTTACCCACAGGAATGCCAGCTTCATCGGTCGGCCTTGGGACTGTATAGTAGTCCGCTCAACCGTCCACTTCATTCCGTTATGAAACAGTTTGCCGCTGTAAGGCTGCGCCGTGCTGCACCACCTCGGGGGTGTGGTTGTCGAGGTGGCTATATCCTCATTGACAGGTATCCAAGCCACATAGAGGCCGTCACAGCCAGCCTCGCCGTAGGCGCGCCATGCGAACGACAGGTCGTATGTGCCGGCGGGAAGGTTGAACGTCCTTGCGGCCACGATGTTTATGGTATTGTTGGAATATGCAGGTATGGTGTCGGGCGAGAGGTTCAGGTCGGAAATGAGGAGCGCGTGCCGTCCGTGGAAATGCTCCCTGGAGGAGACGTACCAGCGGTTGGCAGCGGCCTCGCCGTGCATGCCGGTGTTCATCTCCCACAAGGCGTTCTCCGCCTCATCCTCCCATCCGTTGAAGTAAGGGAGGGTCTCCTGCGCAAACAGAGGCATCGCGAAGGCCGCCAGAAAGACGGCCAGTAGTATCATCCTAAACCTTTCCATATCCTATTAATTAAGTTATTCAATTTGTCATATCCTAAAAAAGTGCCGTCATAGCCGACAGGCGCATTCCGCCACTCTGTAATCGAATTAACATTAACACTGTTAACAGCCGTTTCATTCATCTTGTCACGGATACATTAACATTACTTGTCAAGTCTGCATTGCCAACCGCCCCTTGTCGCAGTCCCGCCGCACTAAAAAAACCGCACCACCGTCCGCCGACACCCGCCATTCACACCGGACTGGCAGTAAGGCCGCAAAAACAAACAGTTCCCACTAATACAGCGACATCCATCAGCAGAGGCAAACACCATAATCATCCTTATTTCAGTTTACCAAATGTAAGTTTTCCGAACGTCATAAGCAAGGCGATTTGTCAAAAAAAAAAAATGATTACCGTATTAAGTTAATGGGTGGCAAGGCGGGAGAAATCCTCAGTCAGAGAGGGGGGGGAGGGAGGCACCTGCGGGGAGAGAGGAAGGGGAGGGGCAAGAGAGTTAAGAGACCGGGATGTGAGAAGGAGGAAGGGGAGTTGTGGGGGAAGGCGATGGATGCCATCGGGACGCTGAGTGCGTGCGGGGAGAGGAGGACGTAGGGGACGGGGCAACGTGAGCGGACAGGCAGAGAGGATTCGGAGAAGATAGGGAGAGGATTCGGAGGGGCTGGCCTGCTGCTGGCTCGAGAGTACGTGTTTTTAACCTTGGTTTGCATTTGGGGAGGGAGGGAAGGTTGGTGGGCATGGGGGTGAGGAAGAGAAACAGAGGGGACAGGAATGGCGCGAAAGGTAAACGCGAATACAAAAAAGCGGGAACACTGAAAAACAGTGTTCCCGCTTTGAGCGGAAGACGGGACTCAAACCCGCGACCCTCAGCTTGGAAGGCTAATGCTCTATCGACTGAGCTACTTCCGCAAGAAATGCTTAGTGGGCAGTGATGGATTCGAACCACCGAAGTCGAAAGACAGCTGAGTTACAGTCAGCCCCATTTGGCCACTCTGGTAACTGCCCTAAAGCGGATGCAAAGGTACGACAAGTTTCCGGATTATGCAAACAAATTCGCCATTTTTATTGCCGTCACCGCACCTTCTACCCCTTTATTGCCGAGGCGGCCTCCGGCACGCTCTTCGGCCTGCGCCATGGTGAGTGTGGTCAACACGCTGAATATCACGGGGCAGACCCCTTCGGAATTGAGTTTCGCCACGCCGATGGTCACTCCCTGACATACGTAGTCGAAATGGGGGGTATCGCCTTGGACGACACAGCCTATTACTATTATGGCGTGGGGGGACTCCTGCCTCTGGAGCGCCTTGGCGGCGTATGTCAGCTCAAATGTGCCTGGGACATGCTTCACCACTATGTTGTCCATCTGCACGCCGTGCGCGACGAGAGTGTCTATCGCGCCCTGACACATGGGGAACGTGACATTGGAGTTCCAGTCCGCCACTACTATCGCGTAACGCTGGCGGGAGAGGATGTCGGCCGAGGGCAGCGCCTCGGCGTCGTAGTCAGATAGGTTATGATATTTTGTAGCCATACGAGTATATGAGTATTTAAGAGTGTGCTTCGCCGGAGCGGCGGGAAAAGGGAAAGGCCGCGCGGAGAGCGTCACCGGCGCACACCGCACAGCCTTTCTATACTGTCATACATGGGGCAGCGTCATCTTTTTGCCTTGGCGCGCTCTATGTATTTGTCTATGTCCATAGCCACGGGGCTGTCGAAATAGGTCTCCTTTATCTTGGTGTATGCCTGCTCGGCCTTAGCGAAGTCGCCCATCTCCTCATAGTGTATGCCTGCCTTTTTGAGGTATATGGGGGCTGTGAAGCCGTTGTCGAACGAGGCAGCGCGCTCGTAGTATTTCACGGCGTTGGCATAGTCGCCCAGCGAGGAGTAGCAGTCGCCTGCGAGGCCTATCGCCACGGGCTCTGCGTTGACTGTCTTGGCATCGAAGCGGCTGAGGTAGTCAACGGCCTCATCGAAGCGGCCAAGCTTGTAGCAGCATACTCCGGCGTAGAAGGCTGCGAGGTCGGATGTCTTGGTTATGCCGTAAGAGTCCATTATGGAAAGGAAGCCCTCGTTTACGCCGTCGCCGTTGAGTGCAAGGGCGAAGGAGTCGCGCTCGAAGTAGCCGACGGGGGCTACCATCTTGTCAGCGGCCTCGATTTCGCGCGGGGCGAGGTATGAGCTGCGGAAGAGAACTACCGCCACGACTATGACTATAATGACGGCAAGCGCGATGAGGAGCGGCTTGCGGTAAGTCTCGATAAATGCCTCACTTTTTGAGAGTGCCTCCTGAACGTTTTCCAGTTCGTCCTTTGTCTGGTTTTTCTTATTAGCCATACTATAATATTGTCTGTTACAAGTTTGTTTGCGGGATTGCAGTCGAGCACCGGTGCGGCGGCAGAGGCCGTGCGATGTTCGGGAGGCAAAGGTACGTTATTTTTTTGAGATATTACACAGTTTATCCCACTTTTTTTATGATTGGTCTGCGGGAGGGGGTGAAGGGACGGCGGAGGCAGCGGGGAGGGGGTGGGGAGGAGGTTCGGAGGGTGTCCGTAGGGGCTGGCTGAGAGCTGGCTCGAGAGTACGTGTTTTTAACTCTGATTAACAGGAGCGGAAAGGGGATATAAACGCAGAAGAGGAGGAGAGGTTAGGGGGCGGAGGAGAGAGGGATGGGGAGGGAAAAGAGAAACGGTTTCCTATTCGGCGTTTTTGTTGTAACTTTGCATGATTGGAGGACGTGATATGGGAAAAGAGACTGAAAGGAAGTTCCTTGTCAAGGACGAGAGCTATAAGGAGGGGGCAAAGGCGTATGATATAGCGCAGGGGTATATCTGCGCGGAGGAGGGGCGCGTGGTGAGGGTGAGGGTGAAGGGTGAGAGGGCTTTCATCACGGTGAAGAGCGCGACTGTGGGGTATGCGCGGGATGAGTTTGAGTATGAGATACCGGCGGAGGAGGGGCGTGCGATGCTGGAGAGGGTGTGCCTGCGGCCGATTATAGAGAAGAGGCGTTATGAGAAGGAGTACGGCGGTCACAAGTGGGAGGTGGACGAGTTCGGGGGGGAGAATGAGGGGCTTGTGGTGGCTGAGATTGAGCTGGAGGATGAGGATGAGCGGTTCGAGCTGCCGCCGTTCGCGGGGGCGGAGGTGACGGGCAATGCGCTGTACTACAATGCGCGGCTGTTCGACTACCCGCTGAGCAGGTGGAGCGAGGAGGAGAGGCGCGAGTATGACGAGGGGAGGAAATGAGTATCATTAATATTATAGTATAGTCAAGATGCGGAGAAAGAGTGCGATTTTCAAGGGGATGGCCCTGACGGCAGTGGCGGCGGTGATGGCCGCGTGCGGCGGGGAGCAGTTCAAGATAGAGGGTAACATAAGCGGTGCGAAGGGCGAGACGCTCTATATGGAGAGGATGACCACGACGGCGGCGGAGACGGTGGACTCTGTGCGCCTAGGGCGCAGCGGGAGGTTCAAATTCAAAGAGGATGCGCCGGAGTACCCCGACCTGTACAGGCTGCGGCTGGGGAACGAGAATATAGTGGTGGCGATAGACTCTACCGAGAGCGTGAGGATAGAGGCGGCGAAGGGGAACATGGCGACGGGGTTCAGCGTGGAGGGGAGCAGAGGCACGGAGCAGATACGCGAACTGCGGGCATCGGCAGTGAAGATGGCGGCAGAGGGGAAGGACGGTGACGAGGAGACGTTCAACAGGCTGCTGGCGGAGCACAGGAAGATGGCCACGCAGACGATAATGGAGAACACGAGGGGCATGGCGGCGTATTATGCTATACACCAGACGCTGAACGGGATGTACTTCTTCTCGCCGTACAACAAGGAGCAGCTGCAAATGTGGGCGGCGGTGGCGACGGCGTTTGACGTGTATTACCCGGAGTATTACAGGGCCAAGGAGATGAAACAGACGACGCTGCAAGCCATGAGGTCAAAGCGCATTGCGGAGGCTGGGGAAATCACACTCACCGCCCCGCTGCAAGGGATGATAGACATAGCGTTGCCAGACAGGACGGGGGAGAGGGTGGCACTGTCGTCGCTCAAAGGGAAGGTGGTGCTGGTGGACTTCTCGGCGTACAGCATGGAGGGGGCAGCGGCACACACGCTGTTTCTCAGGGAGACATACGACCGCTGGCACGGGGCGGGGCTTGAGATATACCAAGTGTCGGTGGACGCGAACAAGCTGCTGTGGATGGAGCAGTCGCGCACAACGCCGTGGATATGCGTGAGGGACGAGAACGCGCCGCAGAGCCAGTGCCTGCTGACGTACAATGTCACGGAGATACCCACTATGTTCATCATGAACCGCGAGGGGGACATAATCGGCCGCTTTGAACATGACACCGTGGAGCAGGCGATACGCGAAGCGGTGAACGACTGAGAGCGAGAGAGGAGGGAGAGAAGAGCCGCTATCCACAGCACAAGGAGATGATTATCAACGAGGAAGAGGTGGCACGCATGGCCTCGGAGGCGGGGTTTGACGCATGCGGGGTGACGGAGACAGGGAGTATGGAGGAGGAGAGCGCGTATCTCACGCAGTGGATAGAACGGGGATACGCGGGGAACATGGGGTACATGGGGCGCAACAGAGAGCTGCGCGCCGACCCGAGGCTGATGATGCCGGGGGCGAAGTGCGCCATAGTCACGCTGACAAGCTACTACCCGCGCGAGAGGCAGCCGGAGGGAGAGCCGCGCATAGCGGCATACGCATGGGGCGCGGACTACCACTATGTAATCAAACAGAAGCTGCACGCGGTGGCGGAGAGGGTGACTGCCGCCGTTCCGGGCAGCAGATACGTCGTATTCACGGACTCGGCCCCGATATTTGAACGCCGTCTGGCAGAGCGGGCCGGACTCGGATGGATAGGCAAGAGCGGGATGCTCATACACCCCACATTAGGGTCGTACACGCTGATAGGCACGATATTGACGACAGCAGAGATTGCCCACAGGGAGAGGCGCGTAGAGAACCGTTGCGGCAGCTGCACCGCCTGCATGGAGAGCTGCCCGACAGGGGCGATAGTCGCTCCGCAGACGGTGGACGCACGGCGGTGCATCTCTTATCAGACCATAGAGAACCGTGAGGCTATGCCGGAGTGGATGGAGGAAGCGGCGGGCGACAGGCTGTTCGGGTGCGACTGCTGCATAGAGGCGTGCCCATGGAACAGGAGGCTTGCCCCGCACGGGCACAAGGAGCTGGAGCCTATGGAGGGGCTGTTCGGCATGGAGTGGGAGGGGCTGACGCGCGGGGCGTTTGACCGCATGTTCGCGCATTCGCCGCTGCGGAGGGCGGGGTACAAGAAGATAAAGGAGCGGCTGGCAGCCATAAGAAAACAATGTACCTGACAATACTCATAGCATATTTCGCCGTGCTGATGCTCATAGCGCACATCACGGCGAAAAGGGGTTCGGCGGACAGCGAGTTCTTCTCGGCCTCGCACTCATCGCGCTGGTACATAGTGGCATTCGGCATGATTAGCGCGTCAGTATCGGGCGTGTCACTCGTCTCCGTTCCGGGGATGGTCACGACCTCGCAATGGACCTACCTGCAAACGTGCCTCGGCTTCTTCTTCGGCTACATTGCCGTGGCGTATATACTACTGCCGCTGTATTACAGGCTTGGGCTGACCTCCATTTACGAATATCTCGGCACGCGGTTCGGCGCGGTGTCGCAAAAGACTGCCTCCGTGCTTTTCATAGTGGCCAAGATGGTGACCTCAGCCACGAAACTCTACATAGCCATCCTGCTGCTGCAAATGTTCATATTCGACGGCTGGGGCATACCCTTCTGGCTCACCACTATGCTCTGTATCACGATGATATGGCTCTACACGCGGCACGGAGGGATGAAGACGATAGTGTGGACTGACGCACTGCAAACGGTGCTGATGGTGGGGGCGATTGTCATACTGACCATCACGGCAGCGGGGAGCGCAGGTGGCGGAGAGGGGCTGTGGCATGCCGTGCGCTCGTCGGGGACGGCACAGATATTCGAGTGGGACGACTGGTCATCGCCCCGCCACTTCGTGAAACAGTTTCTCAGCGGCATATTCATAGTCATCGTCATGACGGGGCTTGACCAAGACATGATGCAGAAGAACCTCACGTGCAGGACGCTCAAAGAGAGCCGCAAGAACATGCTGAGCTATGGCGCGGCGTTCGTGCCGGTCAATCTGCTGCTGCTTCTATTAGGCAGCCTGATAACCATCAGCGCGGCACGCCAAGGCGCAACGCCTCCCGCATCGCCGGACAGCCTGCTGCCGTGGTACACGGTGAACTTCGCGCCACAATACGCCTCGGCCATTCTGGTGGTGGGCATCATATCCGCCTCTTTTTCCAGTGCGGACTCGGCACTCGCGTCGGTCACCACGTCGCTCTTCATCGATTTCTTCAAGGGAGGTGAAGAGGGGCGGCAGAAAGTAAAGCGGGGGACGCTCCATTTGGCCGTGTGCGCCGTTTTCGCGCTGCTCACGGTGTCACTCCAATATCTCTCGGACAAGAGCATCATAGACACGATATATACGATGGTGGGCTACGCCTACGGGCCACTGCTCGGGCTGTTCGCCTACGGACTTCTGACGCGGAGGGGGGCGGCCGACCGCGCAGTGCCGTTCATAGCGGTGCTATCGCCTGCCGCCAGCTTCGCGATAGACCGCATCTGCGCCGCAGCGGGGTACACATTCGGCTACGAACTGCTCATGCTGAACGGACTTATCACGTTCAGCGCGCTATATGTATCCTCGCTTGCGGGAAACACCAACAGGAAACAAACAAAAAGGAGAACCATATGATTATCAAAAGCGCAGAATTCACAATCTCGAATACGGACTACCGCAAGTGCCCGGCAGAAAACAGGCACGAGTTCGCATTCATAGGACGGAGCAATGTGGGCAAATCGTCGCTCATCAACATGCTGACACAGCAGGCTGACCTCGCAAAGACCTCATCGAAGCCGGGAAAGACGCTGCTCATCAACCACTTCATCATCAACCGGGAGTGGTATCTGGTAGACCTGCCGGGATATGGCTACGCACGGACAAGCAAGTCGCAGAGGGACGCACTGAAGAAGATAATAGAGAGCTACATACTTTTCCGCCAGCAGCTCACGAACCTTTTTGTGCTGATAGACTGCCGCCATGAGCCGCAGAAGATAGACACCGAGTTCATGCAGTGGCTCGGCGAGATGGGTGTGCCGTTCTCCATAGTCTTCACCAAGGCGGACAAGCTGGGCAAGGCGCAACTCAGCAGCAACATAGAGAAGTACAAGCAGGCACTGCTCGAGACGTGGGAGACCCTGCCGCCCATATTCATCACATCAAGCGAGAAGAAGCAGGGGCGGGAGGAAGTTCTGGACTACATAGACAAGATTATGGCGGAGCACCCGATAGGGAAATAAGGACATTCCTAACTGCCGGAAAGACAAAGCGGGCGGCGGCACAGGCAAAAACCTGTACCGCCGCCCGCTCTTTATGTCAGAGGCAGGACACGCGAAAGGATGGCAGGCAAACGGCTGTCATGCCGAGAGCGGGGCAAGAGCGAGAAGCCCCCACACGCAAGGCAGGCAGCTGACGCCGCACTATCTCCTCTTCGTCTTGATACGCTTAGCCTTCGTATGTCCGTCGATACAGAAGCAGAACTCCTTGTCAGGCAGACGCAGCAGCGCGGTGAACTTCACACCCACGTAGAGAGGGTTGATGGAATAGTCCTTTGTCGGGGTGCGGAGGAAGAGCGGTCTCACCGCCACATCGGTGAGGTTCTCCGGGTTGATAATCAAGACATCGCCGGCATTCTCGCTGCTGTGCATTGAGAGGAAGCCGTACTCTGCAAAGACACCGAGCTTGTATCTCCACTTCGCCTTCTTGTCGCCGAGGTCGGGGCCTATGTACCAGCCCATCTCAAATACGCCGCTGACGTTCATGTTATAGGTCACAGGCTCAGAGGCGGTAGAGGTGTACTCGCTGAGGAAGTGGTCGGGCATGTTTTCAAAATCTCCAATTAAAGGAGGATATGTAGCCGTTGTGGTGAACTGGGCGGTAGTCTTGCTTGAACCCATCACAGCATAGCCTATCTTCGCGCCCACGGACATGTAGAAGTAGTTCGTCTTGAAGCCGAGAGCCAAAGGCACGGAGACGTAGCCCGCACTGTGCATGTCGTTGAAGCGGCTGAAATTGTAATGGAACTGCATAGCTTCGCCCTCGGTATCTATACCGTCAACCGTGTACTGGTCCATGTTCATGGACGAGATGGAGTTGAGGTACGAAAACTCAGCACCCAAATTAAAGAAAAACTTGCCGTACTGATACTCGTAGCCCACACCGAGCGCACCGCCGCCGAGACCGTCGGCCTTAGTGTCGGGGATGGTGTGGAGGAAATTGGAGTAACCTCCGGAAGCCCACATCGTGAAAAAGTTGCCTTTCTGCACAAGTTTTTGTGACATTACCGCCAACGGCAGCAACAACAAAACCAGTAATGCGTGTCCTCTTCTCATAGTATTAAAATTTTATCTTATCCAAATCAATATTATCAGCCGACGGAGCAACCGCACCGCCGGGAACTCCAGCCGAGAGAGCGCGGAGACTCACAGAAAGCATGCCGCACGCCCTACGGACGAGAGACCGGACAGGGTGTATACAGAGGCGGGAGAGCGCTCCGCGCCAATCCTTAAACAGAAACGCGCCACCACGGATATGAGGACGCTTTTAACTTAACACACTGCAAGAGACCTCTCTACATCAAGCCACAGCGGTGCGCCGCTAATAAGTATGCTGTCCAACCGTTTAGGAGAGCCCGCCGTGCCGCCGCTGCGGGGAAAGGCTCACCAGACGCATTTCTTAAATTAACACTCTATCTATATGCCGACCGCGCCGCCGTTTTTATTCTTTCAAGAAAAAACTTTAAACAGGCGGACCGACACACAGTAATCTGACCGTGATATGCAAATTTACAAAAACATTTATAACAGGAAACTATTGGAGAGCAGAAAATGAGTTAAAAACATTTAAGCGTATTATGGGGGTTACGCGGCACTTGAAAGTACAGGCAAAGAGCGTCGCGAGGCGGGAGCAGAGACGGGTCGGACGGTGTGCAAAACAAATACTGACACGATAGGGCGCAAACATTGGCGATTTTATGTACGAATTGAACGATTAAGAGCGAATCGCTGGCTTGAGGGTAGCGGGAGGATAAGGGGAAGCTAACTGGAGGTCAGACAAAACCTTTATGGCACAAGCTGTTAGCAAGCAGAAGCAGCACACACTGACAATGGAGAAAGAAAAGCGTATAGACATTTTGGGCAACAACAGTATGTGCAGACAGAGGGGCGCATGGAGGAAGAGAACGAGGCGGCAGAGGGGAGGAGGCAGGGGCAGCGCGGGGAGGACTGGAGGGGGCAACGCGTTTTTTATGGGGACGGAGGCGGCAGATGTCGCTGATTTTATGTAAATTTGCCGCTCTATTTATTAAGTATTATATTAACTATGGTACGCAAATTTGACTTCATCGTTGTCGGCAGCGGCATTGCCGGCATGAGTTTCGCTCTGAAAGTGGCGGGCAAAGGGAAGGTGGCGATACTATGCAAAACCACTTTGGACGAAGCGAATACAGCACTCGCGCAGGGCGGGATATCGTCAGTAACCAATACTGTATTAGACAATTACGAGAAACATATACAGGACACGCTGATAGCGGGCGACGGGATATGCGACATCGAGGCCGTGAAGAAGGTGGTGATGAACGCGCCGGCGCAGATAAGGCAGCTTCTGGAGTGGGGCGTGGACTTCGACAAGGCGCCTGACGGCTCGTTCGACCTGCACAGGGAGGGGGGGCACAGCGAATTCCGCATACTTCACCACAAGGACTCGACGGGGGCGGAGATACAGCAGTCACTCATCAGGCGCATCAACGCGCACCCGAACATAGAGGTGTTCGACCATCACTTCGCCATAGACATCATCACGCAGCACCATCTGGGGCAGATAGTGACCCGCCACACGCCGGACATAGAGTGCTACGGCGTGTATGCGCTGAACACGCAGACGAACGACATCATCACGTTCCTCGGCAAGGTGACGATGCTGGCCACGGGGGGGATAGGCAATGTGTACACTACGACGACGAACCCGATAGTGGCCACGGGCGACGGCATAGCCATGGTGCACCGCGCACGGGGCGTGATAAGGGACATGGAGTTCGTGCAGTTCCACCCTACGGCGTTCTATCACCCGGGGGTGCGGCCGTCGTTCCTCATCACGGAGGCGATGCGCGGCTACGGCGCGATACTGAAGACCACGAAGGGCGAGGCATTCATGGAGAAGTATGACCCGCGCGGGTCGCTCGCTCCGAGGGACATAGTGGCGAGGGCAATAGACAACGAGATGAAGATGGCGGGCACGGACCATGTGTACCTCGACGTGACGCACAAGCCGGCGGAGGAGACGCGGGAGCATTTCCCGATGATATACGAGAGATGCCTCTCCTACGGCATAGACATAACGAAGCAGTATATACCCGTGGCACCGGCGGCGCACTACCTGTGCGGGGGCATAGCGGTGAACACGAACGCGGAGAGTTCCATCAACCGCCTGTACGCGGCGGGCGAATGCTCATGCACAGGGCTGCACGGGGCCAACCGCCTCGCCTCGAACTCGCTGATAGAGGCCATAGTCTACGCGGACGCGGCGGCGCAGCACGCCATGGCACGCATCGACAGCATAGAGCTGCGCAATGACATACCGCAATGGGACGACGAGGGGACAAGCTGGCCGGAGGAGATGGTGCTCATCACGCAAAGCCTCAAAGAGGTGCAGCAAATCATGAGCTCGTATGTGGGCATAGTGCGCTCCGACCTCCGTCTGCAAAGGGCAAAGGCGCGGCTCGAGATACTGTTCCGCGAGACGGAGAGCCTTTTCGACCGCTCGACCGTGAGCCGCGACATCTGCGAACTGCGCAACTGCATCTCGGTGGCATACCTCATCATCAAGCAGGCCACGGCGCGCAAGGAGAGCCGGGGGCTGCACTACACGATAGACTATCCGCGAAAAGAAGAGAGGGCGGAGCAGAGCGGCCGCCAGTGAGTGGTGCGGCATCCACGGCACGCGATGTGCCGCGCCCGGAATTGGGGCAACGGGGCACATCGGCAGGAAAAGATTAACAGACAAAGACCAAAGGGGTAAATGAAACGTTTCAAACTCTACGACACGGTGGCAGGATGGGCTGTATTTGCAGTGGCGGCCGCCGTCTATCTTATGACCATTGAGCCAACCGGCTCGCTATGGGACTGTGGCGAATTTATCGCATCGGCCTACCGGCTGGAAGTGGGACACCCGCCCGGAGCACCGTTCTTCATGCTCACGGGCAGGCTCTTCTCACTGTTCGCCTCCGACCCGGCGCATGTGGCCGTCATGGTCAACGCCATGTCGGCACTGTGCAGCGCGTTCACCATACTGCTGCTCTTCTGGTCCATCACCCACATAGCACGCCGCATAGTCACAAGCGGGGGGAGGGAAATCACAGTGCCGCAGGGCATCGCCATACTCGGCGCGGGGACAGTGGGCGCACTGGCCTACACATTCTCCGACACGTTCTGGTTTTCGGCCGTGGAGGGGGAGGTCTACGCATACTCGTCGCTCTTCACCGCGCTGGTCTTCTGGTGCATGCTGAAATGGGAGGACCAGGCCGACAGCCCCACGGCAACGCGCTGGCTCATACTCATCTCCTATCTGATGGGGCTGAGCATCGGCGTACACCTGCTGAACCTGCTCTCGATACCCGCCCTCGTGCTGCTCTTCTATTTCAAGAAATACACGGTAAACACGCGTAACACCATAGGGGCAATAATAGCCTCGTTGCTGATACTCGCGGCGGTGCTGTACGGCATGATACCGGGATTTGTCAAGGTGGCGGGCCGCTTTGAACTGCTCTTCGTCAACGGGCTGGGCTGCGGCTTCAACACCGGGCTGGCGGTCTATATAGCCGTCGCTGCGGCAACGCTCATCTGGGCCATATATGAGACACAGGCGGGGAAGAACGGCACGGTGATGCGCATCGCATTCCTCCTCGCGGTCATCATCCTCGGCATACCCTTCTTGGGCGACAGCGTCTGGCTCGGCATCGTCATATCGGTAGTCCTCGCACTGTTCCTGTTCACGAAGAAAGAGCTCAACCGGCAGCTGCTCAACACCGTGACGCTCTGCATGACGGTGATGCTGATTGGCTACTCGTCGTACACCATGATAGTGGTGCGCTCCATGGCAAACACGCCGATGGACCAGCAGTCGCCGGAGGATGTGTTCGCGCTGCAGTCATACCTCAACCGCGAACAGTACGGCGACAACCCTCTCTTCTACGGTCCGCTCTACTCTGCCCCGCGCGTCTATGAGGTAGAGGGCAACATGTGCAAGCCCATCATCATCGAAGGCAGCACCATTTGGCAACGCAAAGTCAAGGAGAGCGAGGGCGAGAAGGACCGCTACATCAGTGCCGGACGGCGGATAAAGGGGGCGAAGGTTGACCCGCGCTTCGAGATGCTCTTCCCGCGCATGTACTCGTCAGACCCCTCGCACGTCAAGGTGTATGAGGAGTGTGGAAAGGTGAAAGGCAAGCAGTACACCGTCGATGTCTGCGGACGGCAGGAGCAGCGCGTCATGCCGACATTCGGCGAGAACCTGCGCTTCTTCTTCTCCTATCAGGTGAACCACATGTACTGGCGATACTTCATGTGGAACTTCTCCGGCCGCCAGAACGACTTTCAGGGCAACGGCGAGATAGACAAAGGCAACTGGATTACGGGCATACCGGCCATCGACAGCGCGCTCTACGGCGACCAGTCGAAGCTGCCGGACAGCTACCGCAACAACCGTGGGCACAACGTCTACTTCATGCTCCCGCTGCTGCTCGGCCTCCTCGGCCTGCTGTGGCAACTGATGTCGAAGCGCAGCGGCATACTCAACTTCTGGGTGGTCATGGCGCTCTTCTTCATGACGGGGCTTGCCATAGTGGTCTACCTGAACCAGACCCCCTACCAGCCGCGCGAACGCGACTACGCATACGCGGGCTCGTTCTACGCCTTCTCCATCTGGATAGGCCTCGGCGTGATGTTCTTCTATGACCTCGTGAAAAGGTTCGTCCCGCGCACAGTGGCAGCCGTCGCCATATCGCTGCTCTGCCTCGGCATACCGGCTCTCATGGCTCAGCAGAACTGGGATGACCACGACCGCTCGCACCGCACTCTCGCGCGCGACCTCGGCAACGACTATCTCAACTCGTGCGACGAGAACGCCATATACTTCTGCAACGGCGACAACGACACCTTCTGCGTATGGTTCAATCAGGAGGTAGAAGGCAACCGCACCGACATCCGCGCATGCAACCTGCAATACCTCGCGACCGACTGGTACATAGACCAGATGAAGCGCGGAGCATACGAGTCCGCCCCTCTGCCCATATCGTGGCAGCCGAAGGACTACGCCTCCGGGCATCTCGACTTCGCAAATGTCATTGAGCACCCGCAGTTCGGCGGACAGATGGACCTCGGCCTCGCGCTCAAGCTGCTGCGCGACGAACGCATCATCGACGAGAACGGCACAGGCTACTTCTTCTCCCGCACTCTGACACTGCCCATTGACAAGGAGCAGGTCATCCGCACAGGCACTGTGCCAGAAGAGGACCGCGGGCTGATAGCCGACACCATGTACATCCGCCTCAACGGCAACATCATAAGCAAGTCGCAGATTATGTTCCTCGAAATGCTGTACAGCAACAACTGGGAACGCCCCATGTACATCGCCACCACTGTCGGCCAGTCATTCTACCCCGACGTGAGCGACTATCTCCGCCTCGAAGGCATGACACAGCGCATCGTGCCGCTTGACCCGTCGCGCAGGAGAGGCGTGGACACCGAAACCATGTACCGCAACGTCATGGAGCGTTTCGCCTTCGGCAACGCGAAAATACCGTCTGTCTATATGGACGAGTCCCACTCCCGCTCTCTCCGCTCACTGCGCATGGTCATGAACGAACTGGCCGCCGCGCTCCTGCACGAGGGCAAGACCGCTGAGGCCAAGCGGGTGCTTGACAAGTCACTCGGCGAAATACCGGCCCGCGCCGTGCCGTTCGACTATTGGTCTGCCAAGGGCATGATTGACACATACTACGCCCTCGGCGAGACGGCCGCAGCCGACTCCATACTCGTCAGCCTCTTCACCGACTGCGACCAGCGGGCAGAGTGGTATCTCTCACTCCCGCACGGCAAGCAGAAACGCGTATCGCCCGAAATGGGCTTGGGCAACAGCTTGGCAATCATGCAAGAACTCCGGAAGTGCGCCCGCCGCGCAAACTCCGGCATAGCCGGACAGCTCGATGAAGCCATGCAGAAATACGCCCCTCTGCTCGGCAGATAGTCTCCGCCGCCCCTACCCGCCGCCGGAGGATGTCCGTGCGGCGGGTAGGGCGCGACTGCGGACGTGAAATTTATCATAAAGGAAAACCCATTCAAGGAAGCATCTTATTAAACTATGTTCATAGAACAACCACCCTTCATACTGCGCAGGATATGGAGAGCCAAATGGCGGCTGCCGCGCACACCAAAATGCGTATATCTCACATTCGACGACGGCCCCTGCCCCGACACCACCCCTCGCCTGCTCGACATTCTGGACAAACACGGAGTAAAGGCCACTTTCTTCTGCGTCGGCGACAACGTGCGCAAACACCCCGCCCTCTTCGACGAACTCCGCCGTCGCGGCCACGCCGTAGGCAACCACACCATGCACCACCTGCGCGGCTTCAGCTACTCCGCCGACGAATACCTCCGTGACATCATGACCGCCGACAGCCTCATCCGCAGCCCCCTCTTCCGCCCACCCTACGGCCGCATCAGCCTCCGCCAGCTGCGTATGCTCAAACGCCGCTTCACCGTCATAATGTGGGACGTCATCACCCGCGACTACAACGCCCGCCTCGCCCCCGAAAAGTGCGCCGCCATAGTGCGCCGCTACTCCCGCAACGGCTCCATCATCGTATTCCACGACTCCAGGAAAGCCGCCAAAAACATGTTCACCGCCTTAGAGCCGAGCATCCTGTGGCTCAAAAGTCAGGGCTACGAGTTCCGCACCCTCGCCTGAGCCGCCACGCCCCTCCCCCGTGACATGGACGGGCAAAGCCGCGCACACTCACACCACCACAAACACTCCACACAACACCCACAAAAAAAATATCCGCATTTTCTGCCCATTCACTTGCACGGCTTAAAAAAATCTCACTACCTTTATCCCGTGAAATCACACACCAACTCTGGGCAATACAATCGTAATCTATAAAAAATAAAGCTATGAAGAAACTCATCATCCTCGCGCTGCTGCCGCTTCTTCTCGCGGCGTGCGAACAGAACTACAACGCCCTGCCCGACGGCACGTACGAAATCACTGCGGAAATCACCGCCCTGTCGCCCGGCGAATGCCCCTACTACATCATCCGGAGCGACAAGCCCATCATCTCCGACATCGACGGGAAAGAATACACCGAGCTGTACAGCGAGGAAATCCCCTCCGAGCTGCACAAAGACGGGCAGAAGATACGCCTGCACTTCCGGTTTACGGGCGAGACATACCAGTGCGGCTTCGGCATGCCCTATCAGCTCATCGACATCATCAGCAGCCGCGCCCTCTGACCGAGGCGCACCCCCTCCCCCGCACCGCAAACACAGGCGGGGCATGGACGCACATCCCCACATGCGCCCATGCCCCGCCTCTTTATTCCTTAATGTCATCCACTGCCTCCGGCAACTCACCCGCCTCCTCCGCAGCAATGCCGTACAGCCGCACCCCGCCTCACAACGTCACTCCGCCGCACATCCCGCCGACCGTGCCGCATCTCCTCCTCGGCGGCCTCCTCGCCTCACAGCCCGCGCAGCAGGTTGATGTCCCCCGACAGCTTATACCTCACCGGCCGCCCGTCCTCATCCACATCAGTCCCCGTAGCGAAAATCACATAATAATACGTCCCGTCAGCCGCCTGCGCCCCACCTATGCGCCCGTCCCAGCCCCTGCTCGGGTCATCACCCACATACACAGTCCTACCCCACCGGTTCTTGATTACTATCCTGTACGTAGCCAGCGAACGGTACGCCACTCTGAACTCGTCATTAATCCCGTCACCGTTCGGCGTAAACACATTCGGCACATCTATCATCGACTCCAGCACCCGCACCGACACCGAATCCACATACTCGCACCCCGCGCTCGTCGCCACCAGCTTAGCCCAATACTCCCCCGTATCCTCAAACGTATACTGGAAATCCCGGTCCGTATACCGCGTATAGTTATTCGGACTCTGCACATCCCATATATACCACTCGTAAAACGCCGACCCTATCGGGTTCACCCGCGACTCGAAATCCACCACCAGCGGACCCGACCCCCGCACATCCGCATCGTCCGAACGGTCCATCTCGTTCAGCCCTGCCCTCTCCACCACAGTCCCCATCGGGTGACCCTCCACCGCTATCGCCGCATACTCGTCGCTCACTATCGAATCCTCCGCCAGCCCCATCTGCTCAGCCCACTGGTCACCCCTTATCACAAAATGCGTATCCCGCTTCGGCGCGTCTATCGCTATCCGCTCCTGAGGCAGCGTCACAGCCTCATCCTTCGCCTCGTCGCCCCACGCCTCCTCATCCTCCGACCACGCGCTGTCCGTATACGTCAGCCGGAACTCCCTCGGCAGCACCCTCCGCGCACCGCTCCTGTCCGTATAACCCATCTCCGGCACCTCCACATCCGGCAGCAGATACAGCGTCTGGCACTTCACATCCTCATCCTCCTCCCACGTCAGCGTCCCCGGCACAACCCTGTACTCCGCATAATCCACCACACTCACCGCATACACCTCTCCCCCGGCCTCCACCGTGTACAGCACGCCGTCCTCCGGAGTCACCCCCTGTTGCGTACTGCTGTACGTCTCCCCCCACACCGTATACGTCCACCGCACGCTCCCCCCGCCCGTATACTCCAGGCTGCACCCGCTCGTAATCCCGTTGATAATCACCAGCGCGTCCACATTGTACGTCGCCGCGTCCGTCAGCATCACATACTGCGCCGCACCGCTCACCGCGAACTGCGCCCGCACGCCCGCCGGCAGCAGCGCGAAGCACACCGCCGCCGCAGCCCTCATCACTCCTCTCATAAACTTATGTCCGTCCATAGCCTTTATTCTTCTCATCTTCACTCGTGGCGCACCTCCGCCACCGCACACAAAAGTACACCAAATATTCCTAACCTCCAAGCAGAAGTTCAGCCGACAATTCTCCCGCCCCGCTCACCCCTCCACCCCTCCCGTCCCACACTGTTAATTGTGGTTAAAAACACGTACTCTCGACGGAACGGCTACGGAGCCCCTACGGACACTCTCCCCACCCTCACCACGCCCCTCAGCCCACTCAAACGCAAAAAGTGGTTAAAAAGTCGTACTCTCGCGCCAGCTCTCAGCCAGCCCCCACCGACAAAATGCCCGCATCCCATCCTACGTTTTGCCCATTCAGAAAAAAACAGTATCTTTGCCAACCATAAAGCGGCATCTGTTTTATTGAATGGAACTTACGGTTGACATCGGTAACAGCTACACCAAATTCTGCATCTTCGATAATGAAGCCATCATCTTTAACCTCATTACCAAAGATGTGACAGAAAGACTGTTAGCCGACATAACAGGTCGGCATCCTGTTACCCACGCCATAATCTCGTCAGTCACAGACAATAAAAACCAAATCGGCGCGTTCTTGCAAAAGAAAGCCATACCCGTACTGACCGTCTCGCACACCACAGCGATACCGATAGTCAACCGGTACGGGACACCGGAAACCCTCGGCATGGACCGCCTCTCTGCCGCCGTGGGGGCATACAGCATGAAGCCGGGAGAGACATCGCTCATCATCGACATAGGCACTTGCATCACCTATGACGTAATAGACAGCTCAAATGCCTTCATCGGAGGGAACATCTCCCCCGGCTACAAGATGAGGCTCGATGCCATGCACGCCTTCACCGACAGGCTGCCCGACGTACCGGCCGGCGACAGACCCGCCAGCCGCATCGGGCACTCCACATTGGAGGCCATGAAAGCCGGGGCGTACCACGGCATAATCTATGAGGCCGAGGGCATGATTGCCTACCTCACAAAAGAATACGGGAAAATCAACGTATTCCTCACAGGAGGAGGCGCAGCCTGTTTCGCGCACCGGATAGCTCACGAAATGATTGACGCGCCTAACCTCATACACTTAGGCCTCCACAAGATATTAAGATACAACCTGACACTCGACAATGAATAGAGCCCGAAGCATATCCATATCAGCACTGCTGGCTGCCCTCCTCATGGCGGTGAGCCTCCCGGCGCAGAACAACGCCAACTCACCATACACGAGGTTCGGCTACGGACAGCTGCAAGACCAGGGATTCTCCGTCAGCCGCTCCATGGGCGACATAGCCTACGGCTTGCGGAGCAAGGCCACCATAAACCCCGCAAACCCCGCCTCTTACAGCACCATAGACAGCACGAGCTTCCTCTTCGAGTTCGGTGTCTCCGGCCTGCTATCATCATTCTCAAGCGGCAATGCCACTAACAACACATTCACCGGCAACCTCGACTACGTGGCCCTCCAATTCCCGATAACCAAATGGATGGGGCTGAGCGCAGGACTGATACCCTTCTCCTTCGTAGGATACAACTACAGCTACAACGACTCCGTGAAAAACGCCGGAGGCGACACCGACCACGGATACACGCGCTACGGCCAGACATTCTACGGGCGCGGCGGCATAAGTCAGGTCTACCTCGGCTTGGCGTTCGACATCTTCGACCACCTCTCCATCGGTGCCAACGCCTACTACATGTTCGGCGGGGTAAACCACTACCGCACACTCTCCTTCGAATCAACCGACATACTGGCCAACAGCACCATACACTCCTCCGAGTTGTACATCAGCAGCTTCAACGCGAGGTTCGGACTGCAATACCACGAAACCGTAGGCGACAAACACGCCTTCACCATAGGCGCAATATACGAGTTCAAATCCCCCCTCGGCGGCAATTTGACTGAGGCCACGTCCGGCGTAGACACCGTCACAACATCCTCCGTACAGTCATTCGAGCTGCCCGACACATACGGCGGCGGCTTCACATACACCTACGAAGACCGCATCACCGTGGGTGCCGACGCCACATATCAGGGATTCTCATCCGCAAAATACTACGGGGCTACAGACAGCCTGAGCAACAGGCTGAAAATATCCCTCGGCGCGGAGTACGTCCACGACCCTCGCGGCAACAGATACGTGGACAGGATGCACTGGCGGATTGGGGCTAACTACTCCAACTCCTATATCAGGATAGGCGAAAGCACGACGAAAGAGTTCGCCTTGACCCTTGGCATCGGGCTGCCCCTGCGCAACTCGAAAACCATGATAAACGTAGACCTCAGATACGGCAACATAATGGGCGCGCGGCAGGCCATGCTGGACGAACAATATTTTCAGCTTGGTCTTAACGTCGCATTAAACGAAACATGGTTCGTCCGGTCTAAGGTAAGGTAAAGGAGTATGGTATAACCATCTTAATAGAAAAACATAATCAACCAATAATATGAAAGCACTTAATCTATTTCTTTTGACACTCTGCTTTTCCTTTATAGCCGGCACAGCATCGGCTCAGGAAAAGAAATCTGGCGAAGTGACGGAGGAATGTATGCAGAACCTCAGCCTCTTCACCACATCCTGCAAACACAAAAACTACGCCGACGCACTCGGGCCGTGGGAAAAGGCGTATGCAGACTGCCCCTACGCGCACAAGAACATATACATTCTCGGAGTGCAGATTGTATCTTGGCAAATCGACAACGAGAAAGACGCTGCCAAGAAAGAGGAGCTTTTCCAGAAGCTGATGAAGCTCTACGACGACCAGATTCTCTACTTCGGCAACGACCCGAAAAACCCGAACGAAGAGATACTCGCGGACAAGGCCGTATCATCCTTGAAATATAAGCCCAACGAACTGGATATGCCATACAAGTGGCTCAAAGAGGCGGTAACAAAATTCGGTGCGGAGTGCGGCATATCACACATACAGACATTCTTCACCACATCATACAGCCTCTACAAGAAAGACCCATCGCTCACGGAGCAGTTCTTGGGTGACTACACTCTGTGCAGCGCAGCGATAGACGGCATCATAGCTTCCGCACAGTCGCAGTACAAGGAAACCTACGGACAGTACAAGGCCTATTTCGACAACATGCTTGCACAGTCAGGCGCGGCGGACTGCAAGAAGCTCAACGAAATCTATGCTCCGCAGATAGAGAAAAACAAGGCCGACATAGCATATCTCCAGCGCACAATAGCCTTCTTCAAAAACATGAAATGCACGGAAGAGGAGGCCTATTTCGCCGCTGCTACCTACGCGCACGCCATACAGCCATCTGCCGAGTCGGCCGCAGGCCTCGGCTCCATGTGCTACAACAAGAAAGACTATGCAAAAGCCATAGAATACTTCTTGCATGGTGTGGAGCTTTCCTCAACAGACGAAGAAAAGGCCGATGGGCTTCTCCGCGTGGCTACTTGCTACAATGCGCAGAACAACTCGGTCAAGGCACGTGAATTCGCAAAGAAAGCAATTGACAAAAACCCGAACATGGCCACCGCATACCTGATGCTCGGATACCTCTATGCAAATGCAGGCTCAATATCTGACGACCCTGTTCTCAACAAGACAAAATATTGGGCGGCGGTTGACCAGTTCATCAAGGCACGCAATGCCGACTCCTCTGAAGAGAACGTGAAACAGGCCAACACTCTGATAAGCACATACAGCGCACACTTCCCCTCTAAGGAAGAGATATTCATGCACCCTGACATCGAAGAAGGCAAAGCCTATTTCGTAGGAGGGTGGATTAGCGAAAGCACCACTGCCCGTGCGAAATAAAGAGACGGCCATTTGGATACGGCAGACACACATAACGTCATAAAAAACAGTATAGCAGTAATCCCCGTGATTATTGCTATGGTGTTTTTATTCTCTTCGTGCAAGAAGAAAATAGACATGACGGACGACATTGCCGACCGTAAGATAATACCGCAGTTGCGGGCCGACTCCATAACAACCATTATCTCCGACTCCGGCATCATCAGATACCGCATCTTCGCTACTAAATGGGACGTATATGACAAGGCCGACACCCCCTATTGGGACTTCCCCGAAGGGCTGCACTTTGAAAAATTCAACGAAAACTACGACATCGACGCTCAGATAGACTGCCGGAAAGCAATATACTACCAGAAAATGGAGATATGGAAGCTCAACGACAGCGTGCGCGCCATCAACCTGCAAGGAGAGCAGTTCGAAACCGAAGAACTGTACTGGAACCAGAAGACTGAGCGCGTCTATTCCGACTCCGCCATACGCATCATACAGGAAGACAAAATCATAAACGGGATAGGATTCACCTCAAACCAGACATTCTCCAAATACGAAATAAAAAATCCGTATGGCATCATACCCGTCGACTCCGAAGAACAGGACACAACCGCGACAGACACCACGGGCAACAGCACAGACTAAGAGATGGACACATACTCGATAATAATTATCTCGCTTATCCTTTCTGCCTTTTTCTCCGGTATGGAAATAGCATTCGTATCATCGAACAAGCTGCGGATGGAGATTGACAAGAAGAACAACGGCGTCAGTGCGAAACTGATTGACTTTTTCTACCGTCACTCCGAACAGTACATCTCCACCATGCTGGTAGGCAACAATATTGTATTGGTCATATACGGCATAAAGATGGCAGAACTGCTCGACCCTGTATTCGCCTGCTTCATACACAACGACTTCGCCGTATCGCTCTTGCAGACCATCTGCGCTACAATCATCGTACTCATAACGGGAGAGTTCCTCCCGAAAACCATATTCAAGTCAAACCCCAACCTCTGGCTTCGCATATTCGCCCCGATACTTGCATTTTTCTATGTCATACTCTACCCCATCACTATACTGGCGACATCCCTCTCACGCCTGATACTCTCCATCTTCAATGCATACTCCCCCAAGAACGAAAAACAACACCTCAACAAAGCCGACCTTGACTACCTCATAAACGAAACCCTTGAAGGACACGAAAGCGATTCGGAGATTGAAAACGACGTGAAGATATTCCAAAATGCACTCGACTTCTCATCGGTTAAAATAAGGGACTGCATAGTCCCCCGCACAGAAATAATCGCGCTGCCCGAAGAAGGGACTACTCTTGACGACCTGAAAAACACGTTTGTCAACACCGGCTTCTCCAAAATACTGATATACAGAGACTCGATAGACAACATTATAGGCTATTTCCATGCTGCTGACATATTCAAGCAGCCGGAAGACTGGCACAGTCTGCTGCTGAAAATGCCCATTGTACCTGAGACTATGGCGGCTAATAAACTGATGGACATATTCATGAAAGATAAAAAGAGCATAGCCGTAGTGGTTGATGAGTTCGGCGGAACTGCCGGCATAGTAACGCTCGAAGACATCATGGAGGAGATATTCGGTGAAATAGAGGATGAGCACGACAACCGCGAATATACGGCGAAACAGCTCAATGACCACGAATTTGTTCTCTCCGGCCGACTGGAAATAGACGCCGCCAACAGCCAGTTCGAGTTGGGCATACCTGAATCGGACAACTATATAACAATCGCGGGATACATCCTGTACCATTATCAGAAATTTCCCAAACTCAATGAAACAATATATATAGATAACTTTACATTTAAGATTCTGGCGGCACACAATAACCGCATAGACCTCGTGAAGCTAATCAAACAAAATATATAAGACTGATTATCAGTCAAATAAAAGATTTTTACGCAAAACGGCAATGTTATATCGCTTTTTTTCGTAACTTCGTGGTCAAATTTTTAGCAGAAATAGTCAACAATAACTTCATATTTGCATAGCAGGAAATGGCAACATTAGAGAAAATCAGAAGTAAAGGTACATTCCTTTTAATCGTGGTAGGTTTAGCTATTTTGGCATTCGTGATAGGAGATTTCCTCGGATCAGGTTCAACTTACGTGCAGGAAAGCCACAACAACGTAGCCAAAATAAACGGTCAGAAAATCAAGGCAATGGATTTCATGAACTCCATCGAACAGATGAGGAAAGTCTATGAAATGGAAGTTGGACAGGCAAACCTGAACGATGAAGCCACAAACCAGATGAGAGAAAGCGTATGGGAAACCACTGTCAGAAGTAAAGTCATAGGTGACGAGGCGGAAGCGATGGGCTTAATCGTCACAAAGAACGAGCTTTACGACCAGATACTCGGCAATAACATAAGCCCGTACATAACTACACGTCCTGTATTTATGAATCAGGATGGAGTGTTCGACCGCAACCAGCTGATAAACTTCTTGTCAATCATAGACGGGGAACAGAACACGCAAATCCCGGCAGAAGAACTCCAAAACTGGAAAAACTATTGGAAGTTCTGGGAGAATATGATAAAGACAAACAGGATTGAGGAGAAATACACATCTCTGATATCCAACGCTATTGTCGTAACTCCTCTCGAAGCCAAATATGCGTTTGAAGGCTCTAAGACAACGGCTGATGTGGTATATGCCATGAAGAGCTACTTTGCCATACCGGACTCCACTGTCGCAGTCTCTGACAGCGAAATCAAGGCACGCTACAATAAAGAGAAAGAACAGTTCAGACAGGAAGCCAACGCAAACATTGAGTATGTAGCTTTCGACATCAAGCCGTCTCAGAGCGATTTCTCCGATGTAGAGAATTGGATTACGAAACTTAAAGACGAGTTTGCAACAACATCCGACATAGCAGGAGTGACTAACGGCAACTCTGACGTACCATATAGCGGAATCAACATGACAAAAGACGATGTAGATAAGGATTTCGCCGAATTCGCTTTCAGCGGTAAAAAAGACGAAGTCTCTGGCCCTATCTTCGTAAACAACACTTACAAGATGGCGCGTATAGTCGAGACAGGCATCTTCTCTCCTGATTCTGTAAAACTACGTAACATCGTACTCTACGAACAGACTCCGGCCGCCACACAGGCTCTTGCCGACAGCATAGAACATGCACTCCTCACCGGCTCTGACTTTGCGCAGCTCGCTGCGGAACACTCTCTTGCTCAGAATGCTAAAAACGGTGGAGAGATAGGTTGGGTACGCGAAACCGAAGTTACAAAAGAGATAGCGGATAAAGCGTTCTACACTTCGACCGAGAGCTATTTCCAAGTCAAGGATGGCAATGCCGTGATAATCTTCAATGTTCAGGAACTTGGAGAAAAAGTAGACAAGGTGAAGCTCGCCGTCATATCGCGCGAAGTGCTCCCGTCATCAAGGACACAGGCCGACATCTATACTGAAGCCAAACGGTTCGCCGTAGAGAACAACACACTCGAAAAAATGGAAAGCGCGGCAAAAGAAAAAAACCTAAACCTTCGCAAGGCAAACAACATAAACATCAACGCTAATCGTATCAATGATGTCAATCAGGCCAGAGAAGTTGTGCGTTGGGCGTTCGAGAACGAAGCCGGCATGGTTTCCGACGTATTTGAATGTGGAGACAAACTTGTCGTCGCCGGCATAACCGGGGTACACGAAAAGGGTTACAAGAGCATGGATGATGTGAAGACAAGACTTGTTACCGAAATACGTAGAGAGAAGAAAGGTGACATGCTCGCTGAGCAGATGCAGGGCAAGACCATGGAACAGCTTGTTGCTGACAATTTCACGGCAGACACTGTACGCGGTGTGAACTTCAACAGCACATACGCTGGCTCGATAGGTAACGAACCCGCCCTGTTTGCCCAAGTGGCAGGAGCAAAAGAGAACGAGCTCTCTCAGCCGATAAAGGGAAATATGGGCGCATTCGTCTATAAAGTCATCTCTAAAAACGAGTCATCAGCTCCATATAATGAAAAGGAGGAGATGGCTATGCTTGCAGAACGCCAGCGTTATATGAACTCATATCTCATCATAGACGCACTGAAAAAGGCCGCTGACATAGAAGATTTCAGATACAAATACTTCTAATCTGTACGGCAGTGATATAAAAACGGGCGGGACTGATGTTTCAGTCCCGCCCGTTTTTATATTGTACATCCATGGGCAACGCACCCGCGACCTGCCGCCTTACATACAGCCAAACATATTTCACAATAGCACTAAATAGCTATTTAACAATGCATTAAGTATATATCTAAGAATAACAATGCTCTTTATAGCAGAGAAATTCCAACAATAAGTTAGGGTATAAAAAACGAAAGCCTTGCTCACGCAAGACCTCCGCCCACATTATCTATAATCTATAATCTATAAAAAAACCTTCTTTCCAATCTATGAAGAATCAAAACCAATTCCCTTGTTTTTGACACTGCAAAGTTACTGCTTTAATTTGACCCTGCAATAGCAAAATGCAAATTTAACATTAAATATATTCTCATCGGAGTTGATTTAACAAAAATCGGACGTCTACCGCTTTCAGACAACTTCAATTTAAAAAAACGGGACGTTTTAGGACTGCAAAATTAACACTTTCAATCCAACATCACACGCTCTTATGCCGAAAATTCTTCTGCCATTATAAGAAAACAACCGCTCCGGTTTGCCTCTGCATTCAACTTTCACTACCTTTGTAGAAAAATACGGTAACAGGTTGCCAAGTAAGCGTGCCTCTTTCATCTCTTGCTCTCACTATCTGTGTATCCGACTATATTACAGTTCGGAAAAACCATAGTGGCACAAGAAAACGTACCAAAATAAAAACATCATATTTATGACACTTAACTCAATAGCCATGCCGGAGCTTCCGCTTACGGATTCGATTCCTATTTTTCTTCTTGTACTGCTGATTATACTTGCATCGCCGATGCTGGGCAAAATCAAGATTCCGAACATTATAGGACTGATCATAGCAGGAATGGTTTTCGGCCCATACGGGCTGAACGTGCTGGCGTATGACAAAAGTTTCGAACTTTTCGGAAAAGTAGGCGTTCTGTACATAATGTTCCAGTCGGGGCTGGAAGTTGACATGAACACATTCAAGCAGAACAGCAAGAAAGGCATACTGTTCGGTCTTTACACGTTCTTTATCCCGATGATTATAGGTACGGTCACATCGATGTACATACTGGACTTCGACTTTGTAACATCCGTACTCCTGTCGAGCATGTATGCATCGCATACATTGATAGCATACCCGATAGTTAGTAAGATGGGAATTGCAAAACACCGGGCCATAAGCATCACGGTGACCGGAACAATTATTACGGTCGTAGGAGCACTGCTTGTCCTTGCGGTTATTGTAGCACGTGCCACAGGGGAGATGTCTGCCGGATACTGGGGCAGGTTCGGTGTAGGGACTGTGATTTTCGGCATTG
>CALUOH010000020.1 GCA_944322025.1 uncultured Bacteroidales bacterium | reverse complement strand
GGAATGTGGTAGAAGGAGACGTGGCAGACATTGACTTCTCTACATGGCATGGAAAAATAGATTTCATCAGCGGTGGATTTCCATGTCAGGCTTTCTCCTATGCCGGTAAAGGCGAAGGATTTAACGATACACGCGGCACACTCTTCTTTCAGATGGCCCGTGCCGTAAACGAAATCCGCCCGAAAGTCTTCATGGGTGAGAATGTCCGTGGACTGGCAGCGCACGACAAAGGCCGTACCCTTGAGACTATTAGGAAAGTAATAGGTGAATTGGGCTACACCCTAATTGAGCCTCGGGTGCTTAAAGCCATACTCTATCGAGTTCCGCAGAAACGTGAAAGGCTGATACTCATCGCCGTACGTAACGATTACGCACACCGCATACAGTTCACGTGGCCCTCCCCATACAGGCGCATCATGACACTGCGCGATGCCTTTTTCGCAGGAGAGCTGTACGATACCGATGTACCGGACTCCCCTTGTCAGAAATATCCGGAAAAGAAACAGCGGATAATGTCCCTGATACCGGAAGGTGGTGACTGGCGCGACTTGCCGGAAGACATCCAAAAAGAATACATGGGAGCCAGCTTCCATTTAGCTGGAGGCAAAACAGGGATGGCCCGCCGCCTGACAATGGACGAACCGGCCCTGACACTGACTTGCGCCCCTGCGCAGAAGCAAACAGAGCGGTGTCACCCCACAGAGACACGCCCGCTCTCCATCCGCGAATACGCACGCATTCAGACTTTTCCTGACGAATGGCATTTTGCAGGCACTCTAAGCTCACAGTACCGGCAGATAGGCAATGCCGTGCCTGTCAACATAGCATGGGCAATAGGCCGCTCCCTCATAAGGATCATGAACCAAATTGAAATGATAGAACGCAAAGACGAGCCAAATACATATTGTAGACATAAAGACATAAATGATGGGGATACCGTGAATAGTAAAAATCATACAGTCTACACTACGCCCGAAGAATGCATACATCAGCAGACTCTGTTTGAACCTAGTACTCCATATTCATCAACTACAGAACAAAAAGACTGACACTCTCATAAACAAAAACAACCGTGGCGCGGGAATAGTCATTCCCGCGCCACGGTTGTTTTTGTTTATGAGAGTAATTTACGGGAGGAGGAAAAGAGGCGGGCGGAAGGGAGGGGATGAAAAAGGCGTGCCGATTTTCGCAAACCGACACGCCACTACCATGAAAAAACAAATTTCACTTCCGTTTATTGTCAACCTGCCGCCTGCACATATGAAGGTGGGGTGACCCACCGATGTGCGAGGCTTGCGGTCTATGGCATATTGAGCATTATCTTCTTATCTGTTTACGCATTGCCGCAGGTCAGATGAGTTTCATCTCGTGAAGTACGGCGTTGGTCTTGCGGACTGCGGCTTCGCTTGCTGCGAGTTTGGCTTTTTCGTCGTCGTTGAGTTCGAGCTCTACGATGCGCTCTATGCCGTTGCGGCCGAGGATGACGGGTACGCCGATGGTGATGTCACTCATGCCGTATTCACCTTCGAGGTATGCGGCGCAGACTATCATCTTGCCCTGATTTTTGATGATGGATTCGGCGACGGATGATGCTGCGGCTCCGGGAGCCATCCAAGCGGATGTGCCGAGGAGCTTGGTGAGTGTTGCGCCGCCGACCATGGTTGACTGGACTACTTCGTCGAGTTTCTCTTTCGGCAGGAGTGTGCTTACGGGTATGCCTTTGTATGTTGCGAGGCGTGCGAGAGGTATCATCGTGGTATCGCCGTGGCCGCCGATTACGATGCCTTCAACTTCGTTGGCGTTGCAGTTGAGCGCCTGGCTGAGGAAGTATTTGAAGCGTGAGCTGTCGAGCGCGCCGCCCATGCCGATAACGCGGTTGCGCGGCAGGCCGAGGGTTTTGTAAGTAAGGTATGCCATGGGGTCCATGGGGTTTGATACGATAATGAGTATTGCGTCGGGGGAGTATTTGAGTATGCTCTCGGCTACGCTTTTTACGATGCCGGCGTTTACGCCGATGAGTTCTTCACGGGTCATACCGGGTTTACGGGGGAGTCCGGACGTGATGATTACGACGTCGGAGCCTGCGGTTTTGGAATAGTCGTTTGTTACGCCGGTAACGACTGTGTCGAAGCCCATGAGCTGGGCTGTCTGCATGATGTCCATGGCTTTGCCTTCGGCAAAACCCTCTTTGATGTCGATGAGTACGACTTCGTTGGCTACTTCGTTAACTGCCAGTACATTGGCGCAGGTGGCACCTACGTTACCTGCACCTACAACGGTTACTTTTGACATGGTTTTAAGTATTTAAATTGTTAAGCTTTATGTTTTTGTCATGTGGCGCGGCGGCTGTGAGGGTGTCTGCCGTGTCACGGAGCAAAGGTAGTGGAATAAAATCAATTATTGAAATATTTCCGTATTTATTTTGCGGGATTTTTTTGAGGGGGCGCGGAGGGGGCAGGAGGCGAGGGCGAACATGTGGGCGAGATGGCGTGGCGGGAGCGGAAATAGGGATGGAAGTCGGGCAGGAGGCAGGGGGAGGATGGGGTGAGGGTAGCTTGAAGCTGGCTGGAAAGTACGTGTTTTTTAGTTATATTCACACTGTGGGCTTGCTTGGAGCGGGAGATGGACTCCGGTGGAGATCCGTAGGGGCTTCGGAGCTGCTTCGGCGAGAGTACGTGTTTTTAACCTTGATTTACATTTGGCGGAGGCCAAGGGAAAGCTTGAAGTAATGTTAAAATGAAAGTGATGGGTCAGTGCCGGCAAATACATGCCGGACTGACCCATCACTGCTTCAGACAGCCGCAATGGATGCGGACGTTGATGTTATATGTGTATTACCTCCAACCCATGAACATGCGTGCGGTTTCGGCATCGTGGTGGTCGAAGAAGAGGCTGCGGCCGGTGTCGAGTGTGGCTATGGCCGCCATGTCTTCGTCGGAGAGGGAGAAGTCGAAGATGTCGATGTTCTGCTGCATGCGTTCGATGTGCGTGGACTTGGGGATTATGATTACGCCGCGCTGGATGAGCCACCGTAGCGCTACCTGTGCTACGCTTTTGCCGTATCGGCTGCCGATTTGGGCGAGTGTGGGGTTTGAGAAGAAGTTGTTTCGTCCTTCGGCGAAGGGTGCCCAAGACATGATGCGAGTGCCGAACTCCTCCATGATGCGCTGCGGCTCAGTCTGCTGGTCGAAGACGTGTGTCTCGACTTGGTTGACTGCGGGTACAACGTCCATGTTGCTTGCGAGGTCGATGAAGTGGTCGGGGTAGAAGTTGCTGACACCGATGGCGCGGAGCTTGCCTTCGCGGTAGGCATCCTGCAATGCGCGGTATGCGCCGTAGCGGTCGCAGAAGGGCTGGTGGAGGAGCATGAGGTCGATGTATCCGGTCTGCAGTTTGCGCAGGCTCTCGTCGATGGATGCTTTGGCGCGCTCGTATCCGTAGTTTGAAATCCATACTTTCGAGACGAGGAATATGTCGCTGCGTGGGATGCCGCTTTTGCGGACGGCATTGCCGACACCTTCTTCGTTGTGGTATGCCTGAGCCGTGTCAATCATGCGGTAGCCGACCTTGAGGGCATCGCTCACACAACGTTCGCACTCGGCGGGGGAAACCTGATAGACACCGTAGCCCATCTGGGGCATTTCGACGCCGTTGTTCAATTTTACTGTTTGCATAGCTGTAAATATTTAGTTGATTAGATTTTAATCCGAGTGCAAAGATAGGCACGTGCGGCGGGAGGGGCAAAACCAAAAATACGGCTCTTGTTACCTTTTTTACGGAAATCGGGCGGGGGCGTGGAGGGGAAAAACAGTAATAATTATAGTTTTATCCGTATTTATTGTAAGGCGCGGGAGACGGAGTGTGCCTAACTTTGCGCTGTCGTAGAAAGGAGGATGCATCCGGCGACGGGAGAATGGCAGTGGTTTTATGGTTATTAATTAAGGAAGAAAATCAGACAGGTATGAACGACTTTAATTTCCAGTATCCGGTCAGGCAGCATTTCGGCAAAGGGTGCGCCGAGAGGGCTGTGAAGGAAGAGATGGGCAGGACGGGCAAGAGGGTGCTGCTGGCTTACGGCGGCGGCTCAATCAAACGGACGGGGCTTTATGACCGTGTCATGGCGTGGCTCGCGGAGTGCGGCAAGGAGGTGACGGAGTTCGGGGGCATCATGCCCAACCCGACATACGCAAAGGTGCAGGAGGGGGCGCGGTTCGTGCGCGAACACAAAATAGAGTTCATACTTGCCGTGGGCGGGGGTTCGGTCATCGACTGCTGCAAGATAGTATCGGCGCAGGCGAGGACGGACGAGGATGTGTGGGAGATGTGGTATGAGCATCACCGCCTGCCGACAGAGTTCGTGCCAATGGGGGCTGTCGTGACGGCCTCCGGCACGGGCGCGGAGCAGAACAACGGGGCTGTGATAACGCACGAGGAGAAGAGGCTGAAGCAGGCGTTGTTCGGCGCATACCACTCTTTCGCCGTGCTGGACAGCGACCTGACGAAAAGCGTACCCATGAAGCAGGCGGTCAGCGGGGCATTCGACACCCTCAGCCACTGCATGGAGACCTATATGGGCAGGCCGCACAGCACGAACCTTTCAGATGAGATGAACGAGGCGGTCATGCGCAATGTCATCAAGAACCTGCGTGCCATCATAGCCAATCCTGAAGACGATTTCGCCAGAGGGGAGCTGATGTGGGCATCGGCCATGGCCGAGAACGGGATGCTCAAGCTGGGCAAGCAGACGGATTTCCAATGCCATATGATAGAGCATGCAGTGGGGGCATATACGGACTGCAATCACGGGCAGGGGCTGGCAGTGATTCACCCCGCGCTCTACCGCCGTCTGCTGCCTGAGGGGACGGAGAAGCAGGCCCGTATGGCGGAGACGGTATGGGGAGTGAAGGGGGAGAGCGCAATAGATACTGCCCGTGCGGGTATTGATGCCCTTGAAGCCTTTATCCGCGAGATAGGTATGCCGACCCGATGGAGCGAGATGGGGATTACGGACGAGAGGCTGCTCCGTGCGGCTGCGGAGACGTGTATCATCACGCCCGGGTGCTGCCGCCAATTCAGCAGGGATGAGATATTCGACTTGTTGAAAGAACGTCTATAATAATAGCAAACAGTAAATAGAGCGAGTATGAAACGAGAATCTATCATTGGAGTAGTGGCGGGGGCGGTGTTTTGCTCTGCCGCCCTTTGCGCCTTCGCCTTTGACGGGAACAGGGGAATTGCCGGGACGGCCGTGCAGGAACAGCAGGGGCAGGCTACCGTTTCACGTGCGGGAGGCAAAGTGCTTGTGGCTTATTTCTCTGTTCCGGAGACGGACGGGACGGATGCCTCTTCGGGCGCAAGCCGTGTGGTGTCGAACGGCAAGCTGCAAGGTAACACGGAATATGTGGCCACAGTCATCAGCGACGCTACGGACGGCGAGCTTTTCGAGATAAAGACCGTCCACACCTACCCCGGGTCGCATCAGGCACTGATTGATGCCGCCAAGAAAGAGTCGGACGAGGATGCACGTCCGGCATTGGCCACGCACATTGAGGATTTGGAGGAGTACGATGTGGTGTTTGTCGGGTTCCCCAACTGGTGGTATGATATGCCACAGCCGCTCTATACGTTTTTTGACGAGTATGATTTCAGCGGCAAGACCGTCATACCGTTCTGCACGCATGGCGGCAGCCGCTTTTCGGACGCGATTAAGACCATACGCGATATAGAGAAGGGGGCTACTGTCCTCGATGGATATGCCATAGTCCGTGACCGTGTGGCGGAGTCCAAAAACAGCGTGTTGAAGTGGCTGGAGCATATCGGGATGAAGAAATAGGATGCCGGGCAGCGAAAGAGAGTCGCCTTGCGTAAAAGTCTGCCGGGAACTGCCGCCCTGCGTGTCGGGGGGACGGATGCGGGTCAGGTGAGGATTGGGCGAGGGTAGCTGATAGCTGGCTCGAGAGTACGACTTTTTAACCTATTTTTAATACAGAGGAATAGGGGCAGGAGGCGCGTTCGTGTGCCGGAGTGAGGATGGGGAGAGAGGTATGTTGCCAGTGTGGCCGACTTTCAGTATATTTGTCCGTTTATAGGATGCGTCTCGGCATAAGGCATTGCGCCCGACTTTCACTGTCTTCGCGTAGAATTTACATACTAATTGAATATCAGACATATGAGTGCGGATAATAAAATCAGCAGGCGGGATGCCCTGAAGCGTATGGGCGCGGCCGTGATAGGCGGGGCTGCCGCTACTTCGGGGCTGCTCTCGCTGACATCGTGCGAGGGGAGAAAGAATAAGCGCATTATCCTGTATTTTACCGGGACGGGCAATTGCCTGTATGTGGCGCGCCAGTTGGCAGGAGAGAATGCGGAGCTGCTCAGCATTCCGCAGATGGTAAAACGGGGGAAGTATGAATTTGAAGCGGATGAAATCGGCTTAGTGTACCCAATCTACGGGCATATGCCGCCGTACATGGTGCGGGAGTTCATCAAAAAGGCCCGTCTGAAAGCGGGGTACAAGTTTGCCGTCCTGACTTACGGGGCGAGGAAGTGTGACGCGGTCGAGATATGGGACCGTATATCACGAGGCGCGGGCAACGGCTTCGACTATATCAATACGCTCATCATGGTGGACAACTGGCTGCCCAACTTCGACATGAACGAGCAAATCAAGATGGACAAGCATATCCCGGAGAACTTGGAGAAGATAACTGCGGACATAAGCGTGCAGCGGCACTGGCATGAGCCTGTGACGGAGGAGGAGCGGCAGCAGCACCAAGGGTTTATGGCCATGAGCGGTCTTGACCCCGAAGTGGGCTTCCTGATGAGGAGCGAGAAGAGCTTTGTCGTGACAGACGCGTGCATCGACTGCGGGATATGTACTTATGTGTGTCCGCGCGGCAACTATGAGCTGACTTCGGAGGGGGTCAAGATGGCGGGCGACTGCGAGTTCTGCTTCGCCTGCATACAGAACTGCCCGCAGAAAGCCATACAGTTCGCCAAACCGGAAGACGGATCTTTCCCCGACGGGACAGAAAAGAACCCGAACGCCCGATACCGCAATGAGCATGTCTCGTTGATGGACCTCAAGATGGCTAATAATCAGAAACTATAACTACAACAGGAGATAATATGCTGAGAAAAATAAGAGTGACACTTGCCGTAGTCTTCTTCCTTGCGGTCACGGCACTGTTCCTCGACTTTACGGGAACGATACATGCGTGGTTGGGCTGGACGGCCAAGATACAGTTTCTGCCCGCATTGCTTGCCTTGAATGTGGGTGTGGTAGTAGGGCTCATTGTGCTTACGCTGCTATTCGGCAGGGTCTATTGTTCGGTCATCTGCCCGCTGGGCGTATTTCAGGACATCGTTTCGTGGATAAGCGGCCGACGGAAGAAGAAGAGATACCGCTTCTCGTATTCTCCGGAGGTGAAATGGCTGCGTTACGGGGTCTTGGCGCTGTTCGTCATAGCCATGATAGCCGGCGTAGGTTCTTTTGTGGCGTTGCTTGCGCCATACAGTTCGTACGGGCGTATCGCTTCTAACCTTTTCGCCCCGATATACCGCTGGGGGAACAACCTGCTGGCCTACTTCGCCGGACGCGCGGAGAGCTATGCCTTCTATGAGACGGAGGTGTGGCTGAAGAGTCTGCCCACGTTCATTATCGCTGCCGGGACATTTGTTGTACTGATTGTCCTGGCATGGCGCAACGGGAGGACTTACTGCAATACGATTTGTCCTGTGGGTACGGTGCTGAGCTTCTTTTCCCGCTTCTCGTTGTTCCGCCCGGTGCTTGAGGCGGAGAAGTGCAAGAATTGCAGCCTCTGCTCGCGCCAATGTAAGGCCGCATGTATCGACTACAAGAACCACCGCATAGATTACAGCCGCTGTGTGGCGTGCATGGACTGTCTGGATACTTGCAAGCACGATGCAATCCACATGCAATACCGTTGGAAGAGGCATAACAGGCTGGCGACGGACAAGCAGGAAGAGCCCACAAGTCCGGAGCGGATAGACACCGCCCGCCGCAGTTTCCTTTCAGGTACGGCTGTGCTCGTCACTGCGTCGATGGTCAAGGCGCAGGAGATGAAAGTGGACGGGGGGCTTGCTGTCATAGAGGACAAGAAGATACCGATGCGGGCCACGTCCATTGTGCCGCCGGGAGCATGGAGCGCACGCCATTTCGCACAGCATTGCACTGCCTGCCAGCTTTGCGTGTCGGCCTGTCCGAACGATGTGCTCCGTCCCTCCTCCGACTTGCAGAGGCTGATGCTGCCCGAAATGTCCTACGAACGCGGCTATTGCCGTCCGGAATGCACGCGCTGTTCCGACGTATGTCCGGCGGGAGCCATTCGGCCGATAACTGTCGCGGAGAAGTCATCCACCCGTATAGGTCATGCCGTATGGGTCAGAAAGAACTGCATTCCGCTGACCGATGGTGTGGAGTGCGGCAACTGCGCCCGCCACTGCCCTTCGGGAGCGATATTGATGGTTCCGTCCGACAGTGGGGACAAGAACTCCGTCAGGATTCCGGTTGTCAATGCCGAGCGTTGCATCGGGTGCGGCACGTGTGAGAACCTGTGCCCGGCGCGCCCGTTCAGTGCCATCTATGTGGAGGGGCATACAATGCACAGCGTGATGTAGAATTTTATCGAGAAAAACAATATGAGCAATCAAGACAAAAAGAATAAGGGACTGTCCCGTCGGGATTTCCTTAAAACCATAGGGGCGGTCGTGGCTGCAACTGGGCTGACGGCGTGTGCTGACGGCAAGCAGAACGGCGTGTCACCGACATCAGCCGGGGAAGTACCCGCCGGGGAAATGACTTACCGCACCAGTCCGACAACGGGCGACAGGGTGTCGCTCTTGGGCTTCGGCATGATGCGTCTGCCCTCTGTCGGCGGCCGCAGCGCCCGTGAAGGCAACGAGGCGATAGACCAGGACATGGTGAACGAACTGGTGGACTACGCCATTGCCCACGGTGTGAACTATTTCGATACGTCACCCGCCTATTGTCAGGGCAAGTCGGAGCACGCCACAGGCATTGCCCTGAGCCGTCATCCGCGCGACAAATATTACATAGCGACCAAGCTCTCCAACTTCTCGCCGTCCACTTGGAGCCGCGAAGCCTCTATCGCCATGTATCACAATTCGATGAAAGAGTTGCAAGTGGACTATTTGGACTACCTTTTGCTGCACGGCATAGGCATGGGCGGCGGCATGGAAGAGTTTGAGAACCGCTACATGAAAAACGGGGTTCTTGACTTCCTGCTGGAAGAGCGCAAGGCGGGGCGCATACGCAACCTCGGCTTCTCCTATCATGGCGACGTACGGGTGTTCGACTATCTGCTCTCACGCCACGACGAATACCGATGGGACTTCGTGCAGATACAGCTGAACTATCTTGACTGGAAGTATGCCAAGCAGATTAACCCACGCAATACCGATGCAGAATATCTCTATGGCGAATTGGTCAAGCGCGGCATCCCCGCTGTCATCATGGAGCCGTTGCTTGGCGGCCGCCTCTCCAATGTGCCGGGCACCATTGTCGCCCGCCTCAAACAGCGCGAGCCGGAGATGAGCGTAGCCTCGTGGGCATTCCGCTTTGCCGGCAGTCTGCCCGGTGTATACACCGTGCTGAGCGGCATGACGCGCATGGAGCATTTACAGGACAACCTACGCACCTACTCGCCCTTGAAACCGTTGACGGAAGACGATTTCGCATTCTTGCAGGAGACGGCTACAGAGATGATGCGCTTCGACACCATCCCCTGCAACGACTGCAAGTACTGTATGCCTTGCCCCTATGGTCTCGACATACCCGCCATCCTGCTACACTACAACAAGTGCCTCAACGAGGGCAACATCCCCGAAAGCTCTCAGGACGAGAACTACCGCAAGGCGCGCCGGGCCTTTCTCGTCGGCTATGACCGCAGCGTCCCGAAGTTGCGGCAGGCCAGCCGCTGCATCGGCTGCAACCAGTGCAGCCCCCACTGCCCGCAGCGCATCGACATACCCACGGAGCTGCACCGGATAGACGCCTATGTCGAACGGTTGAAGCAGGAAATCGGGTGATAGACTAAGTGGTTCAAATATCGCGCGGCGGCAACCGCTCCATCAGCGGTTGCCCGCGCTGAAACCCGCACACTCAGATGTCGCGGCGCGTTCGGCTTTTATCCTTTCTGACGGACATTCCTGTGCTTTCCGGGGAGCGCAGGGCGGCAGGACATGGCTGTTACCCAACGCTTTACGCCGACCGTAACGTTCGTCAGAGGGATAATTTCCGGATACCGTCACACACCAATCGTTATAAGAACAACAGTAACCGTTAAAACAGAAAAAACGTATGAATTACAGGACATTAGGGCTTAGCGGACTTCGTGTCTCCGCCGTCGGGCTGGGCTGCATGGGCATGAGCCATGCCTACGGTGCTCCCGCTGACAAACGCGAAATGACAGAACTCTTGGCCGATGCGGTAGAGATGGGCTACCTCTTCTTCGACACCGCCGAGATGTACGGCACGCCCGAACGCCCCCACGACAATGAGGAACTGCTGGGCGAGGCCCTACGCCCGTTCCGCGACCGTATCGTCATAGCCACCAAATTCGGCATCTCGTTCGACCACCCCGAAGCCGCCGGCACTTACCCCGTCATCCCCGACTCGCGTCCTGAGGTTATCCGCCGTTCCATCGAAGGCTCTCTGCGCCGTCTGCGTACCGACCGTATAGACCTCTACTATCAGCACCGCATCGACCCCAAAGTCGCCCCCGAGGAGGTAGCTGGCGTGATGGCCGACTTGATACGCGAGGGGAAAATCCTGCATTGGGGCATCTCCGAGGCCACGGAGGACTATCTGCGCCGCGCCCACAGGGTCTGCCCCGTCACAGCCGTGCAGAACCGCTACTCCATGATGACCCGTTGGCACGAGGCTCTCTTCCCTGCGCTTGAAGAGCTTGGCGTTGGCTTTGTGGCCTTCTCTCCGTTGGCCAACGGTCTCTTAACCGATTGCTATACGGCCGACTCCGCCTTTGACCCCGCAACCGATTACAGGGCTTCGATGCCTCAGTTCCGCCGCGAGAGCTTCGCGCAAAACCGTTCGCTCCTCGCCCTTGTCTGCCGCTTGGCCGAGGAGCACCACGCCACCCCCTCGCAGATTGCGCTGGCTTGGATGCTGAACAAAAAGCCATGGATTGTCCCCATCCCCGGCACGAGACGCCTCTGCCGCCTGAAAGAGAACATCGGCGCGGCGGAGATTACTCTCACCCCCGCCCAAGTGGCCTCCATCGATGCCGCCCTCGATGCCATGCCGATGAGTGAAGTCTTCGGCGGCTCACCTATAAAGGAGAAACGGTCATGAGCGGAAAACTTCTCTCCATCGTAAAAAATCAGGCCTTGCCGCTCAGCATGTTGTCCGGCGTTGTGGGCTATATGCTGTTCCACTTCATTCCGGCATTCGCTCCGCTTAAACCGTTGGCCGTCTGGGCGGGCCACTCCCTCATGCCGTGGCTGGTTTTCATCATGCTTTTCACGACCTTCTGTAAGGTTGACCCGAAAGAGATGCGGATTCGACGTTGGCATGTCGCGCTGCTCGCGCTGCAGGTCGTGATATGTCTGTGCGTCGCCTTGCTGCTTCACCTTTTCCCGAAATACGAATATAGGATAGTGTTGCAGGGCGCGCTCGTATGCCTGATTGCGCCTACCGGCACAGCCGCCGCAGTCATAGCCGGACGGCTTGGTGGCAACGAGACCACACTGACCACCTTCACCATGATTAGTAATTTGGCCTCCGCCGTGATGATACCTGCTATATTCCCGTTGGTCTCCGACAATGCCGCCGGTTCGTTCCTGAGGCAGTTCCTGACTATTCTGCGGCAAGTCTTCCCGTTGCTGATTGGTCCGTTCTTCTTGGCGTGGGGGCTGCGTCTGTTCCTTCCGAAAATTCATCATGTCATTGTCCGTCTCTGCGGCGGCTTGGCGTTCTATCTGTGGGCGTTCTCGCTCATCATCGCCACGGGGCTGACGCTGCGGTCGATAGCGAACAGCCCGTTCGACACTCATGTCATGTGGCTGCTGGCGATAGCTGCTCTCGTCGCCTGTATATGGCAATTCGGGACGGGAAAGATTATCGGACGGCACTATGATGACTACATCGCCTGCGGACAGGGCTCCGGGCAGAAAAGCACCATCTTCGCCATTTGGGTTGCCTTGACATATCTCTCGCCCGTAGTTTCCATTGCTCCAAGCAGTTATATCCTCTGGCAGAATTGCGTAAACTCATGGCAGCTATGGCGAAGACGAAAATAGCGGAAAAGGGGTATCGTGCCGTCAGGTTCATTTAAAGCCTCCCGCCACGCCGCATCCTCTCTCCTGAGACAATACAAAAATATATAAAACAAACACTTTTATGAAACCGAAAATAATATGTCATATCATGAGCTCCGTCGACGGACGGTTGCTCAACAACCGTTGGTCAGAGCCTTTCGGCGGCGTTCCCGCATCCGCTCCTTTACAGGTCTACGCCTCTATCGGGCGTGAACTGGGTACTGATGCGTGGATGTTCGGCAAAAACACCCTCTGCGCGATGTTCCCCGAAAAGTTTGAAGACGGGGAAGCTGCCGTCACGCCCGATGAGCCTGCCGTATTCATCGGCGAACGTCGTTCGGAACGTATGTTCATCGTAGCCGACCCGGAGGCTGACATCCGCTTCACCTCTCCTGTCCTGCGGGATGATAATATCCTCGTCATCGTAGGACGCAATGCGGGCAGTAACTATCTCTCCCATCTGCGCGGAAATCATATTTCCTATCTCATCGTCAACGACGCTACCAATCTCCGTGAAGGGCTCGAAGCCGTCGGCCGCGAGTTCGGCATCCGCTCAGTCTCCGTACAGGGCGGCGGCATATTGAACGGAGCCTTGCTTGCAGATGGATTGATTGACGAGCTGAGCTTGGTCATCTATCCCGGCATCGACGGGCTGTCCGGCGTACCCTCCATCTTTGAATATGTCGGCGGAAAGACCGATTGTCCCGCCCGTGGGCAACACTTGCAACTGCTCTCCCTCGCCGGGCGTGAACACGGGGTAATATGGCTTCGCTATCAGTTCCATAGGGATTAGGGCTGCATTCCGCACACCCGGTAGCTTCATTTTCTGAGCATGCCTTCCTCTCCTTCTTGACCGTGGCACATCTGCTGCGGCAAGGGGGAATTTTATTGTAAATATAAATTAAAAACACGTACTTTCCGGCCAACTTCCAGCTACCCTCGCTCTATCCTCCTGCTCCCGTCCCGCCATTTCCCGTAAAAAAGGCACTTTTTCCCGTAAATATCATAAGGACAGTATCTTGCCCACGCTATACCTTTGTGGTGAAATATCAGTAGGCAGTGACAGCGACGACAATGGCAGTACACAAAACCAGCCTTGTTTCAAAACCTGCCTCACTGGAAACTCGGCTAAGATTTTCAGAACAACCTTTAATACATAAACTAATGATGAAAAAAGCAATTATCTGTATGGTCACAGCCCTCTTCGCGGGGTTATTGGCCTCATGCGGCGGCAAACAGGCCGACAACTGCGCAGAAAACTACGGCATCAACTATTCGGAAACATCCACAGTGTCGAAAGAGAACAAATACGTGCTCATCATCTCCGGTAGCCCGCGCCGTGGCGGCAATACCGATTTGCTGTGCGACGCCTTTGCACGCGGAGCGGAGGAGGCTGGCGGACGTGTGGAGAAAATCTTTCTCCCCGACTACCGCGTCGACTACTTCACCGAAGCCGACGAGCAGCGTGTGGGCGACCGCGCCAATGAAGCCGCTGACGACGTGCCTATGCTGGTAGACAAGATGGTGCGCGCCGATGTCATCGTACTCGCAAGCCCCGTCTATTACATGAACATCACCGGGCAGCTCAAAACCTTCATCGACCGCACATTCGGGCGTTACCGCGAGATGAAAGACAAGGAGTTCTTCTACCTCACCGCCTGCGCCGACCCTGCCGAGAGCACAGCCGACTGGGCCATCAACGCCTTTCGTGGCTTCGTCATGTGCCTGCCCAACCCCACTGAGCGCGGCATGGTAAAAGCCGTCGGCATGGGGCGCAAGGGAGCTGTCAAGGGCAGCCCCTACGAAGAGCAGGCCTACAACCTCGGCTTGCGCATCTGACCCTTGTACATACCCGCAGGAACTGTCCTATGACGGGTTGAAAATGCAGTTATAACCAACTATTAAAAGCACTACATATATGAAAAAATGGTTCTATACATTAGCTACGCTGCTTATAGTCGGCGGGCTGGCAGTAGCATGTTCCGAAGACAGGAACAACATTCGCAGAGGTAATACGGACACTGAAGAAGTGGTGCCGGGAACAAATCACAATATCCTTATTGCATACTTTTCCGAGCCGCTCCCCGATGGGGTTGACGCCTCTACATCCGCAAGCCGTGTCATCGTTGACGGCGACCTTTACGGTAGCGTCGAGTATGTGGCTACCGTAATCCGTGAGACGACGGGCGGCGATATGGTACGCATACAGACGGCGCAGCCCTATCCCGGCAACTTCGACGACTTGGCGGAGCAGGCTGACAATGAACGCCAGAACGGCATCCTTCCGGAACTCGCCACGGAGATAGCCGATTTCGAGGATTATGATGTGGTATTCGTAGGTTACCCCATTTGGTGGTATCAGATGCCGATGGCCATATATTCGTTCTTCGACAAATTCGACTGCAACGGCAAGACGCTCATCCCCTTCTCCACGCATGGCGGCAGCGGATGGTCAGGGACATTGGAGGACATCAGCGAATTAGTGCCTGATGCCACTATGGTCAATGGTCTCAGCATCTCCCGCAACAGCACTGCGACTTCAAGGAGCGGCATATTGGACTGGCTGCGTGAGATAGGCATGATAGAATGACGTTGGCGGACACTCCCGCTGCCTGCGGGTCTCCGTGCGCCGCCCCCGCTTCCGCCCTTGCGGGATGATAGCTCCACCCCTGCCGTAGAGCCTCTCTCATGCTCCGGACGGGGCATCTCACGGGACAGTACTTAGAGAAATACAGTTAAAAACAGTAAAACTTGCAGCCTATAACGCTTAGGCTGCAAGTTTTTTCCGTATATATGGCTATATTTGCGTATACTTAATTAAAGGGGTATAGTATGGAATATCAAAGAGATATAATCGTTGCTGACAGGCTGGGCGTTGTGAGCGTGGACTCGGAGGAGGAGTATCTGGCTCATCTGCTCTGTCTTGGCGGCACGTGCCGTTACCGCTTTAACGAGCGGGACTTCGAGCTGCACGAGGGCGATTTGTCCATCATCCGCAAGCGGAAACTGATAGAAAGTATAGAGCCGTCAGACGATTTCCGCTGTAAAATCATCTATGCAAAGTCCGGGTTCATAAATCTCTGCACGCCGCAAAGCAACTATGGGATGAAGGGGTCGCTGGCCCTTTTCCTCAACCCCGTGATGCATCTCACGCCTGAGCAGCAGGCGGTCTGCCGCCGCGATTTCGCCCTGCTGGAGCAGCGCATCAGGGAGACTGGCCACCGCTTCTACCGCGAGACGCTCATCAACGCCATGCAGGCGGCCATACTCGACTTTTTTGATTTCCATGCGAGCATCTACGGCGAGATTGATGTCTCCACGCAGAACGCCTCCATCATGGACCGCTTCCTGAAAATGCTGGAGGCGGGCACTTATCGCGAGCACCGTGAGGTCTCCTATTATGCCGACTGTCTGTGCGTCACGTCGAAGTATCTCTCGGAGGTGTCGAAAAAGGTGAGCGGCTATGCCGCCAACTACTGGATTAACCGCTATACGATACTCGACATTACCCGCCTGCTGCGGGACAAGTCGCTGACGTTTGTCAGTATCTCCGATATGTTCGGCTTCTCTTCTCCGGCCTATTTCAGCCGTTATGTGCAGCAGAACCTTGGCGTGAAGCCGTCGGATTACAGGGAGTAGGCACTTGGTTTATATTCCCGTTTTCGTCGAACAGGGCCTTGTGCCTCTCTCCCCATTCGTCCATTGCCCGGATAATCGGGACTAAGGATTCGCCGGGTTCGGTGAGGAAGTATTCCACTTTCATGGGCACTACGTCGTAGACCACTTTGCGGACTATGCCCATTGACTCCAGTTCGTTCAGCTGCTGTGTCAGCACCCTTTTTGTCGCCCGGCGATGATGCGGCGGAAGTCCATCGGGCGGTGATGGCCTTTCGTGATGCAGTTTATCAGGTAGGGTTTCCATTTGCCGCCTGTCAGGTACTGTATGATGGTGACACCGCACTCGAGGTCTATCGGAGGTATCTTCCTTTTGTGCATGGTCTTAGTGCTAATCGATTAAATGTTATAACTTGGCACTGTAAATTTAACGCTTTTATCGCTATATCACTAATCATCAAACGAATATTTTAGCCATTATATCGAACACACGTTAATCTAATCAACGGTCTCACTCCACAAGCCTCCACACATCCCCGTACATAGTAAACTCCACGAAACCCTTTCCCCGTTCCAGCACACAACGCCCCGTCTCCTCCATATCATTCTCCCCGGTCTCATAATCATCATACGACCCATACGCCTCCGTCGAAACCAGCTGCGCGTCCAGCCCCTTCACAAACTCCCTGAAATCAGCCCCCTCCTCCTGCACATCGGCAAAATAAAACTCCCCGGCATACAGGTCACTCGCCTCCCGCGGCCCCGTCCAATGCTCGAACATTGCCATATACGACACCGCCTCCACATCGTCGTTTGACGCATTCATCATCACGGACAGCATCTCAGTCGAGTCCGCGCTGAGCATCGCCAACATTTTCTCAAACTGCACCCCCGCGCCGTCATCGCTGTACTCACGCTCGTAAATCACCACGCTCATCTCCGTCTCCAGACCATTGTCCGAACGGAACTTCACCCGGCTTCCCATCTCGTAAGGCAGATACGCGTCCAGCGTCTCCTCAGTCGTAAGTTCCACCTCCGTCGGCTCGCACGCCGCCATCACACACATCATCATCGCAGCACACATCGCGGCCGCATACATCAATCGTTTCATAACACTATTAATTTTAAGGTTAAACTCTATCACGTTCAAAAACCCGTCTCCACCACCTCCACTCCCCTTCTTACCCACTTCCACGCTGGTCATTCGCCAAAATCGGCAGCCGACTTTCAGCGAGGCTCAGGCGACCCTCAACCTACCCTCTCCCATGCACCATCCCCTCATCCACCTCCGCTCACCATTTCCCCCATCCCCCACTGGACTGCCTCCTCGCCTCCCCTCCCTGTCCACCGACAACGTTATACAAAATTACGTATAACTTTTATAACATCCAATACTTCGCATCAAGTGGAAATCATATAAAATCTACTAATCTCAAACTGATTATCCCTGCATTTTCGTATTTTTGCAAACGAATATATTTTAGATAGCAAAGAATATGGCTAAAAAGACCAATCAAATAGATTAACAGAACAACAAAAAGAATCACAAGGCGTAGTCGGCATCTTTGGTGAAGAAGCGAAACTGCACGATATGGAAGTTGGAAAAATCTCGCATTTCGTGATTGAACACTTGAAGAAAGAGTTTCCCAAATTGTCTTTTCGATATAGGAAAGGTATAAAGAAAGAAGAAATAAACGAAGCATTGAAGAAAGTAGATCCTGAGTTGGGGCAAACGCTTTTTGTGCCAAATTCAAGCATTATTCCCGATGGCGGAATTATTGAAGTGGAAGACGATAATGGCAATTGGAGAGTTGTTTTGGTATCAGAAGCCAAACATCAAGGGAAAGACATAGAAAATATCAGAAAAGGAAAGTTGGTTGGTAAGAACAACGACCAAGATTTAATGGCGGCAGGCAATGCTATAGAAAGGTCGCACAAGAATATCTGTGAAATAGCTAATTTTATGCTGGCAGAATCTCATTTCCCTTATGTGTTGTTTCTAGAAGGTTCAAACTTCCTGACTGAAACCATTTCAATAACAAGACCAGATGTCAGAGTGGTGACGCTGGAATATAATTCCGGAATGTTGAATCGGTTGGATAGATTGACTGCCGCAAATTATGGGATGCCAATCAACACGAATTTATGTAAGAACAAATTTGTCAAGCACGGAGACAAAATGATTATGCTTCAAGCTACTTCCATTTATACACAAGGGAATGGAGCAAGATGGAACGCTCAAGATATGTTTAATATAATGCTTGAAATCTCAAGAACCTCTTTACAGATATTGGGCAGCGACCTATTTAAGCAACTTACAAAGACAGACAATTAAAAATGAATCGGTATGGCAAGAAACGCAACAAATAAGTTGCTGCAAAAGGCTAAGAAACTGAAGAGCGACGAGTTCTATACACTGTTTTCCGACATCGCCAGCGAATTGCAGTATTATAAGGAACATTTTAAGGGCAAAGTGGTTTATTGCAATTGTGATGACCCACGGAACAGCAATTTTTTCAATTACTTCGTTCAGAATTTTAAAGAACTGGGGCTAAAAAAACTGATAACAGCCTGTTATAAGGAACAAACAAACGATTTGTTCGACACAAAAGAGAATGAGGACGCTTTCTTTTATGAATATTCAGGTTCAGAAAATGAGAATTTAAATCAGGCCGATTTCGTCTATTTCAAAGGGGACGGCGATTTCCGCAGTTCGGAAAGCATCGGGCTATTGAAACAAGCCGATATTGTTGTCACAAATCCCCCGTTCTCTTTGTTCAGAGAATATGTAGCCCAATTGATGAAATACGGCAAAAAATTCCTGATAATAGGCAATATCAATGCGATAACCTATAAGGAGATTTTCAAACTCATCAAAGAAAATAAGGTATGGCTGGGCATCAACCTCGGCAGGGGGATTTCGGGCTTCATTGTTCCCGACCATTATGAACTTTACGGCACGGAGACGAGGATTGACGAGTCTGGGAACCGAATAATCTCGCCCAACAATTGCCTGTGGCTGACTAACTTGGAAGTATCCCAACGTCATAAAGACATTGTTCTTACCAAGAAATATGCAGGAAATGAAACCGAATATCCCCGGTATGATAACTACGATGGTATCAATGTAAACAAGACGCAAGATATCCCTTGCGATTACGCCGGATATATGGGGGTGCCTATTACATTCTTGCACAAATTCAATCCTGACCAGTTTGAAATCATCAAATTCAGAAAAGGGAATGACGGCAAGGATTTATCTATAAACGGGAAATGTCCTTATTTCAGGATATTAATCAAGAACAAACGGGTGCAAACTGGGTGAAGATACAATCATATACAATCTCCTATCCTACTAAAAAAGCATAAAAAAACACAAACACTCCTCACTCCCCTTTTGCCGCCACACGGAAAAGCCGTACCTTTGCCCCATCAAATACACGATTGTGGACAGATTTGACTGCTTGCAACCACAGAAAAAAATGCTAAAATGGACGGCACTACCCGTTACTTCCGTTTCCGTTTTTTCCTGCCGTGCGCACGGTCTCCACTCTCTCCGCAGCGCGTACTCTCATTAACAGGTAACACAGGCCGCGCCGCCCGTCGGCAAAGCCGTAAAAACAAAGGAGCATTACAGCCATGAGCTATCTATTCACATCAGAATCAGTATCCGAAGGCCATCCGGACAAAGTCGCCGACCAGATTTCCGATGCCCTGCTCGACGAGTTTCTCGCCTTCGACCCCCAGTCAAAAGTCGCGTGTGAGACATTCGTGACCACAGGACAGGTTGTCCTCGGAGGCGAAGTCAGGAGCCGGGCCTACGTCGACGTGCAGGAGGTCTGCCGACGCGTCATCAACCGCATAGGCTACACCAAGAGCGAGTACATGTTTGACGGTAACTCCTGCGGAGTCTTCTCCGCCATCCACGAGCAGTCCGACGACATCAACCGTGGTGTCGACCGCGAAAACCCCATGGAGCAGGGCGCGGGCGACCAGGGCATGATGTTCGGCTACGCAACTAACGAGACCGCAAACTACATGCCGCTCTCCCTCGACCTATCCCACGCGCTCCTCGTCGAGCTTGCCGCCATACGACGTGAGGGAAAGGAGATGACATACCTCCGCCCCGACTCCAAAAGTCAGGTGACAATGGAGTACGACGACAACGGCTATCCCAAGCGCATACACACCATCGTCATATCCACGCAGCACGACGAATTCATCACCCCCTCCTCCGGCATGACACAGGCCGGGGCCGACCGCGCCATGCTTGACCGCATACGTGACGACGTGCGCACCATACTCCTCCCACGCGTAGTGGAAAAGTACCCCTACATCGCACGCTATCTCGACGACCGCCTCATCCTCCATGTCAACCCCACTGGCAAGTTCGTCATCGGCGGCCCTCACGGCGACACCGGCCTCACTGGCCGCAAAATCATAGTCGACACCTACGGAGGCAAGGGTGCGCACGGAGGCGGCGCATTCTCCGGCAAGGACCCCTCTAAGGTAGACCGCTCCGCAGCCTATGCCGCACGCCACATAGCCAAGAACCTCGTGGCCGCCGGTGTGGCAGACGAGGTTCTCGTGCAGGTAGCCTACGCCATCGGCGTGGCCGAGCCGGTCAGCCTCTACGTCAACACCTACGGCAAGGCGCACGTCTCCATGACCGATGCCGGGATAGCCGGTATAGTGAAAGGCCTCTTCGACATGCGCCCACACGCCATCGAGACACGTCTCAAACTCCGCAACCCCATCTACTCGGAGACAGCAGCCTACGGCCACATGGGGCGCAGACCTCTCACCGTGCGCAAAGAGTTCGTCTCTCGCTACGAGGGAACAAAAATTCTCGAAGTCGAACTTTTCACTTGGGAGAAACTCGACTATGTAGACAAGGTAAAACAGGCCTTTGGCCTCTGATTTCATAACTGACGTAAACACATTTCCTATGGAACAAAAGATAATCGCGGCAGTCATCGCCGCAGTGAAAGAGCTGTTCGCCATTGAGGCCGATGCCGCTCAGATTCAGATACAGAAGACAAAGAAGGAGTTCGAGGGTGACATCACCGTGGTGACGTTCCCCTTCGTCAAGGCGGCACGCCGCAGCCCCGAACAGGTAGGCGAGGCCATCGGCCGCTACCTCGTAGAGCATGAGCCTTCTGTCGCTAAGTACAACACCATCAAGGGCTTCCTCAACCTCTCCATCAACGGCAGCCAGTGGATTGACACGCTCAACTCCATCGACTCCACCCCACGCTTCGGCTTTAAGGAGACCGCCCCCGATGCCCCGCTGATGATGATAGAATACTCCTCGCCTAACACCAATAAACCACTCCACCTCGGACACATACGCAACAACCTCCTCGGCTACTCCATATCGCGCATACAGGAAGCCAACGGATGGCGCGTAGTGAAGACCAACATAGTCAACGACCGCGGCATACACATCTGCAAATCCATGCTCGCATGGCAGAAATACGGCGGCGGAGAGACACCCGCCTCCTCCGGCATGAAAGGCGACCACCTCGTGGGCAAATACTACGTGGAATTCGACAAGCATTATAAGGAAGAGATAAAGCGGCTCATGGCCGACGGCCTCACCGAGGACGAGGCCAAGAAACGCGCACCCCTCATGCTTGAGGCGCAGGAGATGCTACGCCGCTGGGAACAGGGCGACCCCGAAGTGCGCACCCTCTGGCAGACCATGAACTCTTGGGTCTATGCCGGATTCGACGAGACCTACCGCCGACTCGGTGTATCCTTCGACAAGATATACTACGAGTCCGACACATACCTCGAAGGCAAGGAGAAAGTCGAGGAGGGACTGCGCAAAGGCGTATTCTACCGCCGTCCGGACAACTCCGTCTGGGCAGACCTCACGCAGGACGGCCTCGACGAGAAGCTACTCCTCCGCGCCGACGGCACATCAGTCTACATGACCCAAGACATCGGCACAGCCAAAATACGCTATCAGGACTACCCCATCGACAAGATGGTCTACGTCGTGGGCAACGAGCAGAACTACCACTTCCAGGTACTCTCCATCCTCCTCGACCGCCTCGGATTCAAGTGGGGCAAAGAGCTTGTCCACTTCTCCTACGGCATGGTTGAGCTACCCGAGGGCAAGATGAAGAGCCGCGAGGGCACTGTTGTCGATGCCGACGACCTCATGGACGAGATGGAGCAGACCGCACTCGACATGTCACGCGAACTCGGCAAACTCGCCGGATGCTCCGACAGCGAGGTGCGCGAAATCTCGCGCATGGTAGGTCTCGGTGCGCTCAAATACTTCATCCTCAAAGTAGACCCGCGCAAGAACATGACCTTCAACCCCAAAGAGTCCATCGACTTCAACGGCAACACAGGCCCGTTCATCCAGTACACCAACGCCCGCATCAACTCCATAATGCGCCGCGCCGACAACGAGGGCTTCACCATAGCCCCCGCCGCCGAATCCGTAGAGATGAGCGACAAGGAACGCACGCTGATACAGTCCCTCGCCAAATTCCCCGACATCGTACGGCAGGCAGGCGAGGAGTACAGCCCCGCGCTCATAGCCAACTACGTCTATGACCTCGTCAAGGAGTACAACCAGTACTATCAGGCCACGCCAATACTCAAAGAAGAGAACCGCGAAGCCAAGAACTTCCGCCTCCTCCTCTCCCGCAACGTCGGCCGCGTCATCACCTCCGGCATGAACCTCCTCGGCATCGAAATGCCCGACCGGATGTAACCCCTGCCCATCAGGCAAACCGGACGCCTGCGGACGGCACCTCCATACCGTCCGCAGGCGTTCATTTTATTCCCTCTCCATCCCCTGTCCTCCCAAAATGCAAATCAAGGTTAAAAACACGTACTCTCGACGGAGCGGCTCCGAAGGCCCTCCGAAGCCCCAACGGACATCCTACCCCTCCCTCACCCACTCCAAACACCCCCCATACACCCCGCCAGACACACCCCGCAACCCCCTCCCAAACTTTTCCCCGCTCACATTTGACACTCACAAAAAAAACAACTACCTTTGCACACGTGAACGGCGCACATCGCACCGCCCACATAGCACCGAAATACATTAACTTTAAACAATAAAGACTATGATTAAATTAGGAATCAATGGCTTCGGCCGCATCGGCCGCATGGTGTTCCGTGCTGCTGTACAGAACTTCTCTAATGACATTCAGGTTGTAGGTATCAACGACCTCCTCGACGCTGACTACCTCGCATACATGCTCAAATACGACTCCGTTCACGGTCGCTTCGACGGCGAAATCCGCGTAGAGGGAAACAACCTCATCGTCAACGGAAACAAAATACGCCTCACCGCCGAGATGGATCCCGCAAACCTCAAATGGAACGAAGTCGGAGCTGACGTAGTAGTAGAGTCCACCGGCCTCTTCCTCACCGACGAACTCTCCCGCAAGCACATCAAGGCAGGCGCGAAAAAAGTCATCATGTCCGCCCCCTCAAAAGACGCTACACCCATGTTCGTTTACGGAGTAAACCACAAGACATACGCAGGACAGGACATCATCTCCAACGCATCATGCACGACCAACTGCCTCGCGCCCGTGGCTAAGGTACTCAACGACAAGTTCGGCATCGTAAAAGGCCTCATGACAACAGTGCACGCAGCCACTGCAACACAGAAAACAGTCGACGGCCCGTCCAAAAAAGACTGGCGCGGCGGACGCGGCATCCTCGAGAACATCATACCCTCATCCACCGGCGCAGCCAAAGCCGTAGGCAAAGTTCTCCCTGAACTCAACGGCAAACTCACGGGCATGTCGTTCCGCGTACCCACATCCGACGTCTCTGTCGTCGACCTCACTGTAGTACTCGACAAGCCCGCGACAATGGACGACATCAACGCCGCCATGAAAGCCGCTTCCGAAGGCGAGCTCAAAGGCATCCTCGGCTACACCGAAGACGCCGTGGTATCGACCGACTTCCGTGGCTGCCCGCTCACATCCATCTACGATGCGAAAGCAGGCATCTCGCTTGACTCCAACTTCGCGAAAATCGTATCTTGGTACGACAACGAATGGGGCTACTCTAACAAAGTCTGCGAAATGGCCCGTGTCATCTGCAAATAACCCGGTGCATCCGCACGCGAACTGACATAACGGAGGCGGCGATACCCGAAAACAGGTATCGCCGCCTCATTTTTTCGCCCGCCGTACCCACGCCCGCACCGCAGCACAAGCCCATCCTCCACTTCACTTATAGCAAATAATTCATAAATACACCAAATAAATACCATACGAGACATTCCTCGGCCACTCACTGTACTTCCACGTCCCTTCGCTTATACACCATAACCTAAACCGCCGTACAACTTACGTCCTTCAACAACCATCATAGCCATAGCAGCGCAATCATAACATAACGCTACCCCCAACGACAGCTCTTCCCACCGCCCGAACTTCCATAATCCTCTGATTTATGTCCCAAAACATATGGCAGCGGCACGCCCCCGTATTTCACTACCTAAATATTATGATTACCTTTGGTCAAGCATCGTCCGCGCCTCCGCTTCCCCGTAGCATACGCCCGTGGAGCAAAACCGGCAAGCGCAGGACAGCATCCAAAACAACCAATCTAATAATATGAAAACATTGTCTATTCAAGACCTTGAACGAATCAGGAAGAGTGCGCAGGCAGACCTCCAGATAAGGGAAGAGAGCAACAAGCGCACGACCGAGGCAAGCTGCGGGCTCGCACTCGGCACACCAAGTTTACAGGTACTTGTCTGCGGCGGCACTGGCTGTAAGGCATCGGCCAGCCACGACATCGTGGACAACCTGAAAAAGGCCATCGAAGAAAACGGCATAGCCGATAAAGTGGAGGTCATAACCACCGGCTGTTTCGGCTTCTGCGAAAAAGGTCCGATAGTGAAAATCATCCCAGACAACACATTCTACACTCAGGTAGAGCCGAAGGACGCGGAAGAGATTGTGCGCCAGCACATCATCGGTGGTAAGCGTATCGACAGACTGCTTTACACTGACCCGAAGACCGACAAGTCCATCAGCGACTCCAAGCACATGGACTTCTACCGCAAGCAGATGCGCATCGCGTTGCGCAACTGCGGCTTCATCGACCCGGAAAACATCGACGAGTACATAGCGCGCAACGGCTATTTCCCGCTCGCCACTTGCCTCACGGAAAAGAAGCCCGCCGACGTGATTGACGAGATAAAGAAATCCGGGCTGCGCGGACGTGGAGGCGGCGGATTCCCCACGGGAGTAAAATGGGAACTCACGGCTAAGCAGAAAGCCGACCGGAAATACGTGGTCTGCAACGCCGACGAGGGAGACCCCGGCGCATTCATGGACCGTTCCATCATGGAGGGCGACCCCCACTCCGTAATCGAGGCAATGACCATCTGCGGTTACGCCATCGGCGCATCGAAAGGTCTCGTTTACATCCGCGCCGAATACCCCCTCGCGATACACCGCCTGAAAGTGGCCATAGAGCAGTCCCGCGCATACGGCCTGCTTGGCAAGAACATACTCGGCAGCGACTTCTCTTTCGACATCGAGATACGCTACGGCGCAGGCGCATTCGTCTGCGGTGAGGAGACCGCACTCATACACTCAATGGAGGGCAAGCGCGGTGAGCCTACCCTAAAACCCCCGTTCCCCGCCGAGCAGGGCTACCAGGGCAAACCGACCAATGTAAACAACGTAGAGACACTCGCCAACATACCCATCATACTCGACCGCGGCGCGGCGTGGTTCCGCACTATCGGCACAGAAAAGTCGCCCGGCACTAAGGTCTTCGCCCTCGCGGGTAAGATAAACAATGTCGGTCTCATAGAAGTCCCGATGGGCACTACACTCCGTGAGGTCATCTACGAGATTGGCGGCGGCATCAAGGGCGGTAAGAAATTCAAGGCTGTTCAGACCGGAGGCCCCTCCGGCGGCTGCCTGACCGAAAAGCACCTCGACACACCGATTGACTTCGACAACCTGCTGGCCGCAGGCTCCATGATGGGCTCCGGCGGTATGATTGTCATGGACGAGGACGACTGCATGGTCTCCGTGGCGCGTTTCTACCTCGACTTCACTGTCGAGGAATCCTGCGGCAAATGTACACCATGCCGCATAGGCAACAAGCGTATGCTGGAGATACTCAACAAGATAACCGAAGGAAAAGGCACTGAGGAGGATTTGCGTACGCTCAAGACCCTCGGCCAGGTCATCAAGGACACAGCACTCTGCGGACTCGGACAGACATCGCCTAATCCGGTGCTGTCGACTCTCGACAACTTCTACGACGAGTATCTCGCCCACGTGAAGAAGAAAGTCTGCCCGGCCAAGAAGTGCAAGGCACTGCTCACATACGCCATAAACCCCGTGAACTGCATAGGCTGCAACGCCTGCGCCAAGCATTGTCCCGCCGATGCCATCATCGGCTCGACACGCAAACCGCACATCATCATGCCGGAGAAATGCATACGCTGCGGCATGTGCGTATCGCGCTGTAAGTTCAATGCTATAGTCATCTGTTAAAAACTGAGTAAACATGGAAGAGAAAAAAGTAAGCCTCAAGATAGACCGCCACGAAATCACCGTACCTGAGGGTACTACCGTTCTCGAAGCGGCACGCATCATAGGCATAAACATACCCACTCTGTGCCACATAGACCTCAAAGGCACATGCATAAAGAACAAGCCCGCGTCTTGCCGCATCTGCGTGGTAGAGATAGAGGGGAGGCGCAATCTCGCCCCGGCCTGCGCCACGAAATGCACCGAGGGCATGGTAGTCAGCACCAGTACTTTGCGCGTAATGAACGCACGTAAAATAGTAGCGGAGCTGATACTCTCCGACCACCCGAACGACTGCCTCACGTGCCCCAAATCAAGCGACTGTGAGCTCCAGCGCCTCGCCCTTCGCTTCAACATCAGGGAGATGCCGTTCAACGGCGGGGAACTCTCCCTGCGCAAGCGCGAAGTGACGGCCTCCATCGTCCGCAACATGGACAAATGTATCTTCTGCCGCCGCTGCGAAAGCGTCTGCAACGATGTGCAGACCGTCGGCGCACTCGGCGCGATACGGCGCGGCTTCAACACTACAATAGCCCCGGCCTTCGACAAGATGATGGTGCAGAGCGAATGCACCTACTGCGGACAGTGCGTGGCCGTCTGCCCGACAGGAGCATTGACCGAACGCGACCACACAAACCGCCTGCTCGAAGACCTCAGCAACCCTGAAAAGACAGTCATCGTACAGACAGCCCCGGCAGTCCGCGCCGCGCTCGGCGAGGAATTCGGCATGCCCGCAGGCTCTCTGGTCACGGGCAAGATGGTCTACGCACTCCGTGAACTCGGCTTCGACTATGTGTTCGACACCGACTTCGCCGCCGACCTCACCATCATGGAGGAAGGCACAGAGATACTCAACCGCCTCTCGCGTTACCTTGACGGCGACAAGTCTGTGCGTCTGCCTATCCTCACATCCTGCTGCCCGGCTTGGGTCAACTTCTTCGAGCACCAGTTCCCTGATATGCTCGACATACCCTCCACAGCACGTTCGCCGCAACAGATGTTCGGCTCTATAGCCAAAACATATTGGGCGGAGAAGATGGGTATACCGCGCGAGAACCTCGTCGTCGTGTCAATTATGCCCTGCCTGGCCAAGAAATACGAGTGCGACCGCGACGAGTTCAAGACCGGGGGTAACCCCGATGTGGACTACTCGCTCTCCACACGCGAACTGGCGCGGCTCATCAAGCGTGCGAACATAGGCTTCCGGCTTGTGCCGGACAGCGAGTTTGACAACCCTCTCGGAGCATCCACCGGCGCAGGCGTGATTTTCGGAACGTCAGGCGGCGTGATGGAAGCAGCTCTGCGCTCTGTATATGAGATTTACACTGGCAAGAAACTCGAGCACGTAGAGTTTGAAAGCGTGCGCGGGACAGAAGGCGTGCGCCGCGCATCGATAGACCTGAACGGGTTCGAGTTGAAAGTAGGCATAGCCCACGGACTCGGAAACGCCCGCCGTCTGCTCAACGAGATACGCGAAGGGAAAAACGAATACCACGTCATAGAGATAATGGCCTGCCCCGGCGGGTGCATCGGCGGCGGCGGCCAGCCCATGCATCACGGCAACGCGGAAATACTCCAGGCACGCACACGCGCCCTCTATGCCGAGGATGCAGCCAAACCGCTCCGCAAATCGCACGAGAATCCCTTCATACAGCAACTCTACGAAGAGTATCTCGGCAAGCCCATGAGCGAAAAGGCGCACGCCCTGCTCCATACTCACTATTTCAACAAATCTGTCAACTAACAAAAACACGGAAAGATTATGCCAGACATAAAATTAGCATGTGACATAGCCGAACAGGTTGAGGCGATATGCGACAAACACGGCAACGACCCCGGCGAACTCATCAACATACTCCACGAGGCACAGCATCTTCAGGGCTACCTGCCCGAAGAGATGCAGCGCATCATAGCGCGCAAGCTCGACATACCCGTATCGAAAGTCTACGGCGTGGTGACCTTCTATACCTTCTTCACCATGACCCCGAAAGGGAAGCATCCCATTTCGGTCTGTATGGGCACGGCCTGCTATGTGCGCGGGTCGGAGAAACTGCTCGACGAGTTCAAGCGGCAGCTCGGCATAGATGTCGGCGAGACCACGCCCGACGGCAAATTCTCTCTCGACTGTCTGCGCTGCGTCGGTGCGTGCGGCCTCGCGCCCGTAGTCATGATTGGAGAGAAAGTCTACGGCCGCCTGCAAGCCGCCGACATCAAAAAGATACTCGAAGAACTCGAATAAAACGACAACGGATAAGCCGGCATGGCGGATATGACATATCCTCCATGCCGGCTTGTTTTTTCTCCTTCCACAACTCACAAGACATCCACATTACGGCAGCCAGAACTGTCTCCCGCATACACATACACAATGCCCTTTCCTGCGGTAGGACCACAGGGTTATAAGCGGAGGAGGGGGATGGGTCAGAGGACGTAGCCGGCGAGGACGCGCTGTATCTCCATGATGCCGGAGTCACGGCCGAACTTCTGCTGCAGAGGCTCAACGGCACCGCGTATCCAGAGCTTCATCTCAGAGTCCATGTCGAATGTGCCGGCCGTCTCTATGGAGAAACGTTCTATTGACCGGTAAGGGACGGAGAGGTACTCACGCTTTTTGCCGGTCACGCCCTGAATGTCCTGTATGATAAGCCGACGATTGGTAAAGACCCACTTGTCGCGTATCAGCTTATAGGCCCGCTCTATCTTCTCACCTTCACAGAGGAGCGGGCCGTACTCTTTCTGTAAGGCATTCGCATCCATTTCGGATACATTGCCGAAAATCGCATTTACTATTCCCATAGACTTATATATTTAGTTTGCAGGGCTACTGGAGAGATGACTGCAAACGATGAAAAACAGCAGCATGAGGAGTGATGCCAGCAAGGCCATGCCCGCCCCGAAGTAGAATGGCACGGCAGCATCGACATGGTCGTACATCCAGCCGCCTATGAGGCTTGCGGGGAGCAGCGTGAGGCCAAGCACGGCATGGTAGAGGCCGTAGCCTACGCCTTTCAGGTCCTTATCCACAAGGTCGGAGATGAATGCCTTCTGGCTCACATCAGTTAGCGCGCTGTACAGGCCGTACATCACGAAGAGGAGCATGAAGAGGGGGAGGCTGTTGAAGCAGCCGAAGAGGAAATAGGTTACGTAGGTCAGGAAGCCGGCAACGATGAGTTTCTCGCGGCCAACGCGGTCGGAGAGACGGCCTATCGGCATGGCGAGCAGTACGGATGTGGCATTGAATATCATATAGACGAAGGGTACGGCCGTCTCGCTCACGCCGGTCTCGGCTGTCTTTACAAGGAGGAGCGCGTCGGAGGAGTTGCCGAGGGAGAAGACGGCTACGGCAAGGAGGAAGAGCCAGATGCGTCCGGGGAGAGCGCACAGGACTGCTATGCCCATGCGCCGCCCGTGGGTATGGCGGACGGCGGACTTCACTTCGCGCACGCCGATGGCGACCGAGAGCACTCCCAAGAGCGCGGGCAGCGCGGCGATGAGGAAGATGGAGCGGTAGCCTCCGGGCAGGAGGGCAAGGAGGAGGACGGCAAGCAGCGGGCCGACGATGGCACCGCTGTTGTCCATTGCTTTCTGGAAGCCGAAGCAGCGGCCGGCATCGGACTTCTCGACGGAGTTGCTTATGAGGCTGTCACGCGGCGCGGTGCGCAGGCCTTTGCCGACGCGCTCGACGAAGCGGATGACGAGTACGCCGACAGGGCGGGCGACAAGAGCGTAGAGCGGGGTGACAAGCATGGTTACGCCGTAGCCTATGAGCATGAAGGGCTTGTTGCGGCCTATCTTGTCGCTCCAGTAGCCGGAGAGGGCTTTGAGCAGAGAGGCAGTGCTTTCGGCTATGCCCTCGATGAGCGAGATGGTGGTTTTGGATGCTCCGATGGACATCAGGAAGAGGGGCATTACGCTGTATACCATCTTTGTGGAAATGTCGGTGAAGAAGCTGGTCAGCCCCGTGGCTAAAATGTTGTGGGGCATGCCTTTGAACAAGGATGTTCCTTTCATGGGTTATGTTGATTGGTATGTTATGGACGGTGCAAAGTTATATAATCTTCCTGTAATATCAGATGGAATATGGGCTATTTTCTGCGGAGGGGATGGGGAAGGTGTCCGTAGGGGCTTCGAAGCCGCTCCGGCGAGAGTACGTCTTTTTAACCACTTTTTGCAACTAAGGGTAGCCGAGGGCATTTCTCCGGCCAGTCTGCCGAGAAAAGCTACTCCGCGCATCAACTCTCACATTTTTTGTCAATCGTTTTTTTTTTTTGACATAGCGTAAGCAACAAACAGCTATCTTTGTAATAGCATGAAAGCATAATATGGTTCAGCAGTTCAATGAGCCAAATTAGTCACATTAGGGTCTACATTATGGATAAAAGAATCATTTCAACGTTGGCGATGCTCCTCATGGTGCTGACTCCAGCATTTGCCAAGGAGCGGAGGGTGTACTATCTCGACATCACAGGCTCGATGGAGAAGTACGGATTATGGGACGATGTGCGCGACAACCTCATAGAGGCAATCGAGCAGATAGGGAACTCGAAGACGGAGCTTGTGGTCATACCGTTCACGGACGAGATAAAGAGGCGGAAGACCGTGACGGCGACAGAGAGGGGCAAGGAGGAGCTGAGGGAGTTCATATCGTCGCTCAGCCCGCAATGGGACTGCGGCACTACACTGTCGAATGTCATGGAAGATTTCTACGCAAACTATATGGACGCGGGAACGACCACGTATATGTTCCTCATGACGGACGGGAAGGAGCAGGGGCGCAAGGTGCGCGAGGGAGAACTGCAAGAGGCTATCAGCTCATGGGAAAGGAGAGTGCCGGAGAACCATTTCGGCTTTTTCGTGATGCTGCACAACGCGGCATACAATGAGAATACGGAGGAGCTGATAGCGGAGCAGGAGCATCTGTGGTGCGTCAAGACAGCGGACATAAACATAAACATCATAGAGTACGAGAGCAAGGCCATATACAATGTGCGTAACGAGACATCGGTCACGGTGCGGCTTAACAAGGGGGATATCAGCGGCATGGAAATCACGGCATCGCTCAAAGAGAACCCGTATTACGAACTCGACCATTGCCGCACGCTGAAAGACGGCATCAGGATATCGCTGAAGAAGAAGAGTAGCCCTGTGCCGGAGAAATATGAAGCGGAGCTGGAGATAGCATGTGCCAACCTGCCAGAGTATAATTATCTCGTGACCACGAGTGTCAGCATAGAGTGCATAGACAAAAAAGAGAAAACACTAATTCTGAAATTCAAATGAAAGGGCTAAGATTTACACCGCTAATAATCCTGCTTTGCATGACCTTGCAGTCATGCAAGGAGGATGGCATGCCGAAACAGAATATCGGCACAATAGAGTATTATCCGTCATTCCTGTGGGTGGATGAGAAGACTACGCCCCTCGAAAAGACGCTGACGACAGAGTACAGCCAAGACGCACACCAAGACCCGGCATCATACGCTGACTTCGCAGTGATACCGGACAGAGAGGCCAATACGCCCGACCTGACGCTATATGTGAACGGCAGGGAGTGCGAAAACGGGCGTTTCAGGCTCACGCCGGCAGAGGACTCAGTGAATATCACAATATCATTGCCGCCGGGGACTGAACAGGGGAGCTACACATATACGCTGCAACTGTACGACACAGACCTGAACAGGGTGAACAACAGCGTCGTATCAGAGGAGGGTGACGCGGTAGATATAGAGTACTGGATAGTGGAGTATGACAGGATGATGAACCCGCTGAAGAGGTGGCTGCTAATCATCCTTCTGTGCATATTCTCGTTTCTGCTTCTGTGGTTTTCTGTCTTTCGACCGATATTCTTTCCTCATTTCAGCTATCCAGCTAAAACCATCTCCATAAAACAGGGACTTGTCACAATAGCGGCAATACACGTAAACTTCAAAGGAGCTAAGGAGATAATAATAACTGGCGACTCAAAGCCAGAGCACCAGTCCGTTCTCAACCGACTCTTCACCGGAAGAACAGAATACGTCACGACCAATATACAAGGCTCTGTCATCATCAAACCCGGCGGAAAAAGACGAATGTTCATAATCGCCATAGGATACAACGTGACCCCATCCATCGATCCACCAATGATAGGTGTCGTCACCATCAAAAATACCACGACAACAATAACTATCAGATAGATAATGAAGACCAACTTCATTACGATGCAACTATAAACAATAATAACTATGAGTAAATCACTGAAAAGAACCCTCTATGTCGGTATCGGAGGGACAGGAGTTGATGCACTCCTGAAAATTAAGAGATGTTTCATCAACAGTTACGGCGAAATCCCGCCCATGATTGCATTTTTCGCCATAGACACAGACAGCAGTGCATTAAGAAAGAAAACCAAAGACAAACATGGTAATATTGTCTCGCTCAACAAAAGCGAACTGTTAGTATGCACCGTGCAGAACGCACTTGCCGTTTACAACAAAAACCCGCAAGATTTTGACTGGGTACCAGCAAACAATGTAGGGAAACTCCCGTCTATCGTCGGAAATGGAGCCGGACAGGTACGCTCCAACGGACGATTCATAGCCCTTTATAATGCCCAGAATATTCAGGATGCAATACGGGGCTGTGTCAACAGAATAAACGCCCTCATACCTCTCTCGTCACCTTATACAGTAGCACTCTACAACGGCATGCCATGCTCTACAAGCATAAATGTATTCGGTTCAATTGCCGGAGGCACAGGCAGCGGCATGATAGTCGATGTGTTATGTCTGATAAATAAGGCAATGGAGCAGAGCGGAAACACATATAGTCTCTATCCGTGGATAGTCTTGCCTGATGTGTTCAAAACAATCGCATCAGGTCCAGCCATGAATAATGTTTATTACAATGCATACGGTGCATTGAAGACATTGGACTATATGCAACACATTGATCCCAAAAAACCAAATCCAGTAGATTTCGGCTATACCACTATAAACACTCCTCTGTTCGACTATGCCTATCTAATAAACAACACCAATACCACCAGCATAACTCTCAATGGGATAGACGACCTTATGGACATAGTGGCAGTCAGCGCATTTCTACCAAGCGGAGATATAGGTGATGCTGCCGCATCACCATTTGACAATGTCAGGGCACAACAGATAAGCGGTACATACGACATCAAAGGGAAAAAGGCATGGGCAGCATCAGCAGGCAGTGCCGAATTCATATATGACAGCGTGGCTGTAGCACGTACCTATACTCACCGCCTTATCAGCCTATTCTGTACCGACATGATTAACTCTAAATCCACAGGCGTGAATGAAGCAAACACTTTTGTCGATATGCCGAATGTGATAATAAGGGAAGATAATGGCCGTGATGATGTGATTGACAGCATACTATCACCCGCACCTACCTATCCTTGCTATATCGACAAGAATATGTCTGCAACAGAAATCACTGAATACATTAACGAACAGACAGGCCAGTATATCCAGACCCAGATGCAAGAAAACTACAACACAAAGTTAAAAAACACACAGGAATGTCTGGACAAATATATTAACAACATTCTCAACAAAGATAATGAGGGAAACATCAAAAAAGCAATAAGTTTCCTCAATGCTTTGGTACGTATCAACGATATAGGCAAAAATCAGCTCATTGCTGAACGCGCTGACTTCCTTAAACTGACTGCCAATAAACCCAATTGGAGTAATGAGATGCAAAGCATACGCAATTCGGGAATTGTAGGGATGTTCAATTCGATGAATGTTAAAGCAAAATTTGCACTAGAAACACGAATAACTGACTATGTGAAAAACATTCGTGAGGCAGAAAGACGCAGAATGGCCATAGCATTCTTTAATGACTTAAATAGTTACATAAACAATAAGATTAACGACCTAACTCTCCTCGTTAATAACATTCAGAAATTAGCAGACTTTCATCGCAATGCCGTACTTAATGAACAGAATGCCGCCAAATCTGCATCAAAGGTGCAGATTTATCTACACACAAACGATGTGAATAACGCACAGGAAATTTCCCTCTCAGACACCACTAAGACTCAATTCTACAACGAATTAAAATTGTCTGAAACTATAGGTGCATCCTTTGATTTCTTGAACAAGAAACTTTGTAGTATTGTTCAAAAAGACACGCAAGTCGCTGCCGCCGCCGGCAAAACTATCGACACTGCGCTGAATGCCATGCCACAGGCAGATGTTTTGAAACATATCGACCATATTAAGAATATGGCATCGCCGCTATGGAGCATTAATCCGCAAGGGTTCGCTACACAAGGTCTTAAGTTGGACAGCTTTATAATCGTGGGAGTTGACGACAAAGCCAACAATACCCTATGTAAAAACCCAACATACACCAAAGCGTTTGATACCCCTACCAACAAGGCTAATTTTGTATCAACATTCAGAGATGACAGAATCTCTGTACTTATCGTCGAAGCTCTCGTACCAGTCTTTGCGGTAAATAATTTCATGACCTACAAAGATGACAGCGACAATAAAACAGGAAACAACTATCCGCTTGCAAACTATATCAACGAACAATGGGAAAGTCGCATGAAATCCGAAGACTTCTCTGTTTTGCCGCTTGTTTCCACAGATAACATAATTCAAAGATGGGCTTATGGCTTTATCTTCGGCTTCATTCATTTTGACACCAAAGAAAACACCTATTGGATTACTTCAAAAAATTTGGGAGATCCATTGGACGATTACCGCTATAACCTTAAATCAGGAAGAGATACATCATATAATATCTTCAAGACTATGAAACTATACAACGAGATACAGCAAGAGTTGAATAGCATCGTAGCCAATAAAGGAAATGAATATTTTTCAGATGTGATAAATAAAATAAAAAAGGACAACTCATACTTGAAACAATATGCGCAATTGAGTCCAACGGAGAGTGTACAACTGAAGACACCTCCATTCGCAAAAGTTGCCGACTTGATGAGAGAAGAAATACAGTCCATATAATCTATAACTCAAATGGATGGGCACATGAAAGTGCCCATCCATTTTCAAACAACATAATCATGTCAGCATTTCTAGTTATTAGTACACAAAGGGAATTAAACGAGCTTGTCGACCGAATAGGCGAATGCAAGCCAAAGAACAGCCAAGTGGAGACACTCATATGGGGCGGCTACGTGGAAGAGCGAGACAATGGCCTGTACTTCAAACACACTTCGGCATGCAAAGAACAACCAGAAAACATGAAGGGCATAACGCTGGCAGAAGCACTCGAAAACCACTTAGCAGCATTCAAAAAAGAGATAAAGTATTACGATGTGCCAGAGGAGAACTGCACCAACATATTCCTGCTTGCCAACCCGATGAAGCCATCAGACTGGGAGAGCTTACAGGAGTACCTGACCGCTTATGACAATATGGTCAATGACAATAGCCAAACACAGATGAGGATATTTGTAGTACTTATGTCATACGACCTTGAAAACCCGGCACACATCAATGTACAAACAGATAAAGAGAACTTTAAACGACTGCTTGAATACACAAAGAAGGGAGGATATCAAAAGGAGATATTATACATAGACAACCAAAGTTTGAGCGGAGCAGCAATATGCCGGGAGAAAAAAGACCTTGACATCATGCTGCCACGTATGATATGCGACTTTATGATGCTTATATCCAGCACAAAACATACATACAATATAGGTGCTGCCATAGCTCCCGCACATAACAATACACATGTGTTCTCGATAGGCTATGCGGAGTATATGTATTACAGCAAAGATGTAACGGACTATCTGAAACTGGCTGATGAGCATGACCTATACGAGGAGATAGTGAAGGGGAAAAAGGATGACAATAGCCTTGATTTGGAGATGTCGCCATGGGGATTGAAAGAGAAGGAGGAGGCTCTGAGGGATAAATATGCAGAGATACCGTACAACGAACTTGTCTGGAAGTACAACGAGGAGAATGCGGACAGAAGGATAGCTACACTGCTTGAAGAGCTAAGGCCGGCGATAGAGAAGTACAACAAGGAGAACGATACACAAGAGATAGTATGGATAAGCAGAGACGAGATATATGCGCATTACTATTCCGACAATACATACAAAAGGAGACCGGAACAGGAAGAGGAAGACAGGGCTCAATATGAACAACTACTGGAAGATGTATGTTCAAATCGCTTTGAACATTTCTTATATCAGCCGCCCCAACCCACACCTCAGGTCAAAGAGAAGAAAAGGTGCTTTTTCGCAAGGCTATTCAGGGGAAAGAAGATGCAAACAACTGCGGCACAGAAGAGGCAACCAGACTATGACGAGGCCATAAAGATGATGGAGGAGCTGGCAGAACTACGCAAGGAGCAGCAAGAGTTCAAGAGACTGCAAGGCAAAATCAGCGAGTACGAAAGAAAGATGGAGGCGGCAAATAAAAGCATCGAAGATTTCAAACTCAATACAAGTATACATTCCACCTCAGTAGGGACAATGATTGATATGGGGGCTCTGAAAAAGTATCAGCAAGATTACCGCGACAAGCGCATTAAAGCGATAAGAGAGCAGTACAAAGGGGAGAAAAGAAAAGGCTATGAACAGCTGTTGAATATATGCAACGAATTATCAGAAAAGCATTACAATAAGCTGCTTTACATAGACTGGGATAATCCATTCCCATTTATAAAAGACATAACATCGACTGTAAGTAACATTGTCAATCTAATGGACAAACTGGCAGACCCGTTTGTACGTTACACGGATGATTCAGCGACAGCTAACAATTTGAAAAGTACATACATATACACTGACAATCCGAAATACAGAGACCTTATAAAGCAAAACGAACAGCACATGACCTATAAAGGTGACTCTACTGTCTCTACGCACACCGCATCGAAAATATGTATGTTCCAGTTCATGCCACTTAATGAGACGGCAATCAATAACCTTGCCGACATAGAAAAACAGGTAATAGAAGAAGAGAAAAAACGAAGAGAGGAAGAGGCGAGACGAAAACAAGAAGAGGAAGAACGCAGAAAAGAAATGATGGCTGAGAATAAACGACGAGAACTACTCGAAAAACTTAGCCGCATGATAAAGGGCAAGATTGCAGAAATGAAGAGGCATATATAATTATCAACGTTTTAACGATAATTGCATTAGAGACTGTTTTGATTTTCCACAAACGCTGTTAGACGGCAAAATCAAAACAGTTTCTTAACTTTGTGTGCAGAAACATACAAGACAAGATTAGTTATGGACGACACGATGAAGATGGAGAGTTCGTTTCCGCCGATTGCGGACGGGGAGACGAGGATATTGATACTCGGCAGTCTGCCGGGAGCGGAGTCGCTGAGGAGGCAGGAGTATTATGCGCACGGGCGCAACAGGTTCTGGAAAGTAATCGCGGCATTGGCAGGAGAGAAAGAGACGACAGTGTATGCGGAGAGGGTGAGGATGCTGAAAGGTCTCGGCCTGGGGCTGTGGGACGTGGCGGGGCAGGCGGTACGCCCCGGCAGCCTCGACAGCGACATACGCAAGGTGACACCGAACGACATAGCGGGCCTGATGGAGCTATGCCCGCGCATTCATACGGTCATATTCAACGGCCGCAAGGCGGAGGAGCTTTACAGAAAGCATTTTACCGAGAGGGAGGGCGTCAGATATGTGTATCTGCCCAGTACAAGCCCTGCCAATGCGGGCTGCAAGTATGAGCAGCTGCTCGAAGAGTGGCGTAGGGTGATTTCGCCGGCGAGCAGGTGAGGCGGTCAGCGCGTGCGCTCGATGCGCGTGGTGTCAAGACGCAGGAAGATGAAGAGCAGGATGGTGAACGAGAGGAGCGATGAGCCGCCGTAGCTGAAGAAGGGAAGGGGGATGCCTATCACGGGGGCGAGGCCAAGCACCATGCCGACGTTAATCATGAGGTGGAATGCGAATATGCCTACCACGCAGTAGCCGTAGACGCGGACGAAGCGGTCCTGCTGCCTTTCGGCAAGGGAGATGAGGCGGTTGAGGAATATGAGATAGACTATAAGCACGCCCGCGCTGCCCACGAAGCCCCACTCTTCACCGACGGTGCAGAAAATGAAGTCCGTGTCCTGCTCAGGCACATATTTGAGCTTGGTCTGCGTGCCCTGCATGAAGCCTTTGCCTAAGAGTCCGCCGGAGCCTATGGCAATGCGCGCCTGATTGGTGTTGTAGCTGATGCCTGTTGGGTCGTCGGCCATACCGAGGAGCACCATTATCCTCATCTGCTGATGGGGCTGCAAGACACGGTCGAATATGTATCCCGCAGAAAAGCAGTAGGCGGAGAAGCCTACGAGGAAGCAGAGCGCAAGGAGGTAGGAACGACGCCAGCGCATGACCGCGAGTACAGCCATGTAGAGGGAGGAAACGGCCACTACGCCCACGGCGACATAGACGGGATTGACCTTGACGAAGAAGAGACGGAGGAGAGCTGTCACTGCCGCCACGAGGGCAGCACCCGCCAACATATAGAGGACGCAGCGGCGGTCGCGGGTGTAGTGCGCAGTGAAAATGAGGAACAGCACGAAGGTAAGCGCCAAGCCGAGAAACAGTCCAAGCGACGCGTCCCCGATGCCGAACATGTCTATACCGCCGAGCCTTATGACCGTGACGAAGAGCACCACGGCACATACTCCGACGGCGGGGACTATGCCCGGCATTCCCTCACGGTAGAACATTATGACGAAGGAGAGGTAGACGAGAGCGGAACCGGTCTCTTTCTGCAATATGATGATGAGCAGAGGGAGCAGCACCATGCCTGCCGCCTGGAAGTAGCTGCGCCATCCCTGCAACCGGAAGTGGGGCTGGCTCATGAGTTTGGCGAGGCCGAGTGCGGTGATGAACTTGGCAAACTCGGCCGGCTGTACGCTGAAAGGCCCAAGCGGCAGCCACGAGCGCGAGCCCTTGATGTCAGGGGCGACAAACACCGTGACTATCAACGCCAATATGGCAAGCCAATAGAGCTGGTAGGCGAATATGCTGTAATACTTTCCGTCAGAGAGGACTATGACAAGCGCGACGGCAAGGCTGACACATATCCAGAGGAACTGCATGCCCGAACGGTAAGAGATGTCGAAGATGGAGGTCTGGTTCTCCCCTACACTCGCGCCGTAGATGTTCAGCCACCCGAACAGCACAAGCATGAAATAGAGGAGCACGCTCCATTTGTCTATATACCTTATCGCGCTAAAATTTCTTGACATCTGGATTTATCACTGACGTTTTCATTCTTTCTTCCAGAGCTTTCCGCTCCACGCTTCCTTTCAAGTACTGCTCTATGCAGAGCGATGCAATGGGGCTGGCCCATGTCGCTCCGAAGCCGGCGTTCTCTATGACGACCGCAATGGCTATCTGCGGGTTCTCCTTTGGGGCGAAGCCGAAGAATATGGAGTGGGGCTTGCCGTGGCTGTTGTCGGTAGTGCCGGTCTTGCCGCACATCTCCACGTCAGGCACTTTATAGAAACGCCCGGTGCCGTATTCGCAGACGCGCCACATGCCCTCACGCACGGGGGCGAAGTGCTCCGCAGCGACGGTAGTCTCATGGCGGTGCGTCTTCATGGAGTCAGCCCTGTTCAGATGGGGGGTGATGTAATAGCCGCAATTGGCTATTGCCGCCGCAGCATTCGCCAACTGCAAAGGGGTGACCATCACCTCGCCCTGCCCTATCGCATTAGAGCGTATGGTCAACGCCCGCCAACCGCGCTCGCCGTACCATTTGTTGTATGTCTTTATAGTAGGCACACCGCCGTCTACCTGCTCCGCTATGTCTGTGTCAGCGAACTTCGGGCCGAGGCCGAAACTCAATATATGGCTGCGCCACACCTCATACTGCTTTTTGAAGTTTGCATTGTCCTCACCGTAACCGTTCATCTCAAGCAGGTCTCTGTACGCCAGCCAGAAGTATGGGTTGCAACTCTGCTCTATCGCATTGCCAAGGGACACCGGAGAGCCGTGATGGTGAGTACAGCGTATGGGAGTAGAAGCCGGGCCGCTACAAGGGTATTCAGTATCCGGAGTTATAGCCCCCTCCTGCAAGCAGACCAACGCCTGCAATGTCTTGAATGTAGAGCCGGGGGAATATGTTCCTTGGGTAGCACGATTGAGCAACGGCTTAGTCCCATCGTTGAGGAGTATGGGGTAATATTTAGACCTCAACCGCCCCACCATGTTGGAGGGATTCCATGCCGGGCTTGACGCCATGGCCAGTATCTCCCCCGTCGCAGGCTCTATCGCCACGATGCTGCCCGTCTTGCCTTGCAGCAAGTCTTCAGCAAGTATCTGCAAGTCAATGTCTATGGTCGAGACCAAATTCTTTCCCGCCACCGGCATCCTGTCCTCAGCTCCGTCCTTATAGCGTCCCTTAATTCTGCCACGCGCATCGCGCAGGAGTATCTCCACGCCGTTCTCGCCACGCAGTTCTTTCTCATAGGAGCGTTCCAACCCGCTCACGCCGGCATAATCACCCAGACGGTAATAGGGGTCGCGGTCTATCATGCTCTGGGAGACCTCGCCAATAGAGCCAAGCACATGCGCCGCATAGGGATAGTTGTAGTTTCTCAGGGTACGGCTCTGGACAGAGAAACCGGGGAACTTGCGCAGCTTCTCCTGCAAGACGGCATACTCTATCGGGGAGAGCTGGGTCATGAACCGCTGCGGCGTCAGCTGAGAATAGCCGGGATTTTTCTTCACATTCCTGATGTCGGCCATGCGCTCTTCAAACTGCTCCACGGTCATGCCAAGCAAGGAGCAGAGTTCAGCCGTATCAATGGGGTTGCCATCACGAGCCGCGTCGCGCATCTCCTTGACAGTCACCATCAGGTCATACGTGGGCTGATTATAGACGAGCAGTTTACCGTTTCGGTCGTATATGAGACCGCGAGGCGCATAGAGCGTCTTACGATAGAAAGCATTGCCCTCGGCAATGTCCTTATACTCACCGGACAACTGCATGACGAGAAGCCGCACAATGAAGACAAGCACTATGAAAAACAGCACCAAACGTACAGACAAGCTCCTGTTCTTGTATTGGTCCCTGAGCATGGCAGACTACATTTTAAGCCGTTCAACGGCTATGACAATAAGGGAAGTGGCCGCCGCACTGGCAACTCCTTTCAACAGTGCCATGCCAAGGAAAGAGAGAGAGAAGGCGGAGAGGGCAAAGAGCGTGAAGTGGTGTATGAAGATTAAAGTAACGGCGTACTTCACAAAGCTGCCGCCTATATATTTCAGCGCGGGGGCATACTTTTCCAACTCATCCTGCGATGCGTAGAGACCCAGCACATAGGGACGCAGGAAAGCCACCAGAGCCGTGGATGCAGCGTGTATACCCAGCGTACCGGAAAAGAAATCCATGAGCAGACCCACGCCGAAACCCATCCACAGCAGTGCGCTCCGCCCCGTCTTCATGGGCAGCATCAGTATGAAGTAGACGTATATGTAGATATTGACTATGCCGCCTATACTGAAATTGTTGAACAGCAGCACCTGCAATAGCAACAGCACTGCCAGATGAAGCAGATATGAAAGCCTACTCTCCATACTTCAACGTATTTTTCAGTCCGGAAAGCTCATCCCTGTTCTTGTAGACCGCCACCATCACATACTCAACAGAGCGGAAATCAACCCCCAGCCGCACATCAACCTTGCAAAAGGGATCGCTCTCCCCGCCGTACACACTGTCCACTGTCCCTATAAATATACCAGACGGGAATATGGCCGAATAGCCGCTCGTCACAATCGTGTCACCCGCCCCGGGTTTCACATGGCCGGGTATCTCCTCCATCTGAGCCACACCGATGCGCCGCCCGTCCCACACAAGAGAGCCCAACTGGTTGTCCGCCTTTATCTTCGCACTTATCCTCTGGACGGGATTGACAACGGGTATCACCACCGCGTAATTCTCACTCACACGCTGCACCACACCCACGACACCGTCGGCACTCACCACGCCCATGTCCTCCTCTACGCCCTGACCGAAGCCCTTGTCTATAATCAGATAGTTCTGCATCTGCGAGACGCTGTTGTAGACCACTTTCGCCCCGATGTAGCGCAAGTCCTGATGCAGTTCGGACATTATCAGCGTATCATGCGTCAGATATGCCACCTGCTCCCGGAGCCCCTCTATCTCGTTTTTCAGTTCAGCGTTCTCCTGCGCCAGAGCATCGTTGACGCTCCGCAGCCCGAAATAGTCAGCCACCGCGCCTGTCACCTCGTAGACATTGGCCATTGCCGCCGTGGCATAGCGGAAAAAGACGCTCCTCTGAAACTCGTTCGCGTTAACTATGAGCATGAAAGAGAGTACCTCCAGCAGCAGAAACTGGAAGAACACCACATGCTTCAAGAAAAAGGCTATTATCCTATTCATCGCTCACAACCGAGAATCCCCCACTTACGGAACGAGGGACAGAATCCGATGGTAATCATCAAATCATGTCCCTCCTTTCCCAATGCCGTAAAACGAGTCAGCGCAACAGGAACTGGAACTTGTCCACATTCTTCAAGGCTATGCCTGTGCCGCGAGCCACGGCGCGGAGCGGGTCATCAGCCACATGGAACTGTATCTGTATCTTGTCTGTCAGACGCTTGGCAAGTCCTTTAAGCAACGCGCCGCCACCAGCCAGATAGATGCCCTTGTTCACGAGGTCGGCATACAGCTCCGGGGGCGTCTCCTCCAACGCCGCGAGAATGGCCGTCTCCACCTTGGCGATGGACTTCTCCAGACAGTGTGCAATCTCCTGATAGGAGACCGGCACCTCCATAGGCAACGCCGTTATCTTGTTCGGGCCGCGCACCACATAATCTTCCGGCGCATCCTCGCCGAGGTCAGTCAGAGCCGAGCCCACGCTTTTCTTGATGTTCTCAGCCGTGGTCTCGCCCACCTTGATGTTGTGCTGGCGGTTCATGTACTCCATTATGTCGGTAGTGAACTCGTCGCCCGCTATGCGTATAGACTTGTCGGTCACTATGCCGCCCAAAGATATGACGGCAATCTCCGTAGTACCGCCGCCTATGTCCACCACCATATTCCCCTCCGGGGCTTCCACATCGAGACCTATGCCCAGAGCGGCCGCCATCGGCTCATATATCATGTAGACATCACGTCCGCCCGCGTGCTCAGACGAGTCGCGCACGGCGCGCATCTCCACCTCCGTACTGCCTGACGGTATGCCGACAACCATACGGAGCGAGGGGGAGAAGAGATGATTTTTATTAGGTATCATCTTTATCATCCCGCGTATCATCTTCTCCGCAGCGTCGAAATCGGCAATCACGCCGTCCCTCAACGGGCGCACGGTGCGTATGTGTGAATTGGTCTTGCCCTGCATCTGGTGCGCCTTCTCACCGATGGCGACCACCTTTTCAGAGCGAGTATCGAGTGCCACGATAGAGGGCTGGTCAACCACAATCTTGTCATTATGGATGATGACCGTGTTCGCCGTACCGAGGTCTATCGCTATCTCCTGTGTCAAAGAAAACAAACCCATCCTTACTCTCTTATCTCTTATAGCTGAATATTACAACGTTAGGCCGCAGACACGTGTCCCGACCCGCCAATGCAAAATTAAACAAATAAATTCACTTCTTCTCTATGCGGGAGTGCGATTTTTTGAATAATTTTCCCAAGACCGGAATCTCGCTCAGCGGCAAATCCTTTTTCACCAGATAGACGGCGAAGACACCAAGCAGAGCGGTGCGGTAGAGGAGGTTCGCCCAGAGCGCACCGAAATCGACAGCCATGCCCGCCACGTATAGTACCGCAGTGAGCAGCACATAGATGCCAATATCCTTCAAGGGGTAATTAACCGGGTAGTACTTCTGTCCGAGGAAATAGGAGACGAGCATCATCACAGTATAGCATGCCAGTGTGGCGTAAACACATGCCCAGTAACTGTACTTTGGAACGAAGGCGACATTAAGCGCGACCGTTATGACCAGCCCCAATATCGAGATGTATGCCCCATAGATAGTCCTGTCGGTCAGCTTGTACCAGAGGGAGAGGTTGGACAGCACCCCCTGAAAGAGGTAGGCGACAAGCACCACAGGGATGATGGCCAGTCCCTCGCGGTATGCGGGGGCGATGACATATTGCAGCACGTCCATATAGAATACGATGCCGAGGAAGATGCCCAGCGCGGTGATGACGTAGTACTTCATGGCGTCGGCATAGCTCTCCTTGCAGTCCGCACTGCCGTGTTTGGAGAATACGAAAGGCTCATAGGCGAACTTGAAGGCGTAGGTGAACATCATCATCACCATCGCCACCTTGAAGCATGCGCCGTAGATGCCCAGCTGCTCCATCGCGTCAGCACCTTTGTAGAGGCTTTTGAAGAGCATCTTGTCAATGGTCTGGTCCATAATGCCCGCCACGCCGAAGAGCAGGAGGGGGAGGCTGTATTTCAGCATACGCACGAGCAGCCTGCGGTCGAACGCCCACGGCCCGACAAAGACATAGGCCAGCAGGGCGATGGTCAACATGGCGGAGGAGATGAGGTTGCTCACGAAGACATATCCGACACCGTAGGCGGGGGAGTAGAACCAGAATACCCATTCGGGGCTTGTCTCGTAAATTCTCGGGCAGAGGACGAGGAAGAATATGTTAAGGATGATGTTCATTATGATATTGAATATCTTCAGTTTCGCGAACGTGAATGGCCTGTTCACGAAACGCAGATAGGCGAAGGGGATGCTGTTGAACGCATCGATGGCTACGGTCACACCCATCATCGCGACCCACTCCGGATGGTAGACGTAGCCCATTGCCTTGGAAATAGGTCCCTGGAAGACGCATATCAGTATGGCGAAGAGAGTGGAGGTCACCGCGATGGATGTGAGCGTAGTGCTGTATACCTTGTTCGACCGCAACTCGGCCAGCTTGTCCGCGCCGGCGAAGCGGAAGAAGCCGGTCTCCATGCCGTAGGTCAATATGATGATGACCAGTGCCGTCCAAGCGTAGAACTCGGTCATAACGCCATATTCCTCGGAGCTTGACAGCACGTAGCTGTACAGGGGTACGAGACACCAGTTGAGGAACTTGCCCACAATGCTGCTCAGGCCGTAGACCATTGTCTCCTGAGCCAACTTCTTAAGACCAGACATAATGCAATTAATAAGACGGTGCAAAGGTAGTGAAAGTCCTACACAACCGCAAAGGTTTTGGGGAGTGTCTTTATCCCGAGGCGGGAGTGGAGGCGGGGGAGGGCGGAGGGGATGGGGAGAGAGTCCGCAGGGGGTTCGGAGCCGCTCCGTCGAGAGTACGTGTTTTTAACCACTTTTTACGTTTGAGGGGCGGAGGGGGTGGGGAGCGGACGAAAGGTAGCATGGAGAGGAGCGGGGATAAGGGGGGCGCGGGGAGGGAGGGACGGGCGGAGGAGGTGGGCTGAGGCTTCGGTGAATGTCCGTAGGGGCTGGCTGGCCGCTGGCTCGAGAGTACGTGTTTTTAACCTTGGTTTGCATTTGGAGAGGGAGGGGCGAAGAGGGCGGGTGAGGTGAGGCGGCTCAGGGGGCGAGTTGCCTGAGAGGGAGGAGTGGACGGATGCAAGAGCGCGGCCTATTGCAAGGTACACTATCACAAGAGGAATTAAAGAGAGAGGCCGGAGGTGTGACGTTCCGTATCTTTTTCGTACCTTTGTACATGAATGCAAGACATGATGTGATAGGGGCGGTAGCCGCTACCATGGATTGAAGGAAGGTTAATACAGTAAGAGGCTATGAGGGAGATAGTATACAGTCTGGAGGAGATAGAGGGGGCGGCGAGGCAGTTTGCCGAGAGTATGGGTGAGAGGAGCGTTTTCGCGTTTTACGGCAGTATGGGCGCGGGCAAGACGACGTTTATCCGGGCACTCGCGGGGGTGCTGGGGGTGAAGGGGGATGCGGTGAACAGCCCTACCTTTTCGATAGTCAATGAGTATCAGGCGGGGAGGGGGACTGTGTACCACTTCGATTTCTACCGCATCAATACGCCGCAGGAGGCCGTGGACTTCGGGCTGTACGACTATCTCGACTCGGGGAGCGTGTGCCTGATGGAGTGGCCGGAGCTGGTGGAGGGTCTGCTGCCGGAGGATACGGTGAGGGTGGAGATAGAGGAGCTGGCGGACGGGCGGCGCGCCGTGCGTTTCTAACGGGTTGGGGGACAAGGTGTTCCACTGAGCGGGGGCGGAATGTAAAAATTATACGCACAGTATTGTGTCATTTATTTGAAATTTTGAAAATATAATGGTATCTTTGTCCCTGTCGGGACAAGACAGGATGCGTCCCGGCAGGGAACGGGGAGTGCATTTTGCGGCATTTACGGTTGTGGGATTGCTGAGGGGACGGCGCGAACGGTGAGCGGGCATACGCCCTACGTATTGGAAGAGAACGGTTCAACTATAATGGTCTAACTATAAAAAGATAGAGTTTATGGCACTAATCAAATCGGTACGCGGCTTCACGCCCAAGATAGGCAAGGGCTGCTTTCTCGCGGAGAACGCGACCATCATCGGCGACACGGAGATAGGCGAAGGGTGCAGCATCTGGTTCAACGCCGTGCTGCGCGGGGACGTGAACAGCATCAGGATAGGCAACCACGTCAACATACAGGACGGGGCTGTGCTGCATACGCTGTATGAGAAGTCGACGATAGAGCTGGGGGACTATGTCTCGGTGGGACACAATGTGACGATACACGGGGCTAAGGTGGAAAGCTACGCGCTGATAGGGATGGGAGCCACGGTGCTGGACAACGCCGTTGTGGGCGAGGGAGCGATAGTGGCAGCCAACGCGCTGGTGCTGAGCGGGACGAAGATACCGCCGCACACTATCTGGGCGGGCGTGCCGGCGAAGCAGGTGAAGGAGGTGGCACCGGAGCAGGGGCGCGAGATTAACCAGAAGATAGCGCACAACTACGCCGTATACGCGTCGTGGTACAAGGATGAGGATGAGAGGCCATCGTGTTCATACAGAGAAGAGTACAGACCTTAAAAACAGAGAGAGAGTATAAACAAAAGGATATGGTAAAGCACATAGTATGTTTCAAGCTGGCGGACAACTCGCCGGAGAACTGCAAGAAGACAAGGGACATCATACTGTCGATGAAGGGGAATGTCCCGACGGCAAAGAGCGTGGAGACACATGCGGACCAACTGCATTCGCCGAGGTCGTTTGACATCATCCTCGAGGTAATCGTGGAGGACTGGGAGAGGCTCGAAGAGTATCAGAATGACCCGTACCACTGCAACGTCGTGAAGAAGCACATGGGCGAGGTGGCGGTGCAGAGCATAGCCCTCGACTTTGAACTGTGAGGCGATGAGGGGAGCAAGACACGGGCTGCTGGTGTGTGTGGCGGCCACGTTTCTCGCCACAGTGTGCGCCTGCGCCTCGCCGACAGGGAAGAGAGGCGACGAGGGGAGCACAGCGGCAACGGAGGAGCAGAAACGCCCGTCGTTTTCGGCCGACTCGGCATACAGCTATGTGGAGGCACAGGTGGCGTTCGGGCCGAGAGTGCCTGGGAGCGAGGAGCACGCGCAGTGCCGCGACTTTCTGGCGGAGCATTTCAGACACCACGGGGCGGAGGTCACCGTGCAGGAGGGCGAGGCAAGGCTCTATGACGGACGTGAGATGAAGCTGTACAACATCATAGCCTCGTACAACAAGGAGGCGGTGCGCCGCGTGATGCTCTGCGCTCACTGGGACTCACGCCCGTATGCGGACAGCGACCCTGACGAGGCGAACCACAAGAGGCCGATAGACGGCGCGAACGACGGGGCAAGCGGCGTGGGGGTGCTGATGGAACTCGGGCGAGCATTCAGCACGCAACAGCCGGGCGTGGGAGTTGACATCATACTCTTCGACCTCGAAGACTGGGGGATACCGGAGTTCTACGAGGGTAACTATAAAGAGGATACATGGTGCCTCGGCTCTCAGTATTGGGGGAGGAACACGCATGTCACCCCATACCGTCCGATGTACGGCGTGCTTCTCGACATGGTGGGCGCACCCGGAGCACAGTTCTGCAAGGAGGGCGTATCTATGCACTTCGCGCCGGACATAGTGGACAAGGTTTGGAGGACGGCAGCCGACCTCGGGTTCGGGCAGACGTTCAGAGACCAGCGTGGGGGGATGGTCACGGACGACCATCTGTATGTCAACACACTGGCCAAGATACCCTGCATAGACATCATACAGTACAACCCGATGAGCGAGAACGGCTTCGGCGACTATTGGCATACGCTCGGCGACAATATGAACAACATAGACAGGAACACTCTGCACGCAGTCGGGGAGACGCTCCTCGAACTGATATACAACGAGTAAGGGTATGAGGAGAGGGAGTTCGGCTCTGCTGCCGTTCCACACGGCGGGAGTGAGAGAGGCGGGGTGTGACGAGGCGGGGCGCGGATGTCTCGCGGGGCCGGTGTTTGCGGCAGCTGTCATATTGCCACCGGACTTCACGGACAGCACACTCACCGACAGCAAACAGCTGAGCGCGAAGGCACGCTACCGCCTGCGCGAAAAGATAGAGGCAGAAGCCGAGGCATGGGCAGTGGCAGAAGTGAGCGCGGAGGAGATAGACAAGATGAACATACTGAACGCCAGTCTGCTCGCCATGCACCGCGCACTCGACAAGCTGGGGATAGAGCCGCAGCACGTGATAGTGGACGGCAACAGGTTTAAGCCGTGGCGCGACGTGCCATATGACACAGTGGTCAAGGGCGACGGCAAATACCTCTCCATTGCAGCGGCATCGGTACTGGCGAAGACATACCGCGATGACACGATGGAGAGGCTCGCAAAAGAATGCCCCGGCTACGGGTGGGAGCGGAACAAAGGCTACCCCACGGCGGAACACCGCAGGGCGATAGCCGCATTGGGCGTCACGCCATACCACAGGATGAGTTTCACCCTGACGGACACACAGCAACAACTGAAGTTCTAAAACCGAACAATTATATTATTGGAAACAGCATCATGTTCAAGTCTTTAATGCCCAGACTGAAAAGCAAACCGGGGAAAAGCGACTTCGCCTCGGAGCTGGAAAGGCGCATACGGTTCGTGATAAAAGACGAGTCGCTCTACCGCAGAGCCCTCACCCACAGCTCCACCAACAAGAAAGACCGCAGGGGGGACAAGGTGAACAACGAACGTATGGAGTTTCTCGGCGACGCACTCATCAACGCCATCACAAGCGAACTGCTTTACCGCGAGTTCCCAGACAAGAAAGAGGGGAACCTCACACTGATAAAGACGGGGATAGTGAAGCGCGTCACACTCAACAACATAGGCAAGTCGCTGCAACTCGACACGCTGATAGACAGCCGCTGCATAGGCATTCACACACTCGGCAACGCCTTTGAGGCATTAGTGGCAGCAGTGTTTCTCGACTTCGGCTACGACAGATGCCGCGACTTTGTGGAAGAGACGTTCCGCCGTTTCTCGGTCATAGACAATGCGGTGGAGGGGACAATCAGCTTCAAGTCCGCGCTCATGGAGTGGGGGCAGAAAGAGAGCCGCAACATAGAGTTCGACCTCATGTCACAGGAGCGCATGGAGGACAACCGGATACGGTTCTGCTCGCGCGTGCTGATAGACGGCGAGGAGTACGGCGCGGGCATAGGATTCAGCAAAAGGGAGGCGGAGCAGGCGGCGGCCAAACAGTCGCTCATCAAGCTCAACCTCGCACTGCCGGAATAACCCATGGAGAGCCAAAACAGTAAACGGAACGCATATATCCAAGCTAAGAAACTGTTTTGATTTTCTACAAACAATGTTTATTGAACGACTAAATGTACATCAAATATAGTTTTCGTCTATATATTGTGCGCCCCGCCGTCCCTATCCCGCCCTCATGCCCTTACAATAGCCCACTATTGCGGCAGCCATGAGAACATGATATGCCCCGACGGTGCATCACAATCCATATAGGCGACAAACTCAAAACAGTTTCTAATAACAAAACAGTTTCTAATAAAAAGACCCGGACATGAAAAAGCCAATGAAATTAATACATTTCGCGGAACTCGTTTTCACCAAGGCGAAAAAGCATCCTAACGCGAAAGCCATATATTACCGCGACAACTCGCTCGCCCAGTGGGTCGGCATCACATGGTCAGTGTTCGCGGAGAAAGTGTTCACGGCGGCCAAAGCACTGGCCTCGCTGGGTGTAAAGGAGCAGGAACATGTGGCCATCTGCTCCCAGAACATGCCTCACGCCGTGATAGCCGACTTCGCCAACTACGCGAACCGCGCCGTCTCAGTGCCGCTCTACGCAACGTCGTCGGTATCACAGATAGAATACATAGTGAACGACGCCAAGATAGCCGTGCTCTTCGTGGGCGAACAACAGCAGTATGACAATGCCCTCGAAGTATTGCAGACATCGGAACACCTCAAACACATCATCGTGTTCGACGACCGTGTGGACCTCAAAGGCGAGACTCGCGCAATGCATTTCGCCGATTTCCTGAAACTCGGGGAGAAAGACGAATATGCCGGCACCGTGAACAGGCGCAAGGGAGCAGCGCGCGAAGAGGACCTTGCGATAATCATGTACACATCCGGGACTACCGGAGAGCCGAAAGGCGTCATGCTCCCCCACAGCGCACTGCTCGAAGGAATGAGGATACACGACATACGGCTCACCAACGTAAACCGCCACGACACATCGCTAGCGTTTCTACCCCTGTCGCACATCTTCGAGAGGGCATGGGTCTATTTCTGCCTATGCAAAGACGTGAAAGTGTACCTGAACCTGCACCCCACAGAGATACAGTCCATCATAAAGGAGGTGCGCCCCACGCTGATGTGCAGCGTCCCGCGTTTCTGGGAGAAAGTGGCTGCCGGAGTACAGGAGAAGATAAGCACATTCTCCCCTTTCAAGAAAGCCATTGTCACATGGGCAGTAGCCATAGGCAAAGAGTTCAACATCGATTACAGACGGCTCGGCAAACATGCCCCGATGTGGCTTTACATACGCTACAAAGTGGCCGACAAACTCATATTCAGCACGCTGAAAAAGGTGGTTGGCATAGACCACGGGCGCATGTTCCCCGTGGCAGGTGCGGCACTGGACGACAAGCTTGCAGTCTTCTTCCGCAGCCTCGGCATTCCCATCATATACGGCTACGGTCTGACAGAGACCACTGCCACAGTCTGCTGCTACGAGTTCAAGAACTATGTGATAGGCTCGGTAGGCTCTCTCATGCCTGACGTGCAGGTCAAAATAGGCGAGGACAACGAGATACTGGTCAAGGGAAAGACCGTGTTCAGCGGCTATTACAACAAGCCGGAGGCCACAGCGGCGGCGTTTGAGGACGGATGGTTCCACACAGGCGACGCGGGCAAGCTCGTCGACGGCAAACACGTCTACATGGTAGAGCGCATAAAAGACCTCTTCAAGACATCGAACGGCAAATACATAGCCCCGCAGCAGATAGAGACCAAGCTCGGGGCAGACCGCTACATAGAGCAGATAGCCGTGATAGGCAACAACCGTAACTTCGTCACCGCCATCATAGCCCCCAACCTGCCGGCCGTGGAGCAGTACGCCAAGGAGCAGGGCATAGAGTACTCCTCCATCGACGCGCTGCTCGCCGACAGCCGCATACAGCAGCTCTTCGAAGAGCGGATAGCCGAAGGGCAGGCCGACATGGCAAGCTACGAGAAAATCAAGAAGTTCAAGCTCATAAAACGCGGGTTCACCATAGAGTCGGGCGAACTCACATCGACCCTCAAACTGCGCCGCGCCGTCATCCTGCAAAACTACGCCGCATCGATTGACGAGATGTACGGCACAGACATAAAGGACATCATGCCGCTCTACGGCAAGGATGACGTGCCGGTGTCAAGCAGGACACTATAACCCGCGCCACCATTTTTAACAACAAGACAAGAATACAGCCAATGAACGAATTTCTCGAAACAGAAGAGCGGATAGTCAAAGTGCTCAAAACAGTGTACGACCCCGAAATCCCCGTCAACATATACGACCTCGGACTGATATACAAGATAGACTGCACCGAAAGCGGCGATGTCACGATAGACATGACACTCACAGCTCCTAACTGCCCCGCAGCAGACTTCATAGCGGAAGATGTACGCATGAAAGTCGAGGCCGTGGAGGGAGTCAGCTCCGTCACGGTCAACCTCGTATTTGAACCCGAATGGGACAAGGAGATGATGAGCGAGGAGGCAAAGCTCGAACTCGGTTTCCTCTAACGGCACACCACGCGGCACGCCCATGAAATACTACTTCCTCTCCGACGCACACCTCGGACTGCGCACCGTGACTGACCCCTCGGTCCACCAGCAGAGGTTCATCAGTTGGCTCGACACCGCCGCTGCCGACGCCACAGCCATATTCCTCCTCGGAGACATATTCGACTTCTGGTTCGAGTTTCCCCGCGCGGTACAGAGCGAATACCGTGCCGCGCTCGAAGCCATAGCCCGCACCGTAAAGAGCGGCGTGGAAGTCCACTTCTTCTGCGGAAACCACGACCAATGGACATTCGGCTACCTCGAAAGCCATTGCGGCGTGACACTCCACCGCAAAGAGTTCGTCACCACGCTCTGCGGCAAAACATTCTTCCTCCACCACGGCCACGGCCTCGGCGACACCCCGGCAGCCACCCGCATGCTCAACGCCCTCTTCGAGAGCAGCGCCAGCCGATGGCTCTTCCGCCACATAGTCCCCCCCCGCGCGGCGTGGAACTTCGGATACCGCTGGAGCGAAAAAAACCGCCTCAGGCACTCGGAAGACGACTCCGCATTCCGCGGGGAAAACCAAGAGCCGCAAGTGCTCTTCGCGAAAAGCTACTCCGCCGCCCACCCCGGCACAGACTACATCGTCATGGGGCACCGCCACATCGAACTCAACCTCATGCTCGCCTCCGGCACACAGCTCGTCCTCCTCGGCGAATTCTTCAGCCTCTTCACCTACGCCGTATTCGACGGCAACGCCCTCTACCTCGAAACCTTCCAGTAACCGCGCCTGCGCCATCCTGCCGGACACCACACACCCGCACTGCAAATACCGCCCACTCGTCCGATAGACATCCGCCCCCTTCACCCCCCGACCATTCAGCAGGGCTCAGGCGACCCTCAACCTACCCACTCCCATGCACCACCGTTTCACCCACCTCCGTTCTCCAAATCAAACAGCCCGTCCCGCCCGTCCAACCCCGTCCGCATCAGACAGTTGCCCACAACCCCCTCGCCCGACCACACCTCCGCATCCAACCCCCTGCATGGCACAGCTCACCGCCAAATTCGTCCGTTTCACAGAAAAAAACCTAATCCCACGCGCAGCATTAAGAAAAAAATCGTATTTTTGCCCTTGTAAAAATCAGATTGCTCATCCGTGCCGCGTCGGCACAGACAGCATAACAAACAAGCAGACAACAAAACGAAAAACGAAAAAGCAAAAAGACAAATGAAAAAGCTCATCCTTTCAGTCCTCATCGGACTATCGGCCACAGGACTCTGGGCCGTACCCGCCTATCCGGGCATCATTGACGTACTCCAGCCCGACGGCACAACACTCCAAATTAAAATGACAGGTGACGAGCACTTCCACTACTCGACAACAACCGACGGATACCTCGTTGCGCGCAATGCAGAAGGCTATTTTGAATACGCCACCGTTGCCTCCGGAGAAATCGTCCCCTCAGGTATGCGTGCCCTCAACCCCTCGCAGCGCGGCAGCATAAACCTTGACGCCTACCGCGCCGACATGCTCCTCCCGCAGCTCTCAGACATGCGCGCACAGCGCGTCGCCGCCAACGGCGAAGTGCCGCAGCAGCGCGTAGGTCAGCCCATGATAGCCAACGAAGGCATCATCATTCTCGTAAACTTCAGCGACCTCAGCTTCTCCATTGATGAGCCACAGGCCGCATTTGACAGCCTTCTCAACCAGAACGGATACAGCGAGAACGGTGCCACAGGCTCAGTTAACGACTACTTCCTCGCCTCCTCTGACAGCGCATACAACCCCACATTTCACGTCTACGGTCCATACACCCTCTCGCATACCATGTCATACTACGGTACAGACCGCGGTAACAACATCGACCTCCGCGCTCAGGAAATGACCATCGAGGCCGTGCAGCTTCTCAACGAAGACAAGGGGGACGAGATTGACTTCTCACAATACGACCAGGACAACGACGGCAACATCGACTTCGTATTCATCTACTATGCCGGTAACAATCAGGCCGAGGGAGGCGGTGAAGAGACTGTATGGCCACACCAGTCCAACATACAGCAGGGCAGTTTCGAGGGCAAAGACAACCTCTACGATGGTAAAAAAGTTGACCGCTACGCCTGCACATCCGAATTCAGAGGCACAGGAAGTACCATGTGCGGCATAGGCACATTCTGCCACGAGTTTTCCCATGTGCTCGGTCTGCCCGACTTCTATACCACAACATCAAACACGACTGGCAACCAATACAAAACCCTAGGCGAATGGGACGTTATGGACATCGGCCCATACAACAACAACGGCCGCACTCCGCCGACCTACTCCGCCTATGAGCGTTTCTTCATGGGGTGGCTCACACCGACTGTTGTCAAGGCAGACACCACCTATGAGCTGCCTGAGCTGCTCAACAGCAACAGTGCACTTCTCATAAGCGAGACAGGCGAACACAACCTTGACGGTGCAAACCCGGAGCCGAACATCTTCTATATGCTCGAAACAAGAGTCACTGACGAAAACGTAAACGTATGGGATCAGGATATACCGGGAGAAGGCATGCTCATAACGAAAATCACCTACAACCCATACAAATGGCAGAACAATACCGTCAACAACGACCGTAGCGCGATGGGCGTAGACATAGTTGAAGCTGACGGCGTAGGAGACAATTGGGCATACAGAGGAAAAAAGGGTGACATATTCCCGACCAGATCTCTATACTCCAGCGATTCCATAAAGTACTTCAACGCTTTCGACACATATTGGCTCGACAACATAACTTTCTATGAGGATGCCGGTGTAACTACGTTCAACGTCATTGGCACCTCCACTGATGTTGAAAACATCTTCACCGACGGCTCGGAAGCCTTCATCGCGGGCAATACGCTCTACGGCATAGAGGCAGGTTCGGAGCTGCGCTGCATTGACATGACAGGCCGTACCCTCTGGACAGCCACAGCATCTGCCGACACCTATACTTTCAATATGCCGCAGGGTATCTACTGCATCATCATATCGAAAGACGGAGTACAACAGCAGGTACTCAAGAGCGTGGGCATTTGAGATCATAGTGTAGTGACGCAATAAAAAGAAAGAGGGCTGCCGAAACCATCTCGGCAGCCCTCATCTCATTGTTGTACTTACTTAATACCTATTGGAAGATGACCCTTTCCAAGCCCAATCACAACTGCGCGACGCCGCTTCTTACAGCAGCATCCGCCACAGCGTCCGTAACGCACTCCCTCAGCCTCGGGTCAAACGGCGACGGTATCAGGTAGTCCCGCCCGAACGACAAACCGCAGTTGCCCAGCACCTTGCACAGGTCACCCGGTATCGTCTTCCTCGCCAGCTCCGCAAGCGCATGGGCAGCCGCCAGTTTCATCTCCTCATTAATCTCACGCGCCCTGACGCGCAACGCCCCCTTGAACACATAGGGGAACCCCAGCAGATTGTTCACTTGGTTCGGCCAGTCAGACCTGCCGGAGGCAAATATGACATCCTCACGCGCCGCAAGCGCCTCATCGCGGGTTATCTCCGGCAGCGGGTTAGCCAATGCCATCACCAGCGGCTGTGCGGCCATGGAGCGTATCATCTCCTGAGACAGCAATCCAGGTTTCGACACTCCGAGGAAGACATCAGCCCCCTCAATGGCCTCCGCCAATGTGGACTTATCAGTATCAGAGGCAAATTCGGCCTTCTCCGCCGTCAGCCCCTGCCTATGGCGGTTCACCACTCCCCTGCTGTCACACAGTATTATGTTCTCCCTGCGCGCCCCTACATGCACGAACATACGCGCCGTCGCTATGGCCGCAGCCCCCGCTCCGCTGACCACTATCCTAACATCCTCTATCTTCTTCCCTGTCAATATACAACTGTTAATCAGCGCGGCGGAACTGATTATGGCCGTACCGTGCTGGTCGTCGTGCATCACCGGGATGTCAAGCTCCTCACGCAGGCGACGTTCTATCTCGAAGCATTCTGGAGCCTTTATGTCCTCCAAGTTTATGCCCCCGAACGTAGGAGCAATCATCTTTACCGTCTCCACAAACTCATCCACATCCTCCGTATCGACCTCTATGTCGAACGCATTGATACCCGCCATCTGCTTGAACAACATGCACTTGCCCTCCATAACCGGCTTGGATGCCTTAGCCCCGATATTGCCGAGACCGAGTACCGCCGTACCGTTTGATATGACAGCCACAAGATTACCCTTGCCCGTATACTCGTACACCCTCTCCCCGTTCTTTGAAATCTCAAGCGACGGAGCGGCCACTCCCGGAGAATAGGCCAGCGACAAATCCTTCGGCGTGCCGCACGGCTTGGTCAAATTCACTTCAATCTTACCCGGCATCCCCTCCCTGTGGTAGAGCAATGCCGCTTCATATAACTCTCTATCTTTCATATTCTTACAATAATATATCCACTCCTGTTATCAATAAGAGACCGACATCCAACGGGTGCAGGGACGCACACACCCGCCCGCCATATATATGTGCAAAGGTAGCGGAAAAGAGCCGCCATTTTAATCAGTCTGGACTATACTTCCATAGACAGTACCAATTGCCAATGCCAAACTATTGAAATACCTTTGCACAGTAAAGAATTACGACAGTATAATGAATCTCTAAAATCTAATCTTAACAGGAATAATTATGGCTACATCATGCGTAAGTAACGCCGCGACAGGCGAGACAGTCAAATTACAAGGCAACCCGTTTCATACGGAGGGCAAGATGGTGAAGGTGGGAGACGTCGCACCTGACTTCTCGGCAGTTAAATCAGACCTCAGCGAGGCATCGCTCTCAGACTTCAAAGGCAAGAGAGTGGTTCTCAACATTTTCCCGAGCCTCGACACTCCGGTGTGCGCACTCTCAGTACGTCAGTTCAACAAGAAAGCGGCATCACTTGACAGCACCGTAGTGCTATGCGTCTCTATGGACCTGCCTTTCGCCCACGCACGTTTCTGCACCACGGAAGGCATAAAGGACGTAGTGACCCTCTCGCTCTTCCGTGACTGCGGATTTGCCAAGGCCTACGGTCTACGTATAGCAGATGGCCCGATGAAAGGCCTGATGGCGCGCGCAGTCATTGTAATAGACGAAAGCGGAAAGATACTCTACACGGAGCTTGTGGAGGAGATAACAAACGAGCCGGATTACGATGCGGCACTCAAAGCTCTAAAATAAATAAACTACTTTCTGTCAATAGGATGCGCCCGGACGGCATGATGCCGTTCCGGGCGCACTCTTTATCTTGTCCTCTCTGTACACACGGCCCATGCCCCATGTACTTGCCCATGTGGCCTACTTACTTGCGCAGCATGTACTTCAACACGGCATAGCCGCCGAACAGCTGTATAGCCATACCCGGCAAACCGAGGCGGAAATCCTGAACGGCAAGCATGAACTCACCCGTCATAAGCCATTCGCCAAGCGTGCCGAGTGTCTGATAAAACAGCACCACAAGCAGCAGGAGAGGGAGCGACACGCGGTTAAACCGCTGAGCTACAAACCCTGCCGCCACGGCAAGCAGTACAGATTTGAGCAATATGGCAGGGAGCACAGCCACTGCGGGCATACCGAACAGGGCAGAATTGACCAATGGCGATGCCACAGCCGTAAGCAAACCGACTTTCCAGCCGTATTTATATGCCCCTATCAGAGTAAAGAAATATATCGGCAGCAGTATCATACCGCCCTGCGGTATAAGATGGCACAACTGGGGCAGCACTATGTTGCCCGCCACAAACAGAACCGCACACACATAGGTACGCACATCGGCGAACCTGTAAGAATAAAGTTTTACTGTCGTATCCATAGTCACATATAATTATTTGTTATACACTCATTTACTTTCTATCTGACGTTGCCTCATCCGCTCTACGAACCCACCTATCAGCGGCAACATCTCCTCCGGCACATCCGTCTCCGCGCACAATGTCTCGACAGGACAACGGCCTGTCCCGGCGCGGTTTATAATGTACGGCACACGCATGGAACACGAGAAGTCCACACCTGCGGCAGTCAGCACACGTGCAGCGTCATCGCTCAGCACGTCAGCATTAAGACGGGAGACTCCGCCCAGAACCATCAGCGCGGCTGCTCCCTTACCTACCACCTTGTCCGCCACCCACGCACCGTGCATAAACGCCGCATCGTCCGCAAGCAACTCATACAAGTCCATCACTCCGCGCCGAGTGAACGTCCGGACATCGTTCCCATTGGCTATCACACAAGAGTACCCGCCCGTGTGAAGCATCTCCACAAGCGAGTCCATCGTCATAGCGTCTCCTGTCTCAACTGTTCCACATAGCCGTCAATACGGTGCAGCTCGGCGGGTATGTCTATCGACTGCGGACAGTGGGATGTGCAGGTGCTGCACCCTATGCAGTGGCTGGCCTGACGCAGTTTAGGCACACTGCGGTCATAGCCCACGAGGAATGCCCTGCGCGCCTCGCGGTAGTTAGCATCCTGTGTGCTTTTAGGCACATTGCCCTCATTCACGCACTTGTTGTAGTGGGAGAATATGGCAGGTATATCTATACCGTAAGGACAAGGCATACAGTATTTGCAGTCCGTACACGGCACTGTCGGGAATTTCAGCATCATCTGGGCAGTGTCTTCGAGGAAAACCTTCTCTTCTTCCGTCACGGGTTCAAGCGGAGAGTAGGTCTTCACGTTATCCACCAGATGCTCCTTGTACGTCATCCCGCTAAGCACGGTCAGCACCTTTTCGGGCGACCCGGCATAGCGGAATGCCCACGAAGCCACGCTCTCCTCAGGCCGCCGCTCTTTCAGCCGCGCCACCAGATGGGCGTTCAGCTTCGACAGCCGTCCGCCAAGCAGAGGCTCCATTATGACAACAGGTATATTCCGTTTTTCCAACTCGCCATACAGGTAGTCGGCGTTCACATTGCTACCCGAAGCATGGCGCCAGTCCACATAGTTGAGCTGTATCTGCACGAAGTCCCAATGGACACGCTCATGAAGCGACAGCACATAGTCGAAGACATCGACAGTGCCGTGGAACGACCAGCCGAGATTGCGTATACGTCCTGCTTCGCGCTCCTTCATGAGGAAGTCTATCATGCCGTTCTCCTCGTAGCGTGCCTTGAAGGTCTCCATCCCGCCATTGCCGACGGAGTGGAGCAGGTAGTAGTCTATATAGTCTGTCTGTAGCTCCCGGAACGAACGGCGGTACATCTCGATGGAGTTCTCCCGCGTCCAGTTGGAGAAGTTTGACATCTTTGTCGCAATGAAATATGAGTTGCGGGGATGGCGTTTCAGGGCAATGCCTGTGGCACGCTCAGACTGACCCTGCACATAGACCGGTGCGGTGTCGAAATAGTTTACCCCGTGAGCCAGCGCATAATCAATCAGGCCGTTGACAGCCTCCTGGTCTATAATGTCCCCGTTGCCGTCGGGCGACGGGAGAGTCGGCCAGCGCATACATCCATAGCCGAGGATAGAGACCTTGTCTCCCGTATTCGGGTTTACGCGGTAAGTCATCTCACCCGGCTGTTTCCCCGTGCCACCGGTCTTGGTCTCGGCCTTTTTTCCGTCACTGCAACCGTAGAGCACCGCAGCAGAGGCCGCCGCGCCTGCCCCGGCCATTTTGAGGAACTTCCTCCGGCTCATCATGCCGGATTTGTCATTATCATTATTTGCCATAGTTCGTTTTCTGAAAGTCCGTTTTCACTTCTACGTCCGCAGTCAGACAATCCTGTGCCGCTCATGCCCCTCGACATATATCGCGCTGAACGGACGCGACGGGCAAAGGTTCTCGCACGCGCCGCAGCCTATGCACCGCTCCGCATCGACCACGGGTATCTTCACCGACATGTCGTCCCACGCCACCGACGGCACCATCTGTATAGCCCCAGTCGGGCAATGGCGTGCGCAGTTGCCGCACTCCACGCCGTCAGTGAGCGGCACACAGTTGTCTTTCACCCACACCGCATGGCCTATCTGTATGGAGGACTTCTCAGCCCGGTCTATCCTCTGTATCGCCCCGGCGGGGCATACCTCCGAACACTTGGTACACTCCGGACGGCAATAGCCGCGCTCGTAGGACATCTCGGGCTGCATGAGCATCATGAGGTCTGTGGAGGGGCGCAGGACACCGTTAGGGCATACCGACACGCACAACTGGCAGGCCGTACATCTCTGCGCCATGTTATACGCGCTCCATGACCCCGGGGGCGTGATGCGCGTCTCACGGCGGGGCGCTTTCTTGTCAAGTATCGCCGCAAGGCCGCCATCCACTTTCATCTCCTGTGCTTTAAGCGTTGCCGCGCCTGCGGCCATAGCACCGGCCATGAGGAACGTACGGCGCGAGGTGTCAACCGGAGCATCGGCGGCTTTCCGGCGCGCACTGCCCCACAGTCTGTGGTGCGTCAGCTTCAACGCGCCGAACTTGCAGTCGCTCAGGCAATCCATGCACGCCACACAGCGGCTGTGGTCTATCTTATGGTTCTTCACATCTATGCAGGAGGCCTTGCACTTGCGCGCGCACAGCCCGCAGTTCTTGCACTTGTCCTCGTCAAACGCCACCTTGAAGAGCGAGAAACGCGCCACTACTCCAAGCACCGTGCCTACGGGGCATATCGTATTGCAGTAGGTACGCCCGCCGCGCCAAGCAAGCCACGATATGACGACAAACGTGGCCACCGCGATGATGAACGTCGGCAGGCTCTTCACCCACACCTCGGTCTCATAGACGGCATAGCTCCCAGCCCTCTCGGCGAAGCCCGCCAAGATGTTGTTGCCCCACTGGTAGAACGGCGCGAGCAGATTGGAAACCATGCGCCCGTAGGAGCTGTACGGGGCAAGGAGAGCCACGAACGAGCCTACCCCGGCCACCATTGCCACAATGAAAAGCACCAGCACCGTGTAGCGCATCCACCTCATCGCGGGGGAATAGGAGAAGCGGTTCTTCCGTATCTTGCCCGAGACGTGAGACACCACGTCCTGAAAGACGCCTAACGGGCAAATCACAGAACAGTAGACACGTCCGAAAAGCAGGGTCAGCAGCACGAGTGCCGCAACGACACCAAAGTTCAGGGCCATGGCGGCGGGGAGGAACTGTATCTTCGCCATCCAGCCGAGCCATGCGTGCAGCGTTCCGGTGAAATCGAGGAAGAGCAGCGTGATGCCCACGAAAAAGAGCACGGCAGCGAAACGTCTTATCTTGCGTAACATGTTATGAACCTATATATTATCAATCTGTTTACGTGATTGAGCCATAGAGGCCCGCACCAAATATCAGGTGCGAATTTACGAAAAAACATTGACTGAACAACGAGCAACTTGCTTCCTTGCGCCGAAGCCAACCGACAAAGAGGAGGCATGAATATATCCGGGCATAGGCGAATATGCCCACTCACTATTTTTTCGTCTCTATTTTCCTGATAAACCGGGCAGGGTTTCCGCCTACAACAGTCATAGGAGGCACATCGCGCGTCACCACACTGTTTGCGCCCACTATTGAGCCATAACCGATGCGTACCCCCGGCAATACGGTAGTGCCAATGCCAATCCACACCTTGTCCTCTATCACAATGGGTTTGCCGTATGTCGCGCTACGGTTGTCAGGGTCAGGGTCATGATTGATAGTGATAAGGTTTACTTTCGGCGCTATGAACACATCGTCACCGAGAGTAATGCCGCCACGGTCGAAGAATGTACACCCTTGCTGTATCCAGCATCTTTTTCCGATACGGATGTTTTTGCCATAATCCACGTAGAGGGGCGGCAGGAGTGTTGTACTGGTGTCAATCTCCCTGCCAGTGATGCGGAGCAGGTAGCCGTGCACTTCTTCCTGTGTGAGCCACCCTCTTGCATTCATTTCCGCAGCTGTCGCCATGGTATCGAAGATGACACTGATAAGCCTATTATAGCCCGGCTCGTCGGGTGATACCATCGCACCCGAAAGGTCTTTACTGAAAATATCTTCCATAAGTTATGAATTTGCTGATTATCAACATTTACAATCGCCCGTAGGGGCAGCCATACACGTGATGCGGCGTACAGGACGAAAGGCATGTGTGTCTAGTCCTGAATAAGCGTTACAGTTATAGGACAAAAATAAATCGTTCGTCACGTTGTTCCGTCAAGGCCGGCCTTGACGGAAGGCCCGCTCCTGTAACACCTAATCCTGAGCCGTCTCTGGA
>CALUOH010000019.1 GCA_944322025.1 uncultured Bacteroidales bacterium | reverse complement strand
AGTGGAATTATTGCTCTAATATACTGATTTTCAAGGAGATTACAAAATAAAACAATGAGATAATCAACTGAATTACAAACTTTTAAAACTTGAATCAGATGCTATTTTCAACTCCTGATTCGCATTAATTACAAAATAAAATGCATAAACCAGAGTCTCGACTTACCGTTTTTTTCTCTAACTTTGTAGCCGGAAAGGGTCATACAGCCCTAATTTTTATGTTATATACTACAAACAGGAAAATTACAAACTACCTTACTGTTATTCCACCTTTTTTCATGTTCAAAGACTGGCGGCGAAACAAAACCGATTGACACAAAACTGAAGCCGTCAATTTACGCAGACTAATTTTTAGACAGGTCTGCAATCCGACAACGGAAAAACATCAGGAAAAACTTGCGGTCTCGCAAGGGTGTATTCTGTTGTGTTCATTAAGACAACAACTAAATCCAAATTGTATATGTACAAACGTATATTGTGTATAGCAGCACTAACCGCGCTGTTATGCATGGCGACCATGTATGCACAGGATAGAGTAAACCGAGTGCTTACAATAGAAGAGATGTTCGCTCTCGCAGACAAGAACAGCAAAAGCCTTCGTCCTGCCGCCACTGGGATAGAGGAGGCTCAGGAAACGCTTAAAAGTGCACAGAGTGCACGTACCCCTGACATTGATGCTTCTCTATCATTCAGCTATATAGGAAATGGCTATCTGATAGAACGTGATTTCTCTGCGGCAACGTTTGCATCGATGCCGCATTTCGGCAATAACTTCGCACTGAAAGTCTCCCAGATACTGTATGCCGGAGGCGAGATAAACAGTGCGGTAGAAATTGCCAAACTTGGTGAGGAGAGCGCGGAACTCACTCTGGAAGAAAGTCGAGACAAGCTACGCCTGATGCTCATAGGCTACTATCTCGACCTATTCAAGCAGCACAATCTGCTGAAAGTATATGAAAAAAACATAGCACAAACACAGGAGTTATTAGATGAAATCAGAGCAAAAAGCCAAGAAGGTCTGGCTCTGAAAAACGACGAGACACGCTACGAACTTATGCTCGCCAACATGAAACTGGCACACACGCAGATAGCTAACTCTATCACAGTGATGAATGATAATATCGTAACTATATTAGGACTTCCGCCGGAGACAAACGTAGAACCAGACTCCACATTACTCGCGACATCAATGCCAATAGAGACTAAAGAGCATTGGACAGACGAAGCTGGCAATGCCACGCAACTGCAACAAATTGCTGTCTCAGCGAAAATTAGCGAAGCAGAAACACGTGCGGCACGGTCCGCTATGTTACCCAAAATCGCGTTCGTCGCAGCAAACAACTTTGACGGGCCGATATTGATAGAAGTACCGCCCATAAACCAAAACTTCAACTACTGGTACGCTGGGGTAGGCATAACCTATAACTTCGGTTCACTATATAAAAGTAATAAAGAATATCGCAAGAAAAAAATAGCGGCACGGCGTATGTCCGAAACATATGCAGATGCATTAGAGCAGAAAGAACTTGCCGTGCGAGCAGATTACATAAAGTACATAGAAACATACGATGAACTGCATACGCAAGAAAAAAGCGTAGAACTGGCAGAACAAAATTATGCCGTAGTACGCAGCCGCTACATGAATGACATGGCACTAATAACCGACATGCTCGATGCCAGTAACACCAAACTAGCCGCAGAAACGGGATTGACAAACGCACGCATAAATATAATATACCGTTATTATATACTACTATTTGCAGTTGGAAGGATATAACAAAAGTAAATAACATATTCGGATATAAGACTATGAACAGAAGAGGAAAAACGATTTTCAATATTACGGCCACTTGTGTAATCGCTATCGGATTAATATGGGTATGTTCGCATTTTGTACATTTAGGACATGTAGAATACACGGACAATGCCCAGGTAAAACAGCACATCGTACCAGTAAACAGCCGTGTACAAGGATTCATTAAAGAGATACGTTTCGAAGAATACACGCATGTGAAAAAGGGAGACACGCTCGTTATCATAGAAGACGCGGAATTCCGCTTACGTCTGGCACAGGCAGAAGCACAATGGCAAAACACACTCGCAGCCCAAGGAGCAACCGACATGTCCATATCAGCCACAGAAAACAATCTGCATGTTTCCGATGCTGGTATCGAAGAGATGAAAGTACTCCTCGAAAACGCCAAACGGGAATACATCCGCTATGAGAAACTACTAGAACAGGATGCTGTTACCAAGCAACAGTATGATGCCATCAGGACTAATTATGAAGCGACGAAAGCCAAATATAAAATGATGGTCAGACAGAAACAATCCACCGCTTTCGCAAAAGAGGAACAAACTCGACGTATGGATCAAGACATTGCAGCTTCGAAAGCAGCCGATGCAGCTCGTTATTTGGCGGCACTTAACCTGTCATACACCGTGATAACAGCCCCGTTCGATGGATACACTGGTCGTAAGACAATACAAGAGGGGGAACTAATACAGCCAGGGCAAACAATGGTAGATATGGTAGAAGACAACTCCAAATGGGTAATAGCCAATTACAAGGAAACCCAGACAGCACATATCGAAATAGGTATGCCAGTAAAAATAGAGGTAGACGCAATACCTGGAGTGACATTCGATGGTGAGGTCGAATGTCTTTCTCCTGCTACAGGTGCAAGTTTCTCGCTCATGCCACAGGACAATTCCGCTGGCAATTTCGTAAAGATAGAACAGCGCATACCTGTAAGAATCAAATTTACAGATGCGAACAGCCGTGAGCATATGCTACGCTTAAAAGCTGGGATGAACGCAGAGTGTGAAGTCAAATACAAACAAAAATAACACCATGCACCAGCCAGATAAATTTGCCATACCGTCTATACGGGATTTCGTACCAGACAAGATACGTCCGTATATCATAATATTCACAGTACTGATTTTCCAATTCTCTGGAGGTGTATATCTTGCAGCAATCAGTAATATGACTGGTTCGCTCGCACTCATACAGGAAGACATCATGATGGCAGGTTACGCCTCGCTCATAGGCATGGCTATAATGTTCCCTGTACTATTACGGCTTAAATTCCGTTTCCCGCAAAAAGGAATTTTCATAACGTGCCTATCTGTACTAATTGCATGCAATATATTGAGTGCAAATACTTCAAATGTACCTATACTCATTACCATATGCTTCGTGGCTGGCATGTTCCGCATGTGGGGCACATTCGAGTGCATGAGTACAATACAACTTTGGCTGACACCGACACGGGATTTATCTATATTTTTCTGTTTTATTCAGTTAGTGGTACAGGGAAGCATACAGACTTCTGGCATAACCACAGTCCACATGGCCTATATTGCAAAATGGGAATATATGCATTTACTCGTAATAGCATTACTGTCGGTAACCATGCTGATGGTCATCGTTCTCTTCCGCTCATACCGCTCGATGCGTAAACTTCCGCTTTACGGTATAGATTGGCTTGGTGCTATGATGTGGGCAACAGCATTCATGTGCGCTACATTTATCTGTGTATATGGAGAACATTATGACTGGTGGCAATCCCAATATATACGTTTTGCGACAGTCTCTGCCATTATTCTCATTGGTCTGAACGTGTGGCGTGCATCATTTATACGCCATCCATACTACAACAATCACCTATGGGGTTACCGCGTCATTCCCATCACCATCTCATTACTCGTGATAGCAGACTTCCTGCTCGCTCCGGCTCACAGTATGGGACATATCCTCATAGAAACACTGCTTCATTACGACCAAGTGAACCTAATATCACTCAATTGGGTTGTTCTGGCGGGAATAGTAGTCGGATGCCTGTTCACATGGCGCACATTCGCACTGAAAAAATGGACATACCGCAGCATGACCGTGATAGCCTTCTCCCTGATAGCAGCCTATCTTACAATATTTTATTTTACAGTGGACTATAACCTACCAAAGAGTATGTTGGTCTTGCCGCTATTCCTACGCGGTATCGCGTCAATTATAATATCAATAGTATTCCTCACAGCACTAACACAAGTGCCGTTCGAATACTTTTTTCACGGAGTATCTGTTCAAAATGCTTTCAGCGCATGCCTCGCGGGGGCTATTGGCAATGCCTTGCTCGGCCGCATGTTGAAGATAAACATGGGAGAAAATCTAATCTGCCTTAGCGGTACAATCGACAGAGTAAATTTGTACGCCACGAGAGGAGTGCCGTCCGAAGTATTTTCTACTGTCAGCACACAAGCCATAGCCGTGACTCTAAAAGAGGTGTATGGATGGCTCGCCATCACGGCATTTGCCATACTTGTGGTATTGTTTGCCTTTTATAACGGACTGCGCCCTCGTTTCCCATATTTTCCGAAATACAGAAACATACGCCGTGCCATCAAGCGTATGCTAAGACTGGATGGTGTAAAAGGATAAGGCGGCGAAAATTATACGGTTATTGTGGTTAAAAGTAAAGCTATACTTTTAACCACAACAGCCACACTAAATCAATATGTGTGCCCGCCACTCTCCATCTCTCCTCGCGTTATAGGTTTGCGGTCTATAGCCCTCCATGCATAAAAGATATATGCAAGTACGAACGGGACGAGAATCGAAACATACGCCATGACTTTCAGGGTGAAAGGGCTCGAACAGCTATTGCTTATCGTCAGAGAACTTTGTAAATCTGCATTTGACGGGTAGAATGCCGTGCCATTATATCCCACATCAAGCAGTAGTGCAAGCACCGTCAGAACAGTACCTATTCCACTAAACCAAATTCCTTTACGGTATGAAGAAGAAATCATACTCCGCACAATGCCGTAGAGTACAGCCGCCACCCCAAGGAGCAGAAGCACGAGAATCCAAGGCATCTCTATCAAGTTGGTGAAATATTTATACCGCTCCATGAAAATTGTCCCGTCCTCAGCCACAGCGTAGCCCTCCTTCAACATTGTGCGTACAAGGAATGCCACGAAAAGCAGCAAGAACGGTACCGTATCGGTCAACAGCTGACGGCGGCATCGGCGCGTTATATCGTTGTCGTCTATATTATTCAGGAAATAGAGAGTGCCGAGAATGCGGGCAAGAAAAAATACAGCGAGACCAAGGACAATATTCCATACATCGGCAAATGCGTCAAGCCCGTGCCAACCATTCGCCCAAGAACTGATGACAGGAGAGGCTATATCCGTTATATTACCTTTGCTGACCGTAAAATTAGCACCATTGAAGAACGTAGCGACCGCCATGCCAAGCAGTAATGGGCCTGCCACTCCATTAACCATCAAGAAAATACGGTATGTACGCTGTCCAAGCAGATTTCCGAGTTTGGACTGGAATTCGTATGAAACGGCTTGAAGCACGAATGTGAAAAGTATCAGCATCCAAAGCCAATATGCTCCGCCGAAACTCGTGCTGTAAAAGAGCGGGAACGAGGCAAAGAACGCACCGCCAAAAGTAACCAGCGTAGTAAATGTAAACTCCCATTTCCGACCTGTGGAGTTGATGAGCATGACGCGCTCTATTTCCGTTGCGCCAAGCCTGTATATCAGGGTGTTGCCTCCTTGTACAAACAGCAGGAAAACAAGTAGTGACGCGAGAAGCGAGACCACAAACCACCAGTAGTGCTGCAAGAATATATATGTCTGTTCCATTGTTGGTTTAAAATTATCGGGTTTATTATCAAGTGTTTATTCTCCATCAGACGGCCCGGTCTTTATGGCTTTCAGCATGATACCAACCTCAGCGACGAGCAGGACTGTGAACATTGCGAGGAAGATGAAAAAAGTAGTCTGTACCGATGAAGTTTCAAGAGCCGATATAGCGGCATTGACAGGCAGCAAATCCTGTATAGTCCACGGCTGACGGCCAAGTTCTGCCACTATCCACCCGGCATGGCTTGCGACATATGCCAACGGCAGTCCCGCTAATGAGATATAGAGCATCCACCTCATCCCTTCAATCTTATCCTTGCGAGAGAAGAGAATAAGCAGGAAAAAGAAAAGTATGAAGAAACATCCCAATCCCACCATTACACGGAATGTCCAAAAGAGCAATGGTACACACGGCACAGTATCATCGGGAGACGAGAGATAGCCATATCCGAAATAGGGCATGTTCTCATCAAGTACTGCACGTGCAGCAGACATGGTCTGCGCATCGCCAGCCTCATGCGCTTTTCTGAAATCCGCGAGTGCTTCTATGGCAGCACGCCCGCGCTCCATTTTATCGGTAGTGGATGGCGCGATTGTACCATCAGACATGGTGTATCCTCCGTCTATCAAGTCATTTATGCCGGGGACAAAGCCGTCCGCATCGCGAGTGGCGAGGAGTGAGAGCATCTTGGGTATCTTGATGTCTCCCACGACAGTAAGACCCTCGCCGTGCGAACCGTCATAAAGCCCCTCCATGGCAGCGAGCTTCATGGGCTGGTATTTTGCTACATGGTATGCAGAAGAGTCTCCTGTGAATGCTGCTACAAACGCACCTGCAAGGCCCACGCACGCTGCCACCTTCATACTTGCCAAGGAGAAACGTCTCTCCCTATGCCTCATCATATACCACGCGCTCACGGCTACGACAAATGCCGCACCTATAATCCAGCTGCTCAATACCGTATGGAAGAACTTGCTGACCGCCACAGGGGAAAAGGCCACGGCCCAAAAGTCAACCATCTCGTTTCTCACCGTCTCAGGATTAAATTCCATTCCTACAGGGTATTGCATCCACGCATTGGCAACGAGTATCCACCACGCCGATATCGTAGCCCCCAAGCCTGTGAGCCATGTAGAGGCAAGATGGAAGCGGCGGCTCACCTTGTTCCAACCGAAAAACATGACAGCTATGAACGTGGCTTCCATGAAGAACGCCAGTATACCCTCTATAGCAAGCGGCGCGCCGAAGATGTCACCCACGAACCATGAATAGTTACTCCAATTTGTACCGAACTGAAATTCGAGAATAAGGCCAGTGGCAACGCCCACTGCAAAGTTAATCCCGAATATCTTCATCCAAAACTTCGCGGTGCGCTTCCAGAACTCATCGCCAGTCCTGTAATAGATGGTTTCCATGATGCCCATAATCACGGCAAGCCCCAAAGTGAGCGGGACAAAGAGCCAGTGATATATGGCCGTAAGGGCAAACTGCGCCCTCGACCACACGATTAAATCGCCTGCAATAGTCTCAACCATAGGAATATGTTTTATTAGTTAGTGCCTGAGCCAAATGCCCGATGCGTCAGTTCGCCACTTACATGCTCCTGTTTTTCCTCATCGCTCTTACCGCTAAGGTATGGGGTGAAGAATATGAGGCGCAAGACGGCAAACATGATGAACAGCTTCAGCAATATTATGACCCACAGCGTCCTGCCCCACGTCATGGAGCGGAAGCCTTCATAGTAGAAGAGCCATACGGACCTGAGTTTGTTTATCATGGTTTAATTGTCTGTAGGACAAAGATACGAAAAATGTACGATATTTACAAGGGCGGCCACGGCAACAGCAGAAGATAAAAAGGCATGTGATGGGCATAAGCCATCACATGCCTTTGGGTTATCCAGTCTTATAACCGGGTGATTACCGTTCGCAGACGCAGAAGAGATTACGGTCGCCCCAACCGTTGTCAATACGGCCAACCGAAATCCAGAACTTGTTCTCCTTCACCCACGGGAGCGGGAATGCCGCCTTTTCACGTCCGTACTTATGGTTCCACTCGTCGGTGACAATCATATAGTCGGCATGCGGTGAGTTGAGCAGCACGTTGTCCTCCGCATCGGCCGCGCCAGTGTGAATGTCCTCTATCTCCTGACGTATGACCATGAGCATCTCGATGAAACGGTCAAGTTCCGCAAGCGGCTCAGACTCTGTGGGCTCTACCATCAGTGTACCATGCACTGGGAACGAGAGTGTGGGCGCGTGGAAACCGAAGTCCATCATGCGCTTAGCGATGTCGCTCTCAGTGATATTAGCATACGCCTTGAAGTGACGGCAGTCAAGTATCATCTCGTGACCCACACGGCCAGTTGCGCCGGTGTAGACAATGCCGTAGGCATCAGCGAGTTTCTTCGCCATGTAGTTCGCGCTCAAGATGGCAGTCTTAGTGGCATCGGTCAGACCGTCAGCACCCATCATGCGGATGTAGCCGTAGGTGATGGGCAGAATGCCCGCGCTACCCCAAGGAGCAGCAGAAACAGCCGTGCAGTCACTCTCAGAGTTGAAGAAACTGTGCTGCGGCAGATAGGGCACGAGGTGTTTTGCCACGCAGATAGGACCTACGCCCGGGCCACCGCCGCCGTGAGGGCTGGCAAATGTCTTGTGGAGATTTAGGTGGCACACGTCCGCTCCGATGAAGCCCGGAGAAGTGAGGCCGACCTGCGCGTTCATGTTTGCACCGTCCATGTAGACCTGACCGCCGTTGGCGTGGATGATGTCGCATATCTCGACTATTGCAGGCTCGAACACACCGTGAGTAGACGGGTATGTTATCATAAGCGCGGCGAGATTGTCCTTATACTGTTCTGCCTTGGCCTTTAAGTCGTTGACATCAACATTACCCATCTCGTCACACGCCGTCACGACAACATTGAAGCCTGCCTGTACGGCGGATGCCGGGTTAGTGCCATGTGCAGAAGCCGGGATGAGGACAATGTTGCGGTTGCCCTGTCCGTTAGCGTGCTGGTAACGGCGGATGGTGAGCAGACCCGTGTATTCGCCTGCCGCACCAGAATTGGGCTGAAGCGTGCATGCCTCGAAGCCTGTTATAACGCAAAGGTAGTGTTCAAGGTTCTTTATAAGCTCCTTATAGCCCTGCACCTGAGACTCAGGGGCGAATGGGTGTATGCCAGTGAACTCAGGCCAAGAGAGCGGCAGGAGCTCAGCAGCAGCATTGAGCTTCATAGTGCAAGAGCCGAGAGATATCATGGACTGAGCGAGTGATATATCCTTGCGGTCGAGCGACTTGATGTAGCGCATCATCTCCGTCTCAGTGTGGTACTTCTCGAATATCTCGTGATGGAGAGCCGGTGTCTGGCGAGTCAGCTCAGCGGGCAGTGCTGTGGCAGTGATTTCACCGAGCTGTGCGGGCATCTCCTTGCCAAGGACATCGGCGAAGAGGGCGAGCAAACGGGCGATGCCCTCGGTCGATGTGGTCTCGTCGGTCGATATGCCTATTATGCCATCGGCATAGTAACGGAAGTTGATGAGGCGTTTTTCGGCCTCCTCCTTGAGCTTCATCGCGCTCACGCCTTCAGGGAGCTGTATGCGCAGAGTATCGAAATAGAAATCGTTAAGCTGACGGCATCCCATCTTCTCAAGCTCAGCGGCCACGATTACAGCCTTGACATGTATGTCAGCGGCTATCTCTTTCAGGCCCTCGTTGCCGTGGTAAGCGGCGTAGAAGCCGGACATGATGGCGGGCAAGGCCTGCGCCGTGCAGATGTTGGAGAGAGCCTTCTCGCGCTTGATGTGCTGCTCGCGGCTCTGGAGCGCGAGGCGGAGCGCGGGCTTGCCGTTAGCATCCTTAGAGATGCCGACAAGGCGGCCTGGGATGAAACGCTTGTTGTCCTCAGTGGTGGCGAAATAGCCGGCAGCGGGGCCGCCGAAGTAGAGCGGCATTCCGAAACGCTGTGTTGAGCCGACAGCGATATCAGCACCCCATTCGCCCGGAGCGGAGAGCATCACTAGAGCCATGAGGTCGGCAGCCACAGTGACTTTCGCGCCGTGCGCGTGGCATTTCTCAGTGAACTCGCGGTAGTCGCATATACGTCCGTCGCCCGCAGGATATTGGAGTATCGCTCCGAATACGGGGGTCGAGAAGTCGAACGTCGCGTAGTCGCCGAAGAGCAGATTGATGCCCTGCGGGAGGCTGCGAGTTTTAAGCACATCGGCAGTCTGCGGGAATATGTTCCTGTCAACGAAGAGAGTATTCACGCCGGCTTTCTGCATGTCGCGCGGACGTATGGCGTACATCATGGTCATAGCCTCGGCAGCAGCCGTAGCCTCGTCAAGCAGTGAGCAGTTGGCGAGAGGCAGGCCTGTGATGTCCGCAATCATGGTCTGGAAGTTGAGCAGGGCTTCGAGACGGCCCTGTGAGATTTCGGCCTGATAGGGAGTGTAGGAAGTATACCACACGGGGTTTTCAAAGACGTTGCGCAGTATCACCGCCGGGGTTACAGAGCCGTAGTATCCAAGACCTATATAGTTGTCCGCCAGCACGTTCTTGCGGGCAAGGCTGTGGATGTGGTTGAGGAACTCCTGTTCTGTCATTGCCTCGGGCAGGTCGAGAGGCTTTTTGAGACGGATGTTAGCCGGGATAGTCTGGTCGATGAGTTCATCGATGGTTTTTACTCCGACTGTCTCCAGCATTTTCGGGAGGTCACGCTCGGTGATACCGATGTGACGGCGAGAAAATTGGTTTGCCATGATTTTCTAACTTGAATTTATGATTAAGAATTTGTTGATATACAACTGCTTATGGCGGGCGTACCGCCGTAGCAAAGTTACGGCATTTCCACGTAATTTGCAAAGGAGGGAGCGATGTTTTTTCAGCGGCGGGGCGCGGGAGGCGGCAGTGAACGGGAGTGGGTGCGAGGAGGAGAGGTATTTGGAGGTGGGCGGAATATAATAAATTTTTCCGACACGGTGTCAGGCTTTGTAACATTCAGGCGAAAAAAGGCGTAAAAACAACGGACTGCTTGGTTGAGGGTAGCGGGAGGGTAGCTGCGAGATAACGGGATGTAAGGGAAAGGGGTTGGAGATTAAGGGTTTAGGAGAGGAGCGAAAGTGGGGAGGAGAGGGGTATATTTGAGATGACTGTACATTATGGAAGACGAGGAGATATGAAAACGATTGTCAAAACGTCAGATTTCCGCGCTTCGTAGACGGGGAAAATCAGGGCAGACGGTGAATGCGAGTGGGCAGAGGGGAGTCAAAAAAAGAGCGGGGCGACTACGGATGAGCCGCCCCGCCATGAGGTTATCAACGGGAGTATGTCAGTCGGCGATAATCACATAGGGCATCAAGGCCTGCACGCCCTGCATGTGCTGCGCACGCTGGAGAGCGTCGTAGTAGACGGCAGCAGAGCCGAGTTTGCGGGTCACGATGCGTGCCTCGATGTCAGTATTCAACGCCTCCATGAACTGGGTCATGAAGTCCTTCTGCTTCGGGTATTCCTTTACCTGATAGTTGGCGAGACCCGCCATTTCGCCCGCGATGCTGATGGCGCGGTCGAGGCCGCCAAGCTCATCGACAAGGCCGAGACGCTTAGCGTCAGCACCCGTCCATACACGCCCCTCGGCAATGGCCTTAATCTCGTCGGTGGTCATGCCACGCCCCTCGGCACAACGGCTTACGAAGAGCTCGTAGCCACGGTTGATATGCTCCTGCATGATAGCGCGTTCGCTTGCCGTCACGGGGCGGGATATAAGCCCGAAGTCGGCATGCTCGGCCGTTTTCACGCCGTCGAAGCTGACCCCTATCTTGTCAAGCAGCTTTTCCGCGCAGGGGAACATGCCGAAGATGCCTATAGAGCCTGTGAGGGTTGTGGGCTGGGCTACGATGGTGTCGGCCATGCAGGACATGTAGTATCCGCCGGAGGCGGCGTAGTCGCCCATGGAGACGACAAGCGGCTTCTTCTCGCGCAGGCGTTTGGCGGCATACCACATCTGCTCAGAGCCGAAGGCACTGCCGCCGGGGGAGTTGACACGGAGGACTACGGCCTTAACCTTGTCATTGTCAGCGAGGCGGTTAAGCTCCTTCACTATTTTCTCGGAGTCCATGTCGCCCTGCTGGCCGCCGTCGATAGCACCGGAGGCATAGAGTACGGCAACGGTGTTGGCCGCCGTCACGACATCCTCGACAGCGCGGTTGAACTTGCGGTAGCTGATGAACTTGACATCCTTGCCCATAATGTCGTCAATACGGTCATCCACATCCTGTTTATAAAGGAGTGCGGAGACAAAGCCCTCTTCAAGAGCCTGACGCGCGGGGGTCACAATGCCGCTGCCGTCGGCCACGCGCTGCATGGGGCGGCTGCCCGCATCGTCCACCATCTGCGCCCAGATGTTGTCCGCCACGCGCTGCATCTGCTCGCGGTTAGCATCGCTCATGTCGTTGCGCGTGTAGGGTTCGACAGCGGACTTGAACGTACCGACCTTAAATACCTGCATCTCAACGCCGAGTTTGGAGAGCGCATTCTCGAAGAACATGGACTGCAAGGTTATGCCGGTCAGAGTGAAGAGGCCTGTGGGGTTGAGCCAGATGGAGTCCGCATCGGCCACCGCCCAGTATGCGTCCTGAGTGAAGTTGTCCGCATAGGCATAGACGGGCTTGCCGCTCTTCTCCTTGAAAGCGCGGAGCATGCCGCGTATCTCCTGCACGGAGGCGGGCGAGGCGGCGAACATGCCGCAGTCGATGTAAATGCCGCAAATTTCATCGGTCGTGGCTGCCTTATCAATAGCCGAGCGCAATTCGCTCAACGACAAAGTGCTTACATCTTCACCCATGGCGCGCATGAAGGCTTCCATCTCCTCATTCTCGGAGCGTTCGGCAACAGCACCGGAGAGGTTGATTTTCATCATGGTGTTATCAGCGACCTTCACGGGCTTCGACGTTGTGGCCGAGACGACGAAGGCGGCGAATATCATCATCGACAGAATCGAAGAGATGAGAGTGACAATCAGGAAACCGACCACCGTGGCGGCGGTCATCTTGAGAAATTCTTTCATAGGAACATCATATTATAGATTATTAAACAGAATCAGTTCTGGCTGCCCCTGGACGGGGATGAAACCCCTATCACGGAGAGCAGTATGTACCATAAGATTATAAAGGTCAGAGCATCTATCCCGAAAAGGATGAGCAACAGCGCGACACCGATGAGGAAGATGTAGCGTATGCGGTTGGCAGACCAGCGCAGCGTCTTGATTTTCAAGGAGAACATGGGTATGGGCGAGACAAGCAGGAAGCAAGAGAGCGCAATAATCGCGGGCAGTACCCAATAGTACTCCGTCATGAGACTTTCAAACGAGTAGGCGAGGCCTACCCAAAAGAGCGCGTTCGCAGGGACTGCAAGACCGATGAAGGAGGTGGTCTGACGGTCGTCAATATTGAAGCGCGCGAGGCGCAATGCGGAGAAGACGGTCACGAGCAAGCCCATGTACGGGGCGAGGGCGAACCACTCATCGTCGGCGGGCTGCATGAGCCTGAAGGCTATCACGCCGGGCAGCAGGCCGAAGCTCACCATGTCAGCGAGCGAGTCAAGTTCCTTGCCCATAGGCGAGTAGGCTTTGAGAATACGCGCGGCGAGGCCGTCGAGGAAATCAAACAAAGCCGAAGCGAAGACGAAGAGGAGCACCATGCGGTAGTCCTCATTGTATGCCGCGAAGACACCAAGGATGCCGGAAAATAGGTTGAGGCAAGTGATGGTGTTCGGTATGTGCCGTGTAATAGATGCCATTGTCCTTAGCGATTTTAATCAAGTAGATTTATACCCCGAGAGCAGAGCCGCCCGAGGAGATAAGAAAAACGGGGGGTGCGCCAGCCATGCAGACAGGCGCAGCCCCCGTTTGTAAATAGAGAATACCGGCTCATTTGCAGCCGCCCGCACAGCGAGGTTTGAGCTGTTTGAAGAAGTCGTTGCCCTTGTCGTCCACTAGGATGAACGCAGGGAAGTCTACTACCTCTATCTTCCATATAGCCTCCATGCCGAGTTCGGGATACTCCACGCACTCGATGCTCTTGATGTTGTTCTGCGCGAGGATGGCAGCCGGACCGCCGATAGAGCCGAGGTAGAAACCACCGTGCTTCTTACAAGCATCGGTCACCTGCTGAGAGCGATTGCCCTTGGCGAGCATTATCATGCTGCCGCCGTGGCTCTGGAAGAGGTCGACGTAGGGGTCCATGCGTCCGGCAGTGGTCGGCCCCATAGAGCCGCAAGGCATACCGGCCGGTGTCTTGGCGGGGCCGGCATAGTAGATGGGATGGTCTTTAAGGTACTGGGGCATAGGCTCTCCACGGTCGAGACGCTCCTTGATGCGGGCATGCGCTATGTCACGGCCCACGATGATAGTGCCGTTGAGAGAGAGGCGCGTAGCCACAGGGTATTTGGTCAGCTCTTTCAGCACTTCGGCCATCGGGCGGTTGAGGTCTATGCGGACAGCGTCGCCCTCACCGGCATTGCGCAGCTCAGCGGGGATGAGTTCGCCCGGATTGTCATCGAGCTTCTCAATCCAAATGCCGTCCTTGTTAATCTTACACTTGATGTTGCGGTCGGCGGAGCAGCTTACGCCCATGCCTACGGGGCAGGATGCGCCGTGGCGCGGCATGCGGACGATGCGTATGTCGTGTGCGAGATACTTGCCGCCGAACTGTGCGCCGAGGCCTATGCGGTTGGCCTCCTCAAGCACTTTCTTCTCCAGCTCTATGTCGCGGAAAGCGCGTCCGTACTCGTTGCCCGTCGTGGGTAACTCATCGTAGTAGTGCGTGGAGGCGAGCTTGACGGTGAGGAGGTTCTTCTCTGCCGATGTGCCGCCTATGCAGAATGCGATGTGGTAGGGGGGACATGCGGCGGTGCCGAGTGTCTTGATTTTCTCGATGAGGAAGGGGACGAGCGTGTCGGGATTGAGCAATGCCTTTGTCTCCTGAAAGAGGTATGTCTTGTTGGCCGAGCCACCGCCCTTGGTGACGCAGAGGAAACGGTACTCCATGCCCTCTGTGGCCTCGATGTCTATCTGGGCGGGGAGGTTGCATTTGGTGTTTACCTCGTCGTACATGTTGAGCGGGGCGTTCTGCGAGTAGCGGAGGTTTTCCTCGGTGTATGTCTTGTAGACACCGAGCGCGAGCGCCTCCTCATCACAGTAGCCCGTCCAGACCTGCTGTCCTTTCTCGCCGTGGACAATGGCCGTGCCTGTGTCCTGACAGAGGGGGAGTTTGCCTTTGGCCGATATTTCGGCGTTGCGCAGGAATGTGAGCGCGACGTATTTGTCGTTGTCACTGGCCTCGGGGTCGGCGAGGATTTTCGCCACCTGCAAATTGTGCGAACGGCGCAAAAGGAATGAGACATCGCGGAAGGCGGCGTTCGCCATGGCTGTCAAGCCTTCTTTCGCAACTTTCAGTACGGGAGTGCCCTCGAACTCTCCCACAGAAACATAGTCCTTCGTGAGAAGGTAATACTCCGTCTTGTCCTCACCGAGGGGGAAAAGCGGCTGATAGTGAAACTCTGCCATATAGTTCTTTATGTGTTAGTTAGTAAATCCAAAAGTTGAGAGAGCGGCGGGTAGAGCGCCGCGACAAAAGCACGGTAAAGGTACGAAGAATCTTGAACAATACAAAAAGAGAGAAGAAAAAGGGGCAGGGATGTGCGGCAGACGCACCGGGAGAGGCTGGCGGCGGGGGCGGACGCGCCCAAGGCATGGGACGAGAGGCGGGGCACAGCGGGCGGAGGGGATGGGGAGAGAGTCCGTTGGGGCTTCGGAGCCGCTCCGGCGAGAGTACGTCTTTTTAACCACTTTTTGCAGTTGGAGTGGGGAGGGGTTTGAGGAGGGGAAGTATGGTGGAGGGAGGGGGTCTGGAAGGGGCTGGGGAAGTGGAGGGGTGAGGATGGGGAGGGGCTTCGGTGGGGTTCCGTAGGGGCTGGCTGGCCGCTCCGTCGAGAGTAGGTGTTTTTAACTTAAATTTGCAATAGGGGAAGGTGGGGGTTGAGGGGAGAGAGACCATGGAAAAGAGAGGAGGATGGAAGAGGAGTGGCACGGTGGAAGGAAAGAGGCCGGGAGGTGGAGGGGCTGGGGTCTGACAGGGGAAGACGGGAAAAAAGAGGGGGTTGGGGGGGTGGATTTTTTTGCGTACTTTTGCTGATGGCAATGTCCATGCGGAGGGCGGAGGGGCAGAAAGGAGAAGTTGCATAACAGTCTACAAGAGATACACGATTAATTTGAAGAGCCATTTATGAAGATAAGGGATATAGATTTGGGCGAGAGGCCGCTGCTGCTCGCGCCGATGGAGGATGTGACCGACCCGGAGTTCAGGCTGCTGTGCAAGCGGTTCGGGGTGGATATGGTGTACTCGGAGTTCGTGAGCGCGGACGCGCTGATACGGAATGTTAAGCGGACGGAGCAGAAGCTGACCATACACGACGAGGAGCGTCCGGTGGCGATACAGATATACGGGCGGGAGGTGGATGCCATGGTGGAGGCGGCGCGGATGGTGGAAGAGGCGCGGCCGGACGTGATAGACCTGAATTTCGGCTGCCCGGTGAAGAAGGTGGCGGGGAAGGGGGCGGGTGCGGGTATGCTGCGTGACATCCCGAAGCTGCTGGAAATCACGCGGGAGGTGGTGAAGGCGGTGAAGCTGCCGGTGACGGTGAAGACGCGCCTGGGGTGGGACGAGCACTCGAAGGTGATAGTGGAGCTTGCGGAGGCGATACAGGACTGCGGGGCTGAGGCGATAGCCATACACGGGCGGACGCGGGCGCAGATGTACTCGGGGAGTGCGGACTGGAGGCTGATAGGGGAGGTGAAGGCGAACCCGAGGATGAGGATACCGGTGATAGGGAACGGCGACGTGACGACGGGGCAGAGGGCGAAGGAGTGTTTCGAGAGGTACGGCGTGGACGCGGTGATGGTGGGGCGCGGGGCGATAGGTCACCCGTGGGTGTTCGAGGAGATGAAGCATTACCTGCGGACGGGGGAGGAGATGGAGAGACACCCGTATGAGTGGGAGGCTGAGATAATCAAGGAGCATGTGCTCAGCTCGATAGAGTGGCTGGGGGACGAGAGGCGGGGGATAGTGCACAGCAGGAGGCACCTGGCGGTGTCGCCGACGTTCAAGGGGATAGACCATTTCAGGCCGACGAGGATAGAGATGCTGAGGGCGGAGACGGCGGAGGAGCTGTTCGGCATCATAGACAGCATACCGGAGAAATTCGATTTGCCGTGGTGAAGGGATATATAGTGTGGGAGCCGGACCCCGTGGTGTTCACGGCGGGGGGACTGACGGTGAGGTGGTACGGCATCACGTTCGCCACGGGGCTTGTGCTGGCGGCGTGGTATGTGTGGCGGCGTTTCCGCAGGAAGGGTTATCCGCAGGGTTATTTCGACGCGCTGATGGTGCTGTCGTTCGTGCTGATATTCTTAGGGGCGCGGCTGTGCCACTGCCTGTTCTATGAGCCGGGGTACTATCTGAGCCATCCGGTGGAGATGGTTTTCCCCGTGAAGCAGGGGACAGACGGGAGCTGGGAGTTCACGGGGTTCTACGGGCTGGCAAGCCACGGCGGGGCAGCGGGACTGGTGTGCGCGGTGCTGCTGCTGAGGCTGTGGAAGGGCGCGCCGGTGCTGGCGGTGATGGATGACCTCGCGATAGCCACGCCATTAGCGGGCGGGTTCATAAGGACGGGCAACCTCATCAACTCGGAGATAGTGGGCGCGGCGACGGATGTGCCGTGGGCGTTCGTATTCACGGCCTACGACCAAGTGCCGCGACACCCGGCGCAGATATATGAGGCGACGTTTTACTTCCTGCTGTTCGGGGTGATGGCCACACTGTGCAGGAGGTGGGGGTATGAGCGTGTGAGGCCGGGGTTCTACCTTGGGGTGACGTTCATAGCCATAGCGGTGTTCCGCTTCACGGTGGAGTTTTTCAAGGAGGTGCAGGTGGATTTTGAGCAAGGGATGAGCATCAACGTGGGGCAGTGGCTGAGCGTGCCGTTTGCGGTGGCTGGGGTGGTGATACTGGTGTTGAGCCAGAGGAAGGGGCGAGGCGGTTTCTTAAAAAACAGTAAATGAGGTGCGGGAGTGGGGCGTGTGTGAGAAATTCTAAGTAATTTCGCGTTAATTAACCGTTATAATGGAGAGAGGCCACGCCTCCGGTGTGATGTCACTGACATAGAGACAAAAGAATAGAGGCATTACGTAGCAGTTCAAAATTAAACGCTACTATGCTTGTCGAGGATATAATGATAAACATGAAATAAAAGCTTTGTATCACTTGCATTTCTTGTGCGCTCTTTCCCCGCCGCTTAACGGTCACATAGCCCGCTATGCTCCCGTTTTCGCGGCATGAACATAGCTGCACAATATTCTGCAAGTGATGTACAATTAATTTTGAACAGCTACTTATGAAATTAAAGAGATGTATTTGGGGCATCGTGGCAATGGCCGCAATAGTCGCGACAGTGTCATGCAAGAAGGACGACACGAATGGAAGCGTCATAACGACAGAAATCACCTCGTTCTACCTGAAGAACGACAGCATAGAGGGGCTGGAAGATATAATCTTCACGATAGACAACGACAGCAACGTCATCAGCAACAGCGACTCTGCGGAGTACGGTCTGCGGGTGGACTCGGCATGGCCCATCATCGGGTCGGGGGCGATGGGGTCGATAGTCATATACCACGGGGAGGACAGCCTGTATTACAGCAGGGAGGACACCATGTACCTCGACTTCTCGAAGCCTGTGAAGATACATACGATTTCGGTGGACGGCGAGCAGGATAGGATGTACACCGTCAATGTGAAGGTGCATCAGGTGGACCCGGACACCATAGTGTGGCGGTCAATCGAGACACAGATATACGAAGAAGACCCGACAAGCGAGAAGGCCATCTATGTGGGCGACGAGATAAAGCTGCTTGTCGTGTCGGACAGAGTGAGGTGCTACACGAGCAGCGACGCGAAGAACTGGGAGGAGAGCGAGGCGCAGGGGCTGCCGACAACGTTTAACGCCGACATGACGATAGGCAGCGACACACGCCTGTACTACGGCGAGGGGGACAAGCTCTACTCATCGAACGACGGAGCGACATGGGAGGAGAGCACGCTGACGGGGATAGAGATAAAGAACATGCTGTTCTACATGGACGGATACCTGTACGCCTACGCCACGATGGAGGGCGAGGATTGCATAGCACGCTGCGCCGAAGATTCGACAGCATGGGAATACTCGTCAAGGATACCGACAAGATTTCCCGTGACGGGAGCGGGCGTGTGCGTGGAGAACGGGCCTACGGGCAAACCGCGCGCATTCCTCGTGGGAGGCAGGGACGCAGAGGGCAACCTGCTCAGCACGCTGTGGAGCACCGAGGACGGGTCGTACTGGGCCAACCTGACCCTCGGAGGGGAGTGGTTCTCACCGCGTGAGGGGGTGGCTCTCGTGCAGTATGCCGGAGGGCTGATGATGTTCGGAGGCCAAGACGCCAACGGGATATGCGAGGAGGACTTCCAACTCTACTCGCCGGACTACGGGCTGACGTGGAGGACACCGGACAGCAAGGCACTGATTTCCATACCCTACGCGAACAAATACTACATCTCGCCCATCACGCTGTCGGACGGGTTCATCTATCTCATCGGCGGGAGGCGCAACGGCGAATTTGCCAAGAGCGCAATCTCGGGAGTGTGCTACGGCTCATTGCCGGGCTTCATAAGATAGGGGGAAGATGACCATAGGGCCTGCACTGACCGGGGAAATCTCCGGGGCGATAGATTTGCCGCTCTCCAAGAGCGAATCGAACAGGGTGCTGGTGATAAAGGCACTGTGCGGCACACTGACGGAGGATACAGAGGCGGCAGAATGCGACGACTCGCGGCTGCTGAAATCGGCCCTCCTCATGAACAGAGGCAAAAGCACCGCCGACAAGGGTGTGGAGACGATGGAGACAGGCCACGGGGCAGCCCCGGCGCGGTTTCTCACCGCAGTAATGGCGTGCGTGGAGGGGCGCAAGGTCATACTGACCGGGAGCGAGAGGCTCAAACAGAGGCCGATAGCCCCGCTGGTGGATGCACTGACAACACTCGGGGGGGAGATAAGATACAACGGGGCGCAGGGATGCCTGCCACTGCAAATCACAGGGCACAGGCTGCGAGGGGGAATAGTGGAAACGGAGGCAGGAGTGAGCAGCCAGTTCATATCCGCACTGATGCTCATAGGGCCGACATTGGAGGGCGGTCTGGAAATAGTGCTGAAAGGAGAGCCAGTATCCGCGCCGTACATAGGGATGACGGCCACGATAATGAGAAGATTCGGGGGCAAGGTACGGACAGGCGACGGCAGGATTACCGTGGAAGAGGGCGGCTATAAAGATTGCGACTATACACCCGAGGCCGACTGGAGTGCGGCCACTTTCTGGTACGCACTGATGGCTGTGGCGGGACGAGGCGAAATGACACTGAAGGGACTTACCCGGGAGAGCTGTCAGCCGGACAGCCGTGCCGCAGAGATATTCGCGCACATGGGAGTGAGAACCGAGTATACAGCAGAGGGAGTGAAGATTATGCCGTCAGGGGAGTGCGTGGAGGAGTTAGAGATGGATTGCACGGATGTGCCGGACATGGCACTGCCGCTGATTACGGCCTGCTGTGCCAAGGGGATAAGGTTCCGGCTGTCAGGGCTGAGAACCCTCGCGATGAAAGAGTCGGACAGGAGGCACTCCATCAGCGAAGAGCTGCGGAAATTCGGCTTCGCCCCGACAGAGGAGGGGGCGGACATGCTCATGTGGGACGGCAGGAGAGTGGCAACAGAGGAGGGGATGCCGAGAGTCAAGACGTGGGACGACCACAGAGTAGCCATGGCTATGGCCTCCATCGGGTGGGGGAGACGTTTCACAATGGAGAACGCGGATGTGGTCACAAAGTCATACCCCGCCTTCTGGGAGCACATGTCAAGGTACGAGCACATCGCCAGAGAGTGACGGCAGGGGATAATCGGGATTGAAATCTATTATTAATGAGACACATAAAGTAACCGACGCATATGAGTACATTGGCAGAACGGGCGCAGGAGATAACGGAGACCTTCGCTGCGTATGACGACTGGATGGACAAATATCAGTATCTTGTAGAATTAGGGAATGAGCTGCCCCCAATTACGGAAGAAGAGAAGACAGAAAAGAACCTCATAAAGGGATGCCAGAGCCAAGTGTGGCTTCTCTGTGACGAGCGTGACGGCAAGGTATATTATCGCGGAGACAGCGACGCAATCATAGTGAAGGGAGTGGTGGCTCTGCTTACCAAAGTGCTCTCTGGGTCAACACCGGACGAAATCATACAGTCAGATTTAGGGTTCATAGACGAGATAGGCCTCAAAGAGCATCTCTCCCCCACCCGCTCAAACGGCATGGCCGCAATGCTGCACCAGATGCGCTACTACGCTATTGCCCTGAAAGTGAAGGGACAAGTGGAGCCGTAAGACGGAGAGAGTGCCGCCAACATATATGCCATTTCCCCATTTGCCGGAAAAGAAGACGTACCGTCACGGAACGTGAAACCCGCTCAACCGCGGTGTGCGCATGGATAGCATCAAACCAATATACTGCCCGATGAGCGTCAGGAGGGGGATGGAGGCTTAAGCGCAAAGGACAGACGGGGCAGGGATAGAGCCATGGCAGAGAAGGATTTGCAGTCAACAGTCATAAGTATCCTGCGTTTCCCGCTGATAGCAGGGGTGGTGCTGGCACACTCGCGCTACATGGATGGCAGCGACGGAGGCATGGCTATCGTAGGCGGGGAGCGGCTTCCGATATATACATACCTGTCCTTTTACCTGTCCGACATACTGGCGCGGATACCCTCGCGCCTGTTCTTCTTCATATCGGGCTTCCTGTTTTTCCGAACGGGAGAGTTCTCGCGGAGCGTCTATCTGCAAAAGCTCAAACGGCGCATAAAGACACTACTTATCCCCTACGTCTTCTGGAACGCAGCCGTGATGGCAATCTACGCCGCTGCACAGGCCGCGCTGCCGGGGGCGATTGGCGGCAAGGCGATATGCGACTTTTCGCCCCGCGACTTTCTCTGCGCTTTCTGGGACATGAGCATGGTCAACCCCGGCGCACCGTCGTTCCCCATTTGCTATCAGCTGTGGTTCGTGCGAGATCTTATGGTAATGGCCGTACTGTCACCGCTCATATACTGGCTGGTGAAGAGGGGCGGAGTGTACTTCATCGCCATAATGGTGGGGATGCAGATGTCGCAGCTCTTCCCTACCCTGTCAGGGCTTGTGCTATCAGACCTCATATATTTTGCAGGAGGGGCTTATTTCAGCATACACGGCAAGGATTTCACCGCCGTGATGAAACCGACAGTGCCAGTGGCCGCCACGCTCTACGCAGTGTTCTCAATAGTGGAACTCGCACTGCTCGGAGAGGGGGCATTGGGAAGTGTTCTGCATTTAATCAATATCATCACGGGCATCTTCCTTGTCGTGGGAGTCACGGCGAGGATGGCGGAAAAGGGAAGATGGAGGCAAGCGGAGAGTCTGTCGTCAAGCAGCTTTTTCGTCTACGCATCGCACGGCGTTGTGCTCGCGGCGATTATAGAGTTAGGAGTGAGGCTACTGCACCCGCATACAGAGCTGTCGGCCATAGCCGTATATCTACTCGCCCCCACCGCGACTATCTGTATCTGCATCGTCTGCTACAAGATACTGAAAAGAGTGATGCCGCGCTTCACGGCGATTGTCACGGGAGAGAGGGTGAAGTATTAAGTTTGCCTTTTGAGGTAAAATGAGTAACTTTGTGTGCTCACGCACACAAGACAGGAGGCATCTCGGCGCGGGCATGGCAAGGAGGCGGGGAATGGGCGGTGGAGGTGTAAATCAGGCAGTGCGACGATGTGGAGCCGAACTTGGCGACCTTTGAACGAAATCGATACAATAAGAGCGAACCGCTGGCTTGAGGGTAGCGGGGAGGTAGCTGGGAGATAGCTGGACGGTAGCCGGACAACATGAGTATCAATGTGTTAGCTTGCAGAAAACGCATATACTGAGAATGGGCTTTATGAGACCGATATATATTTTGTGAAGTATGGATATGCCCGCGCAGGAGGGGCGGAGGTGAGGGTGAGATGCGGGCTACAGGAGCGGGAAGAGAGAAACAAGAAGCATACGACTTATGGATATAAACGTAAAAGAGCGTGCGGCACGGGCTGCGCAGAATTTCAGGGACGGGTATAACTGCTGCCAGTCAGTCGTGATGGCGTACGCCGACCTGTACGGCAAGACGGAGGAGGAGCTGGCAGTCATTGCGTCGGCTTTCGGCGGGGGTATGGCGCGGATGCGAGAGGTGTGCGGCACATGTACGGCCATGTTCATGATAGCAGGGCTGCAAATGCCGGCCAATGACCCGAAAAACAAGGAGGCGAAGGCTGCCAACTTCAAGATGGTGCAGGAGTTGGCAGAGGAGTTCCGCAGGAAAAACGGGTCAATCATCTGCCGTGAGCTGCTTGGCCTGACCGGCGAGAAGAGGGAGACGGCGGAGGGCGAGGGGTGCGCTACACCGCAGAGGAAGAAACGCCCGTGCGTGGAGCTGATACAGATGGCGGCAGAGATAGTCGGGAGAAAGATAGAGTCGCTATGAGAGTGCTGATACAGAGAGTGACGGAGGCATCGGTGACGGTGGACGGAGAGACCGTGGGCCAGATAGGCAGGGGATTGGCCGTGCTGGTGGGAGCAGAGGATGCGGACAGCGAGGAGGATGTCAATTACCTTGTGGGGAAGATAGTGCGCCTGCGCATATTCGACGACGAAGAGGGGGTGATGAACCGTTCGGTCACGGACATGTGCGGGGAGATATTGGCAGTGAGCCAATTCACCCTCTACGCGCAGACGGCCAAGGGGAACAGACCCAGCTATATACGCGCGGCGAAAAGGGCTGTGGCAGAGCCTATGTACGAACGGATGTGCGAGGCTCTCGGAGAGCTACTGGGGAGACCGGTTCAGAGGGGAGTGTTCGGGGCTGACATGAAGGTGAGGCTCACAAACGACGGGCCGGTCACGATATGGATGGATTCAAAAGAGAGAAATTATTGATTACATTAAATATTTCATATTATGGAAAAGATGAGGCAGATTTACGCCCAGTATGAGGATGCGCTTGACGACGAGAAGGTCAAGGAGGCAGTCAAAGATATATTGGCCAAGGAGTTTGACAAGAACAACAACAAGGAGACTTACCGGGAGTGCTTCTCACTGATAGACCTCACTTCACTCAACGCCACGGACACGGACGACAAGATAGGGCGCATGATGGAGAGAGTCAATGAGTTCAAGGAGAATTTTCCCGACATGCCCAACGTGGCGGCAGTGTGCGTCTACCCGTCACTCGTGCCGACAGCCAAGGCTACACTCGAAGCGGAGGGGGTGAAGATAGCCTCAGTGGCGGCATGCTTCCCCTCGTCACAGACATTCATAGAGGCCAAGATAGCCGAAGTGGGGCTGACAGTGCATGAAGGGGCGGACGAGATAGACGTGGTGATATCGATAGGCAAGTTCCTGTCGGGCTTCCACACGGAGGTGTCGGACGAGATACGCGAACTGAAAGAGGCGTGCCACGGCGCACACCTCAAAGTCATACTCGAAACGGGTGCGCTGCCGTCGGCAGAGGCCGTGAGACAGGCTTCGATACTCGCCATGGTGTCGGGGGCGGACTTCATCAAGACATCGACGGGGAAACTTGAACCGGCGGCCACACCCGAAGCAGCCTACATCATGTGCCGCGCCATCAAAGAGTATTACGAGAAGACGGGCATCAAGGTGGGGTTCAAGCCTGCGGGGGGAATAGCCACTACGGAAGAGGCGGTGAAGTACTACACAGTGGTCAAAGCGATACTCGGCGAGGAGTGGATGAACAGCGAGCTGTTCCGTTTCGGGGCAAGCCGACTGGCCAACAACCTGTTGTCCAGCATCTATGACAAAGAGGTGAAATATTTCTGAGAGCAGCCGCCCATGTCATACAGGAGATTCGTAAAAAGCATTGTCGTGGCCGTGGCCATACTGGTGCTATCGGTGGGACAATTCAATGACCTGCCGGGTCAGGAGGTCACCAACGCCGACAAGATGGTGCATTTCATCATGTACCTCTCACTGTCGTTCGTACTCGGGCGTGACCTGTATGCCACACGGGGGAAACTATCCGCATCGTGGTGGACAGCGACGGTACTGCTACCCGCGCTGTTCGGGGTGCTTATGGAGGGCATACAGTTCTTGCTGCCCTACCGCTCGGCATCGCTGGCGGACATGGCTGCCAACATATCCGGCGCAGCAATAGGCACGGCACTATCATTCGTCATGATAGACAGGTTCATACGGAAGAAGGAGTAACCAACAGATGAGGAGATGAACCTGTTCTACGAAATAGCACTGACGCAGATGCCCGGACTGGGATTAAGACGGATAAGGCCGCTGCTGGAAGCTTTCGGGTCAGCAGAGGCCATATTCGCCGCACCGCGCGATGCGTTTGACAACATGGCTGCGGTGCAGAAGCTCCTGTTTGACCAAAACGGACGGGAGGCGGCCATGCGCCGAGCGGAAGAGGAGATGGAGTTCATCGAGAAAAAGGGCATCAACGCCATACATATCAGCGACAGCCGTTATCCGTACCGCCTCGCCCAATGCGAGGATGCGCCGGTGATACTTTATACCGTAGGCAGCGATACATTCAACGCAAAGCACTATGTGGCGGTGGTAGGCACAAGGAGGTGCACGGCATACGGGCGGAACATCACAACAAAGCTCGTGCGCGACCTCGCGGCAATGGTTTCGGACGTGACCATAGTGAGCGGCCTTGCCTACGGCATAGATGTATGCTCACACAGAGCCGCACTGGACAACAGCGTGCCCACAATAGGCGTTGTGGCACACGGGCTTGACATGATTTACCCGCCCACGCACCGCTCCATAGCAGTGTCGATGGTGGAACGCGGAGGCGCAATTGTAACCGAGTATATCTCCAAGACTTGGCCGGAGGCGGGCAACTTCGTGCAACGCAACCGCATAATAGCAGGGATGTGCGATGCCGTCATTGTCGCAGAGTCAGCCATCAAAGGGGGTGCGCTCCTCACGGCAAAGGCTGCGGGCGGATACAACCGCGATGTGTTCGCCTTTCCAGGCCGAGTGGGCGACACGGCCTCAGAGGGGTGCAACATGCTGCTACGCACAATGCAGGCAGGGCTAATAGAGTCGGCGAAAGACCTCGTGAAGGCAGAAGGGTGGGAGACCACTACACGGGAGAGCACACAGACGCTGTTCACGCCGGAAATGAGAGAGGAACACAAACGCATATACGACGCACTGAAAGGTGAGACACTGCACATAGCCGACCTCGCGCTGAAAGTTAACATGAAGACGGCCGCCCTCATGCCTCTGCTCATCGAGATGGAGATGGAGGGCATCATAGAGGGCATTGCCGGAGGCCGTTACAGAAACGTAATATTATAACCACAGAGAACATAGCCACAGTGAACGACCAGATTGAAGAGTATAGCCTCAAACAGATATTTTCCCTGCTCGCCAAGACAACAGCCATAGTGGCCGCTACCATAGTGCTGAGCATGAGTTGCGCCAACCGGGGCGCAGGGCCACAGGGAGGGCCTGCCGACTCTATCCCGCCGAGACTGACAAAAGCGGAGCCTTACGACGGACAGCTCAACTACACAAAGAACACCATGAACCTTGACTTCGACGAGATAGTGCTGGTCGAAGGGGCATACGAGAAAGTGATAGTATCCCCCCCACAGAAAACGCCTGTCGTGGTAAAGGCTCTCGGCAAAAGGGTGCTGGTGGAATTTGCGGATTCCATGGTGCCCAACACTTCGTACACAGTGGATTTCACCGATGCCATTGTGGACAACAACGAGAAGAACCCCCTGAGAAACTTCTCTATGTCGTTCACCACAGGCAGCCATATAGACTCACTGCAAATGGCTGGCACACTGCTGGACGCGTCGAACCTCAACCCGCTCTCGGGTGTCGTAGTGGGCATACATTCCAATCTGGACGACACGGCATTCACAAAAATCCCGTTCCGGCGAGTGACAAAGACGGACGTGAACGGCAACTTCAAGATAAAGAACATAGCCCCCGGCTCATACCATATCTTTGCCCTCGGCGACCTCGGGAGCAACTATTTCTACGACATGCCTAATGAGCAGATAGCGTTTCTCGACTCGGTGTTCAGCCCTACCATGTCATCACGCATACGCATGGACACACTGCTCAATGACTCCGTCATATCCCTCCTCGCCGACTCCATAGCCGTAGATTCGCTGCCCAAGAGCGCACTGCCGCCGGAAGCCATAGATACAATCATAAACCGCACAGTGTATAGCTACGCTCCGCGCGGCATCATATTGCAGGCATTTACAGAACCGAAGGGACGCCAGTATCTCGTGAAGAACGACCGCCCGGAGCGATTCAAGTTCAACCTCTATTTCGCACGGCCGCTGGACTCACTGCCGCAGATACACGGGCTGAATTTCCCGGCAGACTCGGCGTTGATACTCCAAGCAAACAAAACGCAGGACACACTCACATACTGGTTGCCCGACACGGTGTACGCATCCATCGACACGCTCTCCATGACCGTGTTGCACCGCAATACGGACACCCTCGGCGTGCTCGGATGGACAACAGACACCCTCAACATCGCATACCGTCCGATACGGCAAAAGGAGAACCGCTCTTCATCACGCAAAAAGAGGGACGACAAACCGGCAGTACCGCACATATCGCTCAAGTCCAATGTCAGCGGCACATTCGATGTGTACAAGGATGTAGAACTGACATTCGATGTACCTACCCGCCCGGTGGACTCCATCAGATGCGTGATAGAACAGCAGATAGATTCTCTGTGGAAGGTAGTGGCTGACTCATTATACCCGCTGGACAGCATCGGACTGCGCTACCGCTTCGACTTCAAAGTATCGCCCGCCACGTCATACCGTATAGTGGCCGACTCAGCCAAATTCGTCAACATGCGAGGAGAGTGCAACGACTCAACAGGCATCAGTTTCAAAACCCGTTCGCTCGAAGAATACGGTAAACTGATAATATCGCTCAGCAAGTGCGACAGCAACGAGATAGTGCAACTACTCAACGAGAAGGACACGCCGCTAAGGGAGATGAAGGCCGAGGGCGACAAACTGGTATTCGAATACCTCAATCCGGGGACATACTATCTACGGCTGTACAACGACTGGAACGGGGACAGCACCTGGACTCCGGGCAGCTACGAAGAGAAGAGGCAGGCCGAGACGGTGTATTACTTCCCGTATTCCATAAACATACGCGCCCTGTGGGATGTCGAGGAACAATGGGATTACAAAGAGTTCCCGCTGCTCGAACAGAAGCCATTGGAGCTGATAATAGACAACCGCAAGGACAATAAGAAGTAACAAAGATAGCACGTCTGACGGCCAATAGCCCAATCAAGCAGATATAACGCAGCTATAAGGCAATTTTAACAGAGAACAGTTGTCAGACTCATGAAACTTTTATACTTTTGCACGTCCAAAACGGACATCGGAGTTTAGCGCAGTTGGTAGCGCGCTACGTTCGGGACGTAGAGGTCGGGCGTTCGAGTCGCCTAACTCCGACAGTACGATGAGTACTTGAATGCCAGCTTGTTAAGCTGGCATTTTTGTTTTTATGCCGATATAACTCCCTTAACATATCTGTATTGAGGAACGCTGTACCCCTCATTATAAGCACACAGCAGGCAATGGGAAAGGATGCACAATGAGCCGAATGAGCCGAAATAGTCAGCGCACACGCTTGACTATCAAGAGGCTGATTTCGTAGAGAAGGTAGACGGGCAGAGCCACAAGCGTCAGGGTAAAGACATCGGATGTGGGAGTTATGATAGCAGAGAGGATAAGTATGGCTATGACCGCATGGCGGCGGTATCTGCTCATGACCCCGGCGGAGAGCAGACCCAAACGGGCAAGCAGCCAGCACAAGACGGGCAACTCGAACAACAAGCCCATGAGCAGGGTCATCATCATGAAGGTACTGATGTATGACTGCAACGATATGAGGTTTGCCACCTCGCCGCTCACCTGATATGTGGCCAAGAAGCGGAATGTGAGGGGGAAGATGATGAAGTAGGAGAGCAGTACGCCAAGCAGGAACATCACGAAGACCCAAGGCAGGACGCGCAGCGCGTAGTAGCGTTCTTTCTCGTAGAGCGCGGGGGCGATGAAGCGGAAGAGCATGTAGAGCACGAAGGGGGAGGCACAGAGGAGGGCTGCCCAAAAGGCCACTTTCATGTGAGTGACAAACTGCCCGGCAAGCCCCGTATTGATGAGCTCCACCTTGAATGAGGAGACCGGGGAGAGGCCCATAGAGACGGCAACACGCGAGAGCAGACGGTATGTGACGAAGCCATCGCCGTGAGGAGACAGAACCAAGTCGAACAACTGGCTTTTGAAGCAGAATGCCGCCACGAAGAGTACCATCAGTACCACGACTATCCTGACCAGATAGGCACGCAATACATCAAGGTGCTCCCAAAAGGACATCTGGGCACTCTTTTCCCCTATATTATCCGCCGACATATAGCCTCACTACATCTGCACTGCGCCGCTGCGAAGCGACAGCGTGCCACTCCAGTCATTTCGTGTCTGTCTCCTTGTCGGATTTGCTTCCGGAAGCAGTATTCTTATCATCATTGTCGCTGAGGTCGGACTGTACTTCGTTGATACCCTCCTTGAAGGAGCGCACCCCCTTGCCCAGCCCTTTCATTAGCTCGGGTATCTTCTTGCCGCCAAAGAGCAGGAGGATTACCAACACTATGACTATTATTTCCGGCATACCCAGTCCGAGGAAAAGCAAATGTTCCATATATGATATGATTATGTCAATAAACAATAAGGCGGAGATTGCGCCAATGCATGGCAGCGTAATTCCGTTTACAAAGATAGTGAAATACGGGCGGAACGCCAAACGTCTGACAGCAGGGGACGGCCGGTCCAAGGAAATTGCCAATTAAGCAGGGGGCGGAGAGGGATTTGCCTGCGTGCAAAGAGGGAGCGGGTGGGGAGAGGAGGGAGCGCGGAGGTGGAGAGGCCGGGGAGGGGCTGGCCTGCCGCTGGCTGGCTGCTGGCGCGAGAGTACGTCTTTTTAACCACTTTTTACAGTGAGGGACGGGAAGGGTGAGGCGGAGGAGGGAGGGGACGATGAGGAGAAGAGGTGAGGATGCGCGGAGGGGATTGCGGAACGGGTGCGCGAGGATGGGGAATGGCTTCGGAGGGTGTCCGTAGGGGCCCCTGGCCGCTCCGTCGAGAGTACGTGTTTTTAACCACTTTTTACAATAGGAAAATGGGGGCGAAAGGGGGAGGGAATGAGGAAAGAGGAGACGGGATTTGCCGCGAGGAGGGGAAGGGGGAAAGGGAGAAGGGCTTTGGATAGAGATATGAGAGGCATGAAAAAGCCAAGCCCCGGAACGTGCTATCGCGTTCCGGGGCTTGGCCCTTATGTGGAAATCTATGAGAAGTCTTATTGCAGACCTCCGCCGAGAGCGTGATAGAGGTTTATCACACCCTGTATCTCAGAGTAGCGGTCGGAGGCGAGAGATAGCTCCGCCTGCAAGAGCGACTGCTGAGCCGTGAGGACCTGAAGGTAGTTGGCTGTGCCGTATTTCATGAGTGCCTTCGCGTCCTCGACTGTTGTCGTGAGGTACTCTACCTGCCTGGTGTCAAACTCTATCTTGCCGCGTGCGGTCTGCCAAAGCACGAGCGCATTGTTGACCTCGGCTCCCGCGTCGAGAAGGCTCTGGCGGAATGAGAGGAGCGCCTCTTCCTGCTGTGCCTTGGCTATGCGGAGGTTGGCTATGTTAGTGCCCCGGTTGAAGAGAGGCTCTACGAGTGAGCCAACTGCCTGCAAGAGCCAAGCGGCGGGGTTGCCCACGGTGATGCCGTTGTTAGTCCAGCCGGCGGAGCCGCTGAGGGTCAGCGTGGGGTAGAAGGCCGCGCGCGCAAGGTTTGTGGAGTAGAATGCCTGAGCCAGCGAGTACTCCGCCTGACGCACGTCGGGACGGCGTGCGAGGAGCGATACCGGCACTCCGACTTTCAGCTCTTCTGGGAATGTCTGCCCGTCAAGCTCGCCGCGCTCGATGTGGCGCGGCGCGGATGCAAGCATGGAGGATATGGAGTTTTCCAACTCATTTATCTGGCGTTTTATCTCCAAAAGCGATGCCTCGGCCGCCATGCAACTGGCTTCTGCCTGATTGACTGTGGAGCGGTCTGCCTGTCCGGCATTCATCAGGGCTTTGAGGCTGCGCACGTACTCGCGCCAGCTCTCCACGGTGGCGGTGGTGATTTCCAGCTGCTTGTCGAGGAGGAGCAGTGAGTAGTAGCTGTCGGCCATGGTGGCTATGAGCTGAGTCTGGACAGCCAACTGGTATTGCTCCTGCTGTGCGAGGGTCATCTTCGCGCCGCGCAGGCGGTTGAGTGTCTTGCCGAATATGTCGAACTCCCAGCTGGCGGATGCACCGAGGTCGTAGCCGTAGGAAGCACCATCGGCGTTGTAGCTTGTGATGGAGCCCTGCGGGTCAAGCTGTACGCTCGGCAGGTACATCAGTTTCGCGTTCATGAGCGAAGCGCGCGCCTCTTTGACTTTGAGGCGGGCTATGTTCATGTTCGTGTTGGAGTCGAGAGCTTCTTCGATGAGCACCTGCAACTTAGGGTCGGTGAAGAGTTCGCGCCACGAGAGGTCGGCCAGCGATGCGGTGTCTTCCTCGGAGACTTCGACATCCTTATAGAGGTTGTCGGTATTCACTTCGGGACGATGGTATTTCCCGTAGATGCCGCAGCCGCTGAGCGACAGGGCAACTATCATAAATATCGCTATGTTCTTCATATCTGTTTAATCTTCAAGTTGTTTTTTGTCCTCTTCCTCTATCTCGGCACGTCTGTCGGGCATGACTTTTTCCTCTATTGTCTGGAATATGATGAACAGGGGCGGCACGATGAACAGCAGTGCCAGCGTACCTATTGTCATACCTCCGACAGTGCCGACACTGAGCGATATGTTACCGTTAGCACCCGCGCCGGTGGCAACCATAAGCGGGAAGAGGCCGATAATCATGGTCAGTGCTGTCATGAGAATCGGGCGCAGACGCACACCGGCCGACGAAAGGGCGGCCTGAGCGATCGACATGCCCTGCTTTCTCATGGTAGATGCATACTCCGTCAGCAGTATGGCGGTCTTGGAGAGCAGACCAATCAACATGATGAGACCAGTCTGCATATATACGTTGTTCTCAAGGCCGAACATTTTCGAGAACAGAAAGCTGCCCATGAGACCGAACGGTACGGAGAGGATGACAGCCAAGGGGATGAACATACTCTCGTAGAGTGCACACAATATGAGGTAAATAAATATTGTACACAGCACGAATATCACCGCCGTACTACCGCTACCGGCAGATGCAATCTCACGGCTCATACCTCCGAACTCATAGCCGTAGCCTGCAGGCAGTGTCTCAGCCGCCACCTCTTTTATCGCATTCAAGGCTTCACTAGAACTGTAACCGTTAGCAGGCAAACCGTTGACTGATATAGAGTTATACATATTGAACCTGCTCAATGTCTGAGGGCCATAGACCTTCTCAAGTGTAACTAACTGTCCAACCGGCACCATGTCACCAGTGGAAGAGCGGACGAACATATTGTTGAGCGACTCCGTGTCGAGACGGTATTCTGGCGAAGCCTGCACCATCACGCGGTATACCTTGGAGAAACGGTTGAAGTTTGACGCATAGTTACCACCGATATAACCTGAAAGCACACTCAGCACATCAGAAGGAGATACATTTATCCGCTCGCATTTAACGGCATCGACCTCGACACGATACTGCGGATACTTTATATCAAATGTAGTGTATGCTGTCTGTATTTCGGGACGCTTGTTCAGCTTCTCTATCATGCTGCGCGTATATTTCAAAAGGTCCTCAATGTCTCCTCCAGCCTTATCCTGTATGTTGAGTTCGAAACCGTTACCCATACCGTATCCGGCTATAGTAGGCTGAGCGAAGATGAAGAGAGACGCGCTCTTGATATTCGCGGTCCGTCTGTATAACTCGCTTATCACGGCATTGATTTCATTCTCCTTGCCTTTGCGCTCATCCCACGGTTTGAGACGTATGATGAGCATACCGCCAGCGGGAGACTGTCCGGAGAAGAAGCCGAATCCGGAAGTCGTAGAATAGACATCAATCTGGGGAATGTCCTTTATGCAGGATTCCACTTCCTCGATTGCCTTCTGTGTCTGCACCAAGCTGCTTCCCGGAGGAGTGGAGACGTTGACAAAGACCGTGCCCATATCCTCGTCAGGCACAAGACCGGTCTTAGTTGTCCTCATGAGATACACCAAGAGCGCACCGGCCACGACGAGCAGCGCAACAGCAATCCATCTGTGGTTCAGGAAAACCTTGACCCCAGACTTATATTTGAAAATGAGGCGGTTGAACGATGCCTCAAAGGCATGGTGGAAACGAGAGGAGAAACTTACTTTCCGTCCTTCGACCACCTCCTCGTGCGGGGTCATGATAAGGGCGCAGAGGGCAGGGCTGAGCGTCAAGGCATTTATGGCCGAGATGCCGACCGCGACCGCCATAGTCAGACCGAACTGCGTATAGAATATACCACTCGTACCACCCATGAACGAAGTCGGGATGAAGACGGCCATGAAGACCAGCGAGGAGGTGATGACCGCCGCCGATATGCCGTCCATTGCGCGCACAGTGGCCTGATATGGCGACTTCACTCCGGCATCGAACTGCGCCTGCACGGCCTCCACGACGACAATCGCGTCGTCACAGACAGTACCTATGACAAGCACGAGGGCGAAGAGGGTGATGAGGTTCAGGCTGAAGCCCGCCACAATCATGAATGCGAACGTACCTATCAGAGAGACGATGATTGAGACCGTCGGTATAATGGTAGAGCGCACACTCTGCAAGAAGAAGTACACCACAAGCACCACGAGAATCAACGCCTCGATAAGCGTTTTCATCACACTGTGGATAGATGCATCGAGGAAGTCCTTAGCAGACATCATGTCCACCATCACAAGATCCTTCGGCAGGTCGGCCTTTATATCCACCAGCATCTTGTCTATCTCAGTGATAATCTCATTGGCGTTAGTTCCCGCAATCTGCGAAATCATCGCGCTCACACCCGGCTGACCCTGGACGCGGCTTTTGAAGCCATACGTCAATGCGCCCAGCTCCACTTCCGCCACATCGCCGAGCCTCAACACCTCACCCGTGGGCAGAGCCTTAATCACCATATTCTCAAATTCCTCCGGCTTGTCATAACGTCCCCTGTATCTCAAAGTATACTGGAACGTATTCTCGGAATCCTCACCGAGGTTACCTGTCGGAGCCTCCACGTTCTGCTCGCCAAGCACCGCCACTATATCGTTCGGGACAAGGCTGTACTTAGCCAACTTCTCCGGGTTGAGCCATATACGCATGGCGTAGTCGCCACCCATCACATTGACATAGCCCACACCGGTGATACGCGCCAGCCTCGGCTCTATGTTAATCATGAAGTAATTCGATATGAAATTCTGGTCGTACGTCCCGTTAGGGCTGTACAGCGCGAGAATTTTCAGGTTACTGTTCTGGCGTTTTCTGACTGTGACACCTATCCTCGTAACCTCCGCCGGCAGCAGACCCTCGGCCTCCGCCACACGGTTTTTAGTATTGATGGTCGCCATATCGGGGTCAGTTCCCTGCTTGAAATAGACGGTAATGGATGCCGAACCGTTGTTGGCGGCCTCCGATGTCATGTACATCATGTTCTCCACACCGTTTATTGCCTGCTCCAGCGGCACCACGACACTCTTCTGTACCGTCTCGGCATTCGCGCCGGTATAAGTTGCCGACACAGAGATGGTCGGCGGAGCGATGTCAGGATATTGCTCCATCGGCAACTGGGTCAGACTTATAAGGCCCAGCAAGAGAATAAACGCCGATATAACGCACGACAATATCGGCCTGTCTATAAACATTTTAAGCTTCATAACTCTCTCTACCTTTCAAATTCCTTATTGATTATAACACTCATGCGCATCAGCGCACAGCTTACAGGCATCACTCCGCAGCCTCCGCAGCAGGCGGTGTTACCACTGCGCCCTCACGCACAAGGCCCGCGCCCTCGGCAATTATCACATCTCCCACATCAAGACCGCTCTCCACTATATACTCATGGCCGTCGTTGATTGGGAATACCTGTACCTCTGTCGATGATGCCTTTCCGTCAACCACCTTATATACGAACACCTTATCCTGAAGCTCATACGTAGCCTCCTGCGGTATCACTACCACATTTTCCATGTCGTACGGCATTACCACAGTGCCCGAACCTCCGTCGAGCAGCACCCCGTCCGGATTAGGGAATGTGGCGCGCACGCTCACCGCACCGGTACCCCTATCTATCGTACCGCTCACAGCGTCCACCTTTCCCTTGTGGTTATACATGCTCCCGTTACTAAGCCTCAGCTCCACTGCCGGCATATTCTCGATTGCGCTCACCATATTACCGTCCTTCATCGACATGGCCAGCACCTGATTCTCCGACATCGAGAAATAGGCATACATCTCCGACCCGTCAGACACCGTGACAAGCGGCGTGGAGATGGACGAACTAACCAGCGCGCCCACACGGTAAGGTATCATGCTCGCCACTCCGTCCACAGGGCTTTTCACCACCGTGTACGACAGGTCGTTTGCGGCGTTCACCCTCTGCGACTCCGCAAGAGCCAGAGCCGCCTCCGCCTCCATCAGCGAGTTCTGCGCTGTCTGCAAATCAAACGCCGACACGACATTCTCCTTATACAGCTGCTCCTTGCTCTCGGCCGTCAGCTTGGCAGTCGCCACAGCGGCCTCCGCGCTCTTCACGCTCGCCTCCGCCGTCTGCAATGCCGCCTGATACGGCACCTGGTCTATTATGAACAACGCCTGGCCCTTCTTCACATGAGCGCCCTCGGCTATGCAGACCTTAGTAATCGTACCGCTCACCTGCGGCCTTATTTCCACACTCTGGCGGCCGTTTACCACAGCCGTAAAGTTACGCGACAGCGTGCGGTTGGCACGCGATACCGTCATCGTCTTGTAACCCGTCGTCGCGGCACTTCCACTCTCTTTGCCGCAAGAAACTAACGTCATGCCCGTAAGCAGGCATGCGAATCCAATAGTCGTCAAAACAAACTTCCTTTTCATCCTTTTTATCTGTTTAGTTTTCGTTTTCTGTTACTCTGCATCCTTCCCTCCGCCTGCCCGAAAGCGGGAAAATCAGGTCATGCGCCACACATCACTGCTGCCGGCTATTGCGGCGTATCATTTTATGACGTATCTTTGACAGGACATTCCCGACAGGCGGCGCGACAGCATAACCGCCTGTGGCACATGCCATTCACCGCGGCACATAGCAGACTGTGCCGCTTCTCCCTCATCTTCGGAGTATAGTGGAAACAGCACTATTTCAGACAGTTAACTCTATACCGAAAAACCCATACGCGACAAAGGCATGGCGCATGAGAGAGATAAAACCAATAGGGATAGGGTAAATAAGGACTGTTTATGCGGCTGGGAGACACAAGTGTCTGCCTAACCGGAAGCAAAGTTAGTACGTTTCCGGGCATGTCTATTAGTCTATAAGGCTATATAATTGGTCTGAAAGCTGTATTTATTTATTTTTTACGCTCAGAGACACTCCTTGAACCGTAAATTAACATAATACAACAGGCAATCGGAAACAAAAAGCGGCAATTTTAATTTTAACAGAAACAGATATGACATCAACCGAATTGTCAAGAGAGATACTGGGATGGTTTGAGGAGACACCTGACGGCACAGTACCGGCAGAGCTACTGTCGTTCGGAGAAGAGATGCACATAGTACACATAAGCGGAGGAGTCAAATTCCGGTGTGCCCATGCTTTAACTGACATGTTCACAAGCATGTACATCAACCGAGGACACATAAAGGTCACATTGGCGAAAAGGACGGTCAGGCACGATGCCCCGATGTTCCTCGACACAATGGACATCAAGGCTATAAACAGCATAGCGTGCTCGCCGGAGTTCAACGGATACATCATCCTGCTGGGACACACATTCCACAAGGAAACCACCGCCGAAGTCTACAGTCACGTGAACCCCGAACTCTTCTCCATTCACTTCAACGCCCCCAAAACAGCACTCGACACCGAAGAGAGCGAGAGCTTCAACAGAATAATAGAATTCATGTCGGCCACCATCCGGAACAACAGCCACACATTCCAGCGCGAGATACTCAGCACCGGAGTAAAACTGCTCTTCTACGAACTCTGGGACATCATCATCAGACAGTACGGCTCCCGCCCCCACACCGCAGTAAACATGAACTGGGACAATATATGCGCCCAATTCATGTACCTCGTCCACACCAATTGCCACGAACACCACGACGTGCGATGGTACGCCAACAAGATGTGCATCACCCCCGAAAAGCTGACCGGACTCCTGAAAAAAACATACGGCAGGACAGCCAACGTCCTGATAGACGAGGCAATAATGACCGAGGCGAAAGTCTTCCTGCGCAACCCCAACCTCTCCATACAGGAGATTTCTGAGATGCTCTCATTCGCCGACCAGTCCACATTCGGCAAATTCTTCAAAAGGCACAGCGGACTCTCGCCCGCGAATTACAGGAAAGGCAGATAGCAGGGCAACGGCCAGGACAGCCGCCACGCCCCTGCATGCCCCTGCATGCCCCTGCCCGCCAGTTCCTGTCTGCGCGGCATCCCGCCCCATGCGGCACATTCCATACATTCTCACATTCAAAAACGCACAACCCTCTTCCAATCACCACTGCCGTTCACCACCAAATCGCACACATAACCCTCTGACACACAAGGCTTCACCCTACCCTCCCGTTACCTCCCCGCTACCCCTCAGCTACCCTCTCCTTAGCAGACGTGCATTCTTGTGCATTATTCGTTCAATTTATATCAAAAACGACACCCCATCTCCTCCATGCCTATTTTCACCATCCGCCACATTGCCCGTACCGCACATCGTGCGGACACCAAAAAGCCATGTGCCGCATGTGCTGTGGTACATGGCTCCACTCACAGATATTATGAAATCAAAATGCAAGTCGGAATATCACCGCACGCTGCACCTCAGGGCTATGTTCATACGGGCACGACCTGCTGCCGCACGGATGGCTCACTATGCGGTCTGCCGCTATCCCGTACTCCCCAGTAAGCAGCCGTACCGCGTGCTCTATGCGCTGCTGTGACAGCCTCATGTTCAGCTCATCGCTGCCAGTCGCGCTGTCCGCGTAGCCTTCAATGATGAGGCGCGCCTCGGGGAATGCCTCAAGCATGGCGACGACGTTCTCCAACTGCGGGGTTGGCGACGACGTGGGTTCTGTAGTGCCTATGCGGTAGAGTATCGCACCTATGACCTTGCCGTTCAG
>CALUOH010000018.1 GCA_944322025.1 uncultured Bacteroidales bacterium | reverse complement strand
TTTCGTCAATGAGGAAAGCCGAACCGTCACTTTTCTTAGCTAAAACAGTCCCATTCTTTAATTCCCGTATACCGTCGAACTCGAAAGGGATAACGGTGTTACCTGCCATGTCAATGTATCCGTATTTCCAGCCTTTCTTTGCCTTTGCTATCCCGTCCTTGAAGTTATCGATATCGTCGAACTCGAAAGGGATAACGGTGTTTCCTGTCCTGTCAATGTATCCGTATTTGCCGTTTTTCTTGGCTTTAGCGATACCGTCCTCGAAGTCTCCGATACCGTCGAACTCGCAAGGAATAACGGTGTTTCCTGCCATGTCAATGTATCCGTATTTGCCGTTTTTCTTGGCCTTTGCGATGCCGTCCTTGAAGTCCTCAATTTCATCGAACTCGAAAGGAATGGCGGTGTTGCCGTCTTTGTCCAAGCAACCGTACTTTCCGTCTTTTTTGACTTTAGCGATACCGTCCTTGAAGTCATAGATTTCATCGAACTCGAAAGGGATAACGGTGTTCCCGTCCTTGTCTAAGCAGCCGTAAATTCCGAACTTCTCAGCCCTGATAAGCCCGTTTGACAGTTCTGTCTTATTCTGAGGCAGTGCGTTTCCAGCCATGTCAATATATCCGTCCTTTCCGTCTTTTTTGGCTTTAGCTATCCCGTCCTTGAAGTTCTCGATATAGCCGAACTCGAAAGGAATGACAGCGTTACCTGCCTTGTCGATGTATCCGTACTTTCCGTATTTCCTGGCCTTTGCGATGCCGTCCTTGAAGTCCTCAATTTCATCGAACTCGAAAGGAATGGCGGTGTTGCCGTCTTTGTCCAAGCAACCGTACTTTCCGTCTTTCCTGGCTATTGCGATACCGTCCTTGAAATCTCTTATATAAGAATAAGAATATTGGGCAGTATTGGTAATTTCATTACCATTGGTATCTATTATTTCGTACACATTATCCTTTCTTACTGCGATAGCTACACCATCGGTAAACGGGCCGAATTCAGTGTAATTGAACGGCAGTACTTTGCCTCCGGCGTAGTTGATTACGCCCCAGTTGGCCATGCGTACAGGGATGTGGCCGTTTGACCATGAGCCCACTTCTTTAAATCGTGGTTTGACGAGTAGGAACTCTCCGAGGCGGAAACCGTAAAGATTGGTGTCCGGGTCGCGAAACGCCTCTGGAGTGATGTCGCCGCGTTCGGCCTGTTTGATGAGTTCCCTGAAATGGCGTATCTGTTCGGCGCGGTCGAGTCTCTCCTGCTGAGTGGCGAAACGGCGCGCTTTTTCGTTCAGGCTGTCATGTATGTGCGCTGTGCGGCGGCGCAGTGCCTCTTCCCATTCCGTGATTTTCTTTTGCAGTTCCGGGTCTGAGTTTTGGTAGAAATCCTTGTCGCTGTCGTAATAATAGACCTCGTGCGTCTCCGGGTCAAATGTGAGTTCGTGTATGGATACGAGCTTATTGTGCCACTCGGGGCGTATTTTACCCTCGTCGTCGAGCTTGGGCGTGAGCCACCAGCAGTTGAGCATGAGAGTGTTACGTGCCTGTGAGGCTTCGTAGGCATATTCGTATCTCTTGAATGGAGGCGCGTAGCCCCTCTCCTCATTCTCTTCCTTACGGAACCAGCCGTCGCGGCGGTCAAACACAAAGACATTTCTGCGGTTGAGGTAGTAGATGTCTTTCTGTCCCATGCGCTGATGGAATGAGGAGAAGTCGGGAAATATCCACATAAGGTGCATGCCGTTCTCTTTGAAGAAAGCCTCTCGGTCTACTATGACTGAGAGAAGTGTGGTGAAGATATGCAGCTCAAGGATTAGTTGTACGCTCCGTCCGTCGGTTAATGTGTAAGTCGTGGCAATGTCGGGACGGCGGTACTCGGCAGAACCGTTGGTGTCCCTTATGTATGTGTCGGGATACGTGCGGATGTCGCCGAACGAGCCGTCTGTGGAGAGACTTTGGCTTATTTGCCTTATCATATCCATGTGTATATTGCTTTCACGGAATTCGTTTTGCCTGTTGCGCAGCAGCTCTATTGGGTTTTTTACCGATGTTTTGACCGGGCAGTCGAGACTGTGTGGCAGGTGTGAGAAGTAGAGCACGGTTTTGTCGTAAGATGTGATGCGGCGTGAGACAAGATGCACGCACTGCTCACATACTGCGCAGAGGTATTTGTAATCTCCGCTTTTCTGTGCGGCTTTGAGGGTGGCACGCATAGTGTGCAGCACCTTCTCGTCTTCGTTTTCGAGCAGGTCGTCGGCTTCGAGTATCTCGCCCGTGTCGCTGTCGATAAGCAGTTGTATTGAGCGATCCGTCAGTTCCTCCTCCGATGGCGGCGTTAGCAGGTTGTCTATTTCCATAAGTGCCGGTGTATTTAAGTTATTGTTAGTTTTACAGAACCTAATAAAGCTGTTGCAAAGATACGAAATAGTTTCTTATATTGAAATAGGGTTAATGCTTTTTTAAAGATAATGTTTTAAGTATTTCTATGGGAAAAGATATCCGTTTGCCAAACGCCGGCTCTTAGTGTAAAAAGTGGTTAAAAACACGTACTCTCGAGCCAGCAGCAGGCCAGCCTCTCCGAAGCGACACCCTATCCTCTCCGCACTCTTCCCCCTTCCTTCCCCCGCCCGCAGGCGTGATTTCACATCCCGTGGAGATGATTGTGCCGCAAAAACAGCCTTGTTTCTCTTAAAAGCGGTAACTTTGCACTCGGTTTCAACCGCGTCCTCTCTCTGGACGTGCAGTGGCCTTATTGTATACTTAATCTCTTGAACATGAAAGTGTTGCAGTTTCTCAAGGATTGGACATTGCCTTTGGCCATACTGGTCGGGGCAGTGGGGTACAGGTATCTGACCTGTCTGGACTTCATGTCCCCCATACTGATATTCTTCATGCTCCTCCTGACTTTCAGTAAAATGTCGCTCAAGGACTTGAAGTTCAGCATGCTCCATCTGTGGCTCTTGCTGATAGAGATAGGCGGTGCGGTCGTGGTCTACTATGCCGTGTTGCCGATAGACGAGGTGGCCGCGCAGGGGGCTATGGTCTGCATGATATGCCCGACGGCGACAGCTGCGGCCGTAGTCACGGGTAAGCTTGGCGGCAATGCAGGCTCTATAACGGCATACACCCTGCTGAGCAACATGGTCGTTGCGGTAGCCGTCCCGCTCCTCTTCCCCTTGCTGACCGACGCGCATGAGCAGCCCTCCTTCCTGATGGCGTTCCTCCATATACTTAAAAAGATATTTCCCCTGCTGATATGCCCGTTCATCGTGGCGCAGCTGATGCGCCGCTACCTGCCAAAGCTGAATCGCCGGATAGCCTCCGTGAGCGGACTGGCATTCTATCTCTGGGCTGTGGCTATAACCATCGCCATGGCTCAGGCCATGAAAGCCTTCTTTGAGCAGCCGCATGACGGCAAGACAGGTGTGACGGAGCTGCTCCTCGCCCTTATGGCATTGCTCACTTGCGCGATACAGTTCTTCGCGGGCAAGATGATAGGCCGGCACTACAATGACACCATTGCCGGAGGGCAGTCGCTCGGACAGAAAAATACGATATTGGCCATTTGGATGTGCAATTCCTATCTCAACCCCCTCTCTTCACTCGGGCCGGGGGCTTACATCGTGTGGCAGAACTGTTTCAATTCGTGGCAACTGTGGCGTAAGCGGAAAGCGGACGGGAATACGGACTTCAGAAAGTGACGCGCTATGGGAAATGACTTCATACTTGAAACCGAAAGGCTGCGGCTGAGGAGGTTGACGGAGGAGGACTTCGCCAACCTCTGCCTTATTTTGCAGGACGGGGAGGCCATGTACGCCTACGAGGGGGCATTCACGGACAGCGAGGTGCGTGAGTGGCTCGACCGCATGCTCTCCCGCTACAGCGAGTACGGCTTTGCCCTGTGGGCTGTGGAGCTGAAAGCGACAGGGGAGTTTGTGGGCCAGTGCGGCATCACTATGCAGCCCATAGGCGATGGGCGGATGGTACACGAGGTAGGCTATCTCTTCCGGCGTGCCTGCTGGCATCGCGGCTACGCGACGGAGGCCGCACGCGCCTGCATGGCCTATGCCTTTGATGTGCTCGGCGTGGATGCTGTCTACACCATCATACGGGACATCAATCTGCCGTCACAGCGTGTGGCGGAGCGTAACGGGATGAGGAGAGCCGGCACGGTGGTGAGGCATTATAAAGGGGTGGATATGCCGCACTATATCTATGTGGCGGAACGTCGTGACAATAAAAACGAAAGGATATGATGGAACTGCTATCTGTTAATCTTCCCTCCGATGATGAGACTGGCGGCTTGCCGCAGGAGGAGTATGGCAGCAACCTCTCCGGTCAAGGCGGCTCAGGCGCAGGGCGCAGGCTCAGCGCGGGATTTCCCTCTCCCGCCGAGAACTTCGCCAATGCGCCCATAGACCTGAACAGGCTGCTCGTGCGTCACCCCTCCGCCACGTTCTTCGGACGGGTGAAGGGCAATGCTATGGACGCTTTCGGGATAAGCGATGGCGACCTGCTGATAATAGACCGGAGCGTAGAGCCTGCTGACGGCCGCATTGCCGTCTGTCATATAGACGGTGAGTTTTCCTTGCGGCAGATACAAGTTGACGGCAGTGCAGTGCATCTTGATGCGCCCGGAGGCAAGCGTTTGACTGTCAGGACTGATGCACCGGACAGTTGGCGGCTGTGGGGCGTAGTGACGCATGTGGTGAAAAGGTTGTAGCCGAGTGTGGCTCTGCGGTTAATCTTGTAGTTTGGTCTCATGTCTCTCTTTGCCCTTGTTGACTGTAATAACTTCTTTGTCTCATGCGAGAGGATTTTCCGCCCTGACCTAAACGGGCGGCCTGTCGTGGTGCTGTCGAGCAACGACGGCTGTGTGATAGCACGCAGCAATGAGGCCAAGGCGGCAGGCGTGCCTATGGGCGCGCCTGCGTATCAGTACCGGGAGCTCTTCGAGAAATACGGCATGGCGATATTCTCAAGTAACTTCGAGATATACAGCGATATCAGTGCGCGGGTGATGAGTATCCTGTCATCGTATACCCCCGATTTGCAGATGTACAGTATAGACGAGGCCTTTCTTGATTTGTCCGACATGTCTGATATGCCAGACGTGGAAGCTCTGGGGCAGAAGATAAGGCGGCATGTGATGAAGTGGGTCGGCGTGCCGGTCTCCGTAGGGTTCGCGCCTACGAAAGCCTTGGCCAAGATAGCAACCCATATAGCCAAGAAATTTCCTCAGCGCACTGGCGGTGTCTATTCTATAGACAGCGAGGAGCGGCGGGTGAAGGCATTGAAGTGGATGCCCGTGGAGGAGGTGTGGGGCATAGGCAGGAAGCATGCGCGTATGCTGACTGACATGGGGGTACGCCGGGCGTACGGTTTCACTATGCTGAGTGACCGCTTTGTGAAGGAGAAGATGTCGGTCTCTGGTCTGCGCCTTAAAATGGAACTTGAAGGGCGGTCGGTCATAGAGATGGATAGTATACAGAGCCGTAAGAACATCATGGTGTCACGCACTTTTGAGACTCCGATTGTGGAGTTCGATGTCCTGCGTGAGAGGATAACGGCTTTTGCCGCGACGGCAGCCGGGAAGCTGCGCCGCCAAGGGTCATTGGCGAGGTCTCTTGTCGTGTATATACGCACCAATTATCATAACACGAGTGCTGCGCAGTACAGTGCCAACAGGATGGTTCGCTTTGATTTTGATACCAATTCTGATATTGAGATAGTCAAATATGCGGTGAAGGCTCTCGGCGAGATATACCGTGAGGGGTATGGGATAAAGAAAGCTGGCGTTACGCTGATGGAGTTCTCTGATGAGCATGCGCATCAGCTTTCGATGTTCGATGAGCGGGACTTGCGCCATATAGAACTGATGAGGGTGATGGACCGCGTGAATGTGGAGTACGGGAAAATGTCTTTGCGGCTTGCTTCTCAGGGAGGAGGGCTGCGTGAGAAACTCAAGCAGGAGAACCTATCACCGAATTATACCACCGACATAAACGACATAATCGTTGTACATGCAGAGGAGTAATAAGCATTGCGCCCACAGTCTACTTGTATAGACTGTGGGCGCAATGCTTATTGTGGGGCTGGCTGTCATCAGTTGTCATTGACAGTACGCACTATCCAGATGAGGCTGGGGAAGTGGTCGCTGTAACCGTTTGTCCATACACCCCCGGCATGTGTGCGGAGTGGATACCCTTTGTATTGACCCTCCTGCTGTTTGAGGAAATTGCGGTTGAATATCTCCGATTTCCAGTAGTGGAGACCAACGGCGTTTGTATCTATGAGCGCGTGTGACACCATCACTTGGTCGAACAGGTTCCACTCGTCCTGGTAGCCGAGAGAGCCTATGCCCTTTTTGTAGAGGAGGTAGCAGGGATTGTATATCTGCCCCTGAGAGGTCTCTTCCTTTTTCCCTTTAGCACCGAGGTACTTTACTACGCTGTCGTCCACCGGGTCGTCATTGAGGTCTCCCATTATTACGATTTTGGCTTTCGGATTGAGGGCGAGGAGAGAGTCGCATATAGACTTTGTTGTCAAGGCTGCATCACGTCTGAGTGGCGCGGAGCGTTTCTCTCCGCCGCCGCGCGACGGCCAGTGCAGCACTATGATGTTTATCTCTTCTCCTGCCATAGTTCCCGTGACGCAGAGCTGGTCGCGTGTGTGGAAATCCTCTTCAACCTCAGTACGCATACGCGTGGAGGTCACGTTTGTAGGGGTGAAGTAGCGGGGGTTGTATAGCAGGCCGACATCTATGCCGCGGGCATCGTTGCCTTCAACAAGTATGGGCTTAAGGTTGCGGTCGGCTATCTCGTCCTGACGTACCAAGTCTTCGAGAGTTCCGATGTTCTCGACTTCGGCCACACCGAGCACCGCGAGATTGCGCGGCATACGGGATATGGCATGAGCCATTCTGCCAAGTTTGCTCTCGTATTTGACAGAGCCCCAGCCGTAGTCTCCGCCCGGCAGGAACTGTTCGTCGTTCTTGGTCGGGTCGTCAATCGTGTCGAACAGGTTCTCCAGATTGTAAAACCCTATCACATAGGCTTCCATCTGTTTCTTCTCCTGAGAGAGACAGGGCAATGCCACGATTATGGCGAACAGGGCTAACGCGATTTTTTTCATAGCAGTATAAAGTTTTTAGTGTGTCATTTCTTGAACAGTACGGCTGCCGACGTGGCGGGCACGGTTATTTCTCCGGAGACGCTGCCGAGACCGTCGAGGTCAATCCTACCGTCGAAACAAGCCTTTTCCCATGAGCCGTTGAGGCGTGTGGTGAGCGGGCGGCTGTCACCGTTGTATATTACGCGGATTTCGCTCCATGTGTCGCCGGAGGGCTTTCCGTTGATGGTGAACATCACGGTGTTAGCGGGTGCGCCGTCAGCAAAGCGGATGTTATCCGCAATCATGCGGGCATCGCTCATGCGGAATGCGGGGTGCGCCTTGCGCATGGCGATAAGACCCTGATAGTAGGCGAACACATCGGCGTATGTCCGTTTGTTGTTCCAGTCTATGGCATTGACAGAGTCGGGCGACTGGTATGTGTTGTGCACTCCTTTCTTGTCGCGGAGTATCTCCTCTCCAGCGAATATGAATGGAACGCCCTGCGATGTGAATACTATGGTCTGCGCGAGTTTGTCCATGCGTATGAGTCCTTCGATGGAGGCCTCGGGGCGCACGGCTTTCAGCTTGTCGAGCAGACAGGGGTCGTCGTGGCACGAAGCGTAGTTGATGACCTGAGCGGCGCACTGGGCATAGGCAGTCTTGCTGTGGACTATCTTTCCGAGGTCGAGCTGCGGGTGCGCGGTAGCACCGACGACACCGAATTTCACAGACTCCTCAAAGCCGTTGGCAGCCACGAAGCCGCCCTTGTCGCCCTCAACCCAATTGCCGCGTATGGCATCGCGTATATCGTCGCTGAATACAGCTATGGGAGCGAACTGGCGGGCGTTTTCCTTCAATGCCCTCTGAGCGGCCGGAAGCGGAGAGTCGCCTGCCGCCCAGCCTTCTCCGTGGATTGATATTGTCGGGTCTATCTCATCGAGTGCGGCGCGGACGGCGCGCATGGTTTCCATGTCATGAATGGCCATCAGGTCAAAGCGGAAGCCGTCTATGTGAAATTCGTTGACCCAATAGGCTGCCGACTCTACTATGAAGCGGCGCATCATGGGGCGTTCGGAGGCCGTCTCGTTGCCGCAGCCGGAGGCGTTGCTCCATGAGCCGTCTTCGTTGAAACGGTAGAAGTAGCCCGGCACCATGAGGTTGAGGTGCGACTCCTCACCCACATATGTATGGTTGTAGACCACATCCATGATGACGCGGAATCCTGCCTCGTGGAGGCACATAATCATCTCTTTCATCTCGCGGATGCGGGTGGCGGGGGTGTAGGGGTCTGTGGAATAGCCTCCCTCCACGGCGTTGTAGTTCTTGGGGTCGTAGCCCCAGTTGTATCTGTTCTCATCGAGGCGGGTCTCGTCAATAGAGCCGTAGTCGTATGAGGGCAGTATCTGTATGTGCGTCACGCCCAGTTCCTTGAGGTGGTCTATGCCTGTTTTGAGGCCGTCGGGGCTGAGCGTGCCGCTCTCGCAGAGGCCGAGGAACTTGCCGGGGTATGAGCTTCCGGAAGAGGGGTGGACTGTGAAGTCGCGCATGTGCACCTCATATATGACTGCGTCGGTGAAGGAGCGCATGGGGGGGCGCGTGTCGTTTTCCCATCCTTCGGGGTCGGTGGCCGCCATGTCTATTATGGCGGCGCGGTCGCCGTTGACGCCTACGGCTTTTGTCCAGATGCCCGGAGTCTCGTCGAGCCAACGTCCGTCCTGCATTATCTGGAATGTATAGAACTTGCCGTTGAGGTCGCCGGAGACGGTGGCCGCCCATGTGCCTTGTTCGCCGGGCTGCATGGCGAGTGTTTCAAATGCTTCGCCGCCGAGACCCTCGTTGTAGAGGTTGAGTCTTACCTGTTCGGCGGCAGGTGACCATACCTTGAAGAGGGATTTCTCCGGGGTGTATGTGAGCCCGAGGTCATTGCCCGTGTATTCTGGGTATTCATCCACGGAGCCGTATTTGGGTCTGTCCGTGCAGCCAAGCAGTGCTGCCATCAGAGTTATGAGAAGAGTGAGGTGCTTTGGTTTCATGGCCGTTATCTGCGTCTGTTGTTGCCGAGGATGCGGAATCCGAGCGACACGGTGAATGCGTTGTTGGGGTCTGTGTTGAACTTTTCGCCCTCTGCGTTGGTGTATTTGTAGAGGTCGCCGATGAGGTTGTAGCGCACGTCGAGGGAGAGACGCCATAAGTCGATGCCGAGGCCGGTGTCGAGGCCTACCTGTACGGGTTTGGCTGTGGCTGTGACGCCGTCCTGTTCGGCTACTTTGGTGGAGCCGCAGTTGAAGCGGAACTTAGGGCCTACCATTATGCGGAGCTTGAACATGTTGGTGTTGATTATGGAGTAGCCGAGGAGGACAGGCACGTCGAATGTGCTGGCCTTGATTTCGTTGTATGAGCCTCCTATCTGCCAGTCTCCCACGCTGAGGGTCTGGCGGTATATGTCGAGGTTGTAGAGCAGCTCGGGCTGTACGTAGAGGCTGCGGCCTATGCGGGCGTAGAGGCCTACATGGAAGCCGTTTGCCATGTCGTTTTTAAGGTTGATGCTTGAGGAGTTGAAGTTCCAGCTGTTGTCGAAACCGAGGGATGTGTTGTATCCCGCCTTTACTCCGAAGGAGTATTGAGAGAACGCCGCTACCGATACCATTAGCGTGGCGAGCATCAGGAGTGTCTTTTTCATACTTCAAGTATTTGTTTTGTTTGTTGTTTGTTTTGTCGTGAGACGGCGGGCGGAGGCCTGCCGTTGCATAGCGCAAAAGTACATAATTTGTCCCATAACTGAAAGGGGTGGAGGGGGGCAATGTGTTGCGGTGATGTTTTTTAACTGTTGGGCGGAGCGGGAGGGGTGCGGAGGGGCTGTGGAGGGTGTCCGTATGGTGTCCGTAGCTGTTCCGTTGAGAGTACGTCTTTTTAACTCTGTTTAGCATTTGGGCGGCTGAGGGGTGGTCTGAGGGTGGGGGGAGGCTTAGGAGGGTGTCCGTAGCTGCTGGCGTGAGAGTACGTGTTTTTAACTCTGTTTAAGAATTTAGGAGGTAGGGCGGGGGGGACTGGGAATGTGGGCTGCGGAGGTGGGGCAGGATGGGGAAGGATGCGGGTGTGGGCGGGAGAGAAGAAGAGACAGGCGGCGGAAGGTGGAGGGTGTGGGCGGGAACGGAGAAAGGGCTGGAAGCGGACGGAGGAGGGTACGGACGGGGGAGGAGAAAAGGCGGAAAAATAGAATGAGGCGGAAGCGGGCGAGGAAGGTGGAGGGGCGGCGAACGGGGAAATGAGGGGCGGGGGAGGGGCGGAAGTGCGGCTTACGGAGGGCGTTTGAGTTTTTTTGACAGACGTTGTGGCCTGCGGTTCGCGGTTTTTTCGTAACTTTGCACGGGTTTGGTATCGCCGGCACGGTGCTGTCCCAGCAAGAAGTATCATTTTTGAAAAGAAAGCATGAAAGAGCCTGTTAAGATTCTATTTATCACACAAGAAATCAAGCCTTATCTTCCGGAATCTGAAATTGCCGACGTGTGCCGGGAGCTTCCTCAGTATGTGCAGGAGCACGGGTGCGAGATACGTATCTTTATGCCATGTTACGGACACATCAATGAGCGGCGTAACCAGTTGCACGAGGTGCAGAGGCTGTCGGGGATGAATATCATCATAGACGACACGGACCATCCGCTCATAATAAAGGTGGCGTCGATACAGCAGGCGCGCATGCAGGTCTATTTCATTGACAATGATGACTATTTCAAGCGTAAGGGGGTGGCGGCAGGGCCGGACGGCATGGAGTTTGACGACAACGACGAGAGGGCTGTGTTTTTCGCGCGTGGGGTGCTGGAGACGATAAAGAAGTTGCGGTGGACTCCGGATATAATATATTGTCACGGGTGGATGGCATCGTTCGCGCCGCTGTATATCAAGAGGACGTATTGCGATGACCCGTTCTTTGCCAATTCTAAGGTGGTGTATGCGCTGTATGCGGACGGCTTTGAGGGTAAGATGAGGCAGGGCGTGGACAAGAGGGTGGTGACTGACGGTGTGGCTTTGGAGGATGTGAAGGGGCTGAAGGGGAGGTCGGTAGGATGTAATGAGATGAAGAAGACGGCGATAGACTTTTCGGATGCCGTGGTGCTGTCGTCGCCTGAAATAAATGCCGAGCTGACGCGTTACATAAAGAAGAAGGGGGTTCCGACGCTTGCCTACTGTGAGCCGCCGGCGTATATGGAGGCGCAGTATAATTTCTTGGCTTCCATTGATTCGGGGAAGTAGCGCGGAGCGGGAGGAGGATTGGTTTTACTTAGGAAAAGGGAGAGTATGTGTAATAGACGGTTCAGACTGCCGGTGTGGTGTGCGGCACTCATGGTGTGCCTCGCGTCGTGTACCGGCGATGACCTTTCGGTGGGCATATCGATACGGCCGCCGCAGGATGAGATAATAGTGGCTTCGGACACGTTTCATGTGAAGACGGAGGATGTGCTGCTTCCGCCGGTGTCGGCACAGGCAGACACTATGATGCTTGGGGAGTTTTACAGCCGGACGTTCGGGACGACGAAGGCGGAGCTGCTGTTGCAGGTGACTCCGCCGGAGGGTTATGAGTTTCCGGGGGAGGAGTATAATCCGCAGCCGGACTCGCTGGTGATGCTTATGGGTTATCATACGTGGTTCGGGGTGTCGAACGCGCCGATAGAGATAAGCATCTATGAGCTGAACAAGAAGACTCTGGACAGGAACGCGCGGTATCTGGCGGACATTGACCCCGGGGAGTTTACGGATTCGACGATACTGATGGGGCGGCGGATGGTGACTTCGGTTGACCTGACTGTGCCGGACTCGGTGAGGGAGGAGGATGACTATTACCCTACGATACGGTATAAGTTTACGGATGAGCAGCGGGACAGGTTTTTCAATATTCCGCGAGAGGCGTACGGGAGCATCGATGATTTCTGCGAGGAGTTCAAGGGGATGTATGTGACGACGCAGTACGGTACGTCGACGATGTTCTATCTGGACGCTGTGGAGCTGCGGCTGTATTACCATTATACGTATGACAGGAACGGGAGGGACACTGTGGTGAACACGTCGATAGTGTATCCGGCGAACAAGGAGGTGCGCCAGCTCAACCGTCTGCTGCATCCGGACCTGGCGGAGACTGTCATGAGGAATGACAGTGTGTGCACTATAAAGTCGGCGGGGGGCGTGTATCCGAAGGTCACAGTGCCGCTCGGTCGGATGCGTCAGCGCATAGAGGAGAAGATAGGGGATAAGCTGCTGAATGTCAACTCGGCAATCATGTATGTGGAGGCGGCGGATGTGGAGATGCCGTCGGGGACAGAGCTCGGTACGCCGGTGTATCTTATGGCAATCACGGCCGACAAGTATGATGACTTCATAAGAAACTATGATATACCGCAAGAGGCGGACTCTACATCGGTGATTGCAGCAATGAATACTACGACGATGTCCTATGAGATGGACATATCCTATTATCTGGTGAAGCACCTGAGGAATGAGTCGTTTGACCCGGATGAGGTGCTTGAGATGTATCTCGTGCCGGTGGATATAGAGATGTCGACTTCGTCAAGCAGTTCGTCCAGTACGATTACCAGTATCCGTCCGCTGTCAAAGCTTGCAGGCACTATTGTCAGGGGCGGGGGGAACGAGTATTCGCCCATGAGAATCCAGGTGCTGTACAGCGGGTTCTGAATAACGTATCACATTGATTTTACGAACAATACGGTTTTATACTGTGAAGGCACTACACCCGATGGGGCGGCTGTGTCTTTGTCTGTGACTTAACGGCTACGTGCCGGTTATGCTTCCGTTTTCACGACAAGGGGACAGCAGCCAGTTTCTGCAAGAGATGCACTATTAAATTTGAACAGCTACTAATATGTCAACAGTCAGAAGATATTTCCTTTTATTACTGATGTTTATGGCGGTGTCCAGTCTCTATGCCACGGAGGGGGATACCATATTCAGCTATTACAAAGGAGGTGAGCATGTGACTTACGGGCGTGTGCATGTGGACGCGCGCAAGGAGGTGTGCATGGAGATGGTGGATGACCTGATTTCCCAGTTCCGAGGCGACCCTGACCAGCTTTTCGAGTGGGCGTTCAAGGGGCTCGGCAAACAAAAGGGAGAGAAGAACGAGAAGAATGAGGTCCTCATAGAGCTGAACCAGGCACTGTATGATACGGCCACTCATGTGGGCACACTTGTAATGGACATTGTAGTCCCAGGGCTTACTACATTTGACGATGTAAATATAGAGAGCCTCGTGACACAGCGGGAGCTGAACGACACGGTTTTCGAGGTGTTTGTAGACATATTTTACTCCAACTCGCTGCTGAAAAAGGCGTATGGTACGTTTTTTGTTGAGGAGTGCAGAGAGGGAGGCACATACCTCTCGATAGACATACACATCCGCTTCGGCTGGTTCTTCAATCTGTTCATCACACAGAGGCGTTACCGCAATATTGTCGAATGGCGCACGGACGGGTTTTTGAAGAACCTGAAGGAGGATGTGGAGAGAAGGGAACAAGTTATTAACGAAGAATTAAAGCAAAGGACAATATATGACAATTGAAAATCAATTTTCTGAGCACCTTAATGACGTACTGACATTCAGCAAAGGCGAATGTGAGCGTCTTGGAAACAGTACGATACTGCCGGAGCACCTGTTGCTCGGCGTGCTGCGCATACCGGAGTGCTCAGCCATGTATCTGTTGTCACGGTGCAATATAGATGCCGCCGCACTGAAAACGCAGCTGGAAGAGAGCCTGCGCAAATCGTATGGCGGCAGTGCGTCAGCATCAGGAAGCGTGGAGATAGCAGCGGACAAAATGTCAGAGCTCATATTGATGATGTCACGACTGGAATCGCGTGCGTTGTCCGCAGAGAAGGCCAACACATCGCATCTGTTGCTCGCCATACTGAAACAGGGCAAGAACGGGGCGGCTGAAATATTGGCAGACAAATTCCGCCTGTCATATGACCGTGTACTGAATATGCTGAAAGAGAAGAGCGATATACGCATGAGCGTCTATGACGACGATGATGATGTGGAGGATGAGAAGCCGAATACGGATACGGGCAGCACATACCGCCCTCAGGACAAGAGGTCGGGCGACAACGGAGGTACTCCTGCGCTCAACAGCTTTGCGCGGGACATAACGCAGGACGCGCTGGACAATAAGCTTGACCCTATGGTTGGGCGTGAGGCTGAGCTGGAACGTATGATACAGATACTCAGCCGCCGTAAGAAGAATAATCCCGTGCTGATAGGCGAACCGGGAGTGGGGAAGTCGGCAATAGTGGAGGGGCTTGCCATGCGCATCGCGCAGAAGAAGGTTTCGCGGCTGTTGTATGACAAGCGCATAATGTCGCTTGACCTCGCTTCGATGCTTGCCGGTACAAAATACAGGGGGCAGTTTGAGGAGAGGCTGAAAGCTGTGATGACGGAACTGGAGAAGAACCCGGACATAATACTTTTCATAGACGAGATACATACGCTCGTGGGTGCGGGTGCGGCGGCGGGCTCGCTCGATGCCGCCAATATGCTAAAACCCGCGTTGTCGCGCGGTAAGTTCCAGTGTATAGGAGCCACGACTCTCAACGAGTACAGGCAGAGCATAGAGAAAGACGGGGCATTGGAACGCCGTTTCCAGAAGATTATAGTAGAGCCGACATCTGCCGATGAGACATTGCAGATATTGCGCAATATCAAAGGGCGGTATGAAGACCACCATCAGGTGCGTTATACTGATGAGGCGTTGGAGGCATGTATATCACTTACTCAGAGATATATCACAGACCGCTTTTTCCCGGACAAGGCGATAGACGCGCTGGACGAGGCCGGGGCACGCACGCATGTGAATAACCTTAAAGTGCCGGGAGATGTGGAGAAGCTCGAAAACCGGATGGCTCATTTTGAGGCATTGAAGCGCGATGCCGCTACCCGTCAGGATTTCGAGTTGGCCGCCCAGTACCGCGATGAGGTAAACAAGTGCCAGCGCGAGATGGAGCAGCTAAAAAAGGAGTGGCTCGATGTGCGTCCGGAGGACAGGGCCGAGGTTGGAGTTGATGAGATGACGCAGACCATATCGCTTATGGCGGGAGTGCCTCTGCAACGTCTTGCGGAGAGTGAGAATGAACGCCTGATGCGTATGGGTGATGCATTACGCGGGCAGGTGATAGGACAGGACGATGCCGTGAGTAAGGTTGTCCGCGCCGTGCGCCGCAGCCGTGTCGGACTGAAAGACCCGAACCGTCCGATAGGCAGTTTCATGTTCCTTGGCCCGACAGGAGTGGGCAAAACGCTGCTTGCCAAGAAGTTGGCGGAATATATGTTCGGTTCGGCCGATGCGCTTATACGCATAGACATGAGTGAGTTCATGGAGAAGTTCAGTGTCTCGCGGCTTGTGGGTGCTCCTCCGGGCTATGTGGGTTATGAGCAAGGAGGACAGCTGACGGAGAAAGTCAGACGCAAACCTTACTCAATAGTGCTTTTCGATGAGATAGAGAAGGCGAACAGCGAGGTGTTCAACTTGTTGCTGCAACTGCTTGATGAGGGTTTTCTGACTGACGGTCTTGGACGTAAGGTCGATTTCAAGAATACGGTCATCATTCTTACGTCCAATGCAGGGACACGGCAGTTGAAGGATTTCGGGCGAGGTGTAGGATTTGACATGTCGGATGACAAACACGACGATGCGTATGCCGAGAGTGTGCTGCGCAAGGCATTAAACAAGACATTTGCACCCGAATTTCTCAACCGTATAGATGAGATTATCACGTTCCATTCTCTCGACCGTGAGAGCATAGGGCAGATAGTGATGCTCGAATTCCATAAACTTGAAGAGAGGGTAAACAGTTTAGGCTGGAAAATATCGCTTTCCGAGGGTGCGAAAGAGTTTCTCGTGGACAAAGGCTATGACAGGCAGTACGGGGCAAGGCCACTCCAACGCGCCATGCAAACATATCTGGAAGACATGCTTGTGGAGGAAATGTTGCAAAAGAGAGTCAAGCTAGGAGACGAGATAGTTGTCAAAGTGGCAGAGGACGGCAAGAAACTTGTTGTGTCTTGAAAAAACAGGTGGACTATTTCCTTTTGACAATCACAGCGTTATACGGCATGCAAATATAAGTTTGTAAAAACTTTTCCCTGATGTTTGCAGATTAAAGAAAAAGTCGTACCTTTGCAGCGTTAAAGACAAATGCTTTTGCGGTAGTCTTTAAGGATGTATCCGTAGCTCAGTTGGTAGAGCAATTGACTCTTAATCAATGGGTCGAGGGTTCGAGCCCCTCCGGGTATACAGACGGGTGACCAGAGATGGTCGTCCGTTTTTCTTTTTTATGACTTTCCGTGTTTGATGTCAGCGAAGAGGTGTAATGTTGTGAGTGTGCTGTTATGTTGTAAAAGTATGTTGTATAACATGTTTTTGAGACAGATGAATTTGGCCTGTGAACAGGTATGTGTCTGATAACTACTTTGAAAGTAGCAATATGTTAATAATTGCAATATGCCAATCTTTGCAAAATAATTCCCTGTTTATTTGGAAATCCGATTTCTTTGTGTAATTTTGTCCGCAGAAGATGGTGCGCTGATGCCACATGGTGCGGATGGAATGTGCTTATGGTTTCGGTGTTATCTGTCTCGTATTGTATAGATTTTTAGGTAAACAGATTAAGGCAATGGATTTTTTGACTCCTGATTATATTTTCGAGACGAGTTGGGAGGTATGCAATAAGGTTGGCGGTATATATGCCGTGCTCTCTACCCGTGCCCGTGTATTGAAAGAAAAGTTTGGAGAGAGGCTTATCTTTGTCGGTCCCGATGTATGGAGGGAGTGCGATTCTCCTTATTTTTCCGAGACATCCGAATTTGCCGAGTGGGCTGCCGATTTTAAGGTACGCACAGGTATAGGCGTCAGGACAGGCCGCTGGCAGATATGCGGTAATCCAAACGTACTATTAGTGGATTTCACTTCTTTGTATGAGAGGAAGAACAGTATTTACGCTGATATGTGGAACTGTTTCGGCGTGGATTCGCTTCATGCATATGGCGATTATGACGAGGCATCGATGTTCGGCTATGCGGCGGGTATGGCAATAGAGGCTTTTTGTGTATATTATAAGTTAGAAGACCGTAATGTGTGTGCTCATTTCAACGAGTGGATGACGGCTTTCGGCTTGTTTTATTTGCGTATTCATTGTCCTTATATAGCAACTCTTTTCACTACACACGCCACTACTGTCGGCAGGTCAATAGCTGGCAACGGTAAACCTCTATATGATTATATGCAGGGATATTTCGGAGACCAGATGGCCGAGGAGCTTAATGTGCAGTCCAAACATTCAGCAGAGAAGGCAGCCGCACATGTGGCGGACTGTTTCACTACTGTCAGTGGCATAACGGACAGGGAGTGCCGTCAGTTGTTGGAAAAAGGCGCTGACGTTGTTACGCCAAACGGCTTTGAACAGAGTATAGTCCCGTCAGGCAGCAAGAAGAGCGCGGCGGTGCGTGCAGCGCGTAAGTCGCTGTGTCGTGTGACGAGTGCGTTGTTGGGTACAGAGGTATGTGAACGGACGTTTTTCATAGCCATAGCGGGCAGGTATGAGTATAAAAATAAGGGTATAGACCTTTATCTCGATATGCTTGCCCGTTTGAGAAATATGGAGTTGGAGAGTCCTGTGGTGGCTTGTATACTTGTACCGGCATGGAGTAGCGGTGCTCGTGAGGATTTGCAGCATCGCCTGTCCGGAGGGGCGGCAGCGAATGAGCCTCTTGCCAACCCATTCATTACACATAATCTCGTTGAACCGGACAGAGACCCAGTACTCAGTGCCATTCATGGCCTTTCGTTTAACAATATGTCACAAGAAAGGGTGAAGGTAATATTTGTGCCGACATATCTCGATGGACATGACGGCGTGTTTAATATGCAGTATTATGACCTTCTTTGCGGTTTTGACCTGACAGTATTCCCGTCATACTATGAGCCTTGGGGCTATACGCCTATGGAAAGCGTGGCTTTCGGTGTGCCGACAGTCACTACGGATCTTTCAGGTTTTGGCCTATGGATAAGTGATAAACCTTGTTCTGTGCAAGAGGGTGTCGGGGTTGTACATCGTACGGATTCTAATTATCAAGATGTAAGTGTTGCGATAGCGGAAGAGATAAGGGACTTTATGGTAGTAATAAAGGAATCTAAAGTACGTAACAGGCTGAAAACCAAAATGCGCCGTGTTACAGAAAGTGTGTCGTGGAAGAAGTTTATAGAATATTATTACCGTGCGTACAGCGTGGCTCTGGGAAAAAGAGACGACAGGCTTAGACGGTAGCATAGCAACAAATAATTATTTTTATAGCGATGGAAGTAAAGGTTAATTGTGTGAACGAACCTGTTTTTGTGGACTTTACCGTAAAGACGAAGTTGCCGGCCAAACTTGAAAAGCTGGAGGAGTTGGCCCGTAACCTATGGTGGGTCTGGAACGTGCCTGCAAAAGAATTGTTCAGGAGTATGGATCCGAAGATGTGGGAGGAGGTGCGCCATAATCCTATGTCCGTGTTAGAGAATATCACATATACGAGGCTTAAAGAACTGGAACAGGACTCTAAGTTTCTATCTGACTTCGAGAGGGTTTATGCGGATTTCCGCACGTATATGGAAGTGCAGCCCAATAAGGATGTGCCTTCTGTGGCTTATTTTTCGATGGAGTATGGTCTTACAGACCATTTGAAAATCTATTCTGGCGGTCTTGGTGTACTCGCAGGTGATTATCTGAAAGAGGCATCAGACTGCAATGTGGATATGACCGCAGTGGGCTTTCTGTACCGATATGGGTATTTCACTCAGACGCTCAGCATGGACGGGCAGCAGATAGCCAAATATGAGGCACAGAAGTTCGGACACCTTCCTATCACTCAGATAAAGGATAAAGACGGACATCCGTTTATAGTTGAAGTTCCATATCCGGGCCGTATGGTATACGCTAATGTGTGGAAAGTGGCTGTTGGTCGTGTGTCGCTCTATCTTCTGGATACAGATATGTCGATGAACAGTGAGTATGACCGCTCTATCACACACCAATTGTATGGCGGCGACTGGGAGAACCGTATCAAGCAGGAGATAATGCTCGGAATCGGTGGTGTACTATTGCTTAAGAAACTTGGTATAGAAAAGGAGGTTTATCATTGTAACGAGGGACACGCCGCGCTGCTCAATGTCCAGCGTCTTGTAGACTATGTGGCACAGGGGCTCAATATACAGGAGGCTCTTGAAGTTGTCGGAGCAAGTTCTATCTACACGTGCCATACTCCTGTACCTGCGGGACATGACAGTTTCGATGAGGGGCTGTTTGGCAAATACATGGGAGAATATCCTGCAAAGCTCGGCATATCGTGGCAAGAACTTATGGACATGGGACGAGAGAATCCGGGATCGCAGGAGAAGTTCTCCATGTCCGTTTTTGCCTGCAACACATGTCAGGCTGTAAACGGTGTCAGTTTGCTTCACGGGAAAGTGTCGCAGAAGATGTTCGCGCCAATATGGAAGGGTTATTTCCCAGAGGAACTTCATGTGGGTTATGTGACAAACGGCGTACATTTGCCGACATGGGCTACGGCCGAGTGGAAGGCTTTATTCGAGAAATACTTCGGCAAGGATTTCTATAAGGATCAGTCCAATATGCAGATATGGGATGCCATAAGGAGTGTACCGGATGAAGAGATTTGGGCAGCGAAGATGGCACGCAAGGATAAATTAATAGATTATATTAAGGAACAGTATGTCACGTCGTGGTTGAAAAACCAGAATGACCCGACTAAGGTGGTTTCTATCATAGAAAATATAAATTCCAATACGCTGATGATAGGGTTTGGCCGTCGTTTTGCCACATATAAGCGTGCATACCTTCTGTTTACAGATCTCGAACATCTTGAAAGGATTGTAAACAATCCGGATTGTCCAGTACAGTTTCTGTTTACAGGAAAGGCTCATCCGGCTGATGGCGGAGGACAGGAGCTGATAAAACATATCATTGAGATTTCGCGTCGTCCAGAGTTTTTGGGTAAAATCATATTTCTTGAAAACTATGATATGCGTCTTGCAAAACGCCTTATTTCCGGAGTGGATGTATGGCTGAATACGCCGACACGTCCACTTGAGGCATCTGGCACATCGGGGCAAAAAGCCCAAATGAACGGTACACTTAACCTCTCTGTACTTGACGGATGGTGGTTTGAGGGCTATGTGAAAGGTGCGGGATGGGCATTGACTGATAAGCGTACATACGATAATCAGGAGTATCAGGACCAACTCGATGCTGCAACTATATATTCGTTATTAGAGAATGAAATTATTCCGCTCTATTATGCAAAGAATGAGAAGGGCTATTCTACTGAATGGATTAAGACGATTAAGAAATCTATAGCGGAAATCACCCCGCGTTTTACTACAAAAAGGATGATAGACGACTATATAGAGCGTTTCTATAATCCTTTGGCCAAGCGTTTTGCCATGGTTTCTGATGATAATTATGCCAAGGCGAGGGAACTTGCGGCATGGAAGACTAATATGGCACGTCACTGGAACGATATAGAACTTGTGAATCTGTCTGTATATAATGTTGACAATGATCATCTTGCCATAGGCGATTATGTAAGTTGCAAGGCGGAGGTAGATACTCATGGATTAGTGGACAATTCCATAGGGATAGAGGTTGTTGTGACTTATTGCGGTGATGATGGACAGGAGCATATCCTATATACTGACGAGCTGAATATAGTGAAAGTGGAGGGCTCGCACCTGTTCTTCGAGCAGGAGCATCAAATGAACCGCGGAGGCTTGTTCAAATACGCATTCCGTATGTTCCCGAAGAATGCTGATTTGCCGCACCGTATGAACTTCTGCTATGTGCGCTGGCTTACAGTGACACAGAAATGAAATAGTTTCATGAGACAGTTTTGAAAATATCCGTGTCATAAATATGGCACGGATATTTTTTGTCGGTTACTTGATTACTTTTACCGAATGGATATGGCCATCTTCGTAATGTATGGTGATGATGTACACTCCGTTTGGCATGTCACGGAATACGGCACTCTCTACTTTATCGGTAATATCCAATTCTTGTATAATCCTGCCCGCCATATCGCAGAGGGTGATGCTTGCTTTCTGAGCGATGCCGTGGACGGTTATTTCACTCCCGTTACTTATGACGGAGACTGAGTCAAGTATGTGCTCGTCTATGAGTTGTGTTAATTTGTCGGAAATGGTAAGGAAAAATCTGCCTGTATAGGTATGCTGTCCATCGGATGTGAATGTGTAAACGTTTTCTTTCAAGTCAGTGCGCAAGCCTGTCTCTTTGTCGTTCAACATGATTTGCATGTAACGGTAGCTCAGTTCCTTGTCGATGGCTATAGAATATTCGCCTGCCGATGGTACATATACGCCGAGCGGTATGGATGACATGCCGGACATAGGGAGAGCACAGAAAGCCAATTTTACACCCTTACATTCCGTATAGATTTTTGCTTTTGTCGTGTTGCCTGAGATTTTCAGAAGGTCATGACCTATGCGGTACGTGTCTGTCTGGGCTTTCCCGTCGCATATTACTGTGGTTTTGTCTTTCGTGTTTTCTCCGTTTAACAGTTTGACTATTACGCATTGTGCCGGTGCTGCCGGTACTTGGTCGCTGCGATGTACCGCTCCACTATCTGGTGCCTGAACCAGAAATGAAGTGTAGGGGGCTATGGATACCGACCCTACTCTCTCTTGTATGAAATCGCCATTCATATCCGATGCTGTGATGTATGGGATGTTATATTGTCCGTTCAGGGTCTCTATCGCCCAGCCGTCGGTATAACTGTCAAGTGACGTGTTGCCGGCAAGATTCCATCCGCACAGGCTGAGCTCCTTGTCTGATGGCGCGTTCTTGTGAATGTATGGTTTCATTGTAAGGCTATCACCAATGGGATGGAATGCCAGTAAACATGTGTCGTCACTTGTGTTTATTATGGTGTATCCTTTGTATGCAGAGAGAGTATCTCCTTTCCCGAGTGTCACAAACGGGGAAAGCCCATCCGCAGCCAATAGCCCATCAAAGTCAGATATTTCCCATTCGGGTCTGGTGGTATTGTACGCTTTTCCTACATGGCGTATCGCGTCAGCCTTTGTCATGACAGGCAAGGAGATATAGCGTCGGTTATTGGGAGGCAGCTGGATAACTGGCAGTATAGGCAGTCGGCTGACGATATTATCATAACCGGTTATCCTTGCTGGAGATGAGTCGGTGCTGACTGTTATTACCCTATTGACATGTAAAGTTTTGTCTGCAGAGAAGTCGGCTTTTGAACCTGGCATGAGTATTACGTTGCCAACCGTACCACGTTCCGAGAATGCAGTGGTGATATCTTCCTTGCTTAAAGTCTTTCCTGCCTGTACAAGAATGTCACATCCGCAATCGCTGTTGGCAGGCGTGTCTGACGGAAGCAACAGAGGCAGCCTGATTTCAGAGAAACATGAGAGAGAGGAAGCGTCGGAGATGGCTTTCAGCGTGAGATTTTGGCATGCTATACTGTTGACATCATCTATTGTGACGGATATGAGCGTAGGTGTTAGTGTGGTCTGCGAGGTCTTTATCGTATCAAAACCGGAGTGGTAGTAATTGTCATATCCGAACGTGGATGAGCGGCGCATCATTTCCGCTGATTGTGCCATGTATTTGGAGAAGTTGTCTGAATAGTATGCTATCGGGTATGCATCCCATTCATAGTCGAGTGTGCTGAATGTGCCGATGTTTGAGGCGGTTGCAACAGCTCCGGATTTTACGCTGTTTTTGCGTATCAGCAACGATGAGTTGGTGGAGATGTCGGACAGAGAACCATAGCCGTCTGTTTTATTCCTGCTGATCCATCCGCGCCCTTCTATGTAGCGTCCGCATGCGGAGTCTGTGGGGTTGCCGTCATTGTCGATAGCCCCTATGAGGTCTATGTTGTGCCATGTTCTGTTGGAGTCCAAGCGTTCGAGCGTGATACTCCAATCGCTGTCATAGCGTCCCAATCCGCCAGTCACACAGAACCATTTACGGAACGTGCTGTCGTCTACCATGCTTATTATCCGTTTGTCGAACGAGGACGAAGGGGAGTAAAGGCATATAGTTATCTCTTCGCCAGGTGTAATGTGTCCGCAATGTATGTTACCCATGTTGGCGAGAGATATTGAGTCGCTCCAAGAGCCTTTCCCACTGCGTATCCTGATATTGTCGAGAGGAACATCGTTCTGTGTCCCGTTGTAGATGGATAGCATACGCGTGAATGCCGCTCCTTCAAAGTATTTCGAGAAGAAGATATCGTCAGCGATGTTAGCGTGATGTTCCTTTTTTCGCAAGAGATGTAAGGTCGGATTTCTCATAGAGTCCGGTACTGATACCACTATTCCTTCCGCGTTGATTTTCTTGACTGTCATGTCGTTCTTTGTTTCGCTGAGAGTGGTGGCGTATGCCGTGACGGTATTTGAACTGAGAGTCTCAGAATTATCAGATATGGCTTGCAGTTCAACTCTGTATCTGTGCGCCTGTTCCAAACCGCTTATGCTGTACGAATGGACATTTGGGGATAGAGTTTCCGAGAAGTTGATTTCCGGAATTGAGAGTATATACGAAGAGGCTTGGTCCGTCCTTTGCCATTCAATGAAAAGCTCCCCGACATAGGGTGTGACTGACAGCGCGGGGGAGGGTAGTGTGTCTGTGTACGCTACTATGTCGGATACGAATGTTATGCTATTGTCAATGGGGGTATTATATCCTGTCTTGAAGAGGTAGGTTTTGCCTGATGTGTATTTGGTGGCCGTAGATGAGGAGATGACCCATGATAGTTCTCTCGTGTTTGCTTTCCAACGGCTTGTGCTGCTTGTACTGTTAATATAGATGCTGCCGTCACCGGCTTCTGTGGGGTTTGTCTGCCATGACGTTATGTGCTTGCTGTTGATGCCGTCGATGCTGCTGTAACCGCTGATATACAGGTTGGTGGCTACATCTTTTATGCGGACTTTCTCTCCTTCCATTACATCGATGCGGAAGAGCGATGCCTTGCCAGTCAAGCCGGCGACATCTAATATCAAAGAGTCTCCTGCGGCAGTGATATTGGATGTGATATCTGTTACCTTGGTAGTGAGCGCATCTGATATTGCGGATGTTCCGAGGGCATAGAATTTTCCCTCGCTCTCCTGCACAAGGATGTAAACTCCACTGCTTAGCTCTTTTGTATGGGAGACTGGAGCAACGTTTTCTGTGTCCGGGGTGAATACGGCATATATCACGGTGTCGGAACTTAGCGGGGAGCCGAATGAGAAGAGTGGAGTCTGGCCATGCACATAGTCGGTTGCCGTACTCCATCCGAAGAAGTTGTAGCCACTGATAGTGGGAGTGTCTATTGGCAATACGTCTTCTGTCTCCTTATATTTCAGTACATGTTCCTTTTTGTCGATGACATAAGTGAGTGAGTAGAAGAGGGTTTCTCTCCAGATTGCCATGAATGAGGCTGAGCGGTCGGGAGCGAGGGTTTCTCCTGCGGCAATGTGATCCTCTATGTCTGTGGAGAGGTCGTCCCAGCCGACGAAAGTCATACCGTCAGGGGCTTCGGGCTTTGGGAGAGTCATTCCTGTCTCTGAGCCGCAAATGAGTGTGGTGGTGCTGTCTATGCCATCGGGCAGCACTCCTCCGTTGGGGTCGAGGGTCACTATTGGGGAGAGTGTGATTTCAGCCGTTGCGGGCTCGGAGGGCAGAGTGCCGTTTGTAGGGTCTATGGCTCGGACTGATATGCGGTAGGCGGTGCACGGCTGCATAGAGTCTATCGTGTATGTGGAGGAGGCGGTGTTATATGACTGTGTGCTATTATCAGAGCCGACAGTCACAATGTATTCTGCGTTTTCGGCGGACGTATCCCACGACAGGGAGATTTGCCCTTGTGAGTTGTCGTGCAGAAGGTTTTGCGGTGCGGGCATGGAGTTCTGCTCCTCTGATGTACGGAATACTGTGCTGTATGTCGCTGTTACTTCAGTTTCGTGGCGGAGGTAGAGGCGGATGGCATAGGAGAGGTAGTATTGGCTGTATCCTTTCCAACCGTTTGAACCGTCAGGTTGAATAATCGTACTCCCAGTCTTAATGGATAGAGCCTGAGTAGAGGTGTTTTGTTTTATCTCCCAATTTATGCTGCCGCTTGTTGAGGAGTATATGCCTTTGTTGTTTGCGGCAGTGTGGTATTCTATGCCGTTGTACAGGTGTTTGATGTAGAAGTACCCTCCATAGGCAGGTTCTATGTGCCAAATCATTATGCTATCGGGTAGGGACGAAGCCGGGTCGTCAGGCCTATGGCTGATTATGATGGTTGGTATGGGCTTCTGTCGAGCGTTGATTGTATCCTCCATTGTATATATCACGCCGTCTTTTTCGGCAGTGATGATGTATAGGCCGTCGGTTATATCATCAGGGGAGGTGACTTCGGTGTAGTATGCGGCGTTGTCCTGCGACTGTTTGTAGACGGCGTATAGCCTTGTGTCGGCAGTTACGGTCAGAGGGAAGGAGAGCGGGGTGAAGTCAGTGGCGTCGATTATAGGCGTTGCAGACCATCCGGCATGTTCGTAGCCATTGTATTCAGGGGCTTCGGGTTCTGTGAGTGTGCCGCTTTCGTCAGTGTACATTGTCTCCATAAGCCCGGCGGGGCAGTATATGTCAACCCGTGAACCGATGTGTGTATCCTGTGCAGCGGCAGTGTACGGAGATAATATCGCGGCTGTGGCGCATAAGAGTACCGATGCAGTTGATATTAAGGCGTGCAGTGCTGTATGTGTTCTCATGGTGTGTGGTATTTGATTGTGTCCGTAGAGGCAAAGGTAGTGAAAATAGTGAGAACTGCAATATCTATGGATTGTATTTTTTGTGTTGCATCCGGTTTTTATTATCTTTGTACCTAACGGTACAAGATAGGATGCGGTTTTTGTTTTTGTATGTGAGTATGACGGACAGATATAACAGCTATAATGAGACGCTGAGGCGGAGGTTCGGATGCAGGGTGCAGAAGATTTCGATTAATGCGGGGTTTACCTGCCCTAACAGGGACGGGGTGAAGGGGCGGGGCGGTTGTACGTTCTGCAATAACCAGACGTTTTTTCCGGAGTACTGCGTGCCGCAGAAGAGCGCGGTGCAGCAGATGGAGGAGGGTATATGGTTTTTCCGCCGCTATGAGGGGCAGAAGTATCTGGCATATTTTCAGGCGTATACAAGTACGTATGCGCCGCTGGAGGTGCTGCGCGGGCTGTATGAGCCTGTGCTGGAGATGGAGGGCGTGGCGGGCATAGTGGTCGGGACGCGCCCGGACTGTGTGGACGGGCGGGTGCTCGATTATTTCGCGGAGCTGTCACGGCGGTGCTATGTCATGATAGAGTACGGGGTGGAGAGTACGGACGACGCTACGCTACGGAGGATAAACCGGGGGCATGACTTTGCCACGTCGGTGAGGGCGATAGAGGAGACGGCACGGAGGGGCATCGGTGTGGGGGCGCACCTTATACTCGGCCTGCCTGGCGAGAGCGAGGAGACTATGATGAGCCACGCGGAGGCGGTGTCGCGCCTGCCGCTGGATATGGTGAAGCTGCATCAGCTACAGATAGTCAGAGGTACGGCGATGGCGGCGGAGTATGAGGTTGCACCGGAGCGATTCCGCCTGTTCTCGGCGGATGAGTATATCGGTCTGTGCGCGGAGTTTCTGGCTCGGCTGAACCCAAGGATAGGGGTGGAGAGGTTTGTGTCGCAGTCGCCTAAGGGTATGCTGATTGCACCGGACTGGGGCATCAAGAATTATGAGTTTGTTGCCAGATTGGAGAGGGAGCTTGAGCGGCGGGATGTTCGGCAGGGTATGATATGGCGGGCAGATGTGTAGAATGGGTCGTGTGACGATGGGGTGTATGTTCTGACACTTTCAGGCGCAATAAGGGGCGAAAAGAACGAACCGCTTGGTTGAGGGTAGCGGGGAGATAGCTGGAAGGTAGCGGGAAGTAGGCTAAATGGTGTGTATATCAAAGGGTTAGGCGGCTGGATTTGCAGGTATTGAAAGTGTGTATTGAAAGGCGGGTGTGCGTTTGGCATATTTGAGGTGTGGGTCGATGCCGGGGCTGGTGTCTGAGGTTGGCTTGTGAACGGGTGGGCGGAGAGAGTGGCTGTTATGTGTGCGGGGGAGGGGTGGTTAAAAATTAAGAAAAGGGGGGTGCGGTTCTCGCTTAATTGCGTATAAATTAGTAACTTCGCTGCCATATTGTGCCTTTACGGCATACGGAATGATAGCCATACAAGATTTTGATTCTTAGGAGAATATATAAATTACTTTTTCTTTGTGCCGTGCTGCTTTGTGCCGGACTGGTGTCCGGGCAAGGCATTTCTGCGCGTTCTGCGGGAGGAGATGAGGAGGAGGTGAGCGGCGATGTGCCGCCAACGGACAGCGGGGAGGCGTTGATGCAGGACACGACGCTGACGGCGGCGGCTGACAGTGCGGCGATGACCGACAGCGTGGCAGCCGATACGGCTGCGGAGAAGAAGACCCTGCTGGATGCGGAGGTGGACTACAAGTCGAACGACTCGATAGTGTTTTTCGGGAACGGCGTGGGCTACCTGTACGGGAGCGGTGAGGTCAAGTATCTGCAAGCTACGCCGATAGAGCTTACGGGGGAGTATATACGCTTCAATATGGACAGTTCGACCGTGCAGGCGTGGGGGGGACAGGACAGTGTGGGCGACCCGATGGGCGACCCTGTGTTCAAGCAGGGGAATGACACTTACGGCTCGAAGTATATGAGCTATAATTTCAGGACGAGGCGCGGCTATATCAGGGGTGGTGTGACGGAACAGGGGGAGGGTTATGTGCTCGCAGACCAGACGAAGAAGATGGAGGACGACATGCTTTTCCTGAAAAGCGGCAAGTATACGACATGCAATGACCATGAGCACCCGCATTTCTATCTGCAACTGACCAAGGCGAAGATGAAGCCGGGGAGCTATATAGCCGCGGGGCCGGCGTATATGGTGCTTGCCGATGTGCCTCTGCCGTTGGCTGTGCCGTTCGGATTTTTCCCCATAACGGATTCGTATTCATCGGGTATCATCATGCCTACGTTCGGGGACGAGATGGAGCGCGGTTTCTTTATCAAGAACGGAGGTTACTATTTCGCCATAAACGACTATGTGGACCTTGAACTGCTGGGAGAGATATACACGAAGGGGACGTGGGCATTGAGCCTATCGTCGAAGTACACATGGAGGTATCATTTCAGCGGAAACATTTCGGCCTATTACCGCGAGGACGTGACGGGCGAGAAGGGGTTGCCCAACTATACGAAAGCGAAGAACTTCAAACTGTCGTGGCAACACCGCCAAGACCCCAAGTCGAGCCAGTACAGCACGTTTTCCGCCTCGGTGGATTTCGCTACGAGCGGATATAATACAAGTAATATTAATAACTATTACAATCCGGCGGAACAGTCGAAGAATATCACCAGTTCAAGTATAAACTACACGCAAAGGTTTCCTGAGAGCCCGTGGAGCATATCGCTCAACGCAAACCTGCAACAGAGGACGCAGGACTCGACTATAAGCCTGACGCTGCCGTCGCTGACTGTGTCGATGTCGAGGGTCTACCCGTTCAAGCGGAAAAACGCCGTGGGTAAGGAGCGTTTCTACGAGAAGATAGCATTGAGCTATACGATGTCGATGTCGAACTCCATTACAGAGAAGGAGAACCAGATACTGCACTCCAACTTTCTGAAGGACTGGAGGAACGGCATAAGGCACAGTATACCGATATCCGCGTCGTTCAACCTGTTCAAGTATATCAGCATAACGCCGTCGTTCAACTATAACGAGAGGTGGTATTTCAATAAGGTGGAGCGCGACTGGGACATGGTGCGGCAGGAGGAGGTGTGCGACACGTCGTACGGTTTCTACCGCGTGTATGACTTCTCGGCATCGGTCTCGGCATCGACAAAGCTGTACGGTTTCTATACCCCTATCAGGAAACTGTTCGGCAACAGGGTGGACCGCATAAGGCATGTGCTGACACCGACTATCTCGTATAATTACAACCCCGATTTCGGCAGAGCACCGTTCCATTTTTACGATACCTATACCAGAACGGTCATTGACAAGAACAACGCGGAGAAGGTGACATACGAGGATGTGACATACTCGCCGTATTCGGGGGGACTGTACGGCGTGCCGGGGAGAGGCGCGAGCAGCAATCTGAGTTTTTCACTGAAGAATAATGTGGAGATGAAGGTGAGAGACCGGGAGGACTCTACGCTGTACAACAAGCGAAGTCTGATAGACGACTTTACTCTGTCATGGGGGTATAACTTCGCGGCGGACTCCATGAACTGGGACATGATAAACGCGAGCCTGCGCATAAAGGTCACTAAGCAGTTTTCGCTTAACCTGTCGGGGCAGTTCGACCCGTATATGTATAAGATAAATGACAGCGGTACACCAGTGAGGAGTAACGAGTTGCGTTGGAATCACGGCAAGGCACCGCGTTTCCTCGGTACGGGGACGAGTTTCTCCTATACCTTCAACAATGATACATTCAAAAAGAAAGACAAGAAGATTCAGGAGGATGAGGCCAATGACGAGGCGGCAGAGGAGGCTGCCATAAATGACCCTCTCAATCCTGACGCTTCGGCCGAGGCGACCGGACAGAAAAAGAAGAAAGAGGAGACGGAAAAGGATATTGAGGGGTATGACAAGATACAGATACCGTGGAGCTTCTCAATAAACTATTCGGTCAACTGGCGGACATCGACACGTAGGGAGGACTTTGACTATAAGGCAATGGCGTACAAGCGGAGGTTCGACCATAACCTTACGTTTAACGGCAGTATCTCACCTACGCCGAAATGGCGTATAAGCTTTTCCGGGTCAGTTGATTTGACGGAGCTTAAAGTTACGCAGACAACACTCTCCGTGACGCGCGACCTGCATTGCTGGGGTATAAACGCTTCGATTTCGCCGTTCGGACTATACAAGTCGTTCATGGTGACGATAGGTGTGAATGCCTCTATGCTGAAAGACCTCAAATATGAGAAGCGCAGCGACGCAAGTTCCAATATACGCTGGTTGTTGTGACGCATGCGCATGGATAGGATTAATTACTAATTTGATAAATATTACGACTATGAAGATTTCGGAGAACAGGCTTGTGACATTGGAGTACCGTCTTAAAGTAAAGAGTGACAACGGCGAACTGGAACTGATGGAGGAGACAACACCGGAAGAGCCGTTGCGCTATTACCACGGTCTCGGCATGATGCTTCCCAAGTTTGAGGAAAAACTGGACGGTATGGCAGCCGGAGATGAGTTTGAGTTCATGCTCCCATGTGCTGATGCCTATGGTGAGTATGACGATGAAAATATAGTGGATTTGCCCCGCAATATATTCGAGATAGACGGGCAGTTCGACCCGGAGAAGGTGTATGAGGGGGCAATAGTTCCGCTTGTTGACTCGGAGGGTAACCGCATAAACGCGGAAGTGGTTGAGGTTAAACCTGATACGGTCAAGGTAGATTTCAATCATCCGCTCGCAGGTGAAGATCTGTATTTCTCTGGTAAAATCATCAGTGTAGAAGAGCTATCGGAGGAAGAATTGCAGCGTCTGATGCACCACGGCGGCTGCGGCTGTGGATGTTCGTGCGGCGATGGCGGCTGCGGCAGCGGGTGTGGCGACGGAGACTGCTCCGGCGGCTGTCACGGCGGTTGCTGCTGATATTGACTGCGGTTATGTCGAATACTTTTGGTGACAGGCTCCGGCTGACAACATGGGGGGAAAGCCACGGGGCGGCAGTCGGGGGTGTGGTTGACGGCTTTCCGTCTGGATTCAGTATGGACAGTGCCATGATAGACAGAGACTTGCGCCGCCGTGCCACGGGTAATTCCCCGACAGCATCATCCCGTAAAGAAGCGGACAAGGTGGAGTTTCTCTCAGGGCTGCTCGGCGGAGTGACTCTCGGTACGCCCATAGCTTTCATGATAAGGAACGGTGACTGCCGCAGCAGTGATTATGAGGCTATGAAAAATGTATTCCGTCCGTCTCATGCCGACTATACATACCATGTGAAGTATGGGGTGCGCGACTATCGCGGTGGCGGACGGGCTTCGGCGCGGGAGACGGCAGTGAGGGTTGTGGCAGGGGCTATGGCACGTCAGTGGCTAATGCGGCAGGGTATCACGGTATCGGCATTTACGAGTCGTGTGGGAAATGTTTCGATGGACGGTTCGTATACAGATTATGAACTTGATACGGCTTTGTTTACCCGTTTTGGCACTCTCTGTCAAGCCATGGACACGAGGGTGGCGGAGTATGTCGCGGCTCTGCGGTCGGCCGGAGATACTGTCGGCGGGACAGCCACATGCGTCATACGAGGTGTGAAGCCCGGAGTCGGAGAACCGTTATATGACAAGTTGTCGGCGAGGCTGGCATACGCCATGATGTCAATTCCGGCCGCCAAAGGTTTCGATTATGGCTCTGGATTTGAAGGCGTAGACGGGACGGGACAGGAACTGAATGACCCCTTCGTAATGGACGGTGGAACGGTGCGCACTGCGACAAATCATTCGGGGGGAATACAAGGCGGTATTTCAAATGGAGAGGATATATATTTCCGTGTGGCGTTCAAGCCTATACCGTCAATAGCTGTGGAACAAGAATCTGTGGATGATGCGGGCAACTCCGTATGCCTGAAAGTGGGAGGGAGGCATGACACTACGGTGTTCCCTCGTGTGTTGCCGGTCGTAGAGTCTATGGCGGCACTTACACTGATGGATTTGATGTTGTGAGGAGATAGGAATATTCAACGTGAGTTCGATATAAGCCTGCGGTTCTACGCGGACGGGTGCAGGATTGGGCGGATGGGCAAGATAAGTGGTGTGACGATGAGTTTACGTTTCTGATACTTTTTGCAAGGAATAGGCACAAAGAGGCGTGATGGCTAAGGAGAGGGTAGGGAGGAGATAGCGGGGAGGTAGCAGAATGGCAGCTATCTACTCTGTATTACAAGGGGTTAAGAACGGGATGCGTACACAATAGGATATGGCATTTGAAAGGCGAAAGGTGTATTGAGTAATGTGAAGGTGTATAAGGAGTATGTTGAAATGCAGGGAATGAGAGTTATGTCGAACTCACATTAGTCTTTTATGGGATGGGTGCATTTTGAGAGCTGTCCTGTCCCAGGTTTTGTCTGTATTGTTTGAAAAAGCAATAAGGATGGGTTTGCGAGATGAGCAATGGGGTGTCATAGTCAATCCATACTCTGGAAAGAGGGAGTTGAGAAAGGACTGGGCGCGCATATACCGGATGTTGAAGTTTGCCGAGATACGTTTTTTTGAGCAGATGACGGCATATCCGGGTCATGCGGTAGAGATAGCGCGTTCGCTCGTTGACACCGGGGTGCGGCACATACTTGTGGTAGGAGGAGACGGTACGATGAATGAGGTTGTGAACGGCGTTTTCTCTTCTTCGCTGGTAGACAAGTCGTCAGTTTCCATTGCTCTTATCCCATACGGTACTGGCAATGACTGGGCGCGTTTCTGGGGACTGGCGGATAAAAGGCATGACCTGTCAGCCAGGCTTATAGAGAGACGTAAGGTTATGGTCGATGTGGGGCGGCTAAGATATAGTCATGACGGCAAAGAGTGTAATAGATATTTTATCAATGATGCCAGTGTGGGGTTGAGCGCAACGGTTGTCAAGACCACTAACCGTCTGAAGAAATACCTTGGCGGGCATAGTTGGGTTTATACGTTGTCGCTTCTCTTGTCAGTATGTCTGTATAGGTCTGTCCGTATGAAAGTCGTGGCTGACAATTCTGCAATAGAGAAAGAGATGTTCACTGTGACTGTCGGCAATGGATGCTATACCGGAGGAGGATTCAAACAGACCCCTGCAGCGGTGCCTTACGATGGGCTGTTCGATATAAATGCTATTGAGCGTCCTACGTTTATGAGTATAATCAAGGGGTTGGGCTTTCTTTTCCGTGGAGATATAGACAAGCATCCTTGTTCAAATAACTATGTTGCCAAGCGTGCACGTATAGAGTCATCCACGGCTTTATTGGCTGAGACCGATGGCATCATGCTTCCTGAGTGCACAGAATATGATATAGAGATAATACCTTCTGCAATAGGTATGTACGTATGAAAAGCAGGGATAGAAAAGATGAGATATACCGTGTGACGGTAGTGGGCTTTTTAGTCAATCTGTTGCTTACTGCTGCAAAGTTTGTAGCCGGAATAGTTGGCCGAAGCGGTGCGATGGTGGCTGACGGTATACATTCGCTGAGCGACTTGCTAACTGATTTCGTTGTACTTATATGTGTGCGTCTGTCGTCCAAGCCTCAAGACGCGGATCACGAATATGGGCATGGGAAATATGAGACGCTTGCAACAATCATAATCGGCATACTGCTTGCCGTTGTTGCGTTTGGCATATTTTACAAGAGCATTCAAGATATAATAGCGATATATAATGGTGCGGAGCCAGTCTCTCCGGGTGTGATAGCCGTGATAGCGGCAGGCGTCAGCATTGTTACTAAGGAGGTGCTGTATCAGTATACGTACAGGGTAGGGAAGAGGGTAAATTCGTCCGCTGTTATGGCCAACGCGTGGCATCACAGGAGCGATGCTTTTTCGTCTATAGCAACGTTGTTTGGCATAGGAGGGGCTTATTTTCTTGGCGGGAAGTGGAATATCTTAGACCCGATAGCGGCTATCATAGTGAGTGCTCTTATTGTTAAGGTCTCTTATGTCCTTATTTTGCCGGGCGTGAAGGAACTGCTCGAAGAGTCATTGCCTGCCGATGTGGAGAAAAAGATTGTGGAGATAGCAATGACGGAACGCGAGGTGCAGAATGTCCATGATTTGAAGACAAGGCATATAGGCAAGTCTGTCGTAATTGAGTTTCACATGCTGCTCGATGCAGATATGACAGTGGCATACAGCCATGAGATTACAAGCAGGATAGAAAAGAAACTGCTGAAAGAATTTGGCGATGATACATTAGTCATGATTCATGTGGAGCCAGCATAAGGTGAGTATTTCAACAAAAGACGGGAGTATGGATGTGCATATCATCCATACTCCCGTCTTTTGTTGAAATGGAATGGGTTAGATTTCGCGTGTCTTTTTTTCAAGCCATGCGGCCTCTTCCTTCGTGAGTTTCGGAGAAAGTTTTTTGAATACCGTTTTGTGGTAGTCATTTATCCATCTTATTTCATCATCGGTCAGCATCTTTTTGTCGATTGATTTGGTGTCGAACGGGAAGAGTGTCAGTGTCTCGAAACAGAGAAAGCGTCCGAATTCACTCTCTCCGGCCTCTTTCACTGCCACGAGGTTCTCCGTCCTTATGCCGTATTGTCCCGCACGGTATATGCCTGGTTCATTGCTTATAACCATACCCGGTTCAAGTATGGTCGGGTTCTCATCCATGCGTATGTTCTGCGGGCCTTCATGTACATTGAGGAAATGACCCACGCCGTGACCTGTGCCGTGGCCATAGTTCATTGAGTTTTGCCACAGGAAGTTACGGGCGAGAATGTCGAGTTGAGAACCGCGTGTGCCGTATGGGAACTTGGCTGTGGCAAGTGCTATGTGTCCTTTGAGCACGAGCGTGTAGTCGCGTTTCTGCTGTTGTGTGAGTTTGCCGAGAGCCACTGTACGTGTGATGTCTGTCGTACCGTCATAATATTGACCTCCCGAGTCGAGCAGAAAAAAGTTTTCCGCTTTCAGCGGCACGTCGGTTTCAGCGGATGAACTGTAATGCACTATCGCCCCATGTTCAGCATACCCGGCTATCGTGCCGAAACTCTCCATTACAAATTTGTCCTGTGCTGCACGGCACTCATGAAGGTGGGCTATGGCTGAGAGTTCTGTGACATTGCCTTGTGCCACAGCCTTTTCAAGCCACATGAAAAAGCGCACGAGAGCAACTCCGTCTTTTATCATCGCGCGGCGTTCGCCCGCAAGTTCTACATCGTTCTTTATCGCTTTCATCCGGAATACGACTGGCGGTATCTCAACCACTTGACATGCACAGGGTATTGATTTGTAGAGTGCATAGTTGACCTTGTTGAAGTCGAGACCAATCTTCACTCCTCCGTCGAGCGATTTCAGCGCAGTGAATATCTCGCCATATTCTCGCCACTCTACGTTAGACTGTACGAGGTGCGCCTTTGCCTTGTCGTCCAGTTTGTTGGAATTGACAAAGAGTGTAGCATTTTTCCTGTCCACAATGGCGAATGATATGAATACGGGATTGCATTCAATGTCGCTTCCCCTGAGGTTGAAGAGCCAGGCAATATCGTCCAATGCGGTGAGGAGCACGGTGTCAACATGCAGTTTCTCCATTTCAGCACGAAGGGCTGACAGCTTGTCATCTACGCTCCGTCCTGTATATTTTTCGTCGAAGACCATTATCGGCGCGTCCGGCAGAGCTGGGCGGTCTCTCCATATTTCGTTGATGAAATCGTAGTTGGTATTGATGCTTATTCCGTATTCTGAGAGCTGTGTTTCAAGCTTTTTCATCCCGTTTATTGAGAACATGGCCGGGTTTACAGCTACTGTGTCACCGCTTTTGAGTGTCGTACCGAGCCATGTGGCTATATCAGGAGTGCCAATTATGCCGTCCTTTTGGAGTTGTAGTCCCGACTTTTTCAATTGGTCTGTGGCTTGAAGAAAATAGCGCGAGTCAGTCCACAGGCAACCGCCTTCAAGTGTGATGACGGCCGTGCCCGCCGAGCCTGTGAATGCCGATATATAGCTGCGCTCCTGCCAGTGGGCTGCTATGTATTCACTTGAATGGGGGTCTGTCCCCGGCACTATGAGTGCCGCTATCCCCCTCTCTCTCATTAGATTTCTTAACTCTGTAAGCTGTTTCATAATATCTTAGATTTAATGTCGTTGATTTGCATTACCGAGACGCATCCTATCTTGTGCAACGCACAAAGGTAGCGAAAAAATATATGAATGAATACCTTTCATATATTTATTATCGGGTATTTTTCTCTAATTCGTGTGATTCTCTCCCTTGTCTTCTCCATGAACACGGAATATTCCTCCGAGTCAGGATGTAGCGGTCTGTGGGACAACGCCTTGCACAGGCTGTTCACATCTTTCATTGCCTGCTGCGTATCCTCGGAAAAGAGGCATGTCGTCATCCGTTCCCATACATAGTCCACCGCCTGTGCCGATGGGTGTATCATGTCCTCGGCATAAAAACGGTAGTCTCGCAGTTCGTCCATGACTATCTCGTATGAAGGGAAATAGGATACTCCGCCCGTATGTTTGCACAGCGACTCTACCGCGAGCAGCAGCATCGCCTTGTTGCAGTTGCCGTCAAACGCGCCGCGTCCCATGTAGCGCACCGGGCTGACGGTTAAGATGATATGTAGCGAGGGGTTGTGCTCCCTCAACCGTGCTATGAGCGCGGTGTACCTCTCCGTGATTTCGTCTGTCGTAAGCCGCCGTTCTGTAAAAGCCTTCGCGGGCAACTTATGGCAGTTGGCAACCACTGCACCGTCATGCTCATAGACGACTGACGAGCCGAATGTTATAATCAGGCAGTCGGCTGTTTTCAGATTGCTGGCGGCTCTCTCCATGCGGCTGTTTATTGCGGTGAGGGTCTTTTCCGCATCGCCCGATGAAAACGCTCCGTGGTGAAGCCACGAGTGCCACAGGCCGTTGTGTTGCATGAGTTCTTCTCTGCCCATCATTCTGCCCTCCATCGTGCGCTCTATGGCATTGGCTATCGAGATGGGGTTATAGAGGATGCCGAACGGGTTGACATCGCAGCAGAACCTGTATGCCTGCATCTTCTCTCCGATGTTCTGTGCAAAGCACGACCCGAACATCATGAAGCGGCTGTTGTACGAGAACCGCTTCCCTGCCTCAATCTTCACTTTCGTTTGCAGCTCCATAGCCCTCTATGCCTCCCCGTTGATGATTGCCATCGCGCGCTCTATGATTGTGTCGTACCCTCTCGCCACATCGCTCTCTTCGAGGGTAACGCTCTCGTCCGGCTCTACGCCGAACTCCGTAGTCTGCATCTCCGAGTCGTACATTGGCACAGCCGAAAAACGTACCATCCACCCTATGGGCAGCTCCTGTGAGAGGGGCATGCCCCCGCCGCCTCCGGTTCTCCCGCCTACGACGGTGACATTGGGTGCTTGCAGGCAGCGCACTACGAAGTCGTTCGTTGCCGAATAGCTTCTCCTGTTGCATAGCACCACCACCTTCTTCTCGCTCCAGTCTATCGGCGCGTCGGCCGGCGATGTCGTTATCTCCACCGGGTCGGAAAAGTCGTCGTGTCCCGGACCTGTCTTGTGCCTCATGTAGCCCGTGAGCGTCTCCTGCTGGAAAAAGCAGGCCGCGAGACTTTCGCTGTACGAGAGCGAGCCGCCCCCGTTGTGCCTCACGTCTATGATAATGCCCTTACAGTCGGCGAAATATTTGTCTATGTACCATAGGTTGGACGAGGAGAACCCGTTGGAAAAGCTCTCATAGCGTATATAGCCTATATCCCTCTTGTCGCCTATCGTGTTGTAGTACATCCCCCCAGCCGTCCTGTAATCGTTGCCGAGGTATCTCTGGCTGTAAATGAGCGATGCGTTGTAGTTCACCGGGTACGGGGTATACCATGTGGGGCATGACGACACGTCGAACGGTGCATACAGGTTGACATGCCCGTCTTCTAACGTATTGAGCATCTCGCTCATGAGGTCAAACAGGTCATACACCGTCCGCACGTTCCCCAGCTGCGGATAGTATTCGCGGTACACCGAATCCCAGTCTATCCCCTTCGTCTCGAAATAGCAGTAACGCTCATCGAGTATCGTCCACAGCGCGTCGAAGTTATCTGTAGGTGAGGAGTTGAACTCCTTCTCCGCCAATGTCTCTTGGCACCCACAGAGCGTGAGGGCTATGGCCGTTGCCGCCATCATATGCAGTGCCTTCGTTCTCATAGTCTCTTCTTTGTCAATCGGTTATAGCAGCACGGGACTCCTTTTGAGTGCCTTGCGTCCGCACAGCATCTGCAAGTCTACCACCGTGCCTATTTCCCCGAATATGTTGTTGCTGTAAAAATGGAGCCCGTTGCCGTGCCACCACCTGTTCTCGTGTACCAGTCCGGCCCTTAGTGTGAACCCGCTGAAAATCAAGTCTATCTTGAAATGCCCGTCCGCCCCGGTCTTGTTGTGGAACGATGACAGCTTCACCACGTCGGGCAGCGACTCCTTCATGTGTTCGTATATCTCGAAATACGACTGCCCCCATTCCGGTATGAACATACAGCCTATGACGGGGGTCGATACGTCATATTGCAGGCTGATGGTGAGCGGCCTTAGCGGGATGTCATAGCGCACCTTCGCTACGGCAAGGAGCGTCAGTGCTATGTCGCCCGAACCCGGATTGTTCACATTCCTGCTCTGGTACTTCACTCCGCCCGCAGCCTCTATCGCTCCGCCCGCCTGCAATGTCAGGTTCTTCACCGGCCGCCAGTGGTAGTACGAGCCGAACCCTATCTCCGCGCTGAGGTACATTATCATGGCCGACATGCTGGCGTTCACCGTGTTGGCATAGCGGAAAGTCTCATATACGCTCCACGACACACGGTAGTCCGTCTTCGGGTAATACATCCCGTGCGTGGCGGCCCATGCGTAGCCCGTCCCCTTGTACTCCTGCGGTGAGAGGTACTGGTCGAAAATCTTCACCCGACCCACCCTGAACGCCCATGAGTTATTGAGCAGCAGGGCGGAGTCGCACCGCTGGCCGTATGCTGCGGCTGAAACTATGATTGTCGTTGCCAATACGATAAACTGTCTCATGATAAAGCTCTCTCTTCTGTACAGACCCCCGTTCCGCACGTGGCGGACAGATGCCTTGTACTCTATATTAATATTGTCTTAAATACACACTCTATTCCCGATGCCCACTCTTGTTGTATGTCGAATATATAGCATAACGCTCTGATAAACAGATGTGTTAGCTGCCGTCTCGTTACCTTTTCCTTATCCTCTCCCTACCCTCAACCAAGCGGTTCGCTCTTTTCTGCCAGATTCTCGCCTGATTGTTTCAAATCCTGCAACTCATCATCCTGTTGCCTTTTTTGCACATCATGTGCAGCCCTCCCCTCTTGCTCCCCATGCCTACCTCTCAGGCAGGTCTATGACATTCAGGTTGGCATCTATGCCCGCTATCTTCTCCCGGTTTTCAAGCCGTGGCGAGGAGAGGCATAGCGTTGAGTCAATCCCGCTGTATTCTATGCCCGCGAGGTCTGTCAGCGTATTGAACACCGTCATTGTGCTGGTCTTGCATCCTCGGTTCGCTTTCAGCTGTTCTACGCGCTCCGGGTACAGCTCCTCATATTCGTCCGAATACCAAATGAACATCGGCACATGGTACTCGTATATGCTCCCCGCGTATGTCGCGTGCAGGAACAGCATCCTCTCGTCGTCGAGTAGGTTCTCCCCGTGGTCGCTGACATACATCATCACGGTCGGCCTCTCTTGGCGGTCGAGGTGTTCTATCAGCGTGTGCAGGAAATAGTCGGTGTAGACTATTGTGTTGTCATACGAGTTGACGAGCAGTTTGCGGACGGAGCTTATGAGCGGGTGGTCGGTTCTGATTTCCCTCCTCTGCACCATAGCCCTTATGCTGTCGAGTGCGGATAATATGTCTGCATCGCTGGCGACATCGGGACGGTAGACAGAGAACTCCTCCGGGTAGCGGCAGTTGTATTTGAAGTGGGAACCCAGCGTGTGTATGAACATGAACTTCCTCTCGTGTTCGCTTTCGCTTATTGCGGGCATGATATAGTTCATCATCTCCATGTCGTAGCAGCCGTTCACCACTCGTGCGGCGCGCCCCTCGCCTTCTCCCATCTCTCCGAGTTCTTCATCGTTATAGGCCTGCATGTACTTCGTATATGCGCACCGCCCTGAGATGTTCATCAGTATCTGGTTGCCGAAACTCTGGTTGGCTATCCACGAGGTATGGAAGCCGGCGGCGTTGAACACCTCTATGAGGTTTCTCTCAGGACTCATTTCCCTTGCGTTTTCCGGCGTTGCCTCGTTGAGTATCAGCGGTACGGAGACTGTGGTGAGGTTCGCCACTGAGTATATGCTGTCGAAGCTGATGAGGTTGCGCTGCGCTGAGAGATACGGCGTGGTCTCTCTCTCGTATCCGTTTATCGAGAAATTGCCGTAGCGTGCCGTCTCCCCCATGACGAGCACCACATCTACGGGTGTCTTGCTCTTCTCGCCGTAAGTCGCGTGCCACTCCTCGCCGTCAGCCTCTTCCGGGTAGGCCTCTATTTTGCCTTTCAGACGCACTATGTCGTACGTCTTGGCCATCAGGTTGTATGGGAACACCTGCTTTACCTCGCGGGAGATTTCACGTTTGACGCTTCTCTGCTGCACAGGCTTGTCCCCCTCGTAGTTTTCAGGCATCGTAGGCTTGTCCGCTATAATCAGTATAATCACCGACACGGAGACCACGGCCGACAGGTAGCGCGTCCGCAGAGGCAGCAGGTGTACGTTGGGCAGGCACTTGAAACAGACCGTCAGGTAAGCCGTCCACAGTATGGCCGCGAGTAGTATCAGAGGCCATGCGGAGAAGAATAGCTCAAAGGCCTCGCCCGGTTCGGCTATGATTATCGTATATACGAACAGTAGCGAAGTAGTGGCCTTGTTTATAATCAGATGCACGCATTCTACGAGGCCGAGCAGTATCGTGATGGAGTGGAAAGCGAAGAAGCCCCGTATCTTGAAAAACGCGGCGGGCATGACGAACCAGCAGAGACTGCACACTATGTATATGAGGTGCGCCCTCGGCCCTGTCACGTCTGTTGCCATTATGATGGCAAGGATATTGGGCGTCAGTATTATGAGGGAGAACACAGCGCATATCCAGTATGTCCTCCGTGTGATTTTGCCGTTCGTCCGCATTGTGTGTCGCGGGCCTGTTTGTTTGGTGACCGACACGGCTGGCCGCATTTACCGTATCTGCCTGCTATTTTGAAACTGTTTTGGACTTGCCAATGGACTGTGATAAACCGCCGGGTCATATCCTCTTCTCTTTTTCCCCGCAATAGCGGGCAATTGCGCGGTTGTGAGGGCAAGGTAGTGGCGGCTGCCCGCACAATACACATACTAACTCCCTGATGGTATATCCTCTGTCACTCTACAAAACACTGTTTAAAATCACAACAGCTTCTTAGTTTATGACCAGTATCTTGGTCATGGCGTGCCTCCTGCCGTTATCGCTGATGCACATCGCTATATATACGCCTGTCGCCACGCGCTGCCCGTCAGGCCGTGTGCCGTCCCATGTGGCGACACCCCCGTTGGACACCGTCTCGTAGACCACGCTCCCGCTCACGTCGGTAATCCTCACCCGCGTGTCGTTCATGAGTCCGGTTATAGTGATAAGCCCGTGATAGTCTTCCCTGACTGGGTTGGGGTAGGCGTGTACCTCGCTGAAATCCTCTCCTCCCTCCGATGCGTCCGACTGGTACGAGATGATGCCGTTCCCTGTCCCGAAGAACACCTCGCCCGTGATGTCGTTGATGTCAAGGCAGATGATGTTGTCTGACAGTAGGGGGCTGTTGTCGGTCGTGAAGTGTTCGAGGGTGGTCTCCCCGTCGGGCGACATGAGGAACACGCCCGATGTCTCTGTCCCTATCCACTTCCTGTTCCCCCCGTCCACGGCTATCGCGTTCACTTGTGTGTTGTCCAGCAGGAAATCGGCCGCGTTGGTGCCGTCGTTGCGCGGTATCTTTACCCGTGTTATGGAGAAGTCGTCGTCAAACACCCTGTTGCTGCTCCCTATGAGTATCGGGCCCGAGTTTGTGCCGAGCCATATCACTCCGTCGTTGTCCTGTGCTATGCACCTGATGACTGTGGGCCTGAATAGGTTGCCGTCTTGGTCTATGAACGAGGTGAACAGGCGTGTGCGGTCGTCCGATGCGTTGTACTTTGTGCCGTTGTCGTCTATCACGAAAAGTGCTGTCGAGTTGCTGCCCGACACACGCAGCACTACCACGTACTTAATGTCGGGGTTGCGGCTGTCTATGAATATGTCCTGTATCGTGCCCATACTCGTCAGGCTGCTGTATTGCAGCCCGCTTATAGTCCCGTCTCTCAGGTACTTGATTACCGATGGAGTACCCATGTTGAGAAACCACAGGTTGCCCTCTTCGTCGTATGTCAGCCCGTCCGTGCGCTGGTATCTGGCGAACTGGTCGGGTGTCCCGTCCGGGTAGATTGACTCGACGCCGCTGTTGCTCGCGTTGTATACGCGCAGCGGCCTGTCGCCCGCGAACTCGAACAGCCCGAAGCCGTACGACGTGGCGAAGAAGTGGCTCTTGTCTTCCGGCGAGGCTATTATGTCTACGAAGTCGAGAGCCTCAGACCCCGTAGTGGCCACTATGTCGTTGTAATCTATGTTCAGCCATGTGTCGTTGCTGTCGAATATCATGGCGTATGCCCTGCGCGAGTACTGTGCCGCCCATCTGCCCCCCGGCACTACATACATCCTGTCGTGGTAGTTCTTTATGCGCCATGCGTAGTTCACCGCCGGGCCTGACGGCCTGAACTGCGAGTACGTCCCGCTGCTGAGGTCATATCTCATGATACCCCGCGCATCTGAGAACCATATTGTCCTGCCTGTGCGGTCGTAGGCTGTCTCTATCGGCCCGCTGCCGCTGATTTTCACCTCCTCGCCGCCTATGTTGTCTGCCGTGATGTTGCCCGATGTGTCTATGGTCCACAGTATGCCGTCGTTGTCGTTGACGTATGCTATGCCCTCCCTCTGGCTCTCGTCCCATTGGCCATTGCTGATGCTGTACTCCGCCAGTCTATGCTCGCTGTCCGTCACGTATATCACGCCGTTGTGTATGGCCATGCTCACCGTCTGTGCGGTTGTAGGCACAGGCAGCTGCTCCCAGTTCTGGTAGTTGAGCAGGTTACTCCCCGATAGCGGGGCGTGGAATATGCGGCTGCCGCTGAGCGCGTAGATATGCCCGTCATACACCTCTATGGCTGTGACTGATACGTAAGTGCCCTCCTCGCCTATGATGTACGTGTCTTTCACCTCCCCTTTACTCAGGTCTATCGCCACAATGCCGAACCCGCACCCCATGTATGCTGTCTCGTTGTCGAAGCAGATGTCGTTGATGCTCTTGTCCGCATTGATGCTGTTGTTGCTGTATATGTCAGGGATGTTTATTATCTCGCTGTCGTCGGTGATGAGGTCTATGTTGGCGTTGCTGTACGCCACCACCAGTATGCCCTTTGCCGTAGAGTAGCTGATGTTGCTGACGTTGTTGTCGTTGAGCCCGTATATCTTGGAGTATATCTCCACGTTGTCGTCATGCTTCCCCACTGAGAACATGGCGCCGTCCTCGCTGATGCCGTACACTTTGTCCGGTGTCTGCGCTATGTTGATTATGTTGTTGTACGCCAAGTGTGTGCGCCAGCTGCCCATGGGTATCTTGGCCGTCAGCGGCATGAACGCCGCAAGGGCGGCAAGCAGTGATATGATATGCGTGGCTCTCATCTCTCTCTATTTTGTCTGTTCTATCAGGAATCCCCTCAGCTTGGCGAGGGCGCGTGAGCGGTGGCTGATGCTGTTTTTCTCCTCCGCGCTCAGTTCGGCGAATGTCTCGTCGTACCCGTCCGGCACGAAGACCGAATCGTACCCGAACCCGTGTTCACCCTTCGGCTCTGTGGTGATGTGCCCTGTGACACACCCCTCGAAAAAGTAGGTCTTCTCGTTGTATATCACCGATATGACGGTACGGAACTGTGCCGTGCGGTCTGTCATGCCCTTCATCTCGTGCAGCAGCTTTTTGATGTTGTTCTTCGGGTTCGAGGGTTCGCCCGCATAACGCGCGGAAAACACGCCCGGTTCGCCGTGCAGTGCCTCCACTTCCAGCCCGGTGTCATCCGCAAAGCAGTTTTGTTTCAGGATGCTGTGTATGTATTTCGCCTTTTGCAGTGCATTGGCTTGGAGCGTCAGGCCGTTCTCCGGTATCTCTTCGTTGAAACCGAGGTCGGACAGCGTCTTTATCTCTATCAGGTCGCCTATTATGGCCTTTATCTCCTCGCACTTGTGTTCGTTGTGTGTGGCGAGAATGAGCGTCTTTTTTGTCATTGGTCTATGTTTTGAAATGCCTCCTGTCTTCGCGTAAGCAAAGATACGGAATTTCTTGTAATTACTGCCATGCTATCTGTCAGAAACGGAAACGCGAAAAGGAAATACGATATGTCCATCTCGGACATGAACAGTGCCTCGTGCAGAGAGAACTGTACAGCGCACCCTGTGAAGTTGATGGTTATTATTGCCGTGAAGTATGCCCCGAGCCAGAACATCAGCGTGCGATGGCTCTTCGGCAGCAGCCCCGTCACCACCGCAAGCACTGTGAATATCAGCACCTCGCCCCCGTTGGTCAGGCTGCTCTGCACGACAAACGGGTTCATCTCTATGAACTCCTCCCCGTACGCTATGAGCAGCGGCAGGAACGTCAGCGCGAACGATGCCAGTGCCACGGCCGCCCACAGGGCTATGCGCACGAATGGTGTCCTCTGCCTGAGCATGTACACGCCCCATATCACGAACGACATCGCGAGTGCCACCCTTGTCGAGGCGAGCAGCCCCGCCGCTATGGCTGTCACTATATACTGGCATTTGTTGAACGAGTTGAAGCGCGACAGGTACAGCAGCAGTATATAGAAAAACACGCTGTTGTATATCACGGTGCTGCGTGCCAATATCTCCCACATGACGGCAGGCGATGTCACAGTCACGACAGTGGCGAATAGCAGCGCGTTGCCGCCCTCTTGCCCTCCGCTCTCCCTCTGCGCCGTCCGGTACACCGCGTACAGCATGGCCGCCAGAGCCAGCAGCGTGGCTATCCCCATCTCTCCGATATAGTGCCACGGCCAGCACAGTATGTGGTAGAACGGCATCGGCCCCACATAGTTGCCATACGGCGTAGTGACCGCATACGGACAATGCCCCTCAGCCACCGCGTCCCAGAACAGCTTCACTATCTTCCACCTGTCCACGTGCAGCCCGTACTTGCTCACCTGCGTCAGTGCCACGGCAGAAAGCACTATGTACAACGCCGCAATCACCGCCGCCTTCGTGCCGCTCCTCCTGACCTCCGCGCCCCGCAGGTAGCGGTATCCCGCAAACGCCATGAACGCCGCGTAGACCGCCGTGCCCACAGCCGCGGCAGCGGGCGACAGCCTCGACGCGTACTTTATCATGTACAGCGCGTTTATCCCCGCGAACATAACCAGCGCGCACAGCGGGTAGCGCTCCGCCCTCCGTCCGATGCCTCTCTCTGCTCCCATCCGCTCTGCCGTTTGCCCGGGCTGCCTCTCACCTCGCCCTCTTAGAGACTGTTTGTAGGAAACCAAAACAGCCCCTTACTTCGTCTTGTACGAACAGTTCGCCTTCCCCTTCACTATCTTTTGCAGCTTCCCGCTTATCATCTGCCGCCTGATGGGCGACACGCGGTCAGTGAACACATGCCCTTCCAGATGGTCATACTCATGCTGCACAATCCGGGCGAAAAACCCGTCAAACGTCTCCGTATGCTCCTCCCACTCCCGGTCGAAATACCTGACAGTCACACTCTTCGGCCGTATCACCCTCTCATGTATCCCCGGCACGCTCAGACACCCCTCCTCGTATGCCACCGTCTCGTCCGACACCTCCACGATACGCGGGTTGATAAACGCCCTCTTGGCGCACTCTATATCCGGAAAATCCTCCCTCATCGGCGACGCGTCTATCACAAACAGACGTATCGGCAGCCCCACCTGCGGCGCGGCAAGACCCACGCCGTCCGACTGGTACATCGTCTGGAACATATTCTCTATCAGCGTGTCAAGCTCCGGGTAATCCCTCCCCACATCCTCCGTCGGCTTGCGCAATATCGGTTGCCCGTACAGGTAAATAGGCAGTATCATAACTCTATCCTCCTTTATATTATTACAGCACATTCAGCACCTGCTCCTTTATCTGCTCCAGCTCATCCTTCATCTTCACCACCGTCTTCTGCATCTCGCTGTGGTTCGACTTCGACCCGAGAGTATTTATCTCGCGCCCCATTTCCTGCGCGATGAACCCCAGCTTCTTCCCCGGCGCATGCTCCGTCTCCATCGTCTCCATGAAATACCTCATGTGGTTACGCAGACGCACCTTCTCCTCATTCACATCCAGCTTCTCTATATAATAAATCATCTCCTGCTCCAGCCTGTTCCTGTCCATCGCTATCCGCTCCTCCAATGCCTTCAGGTTCTCCTCCAGCCGCGCCCGTATCTTCGCCACGCGCTCCCCCTCATACCGTTCCACCTCCTCCAGCAGAACCGTAATATTCCCTATCTTCTCCGCGAACATCCTTTGCAGCGCGGCACCCTCCTGCTCCCTGAAAGCCCTGATTTGGCCGAACGCCTCCCTCGTCAGTCGGCGTATCACCTCCATCTCCTCCTCACCCGTCACCTCCATCTCCGTCCTCATCGCGTCCGGCATCCGCAGCACAATCTCCAGCGCATTCTCCGGCATCGGCAGCCCCGCCTCCTCCGCAGTCCGCCTCAGCTGTTCCAGATAATTCTTCACCGCCGCCCTGTTAATCTGCGTCGCGCTCTCCCCCCCGGCATCCTCCACATACAGCGAAAAATCAATCTTCCCCCGCTCCATGTTCGCCGCAATCATATTCCTCAGTTCAATATCCATCTCCCTGTACGCTGGCGCAATCCTCGTCGACACATCCGCCTGCTTACTGTTCAGCGACTTGATTTCCACCACAATCTTCTTATTCCCATACTCGCACGAAGCCTTCCCGTAGCCCGTCATTGACTGTATCATCTCTATCCTCCTGTTAAAACATCAAATATAGCCGCCCCTTCCCGGCACGGCGCATCCATTTTCAGACCACGAAATTACAAAAAATCCTCATACCCTCCAACATCGCCCCACATTCTCCCCCTCCAATACCTCATCCATACCCACAACATCCTCCCTCTCCATCAAAAAACCTCAACAAAAACCCCTCCCATTCTCCCCCAACTCCCTCAAATGCAAACCAGAGTTAAAAACACGTACTCTCGCCGAAGCGGCTACGGACACCCTACGGAGCCCCTCTCTATCCCCAAGCCCCCAAATCCCGCACCTCTCTCTAACAAACTTTAACCCAACAACCCTTGCAAAACCCAAAAACAAGCCCTATATTCGCACCCGAATAACCGACAACCCAAACAAAGGACACGGCAACATGGAACTCGGACTCGTATCACTCGGCTACG
>CALUOH010000017.1 GCA_944322025.1 uncultured Bacteroidales bacterium | reverse complement strand
CGAGGGCGAGCGCGCTGGCGAAGAGGGAGCTGGAGAACGGGGAGAGGAGGCTGTACTGGGATACGCATGCGGCGGAGATGGGTTATAAGACTGGCAGGGGTGCGTGTGTGGCGTATTATATGAGGCGGCTCAGGGCGGAGGAGGAGCTGCGGGAGGATGATGTGGAGAGGATGAGGCGTGTGGCGGCGGAGCGGCGTGCAAGGCAGGAGGAGAGGAGACGGCGGGAGATGGAGGCTATGTCGGAGGGTGAGGAGTATGTTGAGGATGAGGCGGTTATGAGGGCGTTCAGGCCGAGGAGCAGGTGGGCGGAGGTGGTGCAGAGGAGGGCGAAGGCTTATGAAGATAGGAAGAGGGGCGAGGATGGGTGAGGGATGAAAAAAGGAGCGTCACGCGGTGGTGACGCTCCGTGAGGGGTGGAGAGGGTGAGGGGTGTGCCTGCGCGCTCCCGGCTTTTGCCCGACTGTGCCGCCGGAGGGTGCAGCCCTGCGGGCTACTCGGCGGCGGAGAAGTCGAGGGAGAAGCGGGCGGTGTACTCTTTGCCGTCTGAGCCGTGGGCAGTCAGTGTGAAGTCATGGACTGTCCTGCTGTCGGGGAGGCTCATGAAGGTGAGGCAGAAGAACGGCGGTATGTGTCCTGCGGCTCCAAAGGTGTTAGTGCCGTTGAGATAGAGGTCTGTCTCTGTCAACTGGTCTATCCGTTTGAATACCGGAGAAATACAGCCGCCGTAGTCCCAGCGTCTGTCCAATGACCTGATGTAGTCAGCCACTATGGTGTCGGCCTGACATTCGGTCGCGTAACCGTCCAACGAGCCGGGCGCGCTATATCCGTTTTTTATAAATGGATAGAGCGATACTCCGCTGTAACGGATGATGTCGCGGAGCTCTGCCCCGGCAGGGTGGGCGGCATCGTAGTCGGAGGAGGAGACGACGGACAGGGAGGCTATGTCGGGGGTTACGTATGGTCCATGCCGGCAGTCTGCTCTAGCAAAGTATGTTATTTCCTCGTTGAATGAGAGGTCTCCGTATTTGGCGCTGTACCTCTCCAAGAACCAAGAGTTGTCAGCCCTTTTCTCGCTACTATAATCTATTGTTGAGCGTTCCCATGCAGAATGCTGCTCCACTATGACGAAGGGGCGGGCGGGGTCATGGCAACTGTCCGCCGGAGTCACAGCGAGACTGTCCAATGCGGCATAGCTCAGGACAAAGCACGGCGGGGTTATGCGAACTCTCTTATCACCGCAGCCGGTGAGTGCTAACATTGCCGTCACGATGAATGACAATAATATGAGTTTTTTCATGTTGTCAGTCCTCCATTATTTGCTATATTATATTTGAAAGCTACAAAAGTGTAGCCGTAGTCTCTTGATTCGGAGTATACGGGTTCTCCATCGTCCCTGACTATACGTTCAGTTTTTGGGTTGAATGCGCGGAACTTATAGTATCCGTTGGCTGTGCCTTCCCACCCCCAGTTGCAGTGTATGAGGTCGCGGTATTCATAGGTTATACTGGATGGAGTACCGTCAGACTGTATGTACCATGTGGGTCTCCGTTGCGTCATTACACCGTCTAAAACCCAATAGTGTCCATGAAAGTCAGGAGTAGAACTGCCACAGACCAAAGGTCTATTACCCTTGATATATGACTGCACCTTATCTTCTTTCATGCCGACAACTCCGAGTACGTTTTTATAGCCGTATGCCCTCAATGCTATGGCCATCTGGGTGTTTATCGCGGTTGTGCTTTCATCGTGGTATACAACAATGAGCTTGTCATTAATGGATTTAACCCATTTAGGCATGATTTGTGAGATGTAAGTACTGTCTTTTTCTATATCTTTTAGCCTGCTCCAATCTCCATAAACACCGCCAATAGATGATGGGGATTCGTGGTATGAAAACATGGTGAGCAGTGCAATGGCGCCACAGCCAGCAACCTTATTCGGACAGAGGTCTCCGAAAGGAGAATCTTGGTGATACTTTACGGATGTCAGAGGGCCGTATTCCGAATATTCCTCCCATTCACCGTATTTAAGATTTGAGGGAGTATGTCCTAAATTACCCATGCCACCGATTTGTCCATAACCGAGACCTCCGCCTGGGTTGGTGATGTCAGTTGACGGGCCACCTCCTACGGTCGGGCCACCGGGTGCAGACATCAGTCTGGGCATGTAGAGGAAGGGGTTTTCGGGATTAGTGGTGTCGGGGTTCACAATGTCGTCGACGGAGACAGTGCCGTTTGAAGCGAGCGCGATAAGGTTGTCACCGCCGAGCGAGGCATCGGCCGACATCACGGCGTAGCCCTCGCCATTGCCGAAGTTGAAGAGGTAGAGGAGGGTGTCGCTGCCGTCGGTAATCGCCTCGCCCTGCTGCGGGGCGCGCATGATAGCACTCTGCGCCTCCATGAAGTCGGCGCGGGTCACAGAGACGGGCAGCTTCATGGAGCTGACTTTCGCGGCGCGGCTGTCGTCGCCCATAGCGCGGAGCGTGGAGGCGAGGTCCAGCGCCGCCGCCTCAGGGGTGAGCTTTCCGCCAGTTACTTCATATAAACACTTTGTTTCTACAGGTTGGGGCTCAATCTTGATGTCATCACTGTTTTCACATGCACATAATGTGGCGGCTATCGCTGCCAGCATTATAAAATACTTATAGTTTGACATAGTGATTTATGTTTTAAAGATGTAAATATGAAGCGGTATAGAGGCGCAGTTAGCGAAGTATTTGCGCTTGCTTTTGCTCCTGCGGAGGGATGAGAGTGGAGGAAGGTGAGTGCTGCGTTACCGCCCGATGTGTGTCACAGACGTGCCCCCGCCGCCCCGGCAGGAGCGGCTATTCCCCAGAGACGGGGCAGGATTATGTCTGCATAGACGGCTTTCATGTTTCAGTGTGAGTGCCTTTATACTCGGTGGCGAATATAGAGATATATTCTAAGGCTTGCAAACTTTTCAAGAAAAAATTCTGAATAATTTTTTGCGGGGCGGATGAGGGGGAGTGTGGAGGGGGAGAGGGTTCGGCGAGGCTTCGGAGGATGTTCGGAGAGAGTATTACGAGAGTACGATTTTTTAACCTAATTTAAGGCAGGGAGGGATGGGCGGCTGAGAGGAAGCCGCTGTGAATGGAGGAGAGAAAGGTGTGTGCGATAATTCCAAGGGGAGAGCCTTTGTTGGACATTAGATTTTGCGTATATTTGCATGGAAGATAGGATGCGCGGGGGCGGATGCCGGGGTGCGCGGTTTATGAGTATGCAGAAGAGGATTGTCAGAGATGTGATATGTGTGCTGTCGCTGTGCGTGTGCATGGCGGTGGGGGTGTCGTGTTCTACGAAGAAGAATACGGGGGCGACACGCGCGTATCATGAGATGACGACGCGCTATAATGTGGAGTTTAACGCGAAGATAGCTTATGAGGAGGGTATCAAGGCGTTGAATGAGGGTTGTGTGGATGACTATTCGCGGACGCTGCCGATGTACCCGATTTCGATACCGGAGAATGCGACGCGGGCTTCGTCGCAGATGGAGACTACGATAGAGAAGTGCAGGAAGGCGATTAAGAACCATTCTATCACGAAGAAGCCGAAGCGGGACAGGAAGCGGTGGAAGGACCCGAAGTATCAGTATTTCTATAATCAGGAGGAGTATGTGAAGGGAGTGAAGCGCGCGTGGATACTGCTGGGTAAGGCGGAGCTGCACAAGGGGGATTTCCTCGGGGCGGCGAGTACGTTCATCTATATCACGCGGCATTATCCGAGCGATGTGGATGTGGTGTGCGAGGCGCGTATCTGGCAGTCGCGGGCGTATGCGGAGCTGGGGTGGATGTATAATGCTGAGGAGGCGTTTGACAAGATAAAGGAGGAGGATGTGCCGGAGCGGCTGAAGGGTCTGTATGCGGCGACGCGGGCGGACTATCTGCTGAAGAACGGGCGGCAGGAGGATGCGTACCCATTCCTGAAAGTGGCGGCGGAGAGGGAGAAGAACAGGTTTTTCAGGATGAGGTTCCACTATATACTGGGTCAGATAGCGATGGAGACGGGGCGGCCGGGGGAGGCTTACGAGTGGTTCAAGAAGGTAAAGAAGGCTTCGCCGCCGTACCTGATGCAGTTCAATACGGAGCTGAGTATGCTGCAGGCGCAGACGAGGAACAAGAGCAAGGCTATCAAGGGGCTGAAGCGGATGGCGAAGAGCCCGAACAATATGGAGTATCTCGACCAGATATATTATGCGATGGGGAATGTGTATGCGGCGATGGGGGATACGGTGGAGGCTCTGGAGGTGTATGCCACGGGTGCGGAGCTGAGTACGCGGAACGGTATAGACAAGGCTGTGCTGCTCATCACGAAGGGGGACATGCACTACGGGCGGAGGGAGTATATGGACGCGCACCCGTGCTTCGAGGAGGCTACGCAGCTGATAAGCGCGACGAACCCGGACTATGAGAGGGTGGAGAAGCTGGGCACGACGCTGGGTGAGCTGGCGCAGAACTATAATACGGTGGAGCTGCAAGACAGCCTGCAATATCTTTCGACGCTGAGCGAGGCGGAGCAGATGACGATAGTGGAGAAGGTGATAGAGGAGATTAAGAGGCAGGAGGAAGAGGAGGCGCGTAAGGCTGCGGAGGCGGAGAAGCGGGCAGAGATGCTGGCGCGGAGGGGGATGAACAATATGGGTAACATAGGACCGCAGGGGAGCCAGGACTGGTATTTCTACAATCCGCAGCTGAAGCAGCAGGGTTCGTTGCAGTTTCAGCAGAAGTGGGGGAAGAGGAAGCTGGAGGATAACTGGCGGAGGATGAACAAGACTGTGATGACGTTCGGCGATGAGGGGACGGAGGATATGTTTGCGGGCGGAGACTCAATAGCCACGGGCATGGCGGGAGACTCGACCATGACAGCGGGGGGCGGTGCGGTGTCGGCAGACATACATGACCCGGAGTATCACCTCGCGCTGATACCCAAGACGGAGGAGCAGTTCGCCGCATCGGACAAGGCGATAGCGGACGGGCTTTATGCGATGGGGGGCATATTCGCGAGCAAGCTGGAGGATTACCGGGCGGCAATCGAGGCATACGACAGTTTCACGGAGCGTTTCCCTGAGGACGAGAGGGCTTTGGAGGCGTATTACGCATGTTACCAGATAGCGGGCAAGCTGGGGGACGAGGTTCTGCAAGAGAAGTACAAGGGCATCATACTGAGCAACTACCCGGAGAGCAACTATGCCATCATACTGTCGCAGCCGGACTATCTGGAGAAGATGAGGGCGATGTACGCCAAGCAGGATTCCATCTATATGGAGACATACGGGGCGTATATGCGCGGGAGCTTCGACACCGTGATGAGCACCTATGCGTATATGGCGGCGGAGTATCCGCTGTCGAACCTGATGCCGAAGTTCTCGCTGCTCAACGCGCTGAGCATAGGGCGCACACGGCCGCAGGAGGAGCTGGAGCTGGCACTGAACGACATAGTGACGAAATATCCGGAGAGCGATGTGGCTCCGATGTGCAAGGACATACTCGCGCTGCTCACGCAGGGACGCGAGGCACAGCAGGGGACGACGGTCAGCACCATATCACAGACGCGCACGGCGCAGATGACCACGATAGTGAGCCCGCCGGAGGACTCGCTCTCGTTCTCGGACGATTTGCGGACGCCGCACCGGCTGCTGATTATACCGAAAGAGGCGGACGACAAGACGCTGCACTCGCTGCTCTACGACATAGCCGCGTTTAACTTCACGAAGTTCATGATAAAGAACTACGACATAGCCGTGGAGACGATAGGGGGGCGGAGAGCCGTGGCCGTATCGGGGATAGAGAATTATGACGAGGCTATGTGGTATGAGCAGATGATGCTCTCGGAGCCTGTGTTGCAGGGACGCGTGACCCTCGACGTGTGCGACAGGGTTGTCATTTCCGACACAAATATCGGCATCATAAACCAAGGGCTTTCCTTGGAGGAATATATGGAGTTTTACAAGAGCCTTCTCAAGAAAGCGGAGGAGGAGAAGAAAAAGGAGTGAGGATGTATGGTTACTATACTGTGGGCTGACGACGAGATAGATATGCTGAAGCCGTATATGATGTTCCTTTCGGAGAAGGGTTACAAGGTGGATACGGCGACAAACGGGCATGACGCGATAGACATGTTCCGCGCAGGGACATACGACATAGTGTTCCTCGACGAGAATATGCCGGGGCTTAGCGGGCTTGAGACACTGGCCGAGATAAACAGGATGAACCCTTCTGTGCCTGTGGTCATGATAACCAAGAGCGAGGAGGAGAACATCATGGACATGGCGATAGGGAACAAGATGGCGGACTATCTGATAAAGCCCGTCAACCCGAACCAGATACTCATGACGCTGAAAAAGCATGTGCACAAGCGTGAGATACTGAGCGAGCAGACCACATCGGGCTACCGCAGCGAGTTCGGGCAGATAGGCATGCAGATATCAGACCGCCTTGCTCCGGAGGAGTGGTACGAACTGTACAAGCGGCTGATATATTGGGATATAAAGCTGGAGGAGACGGACAACGAGATGCATGAGCTTCTGCATGCACAGATGGACGAGGCCAACCGCATGTTCGCTAAGTTCATCAAGAACAACTACCTGTCGTGGCTACAAGCCGACGCGGAGCATCCCATGATGAGCCACGAGATATTCAAGAAGCGGATATTCCCCATGCTCGACAAGGGGGAGAAGGTGTTTCTTGTAGTGATAGACAACTTCCGCTACGACCAGTGGAAAGTCATACAGCCCATGCTTGGTGAGTTTTTCCAGTTCGACAGAGAAGAGCTGTATTTCAGCATATTGCCAACGGCGACACAGTATGCGCGTAACGCCATATTCAGCGGACTGATGCCGTTGCAGATAAAGAAGATGTTCCCCGAACTGTGGGTTGACGAGGACGAAGAGGAGGGCAAGAACTTGAAGGAGGGTGAGCTTCTCGGCAAACTCATGGAGCGTTACCGCCGCCGTGAGACATACTCATACCACAAGGTGAACAACACGCAGATGGGCGAGAAGTTACTGGAGCAGCTACACTCGCTGTCCAACAACAGCCTGAATGTCTGTGTGCTGAACTTTGTGGACATGCTGTCGCACGCGAGGACGGAGAGCCAGATGATACGTGAACTGGCCAATACGGAGGCGGCATTCCGTTCGCTCGCGCAGTCGTGGTTCCGCCACTCGTCGACATACTCGCTCTTCAAAGGGCTGGCGGAGAGGGGCTTCAAGGTGGTGGTCACGACAGACCACGGCACAGTGCATGTGGACAACCCGATAAAGGTGGTTGGCGACCGGAATACCAATGTAAATCTGCGGTATAAGGTGGGCAAGGCACTCGCCTACGACAAGAAGGAGGTGTTCGAGATAACAGACCCGGCAAAGGCGGGACTGCCGAGCCTCAACGTCAGCTCCAAATATATATTCGCCATAAACAATGACTTTTTCGCTTATCCGAATAATTATAATTACTATGTCAGCTATTACCGCGACACGTTCCAGCATGGCGGGGTGTCGATGGAGGAGATGCTTATACCATTAGTCACCATGTCGCCGAAGGCATAGTCATTAAAGACGGTCATCGGAACATTATTGTGTAGTCTAAATAGCGAGAGGTCAGTATAAGCCTGCGGCTATCAACGGGTGAGCACGGTTTTTTGCGGATATGTATAATGTGTATCGTGACGATGGGGTTTGCGATTTGAACGTTTCAGCACGGATTATGCGCAAGAATGTCGAATCGCTAAGGAGAGGATAGGGAGGAGATAGCTGAAAGGTAGCTGAAAGGTAACTGGGTGTACTGTATTACAAGAGGTTACAAACGGGATGCGGACACACTTGGAGTGGTTACTGGAGAAGAGGGAGTGCGTTGAACACCGTGAGAATATGCATGAGGGGAATGCCGGGGCGCAGGCATGAGTGTTATATTGAACGTACGTTATAATAACAAAATTATCTTAAGACCGAATGGTTGGTCAGGCTTTTAAGTTTCATAGTACCTCAACTAAAAAAAACAGAATGACGAGATATGAATAAACTCAGGATTACTATTACGGCTGTATTTGTCTGTTTGGCAATGATGTTGACAGCACAAACGCCACGCTATCTTACAAGTCAGTATAAGTCGACCGCCAATTCGTTCTACCAACAGGGGAGAACTGAAAAAATCGGCGGATTGAAATGGAGTCACGGTTTCAAACTTCGATCAGATACTGGAGGTAAAAGCCAGGGCTATGCTGTGTTTAATGTCGGGGGACAATACAAAACTCTTATGTTCGTGACAGGAATACCTGACGAACACATTTATGCGGGAAACCGCATAGCCACAGTTTATGCTGACGGCAAGAAGATATTTGACAAGGTGATAAGAGTAAACGATGTGCCGCGTCTTGCCACGTTGGATATTACCGGAGTGCGGGAGTTGAAATTTCAGCTCGTGGCGGGAATGGGCGAAGTGTATTTTGGCGAGATAACCTTATGGAAAGAGGGCGAAACTCCACGGCAAACGGCCAATGTGCCAAGCAATAAGAACCCGCGTCAGTTGATGAAGGATCTGAAGCCTTACAGCGGCAATCATATCAATGTGACACCCGAAAGTCAGTACAAAACAGTGCGGATGGGGAATACCACATATAATTATGGTATGGTATTCAACATGGGTATGGCTCTGATAGGAAACAATGCAAAAAACTCGTTCTTCAACCTGCAAGGGCAATATGCCACACTTGACTTCATAGCAGGCCCTGTTAACAACATAGGCAGTGGCAGCGGAAGCGGCTGGATAACCGTCAAGGGCGACGGCAAGATACTGCACGAATATGAGTTCGGACAGGAGGATATGCCGCAACACATAACTATCGATGTCACAGGTGTGCAACAGCTTGAATTTCAGAGCGAGCAGACGAAAGGCGACGGATTATATGGCGGCGTGGTCGAGGCTTTCGTTTATCCTGCCGGTACTGTACCAGCCGGAAAAACGCTTGCTGCCGGCGGTGTAGCGACTGAGACAGCTCCTGTCGATCCTAAATTACGCCAGCTCCCGGACGTGTGCAAATTGATTTCGAACATTAAGCCTTTTGTCGCACGTGGTTCGGTTGAAAAACAGGTGTATACGGGAGAGTCGGATCACCTTACCTTTTCGATGGGCGGCACGCGCTTCAGCGAAGGATTTATACTATATAAAACAACGTGGCTGATGGATGACAACAATGTGTCGCATGTGTCGTTCGACCTCGGCAACGAGTTTGACTATATCAGTTTCACCGCAGGATATGTAGGCAAAAGCTGGGCTATGAACAACGACCAACTTCGCGTCCTTGCCGATGACAGTGTTATTCTGCAAGTGCCGATGATGTGTACCTATCCCAATCAGCATTTTGTCATCCCCATTCACCGCTGCCGTAAGTTGAGTTTCGAAAACCGGGGCCAGAGCAAGATGGGTGTGGCGGCTTTTGGTGTGGCAGACCTGGTGGTGTACCGAGGCGAACCTGTCGAAAATGACCTTTTTGTCCATCCTAAACCCGAATGCCCGGATGAGATAGACCTTATCGACCTCGGTAAACCCTATATCCATTATGTGTATGGCTATGGCAGTGATGCTGTATTTTATGACGGCACTTCGCAACGCCATTATGTTACAATGCCTGACAATACGCGCATCAACAAGGGCTTTGCGCTGAAAACCAGTGTCCATTTCTCGCTTGATTTCGGGCCTCTTGCCGAAGAGGGCGGAGATCCTATGGCTGGGGTAATCGGTGCTACGGCTATCGGTTCGTCGTTTGTGGCGGGAGCTGTCGCCGCCAGTGGTGCGGTGATAGGCTCTACGCTTGCCGGAGTCGGCGCGTTTATGATGCTCGCGGCCGGAGGAGAGGCTGTCGAAAACTCTTGTGCAGCGTTTAATACTTATGGCGAGTACAACACCCTTACTTTCACCGTGGCTTGTCTCCGTACACAGGGCGAAGCGCAGCTGCTCGGCCCAGATATGTGGCAGGATAACAGCGAATACAAGGAGACATTGCTCATTGGTGCTGACCAGAAGGTGGTGGCGGAGATTGCCGTATTTGAAAATATGAAGCCGCAGACTATTACCGTCCCGATAGATGGCTGCCAACAGCTGATGTTTTGGTTGGCAAATACCTACAATACGTCAGCGGTGTATTTCTTCTATGATTTGAAACTGTCGAAATCGAAAAGCGTTCTTGATATTCCGGCAGATGCCCGGATGTCTAAGCCGGTCATTACTGCACCTGTATGGTCAGAAAAGGAATTGAAAAACGAGTGGGGCAATTGGCAGTCTACCGGCCTGACGGAAATCGACGGTTATTTGCGTGAAGTGACGTGGGCTTACCAGAATGTGGAGAGATACCTTCAACAGATGACGCCGGGTTACGATATTTATACCTATTATCTTGATACCGATGACGGCGCGGTGTGCAAAGCCGTTAAATTCAAGACCCGCAGCGATGAGAAATGGGACAAAAATTATCAGCGTGTCACCGCATTGCATCGAGATTTGAAAAACGAGGTCGAAATTCTTGCAAAGTTGAAGAACGACATTGTCAGCGCGTCTGTTTCACAGGCTTCGGCTTATATAGAGCTGCCGCGTCTCGGATTGGGTGCAATAGGTGTCGGCAAGGTGATGGCGCGCAGTGGGAAGGTGCTTAAAGAAATGAGTAAACTTGTCGATGTCATGTACAGCGAGAAGCTGGCAGAGTTTCAATTTGTAGACAGGATAGTTTCTTCTGCCATGGTTATCGATGGGCGCGAAAGTACCGAGGCCGCCATAATTTGCCCGTTATTCCCCGGAGAAACACCTCCTGACGGTGACCGTATGCTTGTACGTAATTTCACGCTATAATGAAACTGAAGCCGGTTTATATTAAAACGTCAGTCCCTGTGGATATTTCGGCTCTGCCTTCGGCTTCGAGCTACTTATGGGGAATGCCTGATCTGCCCGCCAATGTCGCTTTGCCGCATTGCCGTCAGACATTCATAGGGCAGTTCAACCTTGGAAACTTGCAGGGTGATGGTTATGACAGTAAAAGTCATGGGTTACCGTCCTCTGGTCTGCTCTCTGTTTTTGCGGACATAGGGCATTTCTTCTGTTCCGACATAGATTCTGAGATATGTATGTCGTATTCCGATGCGTGTACAGTTATTTATACTCCGGAGTGCGATTTTCCTAAGCTCCGCCGTCGCAATCTGCGCCGTTTTGCCCCTTTGGCTCAAACGGTAACATTCAGTCCCGAGCCGTTGCCTCTCAGCGAGCCCGAACATGTATTGTCGGGATTCCCCACACACCGTGAGTGGAGCGATTGGGACTATCCGTACAACGGCTGGAGACTGTTGTTCCAGCTTGATTCGTGTGATGTTTACCCCGGGTCACTCAACTTTTACGACTGCGGTGTGCTGAACTTCATCATTTCGCCTGCCGCACTGCGCAGGTTAGACTTTTCAAATGTCAAGGCCATAGTGCTGTCGACATAAAGTGATATGATATAAGGCGGTCATTTATAAAAATGCCGGTCTATCTTAGTTATGATTGACTTATGTTCCCGGAAATACCTCAAGAGATAGGTTCTATTCATGCCTATCGTGATAGTGTTATTGACAAACTTGAACACGATGACAACAATGAGGATTACGATTCTCTTGTCGAACTGATGTGTGCCGACTGCCTGATTTGCGGTGAAGCCGTAAAGCAGCAGAACGACACGAGCGAGAATGCAGGACTGATAGATGAAATTATCAGGATAGCCGAAGCACTTGATTCTCATGATGAATACTATGTCACGCGTTACCGTGTATGTTCGTGGACTTTGGAGTTGTGTGCAAACCATCCCCGTTTGCGGGTGCGTTTGCTCGAAGCGACAATAAATGCCTTCATGGCAATCGAAGGTACAGAAGATTATGATGCCGGGCAATTGGAGGTCTACCGTTCAGAGCTGGCGCGTTTTCAACACAATATTGCGTGCGCGGATTTAGGCGAATTTGACAAGATTGAAGGCAAAGGGGATCAGCTTCACGACCCGGTTGAGTGGACTGAACAGTTCGAGAATGTTATAGACCGCGCCGAAGCTGCGGCTTATCGCCATTTGACCGATGAGCCTCGTGGCTTAGGGTTCTGTCATGCGTATTGGCAAGCCCTGAAAGATGCGCTTGCGGCTGAAGGGGTTGAGTGGCACACACCTTCTGAGATGAATCCTGAGGTGATGTTTGATTGACAGAGGATTGGACGGCTATGAAATTGCGGCTTGTTCAAGAAACTACGGTTTCCGATTTCGGTAATATACACAGAACGGTAGACTCGCAGGTGTTCTCGGTCAATAAACTGCGCAGAGGCGACCTGTTGCTTTCACGCTATCTCCATTGGAAGCAAGGCTACCTTACCGCACGTCTCCAGCCGGACGAACAGAGCGTGATGATATTCGGCACAGTAGTGCCACCGACTGTGCTCGATGCAAATAACCCGGCCTACTGTACCGGCATTTTACCTCTTGACTACGCCACTTGTGAAGTGACGGTTGAAATAATTGCTTAGTGCGTAGTGAGAATAATGTATAGTAGTGACGTGAAAATATGCGGCAACATGATTTCCCATAATCATTGATTGACGGGAGGCCAATATAAGCCTACGGCTCTCCTCGGATTGGTGAGGAGTTTGAGAAGTGTGTATAATGTGTATCCTGACGATGGGGTTTATGATTTGAACGTTTTAGCACGACATTGATGCAAGAATGTTGAATCGCTAAGGAGAGGATAAGGAGGAGATAGCTGAGAGCTAAGGAAAGGGTAACGGTATGCCTTGTATTACAAGAGATTACGGAGGAGATGCGGACACAATGAGAATGGTGGCCGGGAGAAGGAAGGTGTATTGGATACTATGAAGGTGTGTGTGAAAATGCAGGAAGAGTTATATTGAACAGACGTTAAATAATTGCGTATGCAACATGAGGATATTTACAGACTGTTTGTCGAAAATGGACAGACGGTGACTACGGACAGCCGCGTCTGCCCGAAGGGGGCGATATTCTTTGCCCTGAAAGGGGAGAGGTTTGACGGCAACCGTTTCGCCGCCAAGGCGTTGGAGAACGGTTGCAGCTATTCTGTGGTGGATGAGGCGGAGTATTGCGTCTCGGAACGCTATATACTTGTGGACGATGTGCTTACGGCATTGCAGCATGTGGCGCATATTCACCGCGTGAATACAGGGGTGAAGGTGATAGGCATAACGGGGACAAACGGCAAGACGACAACGAAGGAACTGACGGCCGCCGTGCTCGGGCGCAAGTACAATGTGCTTTACACGGAGGGCAATCTGAACAACCATATCGGCGTGCCGCTGACACTGCTGCGGCTGCGTGAGGAGCATGAGGTGGCGGTAGTTGAGATGGGGGCTAACCATCCGGGAGAGATAAGGGCGTTGGCCGCGATAGCTTCGCCCGATGCAGGACTTATAACGAATGTAGGCAGGGCGCATCTCGAAGGGTTCGGCTCATTCGAGGGGGTGATACGCACGAAGTGTGAGCTTTATGAGAGCCTGATGTCGCGCGGCGGGACGGTATTCGTCGATGCGGGCAACCCGTATCTGATGCCGAAGCTGGAAGGGTATAAGCCCGTGACCTATGGAGTGGACTGTGCCGAAGCCGATGTGCACGGGCATGTCGAGGGGTGTTCGCCGTTCGTCTCGCTTTCGTGGCAGACTGACGCAGCCGGGCGGCACTGTGTGGAGACCCATTTCATCGGGGCTTACAATGCGCAGAATATGATGGCCGCCATAGCCGTGGGGTTGCACTACGGTGTCGCCCCGGAAGAGATTGATGCCGCGCTGTCGGAATATGTGCCGTCGAACAACCGTTCACAGCTGAAGCGGACGGAGCGGAATACGCTGATAGTGGATGCGTACAACGCCAATCCGACAAGCATGGAGGCGGCGATAAACAATTTCAGGATGATGGAGGGCAGGCGTAAGGTGCTGATACTCGGCGATATGCTCGAACTGGGAGACCACGCGGCAGAGGAGCATGAGCGGGTGGTGCAGATGGTGCGCGAGGGCGGTTTCAGCGATGCACTGTTCGTGGGGAGTGAGTTCGCACGCGCGGCACACGGGTATGGGTACAGGACGTTCGCCGATGCGGGACAGCTACGCAGTTGGCTGACCGAGAACAGGATAGAGGGTGCGCTGGTGCTGGTGAAAGGGTCGCACGGCGTGGGGTTGCAGTCGGTAACTGATTTGCTATGAGGGCTATGATGAGAGCGTTGTGCATAGCGTTTGCTGTCCTGGTGCTGGGGGCGTGCGAGAGGGTCAATGTGAAGAGCCCCGTACTCGATATGCCGGTCTATATGAGCGTCAATCTCATGAATGAGGCTATCTGCCTTGATATACTCGGAGGGTATTATGAGATATACCCTATGGCGGACAACAGGATACATGTCAACCGGAGCGGGCAGGAGGAGGTGCTGTACAACAACCGTTACGGGGAGCGTTACGGCTTTTCGGGAGTGGCGATATACCATACGTTCGACGGGCGTTTTGTGGCCTATGACCTGTGCTGTCCGCATGAGTTGCATGAGAATGTCCGCATCAGGTGCAGCATGGACGGCACTGCGCGGTGCGACTCGTGCGGCACGGTGTATAACATAGGGTTTCAGAACGGATGGCCGACCTCAGGACCGTCGCAGTATCCGCTGAAAGAGTACAGGGTGGTACAGTCCGTCAACGAGATTATGGTGATGAATTAGGGGGCGGGTCTGTCGGTGGTTTGCAGGACTTTGCCGCGGAAGCAGTATTCCTGACGGCGGGGACGGGCTAAGCGGAGGGTGTGCCTCAGTGTGCAGAAAAATAAAAGTGCCTTTTCCTTTTGCCATGTGTGCAGTTTGTACTATCTTTGCGCTGTCGCACGGGACGGTCTGTCACTGCATCAGGCATCCGCTATCCGTGCGCAGGGAAAGCAATATCGTAATGGAGTAACTTAATACCTTAGTGAAATGAATATACCAAGCAATTTGAAGTACACAAAAGACCACGAGTGGATTCGCGTAGAGGGCGAGACCGCATACGTTGGCATTACTGATTTCGCTCAGAGCGAACTGGGTGAGATAGTGTTTGTAGAGAACGAGAAAGAGGGCGAGACAATCAATGCCGGAGAGATGTTCGGCTCGATTGAGGCTGTGAAGACTGTGTCTGACCTGCTGATGCCTGTAACCGGCGAGATACTTGAAGTGAACGCCGCTCTCGAAGATAAGCCGGAACTCGTGAACAACGACCCGTACGGCGAGGGATGGATGATTAAGATTTCAGTGGCTGACGCTGCCGAGCTTGATAACCTTCTGGACGCTGAGGGTTACAAGGCGTTCATCGCATAAATGCAATGAGATAAAGGATAAGCGTTTCATGTAATCATAGGCAGTTCCCGTCGGGGACTGCCTTTTTTGTGTTTCAGAAAATATAGCTGATGGTATGGTAATACTGGCATTGGGAACTAACCTTGGCGACTGTGCGGCCAATCTGAGGCGGGCGATTGGTGAGCTTGGCAGATATGGTGAAGTCGTGGCGGTGTCGGGGGTGTACGGCTCTGACGCTTGGGGATTTGAGTCTGGAAACAGGTTTATGAATATAGTGCTGACGTACCGCACCGGGTTGTCTCCTGAGGCACTTCTCGACTGTACGCAGGAGATAGAGCGGCGTATGGGGCGTACGGCGAAGAGCACAGACGGCGGGTATAAGGACCGTATTATAGATATTGACCTGATAGACTATGACGGGATGACGCTCTCGACCGAAAGGCTCACGCTGCCGCACCCGCTGATGCAGGAGCGCAATTTTGTGCTCTATCCGCTGTGCGATGTAGCCCCGGAGTGGGTGCATCCGCTCTTTGGGCAGACGGCGGCGGAGATGAAGCGGTGTTCGCAGGACGGTGTGGCGGTGGTGAGGCTCGATGTGGAGCTGTCCAGATGGCTGTGACGGCATGACCCGCCGGTATACTATATCTGGTAGTTGAAGCCGAGGCTTATGAGTTCGTAGAACTGTATCTTGGGCTTTGTGCCGTCTGTGGTCTCGATTGTGTTGTCGTATCGGGGGTGGAGTGTGATTTTTGTGGATAGGAAACGGTTGATGATGAAGTTGCCGATTATCTCCCAGTCGAGTTCCACTCCCTTTATGTCCCCGACATAGTTGGTATAGAAAGAGAACTTCGTTTCTATGTTTATCTGGTCGGAGAACTTGTGCTTGAAGTTGACGCGCACCAGTCCTCCGAGCTGGTTGAGGTCTTTCTGCCCGGGCTTTATGCCGACTTTGCGCGCTATGCTGTTTGCGGGGTCAACACCCTCGTGGACAGTTGTATCCATGACATAGACGAACTTGTATGACAATGGCGAGACGAACACCGAGAGCTTGTCCTTGTACTTATAGTCTAGTCCGGCGGAAAGATAGAGGCGGATGGGCGAGAACGTCGATGCTGTGCGTTCGTATGAGTTCTCATTGAACATATTGAAAAACGGCGTGGAAAATTCGGCTTCCGCTGTGTAGAAGAATGTGCCGAATGCCTTTATTCCCAGTTTTGAGTTGAGTTTCAGGAAGTCTTCGTTGACCCTTACCTTGCGCAGGGTGTCGCTGCCCGCACTGTTAAGCCCGAGCTTCCATTCGAGCTTGTTGTCCCACTGGATGTTCTTATTGTTGTTGTAGTTAATGAAAGCATTTATGTTGGCCAGCCCGTTCAGTGTGCTTGTTCCTCCGTTGTACCAGTTTTTGGAGATGTAGTTTTGCGTGGCCTGCAACTGGAACTGCGCTCCGTATTTCCAGAATGGGGCTTTTGGCATGTCTATGTCTATCGCGCTGCGGTCGAGCTTGCTCTCCACTTTCAGCTTCAGGTTTTCAGGTATCTGGCTGTTTATGTGGTCAACCTTGATGTCTGTGAATTCGGGCAGTGCGCTGCTGTGGTAGCGGTACAGTTCGGGGGCTGTCTGGCGTATGTAGGCACGTGCTTCAGTCCTGAGTTCCTGTATGGTGGAGTCGCTTCCGTCGAAGTCCGTCACGCCGGGGAGGTCAGGATAGGAGAGCACCCAGTCCATGAAGAGCGTGTTGTGTGACGACTCCAGTATGGCTTCGCGGCGTATGGCGATGGTGTCAAGCGAAGATATCAGCTCATCAGCCGTGGGCTTTTTTATCTTGTCGAGATACGACTTCCTTTTTGCCCTTGGGCGTATCAGCCGACTGGCGGTGCTGTCCTGCGCTTTTGTGTATCTGGAAGTTATGGAGTCTGCCAGATGAATGACGGCGGCGGTGTCCTGCACAGTGGTGTCGGCGGGGACGAGTGTGTCGGCGGGGGCGGGCTGCACGGTAAGGCTGTCGCACGGAGGCAATGTGTCGATGCTCAGGGTGTCGGTGAGCAGCGAGTCTGCTGCCGGCAGCGTGTCCTGCTTCGGCATGTTGCGTAGCAGGGGTGTGGTGATGCTCATCGTCCGTTCGACGGTAGAGTCTATGGCATAGGTTCTGAGCCACATCTCTATTTCACTGTCGTTCACCTCCATGTCGTCGCTGTCGTCAATGGCCTGTGCGGACGAGCGCACGGGGACGATGGACATGAGCAGCACGAAGATGAGCGGCGCGATGTGCAGTCTATTCTTCAACGTCATATTTCTGGAAGAGGAAATCGTTGTACGGGAAACGCTTCACGTGTATCTCTTTCACTTTGTCGTAGAGCATCTGCTTCAACTCGTCGATGTTCTCTTTGTTCTTGGCGGAGATAAAGATGCAGTTGTCGTACATATTCTGCATCCATGTCTTGCGCAGGTCGTCGAGGCTGTAGTTCTCGCGCCGCATGGGTGAGAGGTCGTCCTCCTCTTTCGGGGTGTATGTGAAAGCGTCTATCTTGTTGAACACTAATATCATCGGCTTCTCGCATCCGCAAACTTCGCGCAGAGTCTTGTTTACTACCTCATACTGTTCCTCAAAGTTGGGGTGGGAGATGTCCACTATGTGCACGAGCAGGTCGGCCTCGCGCACTTCGTCGAGCGTGCTTTTGAACGATTCGATGAGGTGGGTGGGCAGTTTGCGTATGAAGCCCACGGTGTCAGACATGAGGAACGGCAGGTTGTCTACTATGACCTTGCGTACTGTGGTGTCGAGAGTGGCGAAGAGCTTGTTCTCGGCGAACACGTCTGATTTCGAGAGCAGGTTCATCAATGTCGACTTGCCTACATTGGTGTAGCCGACGAGAGCCACGCGTACCATCTTCCCCCTGTTCTGCCTCTGTGTGGCCATCTGCCGGTCTATCGCCGCGAGTTTCGTCTTGAGCAGTGAAATCTTGTCGAGGATTATGCGGCGGTCGGTCTCTATCTGCGTCTCTCCCGGGCCGCGCATACCTATACCGCCGCGCTGGCGTTCGAGGTGTGTCCACATACGCGTCAGCCTTGGCAGAAGGTACTGGTACTGCGCGAGTTCCACCTGCGTCTTGGCCGATGCCGTCTGTGCGCGCTTGGCGAAGATGTCGAGTATGAGGTTCGTGCGGTCGAGTATCTTGACCCCGAGGGCTTTTTCTATGTTGCGCAGCTGGAGCGGCGATAGTTCGTCGTCGAAGATGACCATGCCGACAGGCGTGTCGCCCTCCTCCATGTCAGTGATGTACGCCTTGATTTCCTGCAATTTGCCCTCGCCCACGAATGTGCGCGAGTTGGCGTGGTCAAGTTTCTGGAAAAAAGTCCTGATACAGTGCGCCCCCGCCGTGTCGGCAAGAAACGCCAGCTCGTCTATGTATTCGCGCGCCTTGGCCTCTGTCTGTTGCGGGGTGATGATGCCTACCAACACGGCATTCTCTTCGTATATCTCTGTCTTTACCTCTGTCATGCTCTTATTCGTTTCTCCGGACTCCTGTGTGCACCAGCACACAAAGATAGTGAAAATCGAGAGCAGTGCATATGCAAAACGTCAGTTTTGCATTACATTATGCTGTGCCGTGGCATGACATGTGCCTTGGCACAATGGCATGATGCGGTACTGCATAATGTAATGACTGACGGCAGTCTGGCATATGGCACTGCCGAGATGCATCCTATCTTGCGTCATTAGATGCAAAGTTACAAAATAATTGGCAATTACAACGTAACAGGCTCGGCGGGGCGCACAATCCATAGACGAAAACCATCTCCGATATATTTCCAAACCATCCCCAAAACAATGTTTGCGGAAAATCGAAACAGTTTCTTACCTTTGCACTATGGTTTCATCTTGTGATACAGATGCTTTGCAGTTCCGTGTGGCGGTAGCTGATGACTTCCCCGCCGTGTGGGGGATAATCACTCAGGCCAAGGCACGCATGGCGGCCGAGGGGCGGCGGCAGTGGGACGAGGCCTATCCCCTGCCTGAGGACATACGCGGCGATATTGCGTGCGGGCGCGGCCATGTGCTGTGCTACGCGGGTGCGGTCGTGGCTTACGGGGCTCTCTCCTATGACGGCGAAGAGGCCTATGGTGCGCTCTCCGGCGAGTGGCTGACCGATGGCCGCTATGTGGTTGTCCACCGCCTTGCCGTGGCCGACGGCTCATTGCGGCGCGGCTTGGCCACGCGCTTCATTGCCGAAGCCTGTGCGCAGGCTCTCCGGCGCGGCGTGCGCAGCATGAGGGTCGACACGAAATACGACAACGCGCCCATGCTGCACATCTTCACCCGCATGGGCTTTCTCTTCTGCGGCAAAGTCCGCTACCGTGGCTGCGAGGAGCGCATGGCCTTTGAGAAACTCTTGCCTTGATTCCCCCCGTACTTATATGCATAAACGAAGAGGTCTCGTGCAAACGTTGCGCGAGACCTCTCACCCTTAACTGAGAACCTTTTCAGGCTTTCTTCACGATGACGCTTGTATTGTGTCCGCCGAAACCGAAAGTGTTTGACAGGGCGGCGTTCACAGTGCGCTTCTGAGCCTTGTTGAACGTAAGGTTCAGGCGCGGGTCTATGTTCGGGTCGTCGTCCCCATCCTCGTGGTTGATGGTAGGCGGCACTATGTCGTTCTTCACCGCGAGCACCGATATCAGTGCCTCCAGTGCCCCCGCCGCGCCAAGCAGGTGTCCGGTCATGGACTTCGTGGACGAAATGTTCATCTCGTAGGCATGGTCGCCGAAAAGCCCCTTCACAGCTTTAAGCTCCGCTATGTCGCCTATAGGGGTCGACGTGCCGTGCGTATTGATATAGTCGATGTCCTCGGGCTTCATCCCCGCATCTTCCAGCGCGTGCCTCATGGCCAGCATCGCCCCCTCCCCCTCCGGGTGCGGGGCTGTGATGTGGTATGCGTCCGCGCTCAGGCCTGTGCCCGCTATCTCGGCGTATATCTTCGCGCCGCGTGCCACAGCGTGCTCATACTCCTCCAGGATAAGTGTGGCCGAGCCTTCTCCGATGACAAAGCCGTCGCGGCTGTTGCTGAACGGGCGCGACGCCGTCTCCGGACTGTCGTTGCGCGTCGAGAGAGCCTTCATCGACGAGAAGCCTCCCACGCCCGCTATCGACACCGCCGCCTCCGCGCCTCCGGCAACTATGATGTCTGCCTTGCCGAGGCGTATATAGTTGAATGCGTCGGCCAGCGCGTTCGTCGACGATGCGCATGCCGAGGTAGTCACAAAGTTAGGCCCACGGAAACCGTACATCATCGAGATATGACCCGTCGATATGTCCGATATCATCTTCGGGATAAAGAACGGGCTGAACTTCGGGCCGTTCTCCTTCACCTTCTCATAGTATGCCATCTCCTCCTCAAAGGTGCGTATCCCGCCGATGCCTACGCCGAAAATCACGCCTATCCTGTCGCGGTCCTCCTTCTCCACCTCTATCGCCGAGTCCTCTATCGCCTGCTTGGCCGACGCTATGGCGTACTGGCAGTACAGGTCCATCTTCCTCGCCTCCTTCGGATCCATATAGTCCCCCGCGTTGAACCCCTTCACCTCGCATGCTATCTGAACCTTGAATTTCGAAGCGTCGAAATGCGTTATCTTGCCGCCGCCGCTTACCCCATTAACAACGCTGTCCCATAAAGCTGGGACAGTATTGCCTATGGGAGTGATTGCGCCAAGACCGGTCACAACTACTCTTTTCAATTCCATAGTATAAAGTTTAGATTATTTGTTGAGGGCAGCCTCTATATGGCTGATGGCCTCTCCCACCGTAGTGATTTTCTCTGCGTCTTCCTCAGCAATCTCAATGTTGAACTCCTTCTCGAACTCCATGATAAGTTCTACTGTATCGAGTGAATCTGCGCCGAGATCGTTTGTGAAGCTTGCGTTCTCAGTTACCTCTGATGCTTCTACACCAAGTTTGTCAACGATAATCTCTTTTACTTTGTTAGCTACTTCTGACATAGTCGTAAATTTTTAAGTTGTTGTCTTCGTTAATTTTTGGTGCTGCAAAGAAAGGCATTTTTTCCCGTACCGCCATATTTTTCTTTGAGATTTTTGAACTTTTTTGCGCATTCCGCGCCTATTGTGCATTTTATCGGCAGCCCCCTCTTCGCCCACTCTTTTATATTGCCCTGAAAATTAGCCCCTTGTAAATCGGCTCTCGAATTGTAAATATAAGTGTATTAGTGTTTCGGTGTGTGACAAACGCGCCCCTCCCGCTCACTTTTCCCCTCTCATTCTCTGCCCCGTTCAGCCCGAAAGTCAAGAAAACTCACTGCCGCCCCGTTTTTCGTGCGCCGGCGTGGCGGCTCTCTCCGGGCCACATTCCACCCCCGCCCCACCTCCTCCGCACCTTGCCATTGTCCCCCTCCTTCACGTCCCTTCCTCTCCGCAGCCACAGCCCCTACCCGCCGGCAGGCGATGAGTTCAGCCCTGCAATGCGTGCCGGATGCCGGGCCCGTGCAGCACCCGAATGCCAGTTGCATGCCCTCGAAGGGCTGCAGCCATTCGTGCAGTTGGGCGATGCCCGGCTGCTCTTTGCAGATGAAGTTCAGCAGGATGTGCGTGTATTTCCCCTTCAGTCCCGGCGCGGCTTCCCGGATGTTGGCGGACATTTCCGCGCCGTTGCGCCCGCAGATGGTGAGGGCGCATGCCTCCTTTGCGGTTTCCACGGCCTGGAAGTCGGCCTCGTTCAGGGCCATGACAGGGCGCAGCCCTCTTTGCAAGCAGGCCTGGAACCGCATTTTTTTTGCGTATTCCCGGATGGTTGCCGCGCTTGCGGCGGGCGTGGCGTTGCTTTCCATGCTTCGCTTATTTCTTTCGGAGGTTGTATTGGCTCTCCATCAGTTTCAGTTCCGACTTGCTGGCAACCAGCATAAGGTCTCTTGCCAGTTTCGGGATGAAGGGCGCGAGTTCATCTAATCCCACGTTCCGGAACACCGCTTTGTTCAGTTGCGAGATGTGGTCGTAGTCCAACTTTATGTTCTCTTCCCGGGCTTGTTGGCGCATCAGTTCGGTGAGTTTCGCAAGGGCAGGCAGATGCTTGGCGTTGTCGTCCAGCACATGGGCGATGTTCGGCGTGTGGTCGATGGTGATGTCGTCAAGGGTAGATGCGCTCATGGGCACGATGTCTCCCCGGTGGGTTTCCGTCATGAGCAGGGCCTTTTGCCCGTCGGGCAGCAGCACGGTTGTTCTCTTTGCCTGCGGGTCTATCTCAAGCCAGTCGATGTCCGCCAAGGTGAAGTTCCCTTTTTCTGTGATGACGGTGATGCGGGCGATGCAGTTGTCGAGCCAGCGGTTCAGCCATTTCAGGCGCCCGCCGCTGCTGCTGATGAGGCCCATCCCGGCCAGTTTGTCGTGCTGCTCGAACAAGGCTTTGATGAAGCGTATGGGATAGAACACCGTTTTGCTGTGGCTGATGCGGTCTTGCGTGATGAGGCGGTTGTGGAACCTTTTCTCCAATTGGTCGTACTCATAGCCGGCTGTAGCCGTCTTGGCGAGGGGCAGTTCTTGGTTTTCCGCATTGTTCACTCCGGCGGCTTCGTTGCGCAGCAGGCTGCATTCGCGGGTCGCTTCCTCGATAACTGCACGTACAGGCTGAAAGCCCTGCGCATGTGGCGCAAGCTGACGGGGTGGATGGAGGTTGCCTCCGGGTGGTTGGCGGCGTTGTTGACACGGTTTTCCAACTTTCCTAACAGTTGCAGGGCCTTTTCCCGGTCTTGCGCGAGGAACTTCGGCAGCAAGGCCAGCATGTCGATTCTCTTTCCGGGAACCAGGCGGCAAAGGAAATGGCGGTTGAGCGACTTGATGCGCGACACGATGCTTTCGGCAGAGTTCCTTTTCTTATCATCGGTGTATTGCAGCCAGTCCGTGAACTCGTCTTGCATGAAAAGCTTCTGGCAGGCCGGCATGCGCCAGGGCGCGGCGCCGCCGGCTTTTGCTTGCGCGGCTTTTTCTTCAAGGAATTGCCGGTAGTTGCGGAAGGCGCTCAGCATGTCCCTGAAATGCGCGGGGCGCGATTCGGGGTCGTCGGCCGTTTTCGCCCATTCCAGCCATCCTTCCATCTCCTTGCCGTAGGCATCCAGCAAGGCAGGCAGCGCCTTGAAGTCCTTTTGCTCGAAGCATATTTGCACCAACGTGTAGAAGTCGTCCTCGTATCCGTCGAGGCTCGTAATCAGCTTGTCCATGCTCCTCAGGTAGGAAGGATAGCTGCGCACGGAGCCTTTGAAGCCGTTTTGTTGCAGCCATTCGCGGTATTCGTCAATCAGGAAAGGGGCTTGTATCCCTTCGATGTCCCTTCTAAGTTCTCGCAACACGAGGTCGCTTTCATTGATAACGTATTCTATGAATCCTTTCATTCCGTATGTCTTTTTAGGTGATACATGCTGCAAATGTAGGGCATCTGCGCGACCTGAGCAACAGTTGCTGCGAAATAAGATTTTGACGTGTGCAGTTGCTTGATGGATAGCGCGTTACTGATGTTAACAATGGTCAAACAGCCATTCGATGCCTTTGGCGATGCCGTCCTCGTCCACCGTGGCGGTCACATGGTTGGCGGCGGCTTTCACTTCATCGCGCGCGTTGCCCATGGCAATGCCGGTGGCGGCGTGCCGCAGCATGGGGATGTCGTTTCCCTCCATCGCCGAAGGCCACCGTGTCTTCCAGCCGCAGGCCGAAATGCCGGATGATTTCGTCGATGCCCCGCTGCTTGGTGTTGCCCTTTGCTGTGATGTCCGCGAAAGCAGGATGCCAGCGGCCTATTTCGCATTGGCGGATGTGTGGGGGGCAACTTCCTGTTCTTCGCCCTCGTTGATGAAAGGGGTCAGCTGGAACACTTCCTTCCCGCTTCCCAGGATTTCTTCGGGCGGCAGACGCAAATGTTGTCCTCGCCCACCACGATGCACGGGATGTCCCTCTTTGCGCAATAATCCACGATGGTTCTCACGTCCATTGCCGGGAATAGTCGCAGGTGCAGATTCACGCCCGTCGTGTCCTGCATCCAGCGGCATTTCCGGCTGCCAGACAAAAACGAAAAAATGAAATGGATAAAAAGGGCTTGTCCGTTCTGCACAAGCATATAAAAGAAGTGCCCGCGACGATGGCGGTGTCACTTGTGACATTGTGGTCGTCGTGGGCTTTTCTTTGCTTGTGCCATTTTTGAAATGGGCTTACGCGCATCAAGACGAAGCCGTTTTCAAAACAAGGTAACGGCAAAACTCTCTCTCTCCTCAACTGCAAATTAAGGTTAAAAACACTTACTCTCGACGGAGCACTCAGGGAGCCCCTACGGACACCCTCCGAAGCCGCAGGCCATCTCCCAGCCACCCCCATCCCCCTCCTCTCCTGCCTCCTCCCGCCCCTCCATCCAAAAATCCCCGCACCCTGTTTGCATATTCATCTAATTGCGCTACCTTTGTAAAACATTGTTCTCCCCGTGCGTCCCCCGATGTCACGTGGACTCAATCCTTTCATTCCAAAGACAGAGTATGAAAAAACCGTTAAAAGACCATAGATGGAAACTGGCCCTGCAAATATCCCTCTTCGTAGCGGCTGTCGTAGTCACCTACTACCTCGTCCCGCGCCGTCCGACCATGGATCGCAACTTTGAGATAGGCCGCCCGTGGGTCTATGAACTGCTCACCGCGCCGATGGACTTCCCCATATACAAGCTCGATGAGGAGTTGCAGGCTGAGCGCGACTCCGCCCTCCGTGACCTCACGCCATACCTCAATGTCGACCGCACTGTTAGCCGTGACATGACAGCCCGTGCCTCCAGCCTCGAACCGAAAGGCCGTGAGGGCCGCCGTGCACTCGACTACCTCAAAAGCAGCCTCTCCCGCATATACACCTCCGGCATCGTCACTCTCGAAGACCACAAGCTCATGGAGGAATGGCGTGTGCGCCGTGTCGGTGTCATAGGCGATGACAACATCGTCCGCGAAGAGCCCTTCTCCCGCCTCTACACCATCCGCTCTGCCTACGACCGCATCCTCGCCGGGTGCGACGCTGCCGGTGTCGACTCCAAAGCCTTGAAGAAGCTCTCCCCCGAGGACTTCCTCAAAGAGAACATGACCCTTGACACCGCCAAGACCGACCGTGCCAAGACAGAGCTTCTCGACCAGATATCGCTCACTCAGGGAGTTGTGCAGGAAGGCGAGAAAATCATCGACCGTGGCGAGGTAGTCAGCCGCGACACTTACAAGATACTCCGCTCCCTGCAAATCATCAACGACAGGGAGGGCAAAGAGCAGACCGGCGTTTCCTCCGGCTCAATGGTTGTCGGCGAGCTGCTTGTCATCATCGCCTTGTATCTCCTCCTCGCCTTCTACTTCTACCTCTTCCGCCCGAAGGTATTCTACTCCTTCCGGTCAGTCCTCTTCATGCTTCTCATGGTGCTGGCCGTGCTGGCCGTGGCCTCTGCCGTCGTGCGCTATACCACTATATCCATTTACATAGTCCCCTTTGCCATACTTCCTCTCGTGGTCAGCGTCTTTTTCGATTCCCGTACGGCACTATTCCTCCATCTCATCACGGTGCTCCTTGCGTCAATCATGCTGGCCGCCCCGTTCGATTTCGTCCTCATACAGATTGCCGCCGGCATGACTGCCGTGTCGAGTCTCAAAGACATGAACGCCCGCAGCCAGCTTGTGCGCTCTGCCGTTCTGATATTCCTCACCTATGTGGTCATATTCACTGGCTTGGAGCTCATGAAGGGCTCATCTGTGTCCGCGTTCCCGTGGCTTGTCTATGTGACTTTCTTCGTCAATGCGGCCATGCTCCTCTTCGCCTACGGACTGATATATCTGTGCGAAAAGGCATTTGGCTTCCTCAGCAGCGTGACCCTTGTGGAACTCTCTAATGTGAACAACTCTATCCTCATGGATTTCAGCGAGAAAGCTCCGGGCACGTTCCAGCACGTACTCCAGGTCAGTAACCTCGCCGTCGAGGTGGCGAAGAAGTTGGATGCCAACGCGCTGCTTGTCCGTACTGGTGCGCTCTATCATGACATAGGCAAGCTGTTCAACCCGATGCTCTTCACCGAAAACCAGACCGGAGGCATCAACCCCCTGAACGAAATGCCCTACGAGCAGGCGGCACAGCTGATAATCAACCACGTTGTGGCGGGAGTAAAGATGGCTGAAAAGGCAGGTCTCCCAGAACAGATTATCGATTTCGTCCGTACGCACCACGGCAAGAGTAAGACGAAATATTTCTACAATTCCTACAAGAACAAGTATCCCGACCGCGAGATTGACGAGTCGCTCTTCACCTATCCCGGCCCGCTGCCTCACAGTGTGGAGACCGCGATAGTGATGATGGCCGACGTGGTGGAGGCCACATCGCGCAGTCTGCCTGACCACAATGAGGAGACCATAGACCGTATGGTAGAGAACATCATAAACGGACTGATTGCCGATGGTCAGTTCAAGGATGCGCCCATATCGTTCCGCGATGTGGAAACGGCCAAGGCAGTCTTTAAGGATAAGCTGAAGAATATTTACCACAGCCGCATAAGCTATCCCGAACTGAAAAAGAAAGATGAGCGTAAGAGGCTGTTCCAGTGATATTGATACTATGAAGAAGAGCAGGTTGATTGTCTTGGTGTGCGTACTCGCCGTTGCTGCATTGTCCGTGTGGCTTATAATGTCGCGCAGTGTGTTTTTCCGTATTGACATGACGGAGGAGGGACGTTTCACCATAGCCGGATGTACGCGTGAGATAGTCGCCGCCATAGACGAGCCGGTGCATGTGGACATCTACCTTGGCGGTGATATGGATGCTGACATGGTGCGGCTGCGCCATTCTGTGCGTGACCTGATAGACGAGTTGAACGCATACGCGGGAGAGAAAATAACGCTGTCATACATAGACCCCAATGAGGCTGCGGACGATGAGAGCCGCTATGCGGGCTATGAACGCTTGGAGCGGCGTGGTCTCCGTGGCATGTCCGTGGCTGTGCGCGATGGACATGGCGGAGTATCCCAGCAGGTTCTGTTCCCGTGGGCTGAGGTCTCGGCGCATGGCGATACAGTCCCGGTATGTCTGTTGCAGCCGGGCGACGGACTGTCGGGCGAGGAGGCCGTAAACGCTGCCATGGAAGACCACGAGTATCTGTTTGCCGATGCCTTAAGGATACTCCAGCAGAGCGAGGTGCGCAAGGTGGCGTTCATAGAGGGGCACGGCGAACTCTCGGAGGCTGAGACGTACGACATCTCGGCCGCGCTGAGCCGCTATTTTCAGGTGGACAGGGGTGTGCTTGGTGCGTATGACGATATGCTTGACGGGTATGATGCTGTTATCATTGCTGCTCCTCAGGAGAAGTTCTCGGAGACCGACAAGTATATCATAGACCAGTACCTGATGCGCGGAGGCCGCGTGCTGTGGTGCATAGATGGAGTGCAGGTGTCGCACGATGATATGGCAAAAAGCGGTGTCTCGCCGCTGATGCCGCTCGACCTCAATTTACAGGACATGCTGTTCCGCTATGGAGTGAGGATAACGCCGACTGTCGTTGAGGACTTGCAGTGCGCGTATATGCCTGTCAATATAGCCCGTCCGGGAGAAACCCCGAAGTTTGAGCCCATGCCGTGGTTCTATGCCCCTCTGCTCCAGACATCGCCCTATCATCCTATAACGAAAAACCGTTCTGCGGTGAAGGGAGAGTTTGCCTCCCTGATAGATTTCCCCGGTGACACGGCGGGGGTGAAGAAGAGCGTGCTGCTTGTCTCCGGCAACGCCTCGCACATCACCGCCGCGCCTAACGATATAGACCTCAACCGCATCATAAGCGTTGACCCTAAGGAGTACTTCACCACGGGCTATGCGCCTGTCGCCGCCGTCATGGAGGGGCGTTTCGTCTCGGCATTCAGGAATAGGATGCCTCCGAAAGGGCTGAACGTGTCGAGGGCAAAGCTGGACAGCAGTGCGTTGACCCGCATGGTTGTGGTGGGCGACGGCGATGTGCTGCGCAACGACCTTGAGAACGCCGACGGCGGAGTGGCTATCGTGCCGCTCGGCTATGACCGCATGACACGGATGACCTATGGGAACAAGGACTTTATACTCAATTCAATGCTCTATCTGACTGACGATATGGGACTTATGGAGTTGCGCAACCGTACTGTGCGCCTCAGGTTGCTGAACAAGGCGGCTGTGCTCACGGGTGCTGCGCACATGAAGTGGCTCAATGTGTTGTTGCCGCTTGCTATTGTCGCCGTGGGTGGCGCGGCGTATCTCTATCTTCACCGCCGTCGTTGGGTGAGACAGTGATAACTGATAATGGATAATACAATGAAATATGTAGGAGCACATGTGAGCGCATCGGGCGGGGTTGAGAATGCCCCGGAGAATGCGCACCTGATAGGGGCTACGGCTTTTGCCCTGTTCACCAAGAACCAGAGGCAGTGGATTGCCCCGCCTCTGACCGAGAAGAGTATTACGGTATTCAAGGAAAGATGTGCCGCTTACGGTTATTCGGCAGCACAGATACTGCCGCATGACAGTTACTTGATAAACCTCGGCTCTCCTGATGACGAAGGGCTCAGAAAGAGCCGTGAATCGTTCATTGACGAGATGCGCAGGTGCAGCCAGCTGGGGCTTGACCGTCTCAATTTCCATCCCGGTTCGCATCTGAAAAAGATGTCTGAGGAGGATTGCCTGAAACGCATAGCTGAGAGCATAAACATGGCGTTGCAACAGACCTCTGGCGTGACGGCGGTCATAGAGAACACGGCGGGACAGGGCACTAACCTCGGCTACCGCTTTGAGCATCTGCGTTTTATTATAGACCTCGTGGATGACAAGAGCCGTGTGGGGGTCTGCATAGACACCCAGCATGCTTTCGCCTCTGGCTATGACATGCGTACTGCGGAGAAATTCGATGCTGTTATTAAGGAACTTGACAGCGTGGTCGGTCTCGGCTATCTGCGCGGCATGCATCTTAACGACTCGATGAAGGAACTCGCTTCGCGGGTAGACCGCCACGAGGTGCTGGGCGAAGGGCTCATTGGCTATGACCTTTTCCGCTTCATCATGCAGGATTCGAGGCTTGACGGCATACCGCTGATACTCGAAACTCCCGATGAGTCGCGCTGGAAGTCGGAGATTGCGCTCCTGAAAGAGTATGCCGCCTGACCTAACTGTTGATGCCTGATATGCTGAGCCATACCGTTTCTTATATCTATCGTCTCCTCGTGCATCCGGAGAGTGTGGCTGCGAGCGTCATGACCGACAGCCCTTTTGCGGGCAAGTCCATATATAAGGGGTTTGTCTTGCCGTGGTGTGCCGTGGTGGCTGTGCTGACGTTCTTCTCGTACTGTGTGTATGCCGAAGAGTTCAGGTCTGAGGCGGCTGTGCTGAAGCCCGTCTTCGCCTTTGTCTCCTTGTTCGCTTCGTACCTGTTGTCCGTGTCGCTGTGTAAGGTCATCTCCCGGCGTTTTTTGGGTAAGGATTTGACGGGGGTGGTCGCTGAGACGGTTATGGCATACGCCTTTCTGCCGGTCTATGTACTGCGCGTGGTGCTGTGTGTGATGCCTAATATGTTTTTTCTCAAGGCACTGTTGCTGTATGTGCTATACTTGCTGTGGATATTTGCCGGCGACACGTTGAACATGAACGAGCGGGAGAGTCAGATTTTCATGTTCGTGAATGGGGCTGCGGTCATACTGTTGCCGTGGTTTGTTCAGACGGTGCTGAAAATGCTTGTGCCGAACATTGCCATGTGAGCTGTATCCTCCGGCTGGCACAATTTATCTCGAAATTTAGGTTAATCGCCTGTGTGTTTTGAGGTTTGTCTGACAGAATTGTCCTATCTTTGTAGGCACAAGGTTAATTAAAGGATGAAGAAACTGATATATTTGTTTGTAGTTATTGTATTGTGTGGTTGTGAAGGGCATTTTTCCACATGGCAGGGGCTGAACGAGACTTGGCTGGAAAATCACAAGTCCAGTCTCGGTGAGGACTCTTACGTGCAGGAGGTATATGTGTTGCCATCGGGCATACAGTATGAGGTGTATCATAGAGGGTTCGGGCCTGTACCTAAGCCTACTGTTGACCCTAATACGGGGTTGTCGTCACTTATAACGGTGACTTACACGGGAGAACTCATAGACGGCACTGTGTTCGATTCCGGAGAGGAGCAGTATCTTTATCTTGGCGACTGCATTGACGGTTGGAAAGAGGTGCTTGGTACTATGCCGCAGGGGTCGCATGTGAAAATGTATCTACCTGCATCTAAGGCTTATGGCTCTGACGGCTCCGAGGATTATAAGGGTAACTTTATTGTGCCGCCGCATAGCACATTGATTTTCGATGTGGAATTAGTGGATGTAATTAACTATTGATTTTGAGAATAATACCATACATATCACCGATTTGTACGTTACTTCTGCTACTGTTCTCGGTGGCGGTGCATGCGGTTGCGGATTATCGCGTTGGGGATGTCCCCAATCCGCGAATGATGTGTGCCGGCTGTTATGTGACGGACGAGGTAGGGGTGCTTTCTCCCGACGTTGTAAATGAGTTGAACGCCAAGCTTTCAGCCCTCGAACGGCAGACTTCGGCAGAGGTGGCTGTAGTTGTATTGCCGAGCATAGTGGGTGACGACGAGACATCGTTTGCGTACGAGTTGGCTTCGGGGTGGGGTGTAGGCAAGCGCGGCAGAAACAACGGCTTGCTTTTCCTGTATGTTGTCGATATACGCGCCATGCGCTTCGAGACGGGTACGGGGCTTGAAGGCATACTGCCTGACGCATATCTCAATCAGCTTTTGAACGAAGGGGTGTTCCCGCTGATGCGCACTGGCAGGGTGGATGAGGCGTTCCGTGTGGCGATAGATGGTGTGTGCGAACGTCTTATGACAGATGAGGCCGTGCAGGAGATGCTGTTGGGAACGGACTCTCCGCAGGTAAGATATGTGAACTGGCTGATGATTTATCTTATGTTCTCCTGCCTGATGTTCATAATCGCATTGTGGTGGGCCTATTCCCGTGTGGCACGTATAGCGGGAGAGAACAATGTACGTTATAAGTCGCTTGACTATGTGGTGCGCGAGGTTAAACCATTGGCTTGGGTGTTCCCGATACCGGTATTGTTCTTAGTCCTCTATCTCCGTAGTCTGCGTCGCCGAGCGAGGGTAAAACCAGTCGTTTGCGGCAAGTGCGGAGCACAGATGCGGCTTCTCTCGGAAGACCAAGAGGATGTCTTCCTCTCCAAGGGGCAGCAGGTGGAGGAGATGCTGAAATCCGTGGACTATGATGTCTGGGTGTGTCCATCGTGCAACGAGGTGAAGATATTCTCTTATCTTGATATGGATTCGAAATTCTCCCATTGCCCGATATGCAATTCCAAGGCCTATTCGCTGGTGTCACATAATGTGGTAGTGGCGGCAACGCCGCTCAGCGAGGGACGTGGGGAGGATGTCTACGAATGCCGCAGCTGCCATTACCGCAAGGTTACCCCGTTCCGTGTGCCGCGCATCATAGTCGCGCCACCAGTCACGTCGTCGCATCGTGGAGGCTTCGGAGGCGGTTTCGGAGGCGGTTTCGGCGGGGGCTTCGGAGGCGGAAGCTTTGGAGGTGGCGGTGCTGGAGGCCGGTTCTGACAGGAATTTAACAAAATGATAATCAGAATAATATTATGTCGATATGAAAAAGAGTTATGTGGTTCTTATAACCGTGTTTGCTGTTGTTATTATCATCGTGTTTTGGATGATAGGTGCATATAATAAAATGGTAGTTGCAGAGGAGAGTGTCAGCACCTCATGGGCCAATGTGGAGAGTCAGTATCAGCGCAGGGCGGATCTCATACCCAACTTGGTCAATACGGTGAAAGGGTATGCAGCCCATGAACAGGAGACACTCGATGCGGTAGTCTCGGCACGCGCACGCGCCACGCAGATGACTGTCGATGCCGACAATCTGACGGCGGAAAACATAAAGGAGTATCAGGCAGTGCAGGGTGAGGTTGGTGCCGCACTTGGGCGGTTGCTCATGGTGGCGGAGAACTATCCTGACCTCAAGGCCAACACCAATTTCCTCAATCTGCAAGAACAGCTTGAGGGGACGGAGAACCGCATACAGGTGGCGCGCGCCAACTTCAATGAGAGTGCGAAGGCTTATAACCTGATGATACGCCGCTTCCCGAACAACATGGTAGCTGGCATGTTCGGGTTTGACAAGAAGGAGTATTTCGAGGCGGCGGATGGCACGGAGTCAGCTCCGCAGGTGCAGTTTTAATGTGTGAGAAGGCAGGCATGAATGTATACAAGATATTGATAGCCATTGTCATTACGGCAGTGTTTTCGGTTTCAGCATCGGCACAGAAACTGGGTTTCATTGGAGGCCCGTCCATGTCGCACAGTACCATGTGGTGTGCGGACGAGGATGCAGGATTTAAGCCGATACCCGGTGCGGGTTTCCATGTAGGTGCGCTTTTCGAGTGGGATATTACCAACCGATGGGGTTGGGATGCCGCAGCGACGTATGAGATGCGGTCTTCGGCGTTCAACCTCTCGTATGCCGGAGTGGACACATCGACCTATTTCAACAGGCAGTTGTTCTATCTGAATGTGCCGGTGCATGTGTATGTGAATTTTCCGGTGCAGAACAAATATGTGATATCCGCCTTCATCGGCCCAGTGTTCACGTGTGCGCTGCACGGCAGGGACATAGCATGGCAGAATACGGATATGCGCCGGCCTGTGATGTACGAGAATGAGGCCGAAGGGCTGTTCGGAAAAGATGGGCGCATAGTGCGTTGCGAGATAGCCGCCGAGGTTGGCATGGCATTCAAATACAGAAATTTTCAAGGTAGGCTCTCTTATCAATACAGCCTGAACAATGCGACCAGAAACGACTATCTGTATACGCTGCCTATGTCGTCAGGCACGAATACTTATCTGACGCAGGGTACATTGAAACTTTCGTTCGCGTATCTGTTTGACCTGAGAAAATGATGGAACGGGTAAGGATATTTCCGTTTTCTTTGTTTTGTCCATATAAAATGATTACCTTTGCAGAGTAGGACTGTGCGGTATCCCGATAGGCTTACAGCGTTTTGTGTCATAAATAAAAAACAATTAAGTATGGTAAGTTACAAAGATCTTGGCCTTGTGAACACCAGAGAGATGTTCAAGGGTGCGATAAAAGGAGGTTATGCCATCCCTGCATTCAATTTCAATAACATGGAGCAGATGCAGGCAATCGTTTCCGCTTGCGCGGAGACGAAGTCACCGGTAATATTGCAGGTGTCGAGCGGTGCACGTAAATACGCCAACCAGACACTGCTCCGCTATATGGCGCAGGGTGCTGTCGAGTATGCCAAGGAACTTGGCTGGGAACATCCGCAGATATGCCTGCATCTTGACCACGGTGACACGTTTGAGCTGTGCAAGAGCTGTGTGGACATGGGTTTTTCGTCGGTGATGATTGACGGTTCGCACCTGCCGTATGAGGAGAATATAGCTCTTACGAAGAGGGTGGTGGAGTATGCCCATCAGTTTGATGTGACGGTAGAGGGCGAGCTTGGTGTGCTGGCCGGGATAGAGGATGAGGTTTCGGCTGAACATCATACGTATACACGTCCGGAGGAGGTTGTTGATTTCGTCTCGCGCACAGGAGTTGACTCCCTGGCTATCTCTATCGGGACATCACATGGAGCGAACAAGTTTACGCCGGAGCAGTGTACGAGGGATGAGAATGGGCATCTGGTGCCTCCGCCGCTTCGTTTCGATATCTTGAAAGAGGTGGAGAAGAGGTTGCCGGGCTTCCCGATTGTGCTGCACGGTTCGTCATCTGTTCCGCAGGAGTATGTCGACATAATCAATGCGAACGGCGGCAAGCTGAAAGACGCGATAGGCATACCGGAGGATCAGCTTCGCGAGGCTGCAAAGTCGGCTGTATGCAAGATTAACATAGACTCTGACGGCCGTCTGGCCATGACTGCCACGATACGCAAGTTCTTTAATGAGCAGCCGGACAAGTTTGACCCGCGCCAGTATCTCGGCCCGGCACGTGAGGAGCTGAAGAAGCTGTATATGCACAAGATAGTCAATGTGCTCGGCTCGGACGGGAAGGCTCAGTAAATAGAGTAAGGAACATACAGGTGTAAGGCAATCGCCTCAGCACGGCGGCAGATGATGCCGCGGCTGAGGCGATTGTTTTATACGAAAGGCAGGCGATGTGCGGAATACATATCGCTATTACCATGTCCGTCCTTTTGTGATTTTTGGCAGGAATTGAAACAATCGTGTAGTCTTGCTTGGTTGAGGGTAGGGAGGAGGTAGCTGCAAGATAGCTGAAGGTTAGTTGATTGGCTTCATAATCAAGGCTTTATGGGACTGAAATGGTGGTGAATGGCAGTGGTGATTGTGGATGTGATATGTTTATTGTGTATTGAAAGTGTGGAAGGATTGTGGCAATAGAGCAGTTTGTGTGTTGCCGCGCTATGCCGGAGAGAGGAGCTGCGCTTCAACGGGGCTGTCAGGCAGGGCGGCTGCCCTGTCAATCAGGTCAGGCGGGGAAGACAGAAAGGGCGTACCTACGGTGTGCGGGTACGCCCTCGATGCTTTTGTTTCAGGCACGCAACTATGCGTCTATGTCATTTGG
>CALUOH010000016.1 GCA_944322025.1 uncultured Bacteroidales bacterium | reverse complement strand
ACTGATTTTACGCTCGGCCCTGTCGGTATGTGGCAAGGGGCTCCGGCGGTGTGTATTCATAGTTATGATAATATGTCTCCGGTATTCATACTCGTGAAGACCGTTGGTGAGGAGGAGGCATATATGGCCGGGATGGAGGAGATGTACCGCAAAGTGACACACAATGTCACGGCGGAGGGCTATTGGTACAGGACGATTATGGAGCGGCAGTACAGCCATCTGATACGGCTCGGCAAGCTGATAGGAATATTTACCGCGACGGCTCTTCTCATCACCCTGCTCGGCCTGACGGCCATGTCGCTCTATTTCATTGCACAGCGGAAGAGGGATATGGCCATACGCAAGGTCTTCGGGTCAGACAACCGCCTCGAGATGCTGCGGCTCATGCGCTTCGCCATGACCTCATTGGCCATAGGCCTCGTGCTTGCCGTGCCGCTGATGTGGGTTGGCATCAGGCAGATAGACCGCATCGTGGAGTACGCCACTCCTTTCCCGTGGTGGGTGGCGTTGGCAGCTTTTGCCATAGTGGCAGCGGTGTCACTGCTCTCCGTATGGATGATAAGCCGCAAGGCTGTACGCGAGAACCCGGTCAACAACCTGAAAACGGAGTGAATACAGTTGATAGAGAACCTTAAAACGATAGCATTATGGATATTCAGATTGAGAAGAAAAAGGGCATACAGAAGCGTCATCTGCCCTATGTGATAGTCGGGGCGGTGATAGTCGGGCTGCTGGCGTGGGTGCTGTTCGGGCGTTATTCCTCCTCCATGACAGTGGACAGCGACGCGCTCAATGTGGCCGATGTGACCTTCGGCAAGTTCAACGACTTCATCCGCGTCAACGGTCAGGTGCAGCCCATCTCCGTCGTGCAGGTCAGCCCCGAGGAGGCGGGCATCGTGCAGGAGAAGATAGTGGAAGAGGGCGCGACAGTGAAAAAGGGCGACGTGCTCTTCCGCATGACCAATTCCGACCTCGACATACAGATACTCAACTCCGAGGCGGAACTGGCCGAGAAGCAGAACCTGCTGCGCAACACGCAGGTGACCATGCAGCAGGACAAGCTGAACAACGAGATGGAGCGCGTGCAGCTCGACATAGACATACGCCGCAAAGAGCGCACATTCAGGCAGAAACAGCGTCTGCACGACGAGAAGCTCATACCGCGCGAAGAGTACATCTCCGCCAAGGAGGACTATGAGCTTGCGCTACGACAGCACGACATAGTGTTGCTGCGGCTTGAGCAGGACTCTGTCTACCGTACCATCCAGATGAAGCAGATGGAGGACGACCTCGCCAACATGCGCATGAACCTCAACCTGATACGCGACCGCAAGAACAAACTTGAAGTCCGCGCGCCGATTGACGGCGAACTGGGCCTCCTTGACGTGGAGCTTGGCCAGAGCATAGGCACGGGTGCCAAAGCCGGGCAAATCAACGACCTATCCGACTATAAGATTGAGGCGCAGATTGACGAGCACTACATCGACCGCGTGACGCGCGGCCTCCCCGGCACATTCGAGCGGCAGGGCTCAAAGTTCAGCGTGCGCGTGCGCAAGGTCTTCCCCGAAGTGCGCGAGGGCCGTTTCCGCACCGAGTTCGTCTTCGAGGGCGCAAGGCCGGACAATATCCGCAGCGGCCAGACCTACTACATAGACCTCCAGCTCGGCGAACCGACCGAGAGCGTGATGATACCCAAAGGCACATTCTTTCAGGTGACGGGCGGCAACTGGATTTTTGTCGTCGACCCCAGCGGCGGGAAGGCATACCGCCGCAACATACGCATCGGGCGGCAGAACCCGCAGTACTATGAGGTGATGGAGGGCCTCGAGGAGGGGGAGCGCGTGATAGTCTCCGGCTATGAGGCGTTCAAGGACAAGGAGGTACTGAAAATAAGATGAGTGCGCTCCGGCAGGTAGGCATCGCCAGTGGTGATTTGCCAGGAAATTTGGAATTTGGCAACGGGATAATTCATTGAAAACCAAATGCACCCGCTTAGATTCCGTTAGCCTGCCGTTAGGCTCCCGCTACCCTCAAGCAAGGAAAATGCTCTGATTGTTTCAGAAACTGTCAAATCTGCAACCACTCCCGGTGTGGGTGCGGGACGAGAGAAAGCAACTATCAAAAAACAGAATAAAGTCATGGGAATATTGAAGCCATATTTCAGGTATTTGTCAAGGAACAGGTTCTTCACTCTGGTCAATGTCCTGGGTCTCAGCATTTCGCTTATGTTCGTGCTGCTGATAACCGACATGGTCATCCGGCAGCTGACTGTGGACAAGGACATTGAGGACGTGGAGCGCATCCATGTACTCACCACTGAACGCTACGCGACAAGCCATTATATCGTGGGGCGTAATCTTGAAGGACGCTATCCTGCCATGGAGGACTGGTGCATAGTCAGTCCCGCCCACCTCTACGCCCTGACCGAGGAGAGCGAAGACAAAAAGGTGGTCTCGACCTATTTCGCCAAGGACAACTTCTGCGACTTTTTCCGCATGGAGCCGATAGCCGGCGATGTCAAGACCATGCTCTTGGACAATCAGGGCGTGGTTCTCACGGAGCAGGGAGCGAACAAGATATTCGGCTCAACCGATGTGCTGGGGCGGACTGTCAATCTTCTGGGCAATGCCTATACGGTGAAGGGCGTGGTGCGCGGCTTCCGCAACTCTATGTTCAGCGAGGAGCTGGACGTGATACTCCCCTTCTATGCCATGAAGTACTACTATTGGGGCATCAGCATGGAGAGCCCGACAATAGCGGACATGGGCTGCTCCGTCATCTTCGCCCGTTTTGTCGAGGGGTATAATCCCGCTGAGATAGAGGACGACATGCTGAAATTCTTCAAGGAATTCCATTGGGCATATCAGCAGGGTTTCTTGACGGAGGCGCACTGGATACCGATGCGTGACGCCTATTTCGCGGAACTGCCCATAGCGGGGCTTAACCAGTACAGCATGAAGAACATATACGTCTACTCGGTGGCGGGGGTGTTGATACTTCTCATGGCTCTCTTCAACTATGTGAGCATGAGTGTGGCACAGACGGCCAACCGCGCCAAGGAGATGTCCACGCGGCGGCTGCTCGGTGCGTCGAGGCGGGATATCTTCATGCGTATGATGACAGAGGCGGCGGTGATGACCCTCGTCGCGTTCCTGCTGGGCTTCCTGCTTGCGCTGGCGGTAGAACCTTTCGCGGCGGTGAGCCTGATGTCCAAGATAGACCTGATGGAGTCTATGGATGTGCCGCACGTGGCCATATACGTAGCGATAGTGGCGGTGGTCTCAGTCGTGGCAGGTCTCGTGCCTGCGGCGGTACTGTCGGCCTACAACCCTATGGATGTGGTGCGCGGCACGTTCCGCCGCAAGACCAAGAGCCTCTATCTCCGACTGCTCTACGTGGTACAGAGCATGGCTACCATCGCGCTCCTGACGTGCGCGGGCTATGTCGGCCTGCAGATATACCGCATAGTCCATACGCCTATGGGCTATGACCATGAGAATGTGCTGCTCTACTACTATATGGACAGGCAGAAGGCCGACCTCTTCCGCACGGAACTGGCCAAACTGCCGTATGTCGAAGGCTGGACTATCTCTGACCGTGTGCCGCCCGAAGCGATGGGAGAGAGCGGTACATTCTCCAACGGAGAGACGGAGGCTACGCTGACGATGGTCTATATCAACTGCGACACCGCGTTTGCCGGTCTCTACGGTATAGACGTGACTGAAGCCTATTCCCCATATGGGGCATACCTCTCGCACCACGCCGCCCGGAGCATCGGGCTGGCCGACGGGGCTACAGCCTTTTTCCGTCTGTTAGATGGGCAGACCCTCCGTGCAGAGATTGCGGGGCGCACAGCGGACTGGACTGCCCGCACTGCGCTTGAGCCTAAGCGCGATGTCTTCCTCGATATACATAAGGAGGGAGATGAGGGTTTCTACCCGATGTACATCTCCGTGAAACTCCGTCCCGGTGAGATAGGGGAGTGGCGCAAGGAGATAGATGCCTTGTACCGTGACATATACGGCACGGAGACCAAAGGAGGGACTTTGTTTGACGATTTGGTCAGGTGGCAGTATTACTCCATCTACCGCCTCCGCTCTACCGTGGGCATCTTCGCTTGTGTGGCGTTGCTCATCACGCTGCTTGGGCTTACGGCCATGTCGCTCTATTTCATAGCGCAGAGGAAGCGGGATATGGCGGTGCGCAAGGTATTCGGGTCGGACAACAGGCTCGAAATGCTGAGGCTGATGCGTTTCTCCTTGGTGTCGCTGCTGGCGGGGCTGGTGATGGCTGTCCCGTTAATCTGGGCAGTGGTAAGGCAGATAGACAAGATAGTGGCCTATGAAGGTGCTTTCCCGTGGTGGGTGGCGTTGGCGGCATTTGCCGTAGTGGCGGGGGTATCGCTCCTCTCGGTGTGGCTGATAAGCCGTAAGGCGGTGAGGGAGAACCCGGTGAAGAACTTGAAAACGGAGTGAGGCGTGCCAGTCTCAGTCCAAACGAAGAATATTATTAACTTTTTAATATACAAAGTACTATGATTAGAATTGAGAAGCTTATGAAGAAGTTCCGTACGACGGAAGTAGAGACTATCGCCCTCCAAAACGTGAGTCTCGATGTGAATGACGGTGAGTTTGTAGCCATCATGGGGCCTTCGGGCTGCGGCAAGTCGACGCTGCTTAACATCATTGGCCTGCTGGATAATCCGACCTCGGGCGATTATTACCTTGACAATCAGGAAGTGGGTCATCTGAAAGAGCGCGAACGTACCAATGTACGCAAGGGTAAGATAGGCTTCGTATTCCAGAGTTTCAACCTCATAGACGAGCTTAATGTCTATGAGAACATAGAGCTGCCGCTGACATACATGAAGATATCGGCGGAGGAGCGTAAGCAGAAGGTGCTGGAAATCATGCGCTGCATGAGCATCAGCCATCGTGCGAAGCACTATCCGCAGCAGCTATCCGGAGGTCAGCAGCAGAGGGTGGCGATAGCGCGCGCCGTGGTTTCCGGGCCTAAACTGATACTGGCCGATGAGCCGACAGGTAATCTCGACTCGAAGAACGGCAAGGAGGTGATGGCACTGCTCACACAGCTCAACAGGGAGGGGACTACCATAGTGATGGTGACCCACAGCCAACACGACGCGGGCTATGCGCAGAGGATAATAAACCTCTTCGACGGCGAGATAGTGGAGACGGTGGAGAACGTCATGTGACCCATTGCAAATGACCTGAAATGGAGATACTATGAAGACATTTCTTATATTCCTACGGCGCAACAGGCTCTTCTCGTTTGTCAATGTGCTGGGGCTGGGCATATCGCTGACGTTCGTGCTGCTGCTATCGAACATGGTGATGAGACAGCTGACAGTGGACAAGGAGATAGAAGACCGAGAGCGCATCTGCCTGCTGCGTCTGGACGATGTATGCGGCGGGCACTACAACATAGGGGACAGACTCCAAAGCCGTTATCCGGAGATAGAGGAGTGGTGCGCGATGTTCCGCAACTCCCTATATATGACGGTGGGGGACAACACGTTCGAGATGAAGGTGAACGCGGTGAGGAAGAATTTCTTCGATTTCTTCCCCTATCCGCTCGTGGCGGGTAACAGGGAACAGCTGCTGCTCGGCGAGAGGAACTGCGTGCTGACGCGCCATACGGCCATAAAGCTGTTCGGCAGCGCGGAGGAGGCACTGGGAAAGACGATAGTGAGATACGGGATGAAAGAGGGGCATACGTTCACCGTCACGGGGGTGGTGGAGGATTTTGACAATTCCATCTTCCCCGAAGAGACGGACATGTTCATCCCGTTCGAGTACACGAAGTTCATGAATCCGAGTGTCGCTCCGGACGATACGTACATGAGCAATGCGGTGGGAAGCATCATCTTCGCAAAGTTCAACCCGAACGCAGACCCGAACGCGAAGAACGAGGACATGAAGGCTTTCTTCAATGAGTGCTGGTGGATATTCCAATACGGGGCGGCAAGCGACTGCGGATGGGTGAGCATGGACGATTTCTATTTCGCGGAGATGATGAATTACTGCGACCTGAACCAGTACAGCAAGAAGATGGTGGTGCTGTTTGTCGTGATAGGCGTGGTGATACTGCTGATGGCCGTGCTGAACTATGTGAGCATGAGCGTGGCGCAGGCCACGTACCGTGCGAAGGAGATGGCCACGCGGAGGCTCTATGGCTCGTCGCGCGGCTCGATATTCAGGCGCATAGTGGCGGAGACACTCGCCATGACCTCGGTGTCGTTCGTGCTGGCGTTTCTGCTGGCCCTCGCTCTTGAGCCTTTCGCCGCAGATATGCTGAACGCGGGCATAGACCTCACGGGCGACCTCACGCCGCTCACTCTGCTTATATACCTGACTGCCATAGTGATAATATCTCTGCTGGCAGGGGTACTGCCCGCCACTATCATATCGGGGTATAACCCTATGGATGTGGTGAAGGGGACGTTCAGGAGGAAGACGAAGATGGTATGGCTGCGGACGCTGTTCGTGGTGCAGTGTTGCCTGGCGGTGACGATGCTGTTCTGCTCGATATATCTGTCGAAGAAGATATACGACATCACGAACGCGCCGTTGGGGTACAGCTACGGCGATGTGCTGGTGTACGACAATGTGCTCGGCTGGGAGGGGGCGAAGAGTTTCCGCATGGAGGCTATGAAGCTGCCGTTTGTGAAGGATGTGGGCTTTTCGGTTTTCCTGCCGGTGGGCGGAGGCAATAACAATACGAGTGTGATGATGACGGAGAACGGTGAGCCGAAGACTATGAGCGTACAGCATTTCACGCTGGATACCAATAGTTTGAATATCTACGGGATAGAGGTGGTGCGGTGCAGGAATACGGGTTGGCCGGAGACATATTTCTCGCGGCGGACGTATGAGGATTTGGAACTGCCGCTCGGGAATGACGTGATACGTATGGAGAACGGCTATATGATCGGCATATCCGGCTGGTTTGAGGATTTCGTGATACGCTCACAGCTGTCGGAGCAGCATCCGCTGAGGATAGATGTGTGCAAGCCGGACTCTATTTACCCGTGGGAGATATCGGTGGATGTGGAGTCTAATGCGGACGCGGCGATGTGCCGCACGAGACTGGACAGCCTGTATGCGACGTTCGCCAACGGGCTGCCGTTCAAGGCGGAGTGGTACGCGGACAAGGTGGATGCGGGCTATGAGGAGGTTTACCGGATGAACAGGGTGATGGCGGCGTTCATGTTCGTGGCAGTGCTGATTACGCTGCTGGGTTTGACGGCGATGTCGCTGTATTTCATAGCGCAGAGGAAGCACGATATGGCGGTGCGGAAGGTATTCGGCTCGACGGACAGGCTGGAGATGCTGCGGCTGATGAGGTTCGCGCTGTCGTCAGTGGGAGTGGGGACTGTGCTGTCGCTGCCGCTGATGTGGACGGGGTTCAAGCAGATAGAGAGGATAGTGGAGTTTGATACGGCGTTTTACTGGTGGGCACCGCTGGCGGCACTGGCCATAGTGGTGCTGATTTCGCTTGTTTCTGTCTGGGTGATAAGCCGCAAGGCGGTGAGGGAGAACCCTGTGGTGCATCTGAAGACGGAGTGAGTGTGGAGGAGATCGGCTATCCGCGGCGGGCGAGGCATGGTAGCCGCGCCACTGCGGGGGCATATGCCAAGAGGAGGGGCCAGTTGTCTGGCCTCTCCTCTTTTTGTTTTGTCCCGACATGGGAGTGGAGGGAGAGGCATTGTGCTATGGGGAGGCGCGGAAGAGATGGGGCGGGGCTTCGGAGGTGTTCCGTAGGGGCTCCCTGAGGGCTGGCTAGAGAGTAGGTGTTTTTAACTCTGTTTAGCAGTTGAGGAGGCAGGGTGTGAAGGGGGAGGTGTGCGGGCGGCTGAGGGATGCCGGGAGGAGGAAGTCAAGGGGTTATCAGAAGGATGGCAGGAGGCTGTCATGGGGAAGGTAATGGGGTATCGGGAGAGTGTCGTGAGGCGGACATGGGACGGTCATAAGGCGGGCGGGAGAGGGGAGAAAAGGAAAGCCCGCAGAGGAGAAGCATTCTCCTCTGCGGGCTTTCGTATATACAATTACGAAACGTGATGTCTGTTATTGCAGGCGGAATACTACCGGGACTGTGAATTTACAGCTTACGGCCTTACCGCGCTGCTCACCTGGCTGCCATTTCGGCATGTTGGAGATGAGGCGGATGGCCTCGCGGTCGAGTGCCGGGTCGACTCCACGGAGTATCTTGACATCAGATACTGAGCCGTCTTTCCATACGGTGAACTGGCAGACTACGCGTCCCTGTATGCCGTTTTCGGCGGCGATGACGGGGTAGCGCACGTTGTCAGAGAAGTATTTCATGAGCGCGGCCTGTCCGCCGGGGAATTCGGGCTGTTTCTCCACGATGAGGAATATCTCCTCTACTTCGGGCTCTTCCTCTACGGGAGGAGCGGGCGGAAGCACGACTTCCTGTACCTTACTTTCATCGTCTTCAGAAGAGAAGTCGATGTCCGCTACGTCCTTGGAGTCGTCCACAATAGTAATCTCCTCTATCACCGGAGGTACTTCTGCCGGCGGCGGAGGGGGCGGGGGAGTCTCTTCCTGGAAGGTGATTTCCATCATCTCTTCTTCCGGTTCGTTGACAAGACTCTCATCGATCTCGTAGACTGTAATCTCCTTGTCGGTCCACTCGAAACCGACGTAGAGTACGGCAAGCACGAAAACAAAACCTATGAGGATGTAGGTAAGGCGGTTGCTTTCGAGGTCTGCCTTCGGTGATTTTTTGATATCCATAAAAGTATTTCGGTTTAAGATTTTTACGGTGCTATATCGTAAGCGGACGCGGGTGTACGAATGCCGTACACTACGCTGTGCAAATGTACAGTTTTTTTTTCAGTCGCGATGCGGGGTGTATCGGTAAATGTGCTGTTTTTAGTTCTTTTAATAAATAGGGAGGGGAATGTGGCTATAATTCAGGGCGTTATGAGGCGCACAGCCGAGACCCTTGCTGGCTGCGGGGGCTGTGCTGGGGAGGATTTGGGGGGTGCGGGCGGTATCAGAGGCTGCGGAATGTGCCTTCGGCGTGGTAGCTTGAGCGCACGAGGGGGCCGCTCTCGCAGGCGAGGAAGCCTTTTTGGAGTGCGATTTCCTTGTATTCGCGGAATGTGTCGGGGTGGATGTATTCGCGGACGGGGAGGTGTCGGCGTGTGGGCTGGAGATATTGTCCGAGGGTGAAGATGGATACTCCGGCGGCGCGTAGGTCGTCCATCGTTTCGAGTATCTCGTCACGCGTCTCCCCGAGGCCGAGCATGATGCTGCTCTTTGTCGGGATGCCGCTGGCGGCCATCTGGCGCAGCACTTCAAGGCTGCGGTCGTAGCGTGCCGCCGAGCGCACGTCGGGCGTGATGCGGCGTACGGTCTCTATGTTGTGGCCGAGTATGTCCGGGCGTACATCGATGACTGTGGCCATGAGTTCCGCCTTGCCTTGGAAATCGGGCAGCAGCACCTCTATGGTCGTGCCGGGGTTCTCGCTGCGCACGGCGCGGATGCACTCAGCCCAGTGTCTCGCCCCCTGGTCCGGCAGGTCGTCGCGGTCCACAGATGTTATCACGGCGTGCTTCAGCTTCATGAGCTTCACTGACTCCGCCAGCTTCTGCGGCTCATCCGCTGCCGGCGGGAGCGGATGCCCTGTCGGTGTGTTGCAGAAACGGCATGAGCGCGTGCAGATATTGCCGAGTATCATGAATGTGGCAGTGCCTCTGCTCCAGCACTCCGCTTGGTTCGGGCATCTCCCGCTTGTGCATATCGTGTGCAGGCAGTGCGAGCGCAGTATATTGCCCACCTGTGCCGAAGTCTCTGTACTCCCTATTTTTATCTTAAGCCAGTCCGGTTTACGTACGTGTTTCTCCTCCATTTTCAGTGATGTCGTTTTGCAAGTACAAAGATAGTGAAAGGTGAGCGCAATGCAATAAACAAAACGTCAGTTTTGCGTCACATGATGTTGACCTGTGGACAGACTTGTGCTTTTGCACAGTGTCGGGACACAGGGCAACATCATGTGATGACTGACATCAGTCGGGTTTATTGCATTGCCGACAATCAGGAGCAGCGAGAGCAATGCGGAAATCCATTTTCGTCATTGCTGAGTCGCGACAGATTGCAGCGAAGCTAACCGCCTCCTATCTTGAGTGCTCCGGCACTCAAAGATAGCGAAAATCGAGTGCTAAACAATGAGTTTGCTCAATTGTTTAGTCGAGATGTATCCTATCTTCGTGAAACAAAGGTACGAAAATAACCGCATCCGCCAACACTCCGATAGACATGGGCTTCGCTTTCATCAAGCCATCTGCTATTATAAAAATAAGTTAAAAACACGTACTCTCGCCGAAGCTCCTCCGAAGCCCTCCCGAAGACTCTCCGCGGCCGCAGGCTCTTCGCGGTGTGGCAAAGACAATGAAGGCGGACAACTTCATATTGCCCGCCTTCTGTCGGATAAACCGTGCCTGAGGCAAATCAGGCACAGCCTCTGTATCACCTTAGGAAAAGTCTATCTCACAATGACCTTACCCGTATATACTTTTCCGAGTCCGTCCACGATGCGTACCATGTACACACCCGCCGCGTCGAGCCCGTCGATTGTAATCGGCTCGCCGTCAGGCGTGAACTGTCTCATGAGCGAGCTGGTGCTGGAGAACACCTGCACCGTGAGCCCCTCGCGCTCCTCTGGGGTCAGTTCGAGGTGTACCATCACGCTCTCGTGCACGCGCACCGGGTTAGGCGTGAGTATCAGCTCCTTCACCTCCGCAGCGTTGAACGCCGTCACGTCGTCGATGACGAGCGTGTGTATCAGCACATCGGAGCACTCTCCCGCCTCGGTCGAGACGCTTATCTCCACCGTGTCGGTGTACGTGCCAGGCTCAGTCCCGGCCTCATACGTGATGTCCGTCCCGTCTATCGTGTACGGCAGCTCCTCCGTCGTGATGCTGTCCGTGACGCGCACCGTGTCCCCTCCGAGGGCGATCAGCGTGATTGTCACCGTCGAGTCGCATCCGCCCACAGTCGAAGTCAGCGGGTTGGTGTACGTCCCTTCTTCAGTCACCCCTTGGAAATTCTCGTCCGAGTACGTGGTCCCGGCGCAGAAATAAGCCGTGTAGCTCCGGCGGTAGTCCGGCAGCACGGTGAGCGTCAGCTCCGTGATGGCCATGCATCCGCTCTCGTCTGTCACAGTGTCGCGGTACACCCCGCTCTCGGTGAGCGTCCTGCCTCCGAAGTCGAACGAACCGTCGTGGCACACCGTCTCCTCTATTTGCGTCACCTCAGCGTCGGTCACGGTCAGCAGCAGCGTCGCAACCGAGTCGCAGTCGCACGATGTCGCCTGCAGCGTGTCGGTGTATTCACCCGAGCGTTCGAGCTCTCTGCCATTCCACTGGTACTTCTGTCCCTGGCAGATGGTCACCGTAGTCACGGAAGTCGGCACGGGTATCACCTTCAGGTCAAGGTAGACCACGGAGTCGCACCGCCCGTCTCCGAACGCGAACTTTTGCTTCTGAATGCCGCCCATATCGGTCGAGAACCCGTATTCATCATATACGTCCCCTTGACATACGGAGTCCGTCAGATACGTCCTGTTCAACGAATTGACGCTGAGAGTCAGGTCATAGATAGTGTCCGGCTTCGACTCGTCCGCAGCCAGCGCGAACCGTGTCATCTCATGCACGCCGAGCGACAGCTCATCATAGTGGCGGCTGAAGCCGTACCTGTTGTAGCTATTCGTCTCGCATATGTCATCCGTAAGGATTACCTTATCCAGATTATTGATACGGATATCATCTATGTGTAAATCTGCTGTCATCGATGTTTTATCCGAACCCATGTAGAATGCTATCATTACAACTTTACCTTCATATTCCTGCATATCGATTTCAACGAGTTGCGGAGTGTTCGGAATCTTGTCGAACACATAGTCTCCTGTCCCTGTATTGTTCCAGATAGTTGCGTTTTCACGTTTCCATGTCTTACCGGCATCGTCTGAAATGATTACAAGGAAGCGTTTGTCCTCATCGCCTGGAATTCCGGGAGCGAGGGGAGAATCCTGTGCAGTCAAGGCAAGTTTGAAAGTCAGTTTTAATTCTGTTTTGTCTCCTAAATCTATTGCGGGTGTAAACAACCAATAGTCACAGCTGGTTATGAAGCCTGCGCATTGGCTTGCAAATGCGTCATTACGAGCCCAGCCTCCTGTGATGTTGTCTCCCACATATTGGAATTTGGCCGAATTGCCGAATATTTCTTCTTCTGACGGTCTGTTCGAACGTTTCCAATGCGTAGGTGCTATGTTTTCCGCTTCAAACTGTTCATAGAAAGGAAGAGACATTGCAGTGTTGAAATTGCTGACGATGCTCCAGCCTGACTCTTCTCCTTGGCATAACCGTTTTATACGGACACTGTATGATGACATCTCGTTGAGGTTGTCGAGTTCATATCCGGTGCTGGTTGATATTGTGTCAAGTTGTATCGTGTCAGACATATCTGATGTACTTGACAGATGGAGTACAAACTGGTCGGTTTCATTCGCATTGTCGCTCGTGAACGTGATTTTGGCAGAAGAGCTGCGCACGTCTGAAACAGTAACATTGTAAGGTGTTCCGCACTCCATCGCCGGGCCGATAGTGATGTCATCTATGTACATATAGCTTTTATAAAGCCCGTTATGGCTTGTTGTCATAATGGCTATATGGTCACCCGGTTCGTATTTTCCATCTAAAGCAAGTCGGTATTCAATCCACCAATTATCCTTATTAGGATCATCGTTGATAGTAGTTTGAGATGTTACTTCATCGCTTGTATAAGGATATGTCACGTCTTCAATCTTCTTGAATGTGGACGGGTCATTGGGGTCACTCATTGTCCCTATCGTCAGAGTACGTGTATATGAATTTACATCCACATAATTTGAAGATGAAATCTTACCTGTGCTGACTGTATGGTAAAATGGCCTGAAATAGAATGACAGTACCGCATTCTGCATTGCTTCCGGCTCATAGGCTGGAATAGTGATATAGCCTCCTATGTTGGTTTCACTCGATGATTGCAGGAATAACGCATTGTTCCCGCTATGCGAATAACAGGATGAAGAAGTGTTCTTTTGAACATAAGGATAATAGCTGCTTGGCATATCCAGATTCTTCTCATGTCCGACTGTAAAGCAGTCTGGCCATTGGTAAGAACTTGTTTCCGGAGCATAAGAGAGAGCTTCTTCAAAACCTAATGTGTCGCCTGATGACTTTGTCGCACAGTCTGAACGGAATGAAATCTTGTCGCTCCATCCGCTGTACTCCGTGTCAGAACAGAGTGAACGTATGAATATATAGCTTACGCTCCATTCCTTAAGTCCTTTCAGGGTACATTTGGTTTCTGTTGTTGTTAATCTCGATATCTCATCATCTTCTTCTGCATAATCAGGAGAATACAAGTCCGGATTGCCGGTTACAAATACCTCGTAATTGGATATCCCGTTATCAAGAGTTTCCCATGAGATAACTGTGGAGTCTGCGTTTGATTCCACGATATTCAAGTTGACGGGTCTGGTACAGGTACGTGTTATTTTCAAATTATCGATTACTGCTGATGGTTCCGGACGTGATCCTGTGGAATTGTCGTTTTGCCACATGAATACGAGATTATATAGCCCTGCCATCTCTTCGGTGATCATCAATCTCACGCTGTCATGTACCCAATTGCTTTCTTGACTTAATTCATAGATTGGATCAAAATCATCATCTATGCCTTCAAGTGAGATCCATTGCACTGGTGTGCCAGAGTTGTCGCTGCCCATTATGCAGGCACGTGAGGCATCCATCATAATCATAGGATTTCCGTTTTGGAGTTGTATTGACGTTTCCAAGAACCCGGCTCGGATAAAGTCATACTCTTTTTCTCCTACGCATTGCCAATCGAAAGTTATTGCATATTCTCCAGCCGTTAAGTCGAAAGTCCGGTATATCCATGCGCATGATGTTTGTTCGATATCATATCTTGCGCTCTTTCCTCCATCACAGGAGATGTACAGACTGCCGGTATCGCTTTTTGCTGTATCGCACCCTATATGCCAGCTGTTAGGAGTTTCACCGTAAGAATCCCATGCGGCATTATTCTCATCTTCTGGTTCAAACCCGGTTACGAATGGGAAATCTTTGAATGGCACATTTGTTGTACGGACAGACAAAGCTTCGCTCCATTCAGAATAACCCGTTTCGCTTTCAGCGCATGACGAGCGTATGTATATGTCATACGAAGTTCTTGCCTTAAGTTCGGTAAACTCAAACTCTTTGCTGTTTAACAGTATTGGGCTTCCGTTTGTGATATCCGTACCAGTTTCTACGCATATAGCCTGCCATGATGTGGCATCACCTAATTCATTAAACTTGCCAGCAATCTTTGTGTCCGATATTTCGGTCGCAGATATAAGAGTAGGGAATGGGCATGGATAAAAAGACCCGATTTCAACTTCATCCAAATAGACTCCACCGGCAGATGGGTTTCCGTCTTCGTTTTTGTTACAACTGTACCATGTGGTGAATGCTACATGTTTTCCTTGCCCTGTATAATCAACATTCGCTAATGACACTACATGTTTTTCGAAATATGTATTGCCATAAAGCATTACCGTATCAATAGGGTAGAATGTATTTTTAATGCCCTCATAGCTTGATACATCACTGACGATACCTACTACTATGTTCTTCCATAAGACTGATGTGTTATTTCCTTTTGCATAAAATGATACATAGCAATTTCGGATATCGAATACATTCAGCTGAGGTGTGACAGCATATGAAGTAATAGTGTCGTGATTCACATAGAGATAAAGTGATTTACCTTCTAAGGCATCATCTTCTACAATTGGATAAGCCGTTTCATCATAAGCTTTGGAGTAATATGTATGCCAACATAGCGGATTGTACCCGATAAACGGATTAGCATCAAAATTATCTTTGAAAGGCAGATCACGGATATCGGCACATTCAGTCTCGAATCGTAATGGTGCTGACCATTGATTCTCTTCGCAGTTTGATTTCACATAAACATAATACTCTGTTAATGTCTCCAATCCTGATATTTCCGTAATGGTATCCGTAGTCGTTCCTGCATCCGTTCCCATGCCGCTTTCAAGTTCTTCATACGATAATTGTGTCTTGGCGTATACGACTTTATATGGGGGAACACCTCCGCGCCATGAGATTTCCGCAGAATTCATAGACCCGTTGGTAAGTCTCAATGATACCGGCATCGGACATTGTGGCGTAGTGTCAAAGCGCACATCGTCTATGTAGACATAGTTGGAGGCATTTGTTTCCGAAAGGAACATGACATACCTGCCGCCGTTCTCAGGATCATCTGTTTTATAGTTGTCCAGTCTTATTCTGAACAGTTGTTCTTCATCGTGTGCGTAAATGGTATCTAACGGTACAAATGAAGATAAGGAATTTGGCGCAGATACGACACCTATGATAAGCTGTGCCGGATTGTCAGGAGTATATTCTTCTTCTGTACATGTTGCCCAAAATGAAACATCAGTTTTTCGGATATCATCTATTGCAAGCAATGGTGATATCGCGTATGCTCCATTGTACGATGTCGTGCTGTAGAATTGCAGTGAAGCATTCCCGCTATGTGCATACGTATTGGAACACTGCGGAATGTATTGCAGTTGATAGCTTGCCGGTGAAGCAGGTAGGGTCGAATTGCCAACCATCCAACAATTTGGTGACGTTTTGTTGCCCGTACCGTAACCGTCAAAGTTTTGTATGCTTTGCTCTCCCAATTCTAACGCATCGCATACGGTAGTAAACTCTCCTGCTTTGAATGGCCATGGTGCTGTATCGTTGCCGCAAATTCCCCTTACATAAAAATAGTACGTTGTGTTTGAAGTCAAGCCGTCAATATGGTATGGCTTGGTTGAAATATTGTCGGCAAATATTACGTCGGACATCCCGGTTTTTATTGTATCAAGTTGAGTAGAGGACAGCTCTTTAGTCGAAACTATCAGATCCCAAGAACCTGGATTTCCGTCCTGCCATGTCAGGCCTGCTCCTGTATCGCTTATGACGGATGTTGTCAATGCTGATGCTTTGGAACATCCGATTAAACTGATGACTACCGAGTCTACACTAATTCGTTGGTATTGTTCGTTTGGACAATACAATGCGATATGTCGTCCGCTTCCCGTATAATTGTTTAAGGGCACGATATACTCATTGAAATTATCAATGTCATTGGATATTACAGTGTCGATAGCTGTGAAAGTGGCGATGTCTGTCGGGTCTTCCATTATTCCGACTATCAGATAATATGTCTCTTTCTCCGGACACATCACAAATGTTATTTCAACATCTTGGATCGATTCTGTCTCTATATCTGGGAATGCAATATATGATTCGAATCCATTGGTAGCTGACCCCATATAGAGCGATGTGCTGCCGTTGTATGCAGTACTGTTGTCCAGATAAGGCCAATATTTGCTACTGTATGATCTTTCCGACGAATAAATGCATGGTATGGGGAATACCACATCTTTCCCGTCATTATGGTCTATTCCGTCGAAACTTACATAGTATGGCAGCTTTTCTTGACTATAGCACTGGGTCTTAAATGATTCACCGGTTGTCCACTCACCTTTTATACCGCCACATACAGGCTGTATGTAGTAGTGGTATTCTTCTTGTCCGGCCGTCAGATCCTTTATTTCGATTGGTAGATCCGTGACAGCGTCAGCTTTGAAAATGAACTTGAAATCACCATCATTAAGTTGTGCTTCTGAAAGAGTGTCTGTATGGATACGGATATTGTAACTGTCGGCTAGTTTTTCCCAATTAAGAGTTGCTGTCGTGGCAGTGGTTTGCACATCCACATTATACGGTTCTCTGCATTCGGGTATCTTTTCTAATAGCAGATTGTCTATATATGCAGATGTGCCGGTAGCCGTATTCATTGCTTGTCGCAATAAAATACAGAAAAAGCGTCCGTTACTGTCTGCCGGATACTTGTCGAATTCTATCGTATAAAGTTTATGTTTATATTCCGGGGTAATAGTGTCGAGAGGATAGAATGTGTTTATGTCTGAGGCATCAGACATGATGCCGACCATATAGCAATGATTGTCTGTAGCGTAATGTTGGCATGACCAGAATTGCGCTCTCCATTCCCGTATGTTTTCTATTTCAGGGAAAATGGCGGCAGACCATTGATCGGTGCTTGCGGTCAGTTTCAGCTCATATTGAGAAAGCGGTTTCAGTATGGTGGAACTGCTGCTGATGTAGTTGGTGTTTGTGACTTCAGCCACAGCATTGGCATTCGTCCTGAAATCGCCTAAGGTCAAAACACCCAAAGAGAGTTTCTTTGATGATTCCATATACTTGGCCGGGCAATAGAATGTGGATGAATCATTGGGATCTACTTCAAAATCTATAGACAACTCATCACCGGTTACTTTTTCTGGCATATGTACATATGTAGGAGCGCACCAAGGACTCTTGGCCGTATCGTTTGTATTGCGTATATACACATAATACTCTTCCCATGCCTCCAATCCAGTAATCTCATATCTGCCGTTTGCCGGTATGCCTTCTATCAACTTTACGATATTCTCATCATTGGCTATGTCATCACTGAGTGATATTTTCTTTTGGGATATAGCTATATCCGATTTTGGTTCGCCGTTATTGTTCCATTCAATGTCCAATATGGTTGCTCCGGAGACTTTTATGTGTACATTATCGGGGGCTTTACATCCTCCTGCATAGTCTACGCGTAGATTATCTATGAAAAATATGTTTTTCTCCGCGAAATTAGACAAGAATGTTATATACTTTCCGCTACCCTTATATTTATTCAGCATAGTGGAGAAACTGTAGGGCTGACTCATATTCTCGCAGGAGAATGTGTCGACGGGGACAAAAGAGGTAAGGTTGTTCGGATCAGACATCACTCCCAATATAACCCGTTCCGATTTTACACTCCCGTCGTTTACTTTATATTTTGCATCGAAAGATACCTGTACATCCTGGATTTTTTCCACTTGTATCTGTGGAGTTGCGGCGTATGACCATTCCCCAGCGGGAATTGCCGATGTAACATAACCGTTATTGCAGAAACATAGACTTGTAGAGCAGTCTTCTGAATAACGGCAGAGTTGATCTGCGCTGGTACTTGTGTTGATAAATGGAGATAAGCCGTCAGTTGATGTTCCATAATACCATCCGTCTATTTGGGCATTATAACCAGACTGATATGGTAGATTGAAATCCTCGTAATACGGTAGGGTCTTCACATTAGAAGTGGAGAACATGAAAGCGTCAGACCAGTCGCTTTCTTCCTGTATACAAATACTTTTGATAAAAACGTAGTAATTTACCGCAGGAGAAAGGTTGTTGAGAGGTAATTGTATATCAGTTCCAGACAGGAGAGTATCCAAAAACAAATCTTTACTATTTTCTTCGTTCTCAAGTTCTTCTATTGTCAGTGGCTTGGTGCTTATCTTGACAGCAATGTTGACCGCCTCAAATCCGGCATACCAGTTCAATGTGCAGGATGTTTGGGTAAGATTGTTGACATTGATATTCGACGGTTGTTCGCAGCGCGGAGTTGAGCGCACGATTACATTATCTATTTTCACTCCTTTTCCTAAGTTATCTTCGCCTTTGAAAGCTATTTGGTATGAATTCGAAGGGCTGTTGAGGGGGACTGTGTCCATGCGCCACCCTTCTGTAGCATTTGCAAAGACAGCCATTGTTGTCCATGGTTGTGCATTCGATGTGCGGTATAGTATACGAAGCGTATCTATATCACCGGTCCATTGCTCTTGTTTGTGTGCGAATACTAATATAGGTTGAAAAATTTCTGAGATATCAATTTCCGGCAAAATAAGGAGTGTTTTGTAATTCTGTTGAGTACCAGTTTTATTTTGCAGACTGATATGATATGTTCCAGCATATGAATCGGTGCTTTCGATGAGCCAATCCGATTCGCCTTTTTCATTTTCAACAATCCAGTTTTCTGGAATGTTGCCATTTTCGAACCCTTCATTGATAAGAATTTTGAAATCTTCTTGTGCATGAAGAGCGATTGTCAATGCCGTGAATAGTACAGCTGTCAAAAATTTCGTGATGTACGGTTTCATGATAATTAAAGATTAAGGTTTTAGTAAAATGGCCAGTGGAGGCCATTCCCGCCATTGGGAACGGCCATCGCACTGACCGGTTATTGATTATTACACATATTCATCATCTCACAATGACCTTACCTGTATAGACTTTCCCGAGTCCGTCCACGATGCGTACCATGTACACACCCGCCGCGTCGAGTCCGTCGATTGTAATCGGCTCACCGTCAGGTGTGAACTGCCTCATGAGTGAGCCTGTGCTGGAGAACACCTGCACCGTGAGCCCTTTGCGCTCGGCTTGAGTGAGGTCGAGGTGCACCATCACGCTCTCGTGCACGCGCACAGGGTTAGGCGTGAGTGTCAACTCTTTCACCTCCGCAGAGTTGAACGCCGTCACGTCGTCTATGACGAGCGTGTGTATCAGCACGTCGGAGCACTCTCCCGCCTCTGTCGAGACTGTTATCTCCACAGTGTCAACGTACGTACCCGGCTCAGTCCCGGCCTCATACGTGATGTCAGTTCCGTCCACAGTGTACGGCAGCTCCTCTGTGGTGATGCTGTCCGTGACGCGCACCGTGTCCCCTCCGAGGGCAATCAGCGTGATTGTCACCGTCGAGTCGCATCCGCCCACAGTCGAAGTCAGCGGGTTGGTGTACGTCCCCTCCTCGGTCACCCCTTGGAAGTTCTCGTCCGAGTACGATGTCCCGGCGCAGAAATAAGCCGTGTAGTTGCGGCGGTAGTCCGGGAGGACTGTGAGCGTCAGCTCCGTGATGGCCATGCATCCGCTTTCGTCGGTCACGGTGTCGCGGTACATCCCGCTTTCGGTGAGTGTCCTGCCGCCGAAGTCGAACGAACCGTCGTGACACACGGTCTCCTCAATTGCGGTCACCTCAGCATCTGTCACTGTCAGCAGGAGCGTCGCTATCGAGTCGCAATCGCATGATGTGGCCTGTAGCGTGTCGGTGTATTCACCGGAGCGGTCGAGCTCCTTGCCGTTCCACGAGTACGTCTGCCCCTGACAGATGGTAGCCGTAGTGACGGACGTTGGTACAGGTATCACCTTCAGGTCAAGGTAGACCACGGAGTCGCACCGCCCGTCGCCGAACGAGAACTTCTGCTTCTGAATGCCGCCCATGTCGGTCGAGAACCCGTATTCATCATATACGTCCCCTTGGCATACAGAGTCCGTCAGGTACGTCCTGTTCAGGCTGTTGACGCTCAGTGTCAGGTCATAGATAGTGTCCGGTTTCGACTCGTCGGCCGCCAGTGCGAACCGTGTCATCTCATGCATGCCGAGCGACAGCTCATCATAGTGGCGGCTGAAGCCGTACTTGTTATAGCTGTTGGTCTCGCATACATCATCGACAAGCGGGATGTTTACAAGACTGTTCACGCGCACATTGTCTATGTGAATGTCGCCCTTGTGCGTACCCTCGTCTTCTGTCGTTTTGCCCGATGCGCCGTGGAAGGCTATCTTTATGGACTGTCCCTTGTATGCGCTCAGGTCTATCTCCATCTTGGTCGGGTTGTTGCTCAGGTCGCTAAACTTATAGTCACCGTCGCCAGTGTTGTTCCAGATGGTAGCGTCTTCGCGCTTCCATGTCAGGCCGCCATCGGTCGATATTGCAACTAAGAACATCATGCCCTGAGTGTTCATGAAGACATCTGTCGCAGCAATATTCGAATTTTCTGCCGTAACGGCAAGGTCGAATGTCAGTTTCATGCCCTCTTTATCACCCATATCTATTGTCGGAGTGATTATCCATCTGACATTAGACGATGATGTCGAGAAGTTTACATATTGGTGCGCCGAGGCAAATGCAGTTGCTCCCATGCGTATCCAGCCTGTGTAAGATGGATCTAGGTTGTTCAGGTCATCTGTCCCGTTGAACAGGTCTTCCGCTGTACATGAGTTGCTTCGCTGCCATCCGTCGGGCACTCTGACTGCCCTTTCGAATGTCTCGAGGAACGGGGCAGCGAACGGAGTCCTGAACTGTACGACAGAAGACCATTCGGACTCTTCTCCGTCGGCACAGAGCTGCTTCATCTTGACGAAGTAGTCTGTGTTCTGCGATAGGTCTTCAAGCGTGTAAGGTTCTGCCGTGTCAAGTGTGTCACATACCACGGTGTCTGACATGTCCGTTGCGGTCGACAGGTGGACTACCCAGCGTGTTTCCGCCTCCGGGTTAATCGGGGTGAACACCACGTTGGCTGAGCCGCCGCGAACGTCGGTCACATTGATATTGGTAGGAGCGGCACAGTCAGGCACTGGCCCTACTTTGATGTCGTCAACATACATGACGTTCTTCGTTTTACCGTAGTCAGTGCCGTTCCACAGCACTATGTACTTGCCGCAGTCTTCCGGCAGGACAACGGTGTACTGCCTCCACCATTCGGTCTCATTCGGATCATCGGTGACGAGTGTTTGGCTCGAGATATCCGTGTTAGTGTAAGGATATGTCACCACTTCTATCGGTTTGAATGTAGAGAAGTCATACGGGTCTGTCATGCTGCCCACCGTAAGGCTGCGGGCGTATGTAGTGCCGAGATTGCCCGTACTCTGCATCTTCTTATTGACCGTGTTGTGGTGTATCGGGCGCATCCAGAACGTTATCTGCATTCCCGCGAGACTCTCCGTATCGAATGCCGGGAGTGCAATGTAGCCGCCCGCGTTCGCTGCTGTGGTGTTGTAGAAATAGAGCGAGTTCTGTACTGAACGGGCATACATGCTTGTGGTACTATTCCTCAGATACGGATAGTACTGGCCGTTCGTTGTTGTGACTTCCAGCCCCTGCGAGTGGCCTAAAGTGAAGCACATTGGGTGCAGGTCGTAGCTGCCGCCGTACTCTGACTCTTCCATGAGTTCCGCTTCATCATCGAAGTTAAACTCTGTGTCGAGCGGTTTGACGCTACAGTCCGTGCGGAACTCTATCTTCTCACTCCACAGGCTGCGGCGTTCGCCGGAACAGAGCGAGCGTACGAAGACATAGCTTCTGCTCCACTCTTCCAGACCTTCGAACGTGCAGCTCTGTGCCTCCACAGTGTCGCGTCTTATCTCGTCGCCTTCGGCCGCTTCGTCCGGCGAGTAGAGGTCGGCGTTGTTCGTGAGGAACACTTCCCACTGCGTAGCCTCGCTGTTGCGCACATTCCATGCCACGGTAGTTGCCTCCGCGCTTGTCTCCGTGACTCTGAGGTCTATCGGCTGCATGCACGATGAGCACGTGACAGAGAGATTGTCTATAACAGCCGACGGTGTCGGGTGCTGCCCGGTGCTGTTGTTGTTTGTCCACAGTACCACGAGGTTATATATTCCTCCCTCTTCGAGGGTGAATTTCACGGTGTGGTGCGCCCACTCGTTTTCTGCCGATGTCGTGTCGCTGCCGCTCAGCTTATAGAGCTGTGTGTGCGTGGCTGTCATGCCTTCGAGAGGAATCCACTCTTCCGGTGTTCCGGCTGCTAGTCCGCTCATGGTAAAAGTACTGCCGTCGCCGTATGTGATATTCTTGTAGCCTCCCTCGAAGCGTACATTTGTCGGCAGCAGTCCTATTCTCATGAAATCTGATGTGGCTTGGCCGAAGCATGTCCAGTCATACTCCACGGTATATTCGCCCGCATCGAGCTGAATCGTGCGCCATGCCCACGAAGTGGCCTCTGTTGTGATGTGGTAGTGCGCCGTTGTGCCTCCGTCGTCGGTTATGTACAGGCCGCCCGGGCTTTCGTGTCCTGCGGCGTTGCCAATGTGCCAGTAGTTGATCGCATCGCTTGCGAAGTCCCATTCGCTGTTCTGTGAGTCACTGTCCTCGAATCCGGTCATGAACGGCAATGTGGCAGGTACATTGGTTGTGCTTACGGTCAGCGGGCCGCGCCACTTCGTGTAGCCGTCCGTCCCCTCTGCGCACGCTGCGCGTACATAGATGTCGTAGCTTGTGCGCGCTGAGAGGTCAGTAAACGCGAATTCTTTTGCGGTCAGCGGTACTGGTGTACCTGTCGTGACCTCCTTGCCGCTCTCAACGCATACGGCCTGCCATGCTGTGGCATTGCCCATCTCCTCGAATGTCCCTTTCAATTCGGTGTCGGTCACAGAGTTCACCGATATGAAGTCCGGCATCGGACACGGCTCGAACAGGTCTATCTCCACTTCGTCGATATATGCGCCTCCTCCGACATTGCTGCCTGAAGCGTTTATATTTAGTTTGTATGAAGTGGTGAAACCTACATAGCTACCTGTAAATTCTGATGTAAGAGGAATGACATGCTTTGTGAAACCCTCCTCTGCCGGCAACATGATAGTATCTATCGGATGGAATGTTCCCTCTATGCTGGTGCGGTCTGTTACATCCTCTACAATGCCGACGATCAGATACCTGATATGTCCTGCAGTTGATACGTTGCTTTTCGCATAGAACGATACATAACAGTCTGTTATATCCTCTACATCCAGTTTCGGTGTGACTGCGTATGATGCGGTCGTTGCATTTGTGCTGTACAGCAGTACGCTATAACCTTTGCAGGAGGTGGTATTAACTTGTGGGTAAGCAGTCGTACTATAACTTGTATACCAGCACAGAGGTTGATTGCCGCTACCGGTATATGGATTGTGGTCGAAGTTGTCATAGAATGGCAGGCTGTACACATCCTTGCACTCTGTCCTGATGCGCAGCGGTGCTGACCATCCGCTCTCTTCGCAACCCGACTTCACATAGACGTAGTATGTTGTCAGTGCATCAAGTCCTGTGATTTCCGCCTCTGTCGCCTGTACACTGCTCTGTGCCACAGTGCCCTCGTCGCCATCGAGTTCATCCTCTGTGAGTTGACGGTCTGAGTAGACCACCGTATACGGTGCGCTGCCTCCGCGCCATTTCACTTTGACGCTACTCATCGTCGGCAGTTCCACTGTGTCCACATCCACTGGTACGGCGCACGCTCCGGTCTCGTCAAAGCGTATATCGTCCAAATAGAAGTAGTTGTTCATGCCGAACTCCGAGAGGAACATCACATACTTGCCTCCTTCCACACCCTCATCGGTCTTGTATTCGTCCATGCGTACTCTGAACAGCTGTTCATCGCCGTAGGCCTGAATTGTGTCGAGCGGCACAAATGTCGACAGGTCGTATGGCGAAGAGATTACGCCTACAGCTATCTTTGCTGCATAATCTTCCGGATTGGAGCGGCTCTCTGTGGTCGATGCCCAGAATGTTACATCCACATTCCTGATGTCCTCCACATTGAGTTGCGGGCTTATTGCGTAAGCTCCGTCATAGCTCTTGTTGGAATAGAAGCGCAGCGATGCTTTCCCGCTATGCCGGTATTCGTCTGAGCAGTATGGAATATACCCTTTTATTATTGTAGACGGGTTTTCTACTGCATCCGCTTTCGGACTGCCCACTGTCCAACATCCCGGTGCTGCATCCACTCCCGTGCCGTCATTGTCGAATGTCTGCACACTGTTGTCTCCCAAATCGAGTGCGCCGCATCCGCTTCTGAACTCGCCTGCCTTGAATGGCCACGATGCCTTGTCCTCTGCGCTGCATATCCCGCGCACATAGAACCAGTACTTCGTATTCGCCTTGATTCCTTCAGTGACGGTGTATGGGTTTTCCGTCACAGCCTGCGAGAATACCACACCGTCCTTACTCACTTGAGCCTGGTCTAACTGTTCGGATGTCAATGGTGCGGTACTAACCACCAAATCCCATGACTCCGGGTTACCGCTGTCAGTCCATGTCACCTCGGCTGAATTGTTTGTTACGTTCAGTGCCTCCAGTTCTGTGGCTTTTTTGCATCTTATGCGTTCAATGACTACTGAGTCTATGGCAAAGTATGTGTCCGTTTCTGGAGATGCGAGCAGTGCTATATGCCTTCCGCTTCCTTTATATTTGTCGAACGGAACGACAAATTCCTCGAATCCCAAAGTCTGCGTAGCATATAGTTCCTGATACATCTCGAAAGTGGAGACATCTTCCGGATCTGTCATCGCTCCTACCTGTATCGGTGATTTCACATTGCCGGATTTCATTACAAACGTTATCTGAAGGTCGGTTACAGTGTCAACATCCATAGACGGGAACGCCAGATATATTGTGTCTGGATAGCCGTATTTCTTATTCCCAGCTTGAATATACACAGAGGCGTCACCGTTATATTTGGTGCTGGTGTATATGTTCGGAAAGTATGAAGTGGATGAATATCCGGAGCCTGAAGTGGTATAGTCCTCGACTTGTGTCCATGTACACGGCAACAGCCATCTGTTCTGCGTCGCTGATCCGGCATAGTCCAGCCCGTCGAAGTTTTGTATGTACGGCAGTCCTGTCCTGTCCGAACACTGTGCGGTCAGGAATGCGTAATCTGTCCAGTTGCCGGCCTTGCCTTCGCAGACGGGCTGTATGGCGTATGTGTATGTGTGTCCCTGTTCAAATGCGCCTTCTACTGTAAACGGTAACGTTGTAATTCCGTCTTTCGTGTAGACATATTTTGTTTCCGGGTTTGCCAGCCTTTCTGCGGTGAGCGTGTCGGCAGATATGCGTATGTTGTAGGAATCAGCATATTTTTCCCATGAGAACTCTGCGCCGTCAGTAGTGGTCATAACTTCCACATCGTACGGCTCACGGCACTCTGGTATCTTCTCGAACGTGACATCATCCACATAAAGGTATAAGTAATAAGAGCTTGAGCCTGTGCTTTCTTCTATTATATGCGGGTTCATTTCTGTGGTTGTCATCAATGCAAAGAAGTGTCCGTCCAAATCTTCTGGATAGTTATCAAACTCTATGGTATGCAGATGGTGACCGTACTCGAAACCGAAAGTGTCAAGTGGATGGAATGTGCTTATGTCAGAAGCGTCACTCATGATACCTGCCATATAACGGTCTCTATAATGACTTTGGGAGTAGCCGCCTACCCAAAACTGCACGCGGTATTCCCTTATATTTTCTATTTCAGGGAATATTACAGCGGAATAGATGTCATCCTTACATAATGTAAGGTCAATCTGCCACAGGCTGCGTGATTTTAGTAGTTTATTAGACCAATACGTGTTATTCAAGGAAGGTAATGCAGTATTACCTTTTCCCTCGTGGAGCGTCAGTACACCCGGGTACATCTTATTTACGCCTGCGTCAGTATAACCGTTGTTGTTGTACCATGTAGATGAGTCTTTTTCGTCTATCTCGAAGTCTAAGAGCAGGCTTTCTTCCGTAATCTTTTCCGGCATACGCCTGTATTCGCCTATGGACCACGGGCTTTTTGCCCCGTTGTCGTTTCGCACATAGACATAATATTCCTCCCACGGTGTAAGCCCGGTTATAGTGTACGGCTCGCCTGATGGCACTCCCTTGATGATTTTCACTGTGTCGCCCTCCTCTTTAGGGTCTGAGGAGAGGCTGACGAACTTCTTTGTAAGTGCTATATCGGCCTTGTCTGCACCGTTGTTGTCCCACGTTACAATAAGCTCTGTAGCAGACGGCACTTTTATCTCAACATCGATCGGAGCCTTGCATTTACCAGCGTATTCCACTTTGAAGTTGTCTATGAAAATTCTGTTGTCTTCTGCAAAGTCAGATGCGAGGGCAATGTATTTGCCATCGCCATTGTAACTGTCAAGCAATGCCGAGAATGTGTAGTATTCGCCATATTCTGTGCACTCGAAGGTGTCTACCGGAACAAATGATCCGTAGTTTTTAGGGTCAGACATTACGCCGAGTATAATTTTATGAATTGTCCCCATGGTATAATAATAGCGGGCTTCGAATGTTACCCACACATCTTGTATGCGCTCTACATTAATCTGTGGTGTGGCGGCATACGAGTAATATCCTCCCGGAATTACATCTTTTACGGATTGTTTTGTAAAACATAGCGCAGTAGTGTAGTCCCGTGAATAATAATGCAAATCACCTGTCACTATGTCTGTATTTATTAACGGTGAAGATCCATCAGTAGACGTTCCGAAGCTCCATCCTGATAATTCTTGACTGGCAAGTCCAGTATACGGCAAATTAAAGTCTTCAAGCCATGGTACACTCACCAAATTCGTCGTGCTGAATGTAAAGCCCTCGGACCAGTCGCTCTGCTCGTTTGCACAGATGGTGCGTATATAGACCCAGTAGTCTGTGCCGGGTGTGAGTCCGCGCAGCGTAAGTTCCGTGCTGCCCGCCGGGAGCAGTGTGTCCACCACTAACCCCTCGTGCCCGTCTGACAAGTCGAGTTCTTCGGGAGTCAGTTCTATCGGGCTGACCTTGAGCTTGATGTTTATGTCCTCGAAACCCGCATACCAGCTTATCACGCAGGTGTCGTTCGACAGGTTGTTCACTTGGAAGTTCGACGGCTGCTCGCAGCGCGGGTATGAGCGCACGCATATATTGTCCAGCTCTATGCCGCCGCCCATGTTGTCGCTGCCCTCGAACGCCACCTGATATGTCGTCCCCGGGTCATTCAGGAACAGCGTGTCCATCCTCCACTCGTCCACGGCGTTGCCGAAATGTCCCAGTTCGGTCCACTCCTTGTCCGCCGATGTGCGGTACAGCACTCTCAGCGTGTCCACATCGCCCGTCCACTGCCTCTGTCTGTGGGCGAATACCACTATCGGCTGATAGGCTGTCGACACGTCCACTGCCGGTGCTACCAGCAGTGTCCTGTAGTTCTTCTGTACTGATGTCCCGTTCCGCAGCTCCACGTGGCGGCCGCTGCCCCCGTAGGAGTCGCCGCTGACTATCTTCCAGTCCTCGTCGCCGCGTTCGTTCACTATTTCCCAGTCATCGGGAATCCTGCCGTCCTCAAAGCCCACATCGAAGAGAATCTTGAATTCATCCCCCTGAGCCTGAAGACCGGCCGCCGCCAGCATCACCGATGCCAGCAACAGCAATCTTGTAAAGAAGGTTTTCATAACAGTTAAAATTATAGAGTTAATTAAATTTAGAGGTGTTCTTCTTTTCTGTCTCCGTTTTTTGTTTGTTCTCAAGCGTTCTTTTTATCGGTCTTAACACAATGGTCACCACGACTGCGGCTGCCGATATTCCCAGTGCCTGCCAAAGGGCGTTGAGCGTTATGCCGTAAACAAAGGCAAGACACAGATATTCGAGTGCGATCATTGCCGGAATCCCGATCAGATAGAATTTCCTGTTGCCATAGCCCTCCCATGCCGCTATTATGTATAGTAGCGCGGGGAAATAGTAGAAGAATTTCATCCACCAGCTCTCACCGGGACTGGATGAGGAGAAACATAGTTGCGATACTCCCCCTAATATGACCATGACCAATACGGCAATTACTAATGTGGTCTTATTTTGTGCCATAAGTTTCCTCTGTTTATGGGTTGTAATGAATATATTCACCGTACGCACGTACTTCCGTCATATCATCTTTAATCTGTCTTATGGCTGTGAATGTTGATTCTACTACAGCATGAATAACAGTTTCTGTTACTATACTGCCCACGATTGCCGCTGTCCCTACTGGCGTTGTCAAGCCGAAAAGTGCGTTAACCCCAATCTTTATGATAGAACCCGTTGCCCCAGTTATTGCTCCATGTACGTCAGACATGGCGACATCCCTGAGATTGTCTCTCCATGGGTCTTTCTTGTCTCCATCTCCCCCATCTCCATCGTCTCCTCCGCCGTCATCATGGTGTTCCTCATCTGCATAATAGAACAGCTCGAACCATTTGTCGTACTTGGTATTCCAATATGTTGTAGAGTATTCTGACATTTTCAGCCCGCAAAACGCGGGAAGCATGGGAATATATGTGCCTATGCAGTCGTAATATGCCACCATGCTAGTGTATAAATCATCTACTCGTGTAAAATAAACAGTGTATTGCTCGACATTAAGATCATAGAAACTCCGCAGTATTTTATTATATTGATTACACTCATCTAACAATGTTTCCCTATACTCCTTATACTCATCACTTTCTGTATAAGTAAGCAACTCTTCCGTTGAAGAGAATATATCCTCATGCTCGATGTCATTGACATATTCTGCTACGAATTGTTCCACAATCTCTATTGTTACCGTGTACATTGTCGCCGAATCATGCAACATTTCGTACAGGGTATAGGTGTCCATATTGGAGAACGCGTTGTAGGCATACTCCAAAGCTTCGTTGTGCAGCTCGGCACACATTGTACCGTATTCCTCGGCTTCCTCTTCAGTCAGTTCTCCTAAGTAGTCTCTGAAAAGGAAAGGGGCATCGACAGGCCATGCCGTTTCGTTACTCTTTGTGAGCGGCTTCTCGTCCGTCACATTCTCATTTGAACATGCAACTAAAACGATGGCTGCAAACAGTGCTGTCAGTACTGACATTCCGAAAAACTTTAAGGTTTTCATAACGGTTAAAATTATAGGGTTAATTATCTATGAAGGCATCACTTTCTTCAGCCTCCGTTTTTTGTTTTGCTTTCATAGCCATGTATGCCGTATGCCATAATATGACCTTTATCCCCACGGTAACAATTATATAAGACGATGCTATGGTAGTGCCACTTTCGTGCAAAACGTTGCAAAAATGGAACCCTGTCGTGCGGATGCCTGTTTTGCCTATTGCACTCTTCGCCTAACTTTCTCCGCGCTGAATCTCTTTCCTCACCCCGAGCTATGGAATACGCAGCAACCTCGTCTCATCTCACCACTATTTTATAGTGCTTCCCTCCATCGTTGCTGTCGATATACAGTATGTATATCCCCGCCGCCGACGGCATCACTATCTCCGGCGCATGGTTGTCTATCTCCGCCGTCAGGCAGAGTGCCCCGGCCGCGTTGTACAGCCGCGCTGTGGCCTCTCCTTCCACGCCCGCTATGCGCAGCGGTGCTCCCGCCTGCACCACCGTCTGCATGGGGTATTCGCTCACATCCTCATGTACGGTTATTTCCGCCGGGCAGGTCGGCATCGTCACTCCGTCGTCCCTCCTTGTCAGCACCGCATGGTACGTGTCCGTTGTGTCGAACGTCACCCCCTCGCCCAAGTACAGGTACGAGCCGGTCTCGCCCGGTAGCGGTGTGCCGTTCCTGTACCACTGGAATGCCGCGAAGTCATATCCTCCGTTGTACGCGCTGTTCTTCACCGCCAGCACGTTGTTCCACTTCTGCACGACTATGCTCCGTGCGTAGTCCACCTCTATTGTGACCGGGAACGCGAGGTCTTCGCAGATAACGTCCTTGAAGACAATGACCGCGTCGTATATGTCCGGGCGGCACGAGTCGGGCAGATGGAGGTTCACGTATGTCTCCGCCTCTATCTGCGTGCTGTCGTTGGCAAAGCCCGCGCTGATGGCCTTCTGCCCGTATCTGACCACATAGTCCGACAGGAATCCCTGTCCGAGGGAGAACGGCACTGCCGCCACGCTGTCATCGGCGCACGCCGTTACGTATGCCGCGCTGTCCATCCCGATTTCGAGGCACTCCCTGTCCACAAATGCTTCCACTGTGTCGCTTGCGCAGCCGTATGAGTTGTACACCACTATCTTGTATGTGCCGCCTGCTAGCCCCGTCAGCTTTCCGCCCATCTCCCCGTCGATGGAGTATGTGTAGCCCTCCGGCGCGTTTTCTATGCTGATTGTGCCGCTCAGCGGCTCTTCTCTCTCTGGCGTGGTCGTCACGTCGAACGTCACTTCGTCCAGCACCGTGAGGTTCAGCACCACAACGCTGTCGCAGCCGTTCTCGGTGTACAGCCGTACCGCTCTGTCCGTCTGTGCCTCTGTGAAGGCGTGTTGCCCCACCCACAGCGTGTCGCCGAAGCAGATGGTGTCCGTCAGCGGTGTATCCTCAATCTTCGGCAGCACGGTGAGGAAGAGTGTGGTGACGCTGTCGCAGCCCGCAACATTGAGAGCCGAGTCCGTCACCGTGTCACTGCGGAAATATGTCGTCCCGGCGAACTGGCGGAAGTCGCCGTTACAGATGGTCTCCACTATGGTGTCCGATGTGCTGATGATTGACGGCACGGTGACTGTCCCGCTGATGCTGTCCGAGCATTCGCCGTTCGATATCTCCGCCTTCATGGAGAAGTTGAGCGTGCCGCCCTCCGGCGGGAAAATGTAGACCGGGTCGTTCTCCACACGCCTGTCGTTCTCTCCGAAATACCAGGTCGTGGTCTCGCACGGTTCATCGGTGTGTACTATGCTGTCGTTCTCGTCGAGCGATGTGACATGGCTGAGATTACGGAAGCGCACGATGTTCTGGCAGTTCGACGGTTGCCATTCGTATGCATATTCCGCGTATGCCTCGCGTGGCGATACTACTGTGGAGAGCGTGAAATAGCATTCGTGGTTCTCCTTGAGCATACACTTGCAGTAGTATGTCGTGGTGTCCGAGGCATCGACGGTGTACACCTGTTCTGTGCCGAGCGGGGTGTCCGGACTCATTGATGAGTACCATTCGTAGTCGAATCCTTCCGGTGCTTCTATGTCCATCGTGGGCGATGCGCCGCAGCTCACGTTCTGTATCTTGCCCGATGTGCAGCTGAGCGTGAAGTAGGCATAGCCGTAGTGTCCCTGCCATGTGCAGTCGCCCGTCTCGAGCCGTATGGTCAGTGTCTGTCCGTCGTATGGCGCGAGGTTAATGCCTATCGTGGTCCAGTCTTTCCACATCACCACGCTGCCTGAGCCGCTGCCCGCCGTGTACCATCCGGGACGTGTCCTGTCCGCGTAGAACTGTATGAAACCGCATGAGGGGTCTATCTGTATGCCGTTCTCGTCGAGTATGGTCAATGTGAAATAGGGTTTGTCCGTTTCGGGGTGTCCGTCCGGGTCTTCGAACACTATGGCATATTTCATCAGCAGTATTGCTGCCGACTGTGCGTCCACCGTAAAGCTGAAGTCTATCCGTTCGGCCTCTCCTCCGAGCCGCCAGTTGCCGAGGCGGATTGAGGCGTATTCGCTGTCCGGCACTGTCTTGAGCCTGCTCCCTGTGCGCGGGTCGTACTGGTTTCTGTTCCAGTTCACCGTGTGACGGCTGAGAGGCTCGTTAGGACCGTAGTTCACGAGGTTTTGCACGAACGATGCCGGGTTGCCCGCGATGCCCGTATAGCACGTGATGCCCGGGGCTGTCAGGTCTACGTAGTTGATGCAGTGGTTGTCCGGACAGAAGACTAATTGCGCGCTTTTTGTGGCGTATGCGCTGTATGTGGTTTCCCCGCTTGTCGGGTTTGTACACATTCCGCGCACGCGGAAGTCATATACGCCCTCGCCTATTCCCGTGAGCATATAGCTGCGCCCTTTTATGTTGTCTATGGTACGCCAGGTGGCTTCGCCGTTAGGCTTGTATTCGAGCGTGTACTGTTCCGATACGCCCTGCCACGAGAGCCACACTGTGTCGCACGTCGCATCGACGGTCATGTCCCACGGCTTGCGGCAGTTGGTTGATGTGATTTGTATGTTGTCTATGCAGGCCGATACGGGGTTGAGCACTGTCGTGTCTCTGTTCGAGTTGACCCATACGAAAGCAATCTCCATGGTGCGGTTTCCTGCCACATTGAATGTGAATGACGAGTTCATCCACTCGCTTGTGCCGCTCATGCAGGTAGTCGAGCTTCCGTCCGACATTGATACGGGTCGCCATGTCCGCTGCACCCATTGCGGGATGGCCGATGTGTTAGGGTCGGAATCTGTTGTTATCGAGCCTTGTTGGTAGATGCAGACATACAGGCCGCTGTTGTTCTGTGCGAGGTTGCGCCAGTCGAACGATACTTCGTAGCCGCCGTCGGGTATGGTGAATGTGCGCTTCACTACGGTGACATTCGGCTTTGCCCCATATTGCGCGTCGAGTCCCCCGTTATCGGAGATGTAGAGCGAATGCGAGCCTTCGTTGAATGCGGCAGTGCCTATGTACCACAGGTCGTTGCATTGCGTGCCGCTGCCTATGTTCAGCTCCCAGAGCGCGTTCTCCGTCGCGTCCTCGAAGCCGCAGTAGTAAGGCGGTGTGATGTGTCTGTTCTGCCCCCACGCCGTGACTGTCGTCAGGAGCAGCAGTGCTGTGCATATATCTTTTATGGTCTTCATATTCAGTTCTGTTTTACTATTATTTTCTCCGTGACTGATGTGCCGTCCTCTAAACTGATTTCAAGGATATAGACCCCGGCGGCCGCATTGACCGTGATGTCTGTCTCTCCGTTGTTCAGCGGGTAACTGCCCGCAAGTGTCCCTGCTGCGCTCCACAGCCGTGCTTTTCCAGCCGCGCCGCTTTTCACTCCGACTGTGCCGCCCGAGAATGTCACTGTCGGTGTCACCTCTACCGATGAGAAGTCCTGTGCCTCCTTTGCGCAGGTGAGGGCTTTCATCCCGTCGTCGGCGCGTGTCAGCTCCACGCAGTATTCCGCTCCTACGGTCAGCCCGTCCGGACGGTAGAGCAGTGCTGATGTCTCTCCCTCGAGAGGTTGCCCGTTTTCGTACCACTGGTAGGCGGTGAACTCATACCCTCCGTTCCATTCCGCGTTGCGCACTCCTAAGACATCGCCCCACCGCTGTGCGATGATGCTGTCCGCATAGCGTAGCTCTATATCTACCGCGTGCGTATAGTTGCCGCATTCCATATTCGCAAAATCCACTGTGGTGCGGTACAGGCCTGGGCGTATGCTCTCAGGCAGGCGGATGACGACTGTCCCCTCCTCCGGCACTCCGTCCCGGACATTCAGTGCGCTGTCTTGCCCGCAGTTCAGGTTGTATGAGGTCACTGTACCTGAAAGTACATCGAACGGTATGCGCACTTCGCCGTCGTCGGCGCACGCCTGTGTGCTGCCTGCTATGTCGAGTATCAGCGACTCATTGACATACAGCTCCAGTGTGACTGTCGAGTCGCACTGGTGTATGTTCTCGAGGTTTGCCGTGTACGTCCCGCTTTCGTTGCACTCCTCTCCGTTGAATATGTACGGCAGGTCGGCTGAGCATACAGTGTCGTATATCACGGTGTCGGTCTTGTCTATGACGGTCAGGTCTAGCACTTCGATGACGCGGCAGCCGTTTATGCTGTCGATGGTCGTATCGTTGTAGAACCCTGTGCTGTACCTGTTTACCCCGTGAAATTCGTATGGGTTGCCTTTGCAGACGAACCCCTCTATCGTGTCCGTGCTCTCTTTCACCTCCGGCAGGTCCACTGTGAATGTATATGTCGAGAGGCATAGCCCGTTGGCCAATCCAGCCGTGAGCGTGACGTTATATTTACCCCCTTCTCCCGGAAATTCGTGCATCGGGCTGATTACGTCCGATGTCGTGCCGTCGCCGAAGTCCCAGTGTGCAGTCTCGCACGGTTGGTCCATCACCGATGTGTCGTTGGTGATTGGGTTGACGAGCTTCACATAGCTCTCGTTTGTGAACTGCACTATGTTCTTGCAGTCGCGTGTGCCGAGTTCGTAAGATGCCTCCGCCACAGGCCAGCGCGGAATGGCTGTCGCCGAGATTGTGTACCAGCAGCTGTCGTTTGTCGGCTGTATGACGTTGCAGTAGTAGGTCATCGTGTCGTTCGGCAGCACTGGCAGCACCTGTTCTGTGCTGATGGTGTCGAGCGGAGTGTCCGGCAGATACCACACATATTTGAATCCGTCAGGCCCTTTGAACGCGTTGGTCGGCGTGTCGCCGCAGCTGAGCCCTTGCATCTTGCCGTCAGAGCATCCGAGTGCGAAGTAAGCGTAGCCGTAGTGTCCTCCGAGTGTGCAGTCGTATGTCGTCAGTCGTATGGTCAGGGTCTCCCCGTCGTACTGTGCGAGGTTGATGCCCACTGTGGTCCAGTCTTTCCACTCCACTTTGCCCTCCTGTGCCGTGTTCCATTTCTCATCTGTGTATCCGGCCGAGAAATCTGCCTCGCCGCAGCCGTAGTTGTCGAGCGGCTGTCCGTTCTTGAGTATGCTGAGTGTAAATCGTGGCTGTTCGTCTTTGTCGTGTCCCGGGTTCTCGAGTACTACCGCGTATTTGAGCAGCAGTATGGCCGATGTCGAGGCATCGACAGTATATTGGAATTGCACGCTCTCCCCCTCTCCGTTTATTTCCCAGTTGCCTAATCTGACAGAGGCTATCTCCCCGTCCGGCACTGTCTTCAGCTTGTTGTCGGTGCGCGGGTCGCGCTCTATCGGGTCATAATGTATTGTGTGGCGGCTCTGTATGCTGTAAGGGCCGTAGTTGACCACGCCTCTCATCGACTGCGGCTTGTCGTATGTGCCGTAGAAGCAGTTCTCCCTGGTCAGGTCTAAGTAGTCCACGCACCGCGTCCCCTTGAAGAAGACGAATTGGCTGTATGACACCCACGTGCTGTATTCTTCGCCGCAGTGCGAGCGTACATATACGTCTACCATTCCCTCGCTGATGTCGTTTGACTCATACTGTGTGGAGGTCAGTCCGTATTGTTCGTGCCAGATATTGTCCGACGAAGCTTTGAATCGTAGGTCGTATGAGTCGGCGTTCCCTTGCCACGATATGGTAATCTTCTCCCCCACCGAGGTTATTATTATGTCGTGTGGCTTCTCGCAGTCGTTCACGGGCAGTATGTCGATGTTGTCTATGCACGCTCCCGGTATCGCGGGCTCTTCCACCTTGTTGTTCCATACGAATGCCAGCTTGTGCGGCGTTCCGTCGGAAATTATGGTGTCGGCCGATGTGTTCCAGTTCGCTGATGTCAGCATGAGTGAGTCTGTGAACGGCACTGCATACCGCTCCACCCATTCCGGCAGGAAGCCGTTTATGTTCGAGTTGATGCCCGTCACCGTGTCCGGAATCCAGCAGACGTAGAAGGCGTTGGTTCGGCTCGCTCCGGCCTGCCAGTCGAACGCCAGTTCGTATGTGCCGGACGGGAGTGTCAGTGTGCGATAGGCGATAACTACGAGAGAGCTACCAACGTAGCTTGCAGTTTGCCCGCCATCGTTTGAGATATAGAGGCCATTTTGTCCGCCGTTACTCGCGGCTGTACCTATGTACCACTTGTTGACACAGTCTTGTCCGAATACTCCAGAATTGAGTGTCCATAGATAGTTTTCGGCGGTATTTTCAAAGTCACAACTGTATGTCTGCTGCTGTGCGGAGGCGCACACTGCGAAAGCCATAAAAAGTGTACTTATGAACATTTGTGCCATTGATTTGATTATGGTTGTCATACGCGTCGTTTTTTATGTTGTACTTTTAACCTTCCTATGTGATGGCCGTTGCTTAGTTAAAAAGCCTGTTCGTTTAACTTTTGACGGCGGTTATGAGCCGTATTTTTTCAGTATTGTTAAAGGGCTTAATGTCCGATGTTCTTTCTTCAAATATTCCAACCAGCCTTTTTTAAGTAGCGATTTCCTGTAAGCTTTTCCGTTTTGCTTTTCAGCGTGAGATGATGCCGGATGCGTTTGACTACGGCTTTTTAAGTAAACATCAGAAACTGAGTCTCATTAGCTTATGCAATTTTTTGATTGCTAAAAGATAGGCATAATGACGGTAAAGAGCAAGCGGATTTGTCAAAAAAAAGAAAACGATTGTGCTGTTTGGTTAAAATGAGGCTGCAGTGAGGGTGAGACGCGGCGGATGTTTGGTTTTTGATTGCAATGGTGAATGTAGACGGAGGGGGGATGGCCGTAGGGGCTTCGGAGGGGCTGGCTGAGGGCTGGCTTGAGAGTACGACTTTTTAACTTTCATTTGCGCTTAGAAATAGAGAGGAGGATGGTGGGGTGATTAAGGGGGGATAAGGGATGAGGATGGGGGAGGAAGGGACATGAGGGAGAGAGAGGAGGAAAGTGGCAACGGAATGCGGGAGGAGGGATGTTTGTTAGGGGAAAGTAATGATGATGAGGGAGGAAAGGGAATGAGGGGCGGAGAGGGAAAGTGGCAGCAGAGTACGGGAGGAGGGGCGTTTGGCGGGAGAGCGGGCGGCGAAGGGAAAGGAACGGGAAAGAGGAAGGGCGGCTGCCCGTGATGGGTAAGCCGCCCTAAGAATGATGTGTCGGGGAGGGGGTCAGAAGGCGTCGATTATGGCGCAGAAGTCCTCGGCTTTGAGTGACGCGCCGCCGATGAGGCCGCCGTCGATGTCGGGGTTGGCGAAGAGGGATGCGGCGTTTTTCGCGTTGCAGCTGCCGCCGTAGAGTATGGTGCAGTCGGCGGCTACCTGTGCGCCGTAGCGGGCGGCGATGAGGCTGCGGATGTAGGCGTGCATCTCCTGTGCCTGTTCGGGTGTGGCGGTGAGGCCTGTGCCGATGGCCCAGACGGGCTCGTAGGCGATGACGATGCGGCCGAAGTCATCGGCGGAGAGGGAGAAGAGCGAACCTTCAAGCTGCGCCTTGACTACGTCGTTCTGACGGCCTGCCTCGCGCTCTTCCTTGACTTCGCCTACGCAGAATATGGGGCGGAGGGAGTTGGCGAGGGCGAGCTGTACTTTCTCTTTGAGCATGGCGTATGTCTCGCCGTAGTATGCGCGGCGTTCGGAGTGGCCGATTATGACGTATTGCGCGCCGGTGGATTTGACCATCGCGGCGGAGACTTCGCCGGTGTATGCGCCGGAGGCGTGGTCGGCGCAGTTTTCGGCGGCTACGGCGATGGGGGTGTCTTTCAGCAGTTCAGCCACGGTGGCGAGATGGATGAAGGGCGTGCCTATTATCACATCGCATTTGGGGTTTTTGACTGCCGATTTCAATTCTGTGGCGAGAGCCACACCTTCTTGCAGGGTCTTGTTCATTTTCCAGTTGCCTGCGACAATGTTTTTTCTCATATCTGTCAGTTTTCAAGAAATTATACAATGGTGTCAACGGTCTTTCAAGAGCCGTTCGAGATGTTTTTTCTGCTGGTTGACGTTCCATTTGTCGATGATGATGCCGTTTTCGATGACGAGTACACCGGGGTTGGCACGCACCATGGTTTTGAGCTGTATGGGATCTGTCATGGCGAATGGGAATGTCACTCCGGTCTCGGCAACGTAGCTGTCGACGAGGTCGACGGATGCTGTGAGGGCGTAGAATGCTGCGCCTTCGGCCTTTGCCAGTGAGTAGAGGCTTTCAAGTTCGTCGGCATGGGAGCGGTCGGTGGTGGAGAGGTCGTACATGACGGCAAGGTATGTGCGTCCGGGGCTGTCGAGTACGTCGTATGTCACGTCGTCGCCGTCCATTGTTATGATTGAGAAGTCATGTATGGGAGGGGTGTAGCCTTTCTTTATCAGCTCGGTGTGCTGCTCGACGAATGTCCAAGTGGAGTCGTTGTAGGGTGCATCGGCCAGAGAGAACTCGCGCACTTCGCCATCCTTGGAGTAGAGGAATGTGGTCTCGTACTGGTCAGGCTCGGCCCCTTCGGGCATCAACATGCCCTCCTCGATGCTCGCGCCGATGTGGTAAGGGCGGAAGTCCTTGAAGGGCAGGGAGTGGAGGCTGCAACAGCCGACGCTTACGGGTATGAGGAGGAATGCGATGAAGAGCAGCCACGAGGGGAGCGGGGAGACCCAAGAACGACAGGCGCGGCGGAAGAGCCACATGCAGACAACCATCAGGCAGAGCACTATGTTTTTCCAGAATGTGGCCGTGTTGGATATTACAAGGGCGTCGCCGAAGCAGCCGCAGTCGGTCACGGGGTTTTCCAAGGCAATCCATAGCGTCAGTGGTGTCATGACGGCCATGAATGCCGTGCCGAGGATAAGGCCTTCGCGGAAACGGATGTTGAGCAGGATGAGCATGCCGGTCAGGAACTCCAAGGAGAAGAGGGCGAATGCGGCGACATGTGCCAGCGGGCTGAGGACTTCGAGGTGCATGGCGACAAGATAATCCTGTATCTTGTAGACTGTGCCGAGGGGGTCGATGGCCTTTACGAAGCCGGAGAAAATGAAAGTCAGCCCGAAAAGGACACTGCAGATGTAGAAAACTGCCGTCTGCCAAGCAGGCAGATGTCTGTCAGATGTACTGTTCATGGTTTTTACTGATTATAGGTTTATGAATTATGGCTTTCGGAGAGCTTTATCAGGCCGAAAACCGAGTAGTTTATCATGTCGAAATAGTTTGCGTCGATGCCTTCGGAGACAAGAGTATGTCCGCAATGGTCCTCAATCTGTTTAGTGCGGCATATCTTCATGAGTATGAGGTCGGTGTAGGACTGGGGGCGCATCTTTCTCCACGCTTCGTCATAGTCGTGGTTCTTGGCCATCATGAGCCTCTTTGCCTCGGCTATGTAGCGGTCGTACATCTCTACGGCACGTTTCTTATCCATATCGTCAGTGTCAGCGCAACCGAGTTCGAGCTGTATCAGTCCGATGACGGCATAGTTGATTATGCCTATCAATTCGGGGTGCACGCCCTCATCGACAAGCGCAACGCCCTTTGTTTCAATGCTCCTTATGCGTTTTGCCTTGATGAATATCTGGTCGGTCACTGAACTCGGGCGCATGATGCGCCACGCGGCACCGTAGTCTTCGAGCTTCTTGACGAATATGTCACGGCACTCGGCCACGGCGGTGTCAAACTGTGCTGATGTATCGGGTCCTGTCATTTTCTTTTGCATGGTTTAGTTCCATACAAAAGTACAAAAAAATACTATACGTCAGTGCGGCGGACAGTTCTGTTATTTTTCACCAACGGTACGGTCATAAAAACAATACGGGAACTTTACTTGAAGTGTAAAGCTCCCGTATGTATGATACCATTCCGCCTGAAGCCAGTACAATCAGTTCAGCGGGGGTTCTGTTTTATATTCGGGTTTGCGTCTATCTCCGACTGAGGAATCGGGAGTGCGATACGCAGGTCGTTCGGAGCTATGGTGCGCGCACTGCTGCCGTCAAGGGATATGAGATGCCATCCGCCCTCGCGGCTTATCGTTTTCTGGTTACGCAGATAGTCGTAGAAGACAAGACCCTCGCCGACAAGTTCCTTACGACGCTCCTTGAGTATGCGTTCCAGAGTGAAATCGGCGGAGGATACGCTCTTTTCAGGGTTGGCACGAGAGACTATCTCGTTGAGATATGCGCGTCCCTGTTCAGCCTCAGCACCACCGAGATGGAAGCCTGCCTCGGCTGCATTGAGATATACTTCGGAGAGGCGCAGAATAATGAGGTCGTTGTCCTGCGGAGTATTACCAGAGCCGTCCTTTCCGGGGAACTTGCCAAGGTATATTCTCCTGTCTGAAATCGATATTTGATTACCATTCGCATCCGTCAAGAAAGGCAGGTCATTGGCTTCCGGTCTCTGCGGCAGCTTGGTGAGCTGGTGACGCACATCGTCGGGGTCTTCGTCCAACAGGTCAAGGAAAGCCTGAGTGAGGATTAGGTTATTCCAGTCGAGCACATTGTCTGCATAGACCATAGGCGCACCCTCACCGCCACTACCGCCGGCAGGCTCAGTCTGCGTGAAATAGAACTCGAAGAGCGATTCGGTAGTGAAGTCCTGCCCCCATACGGTGGGGTATTCATCGTGGGTGTAGAGGCGATAGATGCCGCCGTTGTTCTCTATGACATCAACCGCAGCCTTGTAGGCATTACGCCAGTCGCCCTTGTTGAGATAGACACGCGACAGCAACGCTTTCGCGCTCCAATAGTTGAAGCACCCATCCTTTTTAGAGCGGCTCAGACCTCCATTGACTGCATCGTTCAAATCCTTGATTACCTGAGTATAGACCTCATAGACAGTGTCACGCGCTGGGCGGTGGGTAGGCAGTTCCGGCTGGAGTTCGATGGGTACGCCAAGAGCCATGCTGTCCGTCATGTAGGGCATGGCATAGAGGCGCACAAGGTCATAGTGCGCCATAGCACGCATGGCGAGCGCCTCGGCAGCCAACTCATCGAGGAGAGCGGCCTCATCGTCAGAGCTGACTTCAACAGTGCCCTCATTGACCTTCTGTATGATGTTGTTTGTCTGGCGTATGACCTTATATACCTGTTCCCACGGCAGCCGGATATTGAAAGCATCGTCCGCCAAGGCGTTATACTCATAGTACGGCGAGACGCGCCGCCCAGCACCCTTCTCTACACGTGCCTGCACATCCTCGGCACGGCAATCGCCATAGTAGAAGTAGTTGTCACCATAATAGCTGTGCGCCGAGGCGAGGCGGTAGATGCCGTTCATTGCATTTTCGACATCCGATACAGTCTTCAAAGCGTTATCAGTGTCAGTGGAAGTGGAGGGCTGCAAGTTCAGCCAATCCTCACATGAGGTTAGCACAAGAGCCAAGGCAGCCACCCCAACCGCATATAAATGTCTGACAATAGTTTTCTTCATCGTGTTGTCCTCCTGTATATAAACTGTTTTGTTTCGGTTAGAATGTCACTTGCAGTCCGAAGCTGAATGTTCTCATTATCGGGGTCTCGCAGAATACTTCGCCACCTATCGGCACTTCGGGGTCGTATTGTTTCCACGCCGCCCATGTGAGCAGGTTGCTGCCAGAGAAATAGAGCCGAGCTTTCTCAATCAGTGCCTTGCGGGTGAGCTTGCGCGGGAATGTGTATCCGAACGTGAGGTTCTTCAGGCGCAGATGGTCAGTGCTATGCACATAGCGAGACGAGTTTTGCGGGCCGCCAGCATCGCCATAGACAAAGCGCGGCACATCGGTGATGTCACCCGGCTGCTGCCATGCGTCAGTGGCATAGACAGGCAGGTTGTATTTTGAACTGTATATGTTGTTCGTGCCGTTTTCGATGTATGTGCCTGTCTTGTCAAAAGACCATCCGCCGAGTGAGAATGTGAATGTGAACGAGAGGTCGAACCAGCGGTAGTTCAGTATGTTGGTCAAGCCTCCGGTAAGCACCGGGTCTACGGTCTTGTACGGTATTGCCTGCGCCTCATTGTGGTCGTATGTGAGGGAGCGGTCGAGAGAGCCGTCCTCCATTTCAGTATTTGTCTAGTCCTAAAATAGCGTTACAACTAAAAAAGCAAGACAATGGAACATACAGGGAACAAGTACGTTAAGCGTGCAGAGAAACACTACAGCATCTCCTTTAAACTGGCGGTAGTGCGCGAGTAC